>JAZJYY010000157.1:0-13885 GCA_040390145.1 Pseudomonadota bacterium
AGGGCTACATGTATCCGGCCAAGGAACAGCAGATCCTGATTTCCAAGGCGATGGCCTGGGCCAACAATGTCTATGTCGCGGTCGCCAATGCCGCGGGCTTCGACGGCGTCTATTCCTACTTCGGTCACTCCGCGATCATCGGCTTCGACGGCCGCACGCTGGGCGAAACCGGCGAGGAGGAATACGGCATCCAGTATGCGGCGCTGTCGAAGCATCTGATCCGCGATTTCCGCCGCCACGGCCAGTCGCAGAACCACCTCTACAAGCTGGTTCATCGCGGCTATACCGGCATGATCAACTCCGGCGAAAGCGACAAGGGTATGGCCGCCTGTCCCTACGATTTCTATTCGAAGTGGATATCCGATCCGGAAGGCACGCGCGAGATGGTCGAGGCGATGACCCGGCCGACCGCAGGCACCGACGAATGCCCGATCGACGGCATCCCGAACAAGTCGCCGGCGGGCAATTTCTAAGACCGACGCGCGGCGGCCCTTCACCTCGCCCCGCTTGCGGGGAGAGGCCGAAATTCGCGACAGCGGATTTCGGGTGAGGGGGACCATCGGCTGGTGGAGGTCGCGAGAGCTACCCTTGGCGAGGCTCCCCCTCACCCGAAGCCTTCGCTGCGCTACGGCTTCGACCTCTCCCCGCAAGCGGGGCGAGGTAAGCGCGCGGCCTCGACTTGAATGTATCGCACTCCGGGTTCGCTGGTTCCAGCGGGACAGCGGTGGCCTGTTCGTCTAAGCTGCACCCAGCGGCTACTCCGGCGAACGAGGCGATCTTGCAAACGCGAAAATTCGGCAGCAACGGCCCCGATGTGTCCGTGATCGGGCAGGGCACCTGGTACATCGATCGCGGCGATCGCAAGAACGCGGTCGCGGCGCTGCGCCGCGGCCTCGATCTCGGCATGAGCCATATCGATACCGCCGAGATGTATGGCGATGCCGAGCCGGTGGTGGCCGAAGCGATCGCCGGGCGGCGCGACGCGGTGTTCCTGGTCTCAAAGGTGCTGCCGAGCAACGCATCGCGGCGCGGCACCATCACTGCCTGCGAACGCTCGCTGGCGCGGCTGAAGACCGACCGGCTCGATTGCTATTTGCTGCACTGGCGCGGATCCTATCCGCTTCAGGAAACCGTCGCGGCATTCGAAGAGCTGGTGGCCATGGGAAAAATCCGCAGCTGGGGCGTCAGCAATTTCGACACCGACGACCTCAACGAATTGCTCGCTGTCGCCGGCAAGGGCAAGATCGCCTGCAATCAGGTGCTCTACCATCTGCAGGAACGCGCCATCGAGCACGCGGTGATTCCGTGGTGCGAGCAGAACGGCGTTGCCGTGGTGGCCTATTCGCCGTTCGGTCACAATGATTTTCCATCCGCGCGCAGCACGGCCGGCGAAGCGCTGCAGGCGATCGCCGACGCGCATGGCGCATCGCCGCGCCAAGTCGCGCTGGCGTTTCTGACGCGCCGGCCATCGGTGCTGGCGATTCCGAAAGCCGGAACCGCGGACCATGCCGCCGACAACGCCGCCGCCGGCGAACTGGTGCTCAGCGACGACGACATCACAGCCCTCGACAGGGTGTTCCCGCGCGGTCCCAAACCGCGCGGTCTGCCGATGCTGTAGCGGAACACAGTTCTTAACAAAGTGTTGCAGCGGGGCTCCATTGCTGCGGCGGCACGCCGCGCGCAATCGCGCATATCGGCGTCCCGGTTTCGTGCCTTGTCGATTCCCCTCAATTGGCGTTGTTAGAGGCTCGCCCGAATCGAAATTATTGCCTTCGAGATTGCCCGTGACACCGCCCCCCGCCGTAGCCGCCAGGCTGGACAGCGTTCCCTTGCCGTTGCCCGAGAAAAAGCCCGCCGCGCGCAAGGCGCCCGCGCGCGCCGACCATCCGTTCAAGGGCATCGCACTGATCCTCGCCTCGACCGTGTTCCTCGGCGCATCGGACGTCACGGCAAAATATCTGTCGGCGACGCTGCCGTCGATCGAGATCGCCTGGATCAGATTCCTGGTGTTCGCGCTGATCATGTCGCCGGCGATGGTGCCGGGCTCGCCGCTGTTCGCCTTGCGCACCGATCGCCTCGGACTTCACTTGATGCGCGGCGCAGCGCTGCTTGGGTCATCGCTGTTCTTCATCACCGGCCTGCGCTATCTGCCGATCGCCGAAGCCTCCGCCACCGGATTCGTGGCGCCGCTGTTCGTCACCGCGCTGTCGATCTTCTTCCTTGCCGAAAAGGTCGGCGTGCGGCGCTGGCTGGCGACCGCGGTCGGGTTGATGGGGGTGCTGATCATCCTGCGGCCGGGCACCTCGGCGTTTCATGCCGCGGCGTTTTTCCCGCTGATATCGGCGATGGCATGGGCTTGCACGCTGATCATGACGCGCATGATGAGCGGGCGCGAACACGTCATTACCACGATGGCCTGGTCGTCGATCGCGGGGCTGTGCATTCTCTCGGTATTGGTGCCGTTCGTCTGGGTTGCTCCGACCTGGCACGACATCGCCTTCGGCGTCTTCATCGGCGTCGCTTCAACCGCCGGTCAGTGGATCGTGGTGCTGGCATTTCGCTACGCCGACGCCTCGGTGCTGGCGCCGTTTTCCTACACCCAGTTGCTGTGGGTCAGCTTTCTCGGCTTCCTGGTGTTCGGCGAGGTGCCCGACATCTGGACCGTGACCGGCGCCGTCTTCATCGTCGGCAGCGGCCTCTACACCGCGCATCGCGAACGGGTCAGGCGCTCGCAGCTGCTGGCGGTCGAGGGCGAGTCGTCGCCGAACGCGTGATCCCTTTGGCTGAATCGTGCACTGCGTGAGACTACTGGCCGCTATAGCGTTGCGTGCGAGCAACAGTAGAGGCTAAAAACACCACGTGTTCGAGATCAATCATCAGATTTCGCTGCGAATCGTAAGAGTACGGGGGCACCCATGCTAGCCTGAGTCCAGGGCGGCGCCGCAGAGCGCTGGGCGACCGGGCTATGGGGTTGGCGTTGCGTTTTCAGTTGCCATTGAGGGAGGGAGGCCGGCTACGGCGGGGTGTCCGTGCGCTGGCACGTGGGCAGTTGCTGGCGGTTGCGAGCCTGATATCGATTTCCACCGCGCAGGCGCAGGATTTTACCTGGGGTGGTTCCGGCAGTACGACTGCCACGTTCAATTATCATCTGCAAACCAACTGGGGAAATCCGCCCGCTGGCGCACCGCCGGTGGTCGCGGGCCAATCCGCAATCTTCGCAACGACGGGGGCGACCAACTTGCCGCTATCGGGCGGTCCCATTGCACCGGATTCCTGGACGTTCAGTTCGAATTCGCAAGCATATGTGATCAGCGGCGCGGACATTAATTTCAGTCGAGCCGGACCCAGCGGCGGCGTCATCAACAACGCGAACGCCGGCCAATCGATGACGATTGCCAACAACATCGGAGAATCGGTCGCGGGTGTCCAGGTGCAACTCCTTGGTAACAGCTATCTGGCGCTTGTCGGCAACAATAGCTATTCGGGCGGCACCACCGTCAGCGGACTCGGAACGTTGGGGGTTGTCAGCAACACGGCGCTCGGCACCGGCGTAGTCACGCTCGAGGACGGAACTTTGCAGGGGGCTGCCCCAAATCTCGCCATCAGCAACAACTTCAGGATCAATAATACAGCGGCGGGCAGCACGATCGAAAGCATCGGCTTTCCGGTGACGCTATCTGGCAATATCACCGACGGCAGCGGCGGCTCGGGCAAACTGACCATTGTTGGATTTGGTCTGTTCGGCTCCGTCATCATGGCCGGAACCAATACCTACAGCGGCGGCACCACGATTTGCGCCTGCGCGACGCTGCAATTGGGCACGCTTGCGACGCAGGCAAGCATCGTCGGCGCCGTCACCAACGAGGGCATATTCGATATCGTCAATGCCAACACATCAGGCATTGCGTCGGTCACGAATGAGTTGGGCGGCGTGACGATCTTCCGCAATTCGACCAGCGCCGGCACGATGACGATCGACAACGAGACCGGCGGCTCGGTCGAGTTTCGCGTGACGTCTTCGGCCGGTACCGCGACGATCAACAACGCCATCGGCTCCAGCACGAATTTCTTCAACGACAGCACCGCCGACAATGCGACCATCAACAACGTCGCCGGCGGGATCGGGACCAGCGTCATCGCATTCAGCGATTTCAGCCGCGGCGGCACCGCTACCATCAACAATGCGGGCTTCGGCTTCGTTGTATTCAATGACCGCGCCACGCTGGAGAACGCCAGGATCATCAACAGGGACGACGGGCTGGTATTTTTCAATTCGCAGAGCATCGCCGGTACCGCGCTCGCCTCGATTTCCAACCATGATTTCGGTCAGGTGCACTTCCTGGACCGCAGCAGCGCCGGCAGCGCGACCATTACCAACACCGACTCGGGTGTGCTCGATTTCGCCAACCACAGCACGGCTGGAGATGCCGTGATCATCAACTCCAGCACGTTCGGCATGGCGTTTCTGAACCAGAGCACCGCAGGCAATGCCTTCATCACCACGAGCAACAACAGCGCGACCTTCTTCTTCGGCCGCAGCGATGGCGGCACCGCGCGATTTGAAACCGAGGCCGGCAGCGTCGTCGACTTCTCGGGCAGCCGGGGTCCGGACAACGACAGACGAATCAATGCCGGTTCGATCGGCGGCGCAGGAAGCTATTACATCGGCGCCAACAATACCCTGATCACCGGCGGCAATAACCGGTCCAGCGAGGTCAGCGGCGTGATCGCCGACTTCGACCCCTGCGGCTGCTCGCCGGCCGGGCCGGGGGCGCTGGAGAAGGTCGGCAGCGGCGCGATGATCCTCTCGGGCGTCAATATCTATACCGGCACGACCGGGGTGTTTGGCGGCGTGCTCGATATCGAAGGCTCGATCGCCTCGTCCAGCCTCACCACGGTCAACGCCAACGCCGTGCTGATGGGCGCCGGCACCGTCGGCAACTCGGTGATCGCCAGCGGCGGCATTTTTCGACCCGGCAACGCCACTCCCGGCTCCTCGATGATGGTGGCTGGCAATCTCGCATTCCAGTCGGGCGCGCTCTATCTCGTACAGCTCAACTCCACGACGTCGACCTTTGCCGTCGTGACGGGCATCTCGACGCTGAACGGCACGGTGGGCACATCGTTCGCGGCGGGCAGCATCGTCCTGCCGCGATATGCAATCCTCACCGCGGCCGGCGGGCACAGCGGCGCCTTCGCCGGCGTCGACCCGCAGAGGCTTCCCGCGGGTTTCGTGGCAACGCTCAGCTATGATCCCACCCATGCCTATCTCGATCTGGTGCTGGATTACGCGGCGAAGTCGAAGCTGAACGTCGACCAGCAGAATGTGAACAGGGCGCTGGGGAGCTTCTTCAATGCCAATGGTAGTATCCCGGTGGCATTCGCCGGATTGTCCTCCGGCGGGCTGTCTCAGGTGGCAGGCGAAACTGCGACAGGATCGCAGCAGGCCACCTTCGATGCGATGAATCAGTTCCTCGGTGTGCTGACCGATCCCCTTGTTGCCGGCCGCGGTGGTTTTGGCTCCGCTTCCGGCGGCGTATTGCCGTTCGCTGAGACGTTCGACAGCGTCAACGCGTATGCGGCAAAGCGGCCGGCTGCAGCGCGCGATGCCTTCGCCAAGTTCCCGACCAAGGCCGACGTCGCGCGCAACGATCTGTTCGATCCGCGCTGGAGCGTGTGGGGCGCGGCCTATGGCGGCGGCAGCTCCACCGATGGCAACACAGCGCTGGGATCCAACACCGCCACAGCGCGTGCGTTCGGCTTTGCCGCCGGCGCGGATTACCGGATTTCGCCGGCCACCCTGGCCGGGTTTGCGCTGGCCGGCGGCGGCACCAGCTTTGCCGTCAACGGGTTCGGCTCGGGGCGCTCGGATCTGTTCCAGGCCGGGGCTTTCGTGCGCCACACGATCGGTCCGGCCTATGTAACGGTAGCCGCCGCCTATGCCTGGCAGGACGTGACGACGGATCGCACCGTCACCGTTGCCGGGATCGACCGCCTGCGCGCGCAGTTCAACGCCAATGCGTGGTCCGGCCGCGTCGAGGGCGGCTACCGTTTCGTGGCCCCATGGATGGGCGTCACGCCCTATGCCGCGGGTCAGTTCACCACCTATCAACTGCCTGCCTATGCCGAGCAGGTGGTGTCGGGTGCCAATACCTTTGCGCTGAACTACGCCGCCAGGGACGTCACGGCGTCGCGCTCCGAACTCGGCATCCGCACCGACAAATCGTTCGCGATTCAAAATACGATCCTGACGCTGCGCGGCCGCGCCGCCTGGGCGCATAATTTCAATACCGACCGCAGCATCACCCCGGTGTTCCAGACGCTGCCGGGGGCAGCCTTCGTCGTCAACGGCGCGGCGCAGGCCCGCGACGCCGCGCTGACCACGGCATCCGCCGAGATGAAATGGCTGAACGGCTGGTCCGCCGCCGCCACCTTCGAAGGCGAGTTCTCCGAGGTCACGCGGTCCTATGCCGGGAAGGGCCTTGCGCGCTATACGTGGTGAGGCCTCAGGCTAAAGCCTGACAATAACAAGAACGCGAGGGAAACGCCGATGCGCGCAGCCATCTTCCGGAACGGCGAGATCGTGGTCGATACGCTGCCGGAGCCGAAGCCGGCGGCGGGGCAGGTGCTGGTCAGGACGCTGGCCTGTGGCATCTGCGGTTCCGACCTGCATGCCCGCAAGCATGCGCATCGCATGGTCGAACTGGCAAAGCACTTTCCCGGCCGCAAGCCGATGGATCTTTCCCGCGACATCGTGTTCGGCCATGAATTCTGCTGCGAGATCCTCGATTACGGGCCGGGCACGGCGCGCAGGCTGAAAGCCGGCACCCGGGTCTGCTCGCTGCCGGCGCTGCTGACGGCCGAGGGCCCGCAGGGCATCGGCTATTCCAACGATAATCCCGGCGGCTATGCCGAACGCATGCTGCTCAGCGAGGCGCTGTTGCTGGAGGTGCCGAATGGCCTCTCGGCGGAGCACGCGGCGCTGACCGAACCGCTCGCGGTCGGTGTACACGCCGTCGCCAAGGCCAATGCGAGGGGCGACGAGGTGCCGCTGGTGATCGGCTGCGGCCCGGTTGGGCTCGCGGTGATCGCGGCGCTGAAGCTGAAGGGGTTGCACCCGATCGTCGCCGCGGATTATTCCCCGGCGCGCCGCGCGCTGGCGGAGAAAATGGGTGCCGACATCGTCGTCGATCCCGCGCGCTCGCAGCCTTATGCGACGTGGGCCGAGCACGCCGCGATGTCGCCGGAGCAGAAGGCGGCGCGACCGCCGCTGCAGGCCTTGCTGCCGGCGCTCAAACCCGCGCTGATCTTCGAATGCGTCGGGATCCCCGGCCTGATCCAGCAGGTGTTCGAGGGCGCGCCGCGCGACGCCCGCATCGTCGTGGTCGGCGTCTGCATGGAAACCGACCGCTCCGAACCGATGCTCGGCATCATGAAGGAGCTCAACGTTCAATATGTGCTGGGCTACACCCCCGACGAATTCGCCCATTCCCTGCGCCTGATCGCGGAAGGCGAGGTCGACGCCGCCGCGCTGGTCACCGCGACCGTCGGGATCGATGGCGTTGCCCAGGCGTTCGCCGATCTCGCCAATCCGGAGCGGCACACCAAGATCATCGTCGAGCCGTGGCGGTAGTCGTGCCCCCTGATGATTCCGATCGTCCGCCCGTGCTCGCGCATCAGCGCTTTGTCGATGACCGCGAATCCTTCGCGGGTCTCGATCTGCAACAGCGCTTTCGGCGTATCCATGACACCAATCTGTGGGGCGCTGAGGCTTCCACCTCGGGGCTCGGCTCGGAGTTGGACGCCACCGCGGTGCTGCGCGCGGAATTGTCAGGGCTTTTCAGGAAACTCGGCGTGGCCTCGTTGCTCGATGCGCCCTGCGGCGATGCCGGCTGGATCAACCACGCCGATCTCGGCGTGCGCTATATCGGGATCGACATCGTGCCCGAGCTGATCGCGCGGCTGCAGGGCCACGCGGCGTCGGGCGAAGTCAGCGGAGAATATCATCTCGCCGATATCACCATGGATCCGCTGCCGCGGTGCGATGCCATCCTTTGCCGCGACTGCCTCGTGCATTTGTCGTTTTCGAATATCGCGCGTGCGGTGACGAATTTTCGGACGTCCGGCGCGGTATGGCTGATCGCGACCACGTTTCCGGAATGGCATGAAAACACCGACTGCGAGGACGGCGACTGGCGGGCGCTGAATTTCGAACGCGCGCCGTTCAATTGGGGGCCGCCGGTTGAACTGCTCAACGAGAATTGCCAGGAGGCCGGCGGCGGCTGGCGCGACAAGAGCCTCGGGGTGTGGCGGCTGGCAGATATTCCGCATTGAGGCGGACACCATTTGCCGGTCTGGCCAATGTTGAAGCCATCACGGTAGAGTGGATAAAATCAATCGAAGGGGAGACGGAACATGATCGCGCTGACCTCAAAGGACGTCCTGCCGGAAGACGGCGCCGGCGGCACGCTGGTGGGGCGGGTCTGGATGCCTGATCTGGCAGGCCCGGCCGTCGTCGCGGTTCGTCCTGACGCCGTGTTCGATGTCAGCGCGCGCTTCTCCACCGTCAGCGCCCTCTGCGAGGAGGCCAATCCGGCGGACGCGCTGCGTGGAGTTGCGGGGACACGGATCGGCGATCTCGACAGCATCGTTGCCAATACGCCGCCCGATCGCCGCGACACGACAAAACCCTGGTTGCTTGCGCCGCTCGATCTTCAGGTGTTGAAAGCGGCAGGCGTCACCTTCGCGATCTCGATGCTGGAGCGCGTGATCGAGGAGCGGGCGCGCGGCAACCCGGCCTCGGCGGAAGCGATCCGCAAGGAAGTGGTGCGGCTGGTCGGCGACGACCTCACAAAACTCAAGCCGGGCTCGCCGGAAGCGATGAAGCTGAAGGCGGTGCTGATCGATCAGAACGCCTGGAGCCAGTATCTCGAGGTCGGCATCGGTCCCGACGCCGAAGTGTTCACCAAGGCGCCGACGCTGTCCTCGGTCGGAACCGGCATGGATGCCGGCCTGCACCCGAAATCGACCTGGAATAATCCGGAGCCGGAGGTGGTGCTTGTCGTGTCGAGCCGCGGCGCGATCGTCGGCGCGATGCTCGGCAACGATGTCAATCTGCGCGATTTCGAGGGTCGCTCGGCGCTGCTGTTGTCGAAGGCCAAGGACAACAATGCCTCCTGCGCCGTCGGCCCGCTGCTGCGGCTGTTCGACGGCAGTTTCTCGCTCGACGACGTCAGGCGGATGGATGTCGGGTTGACGGTGAAAGGGCAGGACGGCTTTGTCCTCGACGGCCATTCGTCGATCAGCAAGATCAGCCGCGATCCCACCGACCTGGTCGCCCAGACCATCGGGCCGGTGCATCAATATCCCGACGGTTTCGCGCTGTTCCTCGGCACCATGTTCGCACCCGTAAAAGACCGCGATGCGCCGGGCGAGGGGTTTACGCACAAGCGCGACGATATCGTCACGATTTCCGCGCCGCAGCTCGGCAAGCTGGTCAACCGCATGCGCACCAGCGACCAGTGCGAGCCCTGGACCTTCGGCATCGGCGAATTGATGCGCAACCTGGCGAAGCGGAAGGTGCTCTGAGAGTTCGGCCGTAGGATGGGTAGAGCGACAGCGAAACCCATCACCTTTCCGGCAAGTGTCGATGGGTTTCGCTTCGCTCTACCCATCCTACAAAAGCAATCAAGGCATCACGAGCGTGATGACACCGTCGTCGACGGTTCCCGCCTTGATGCCGTCGCGCGCCATCGACTCGATGACGGGCCATTTCTCCCGAAACAAGGCCGACGCTTCCTGCATGTCAGGTGCGTCAACCTTGACACAACAGGCGCGCCGCTCGCCGTCGGTCGCGATCTGAAAGAAGAAAGTGTATCCATCCGGTTGCCCATCGTCATTTAGTGAAACTCGCCCCTGTCGCATTCAGTGTCCCCTGATTTGCGTCGAATGGCGGACCTTGCGTTTTCGATTGAGCTTTTCGTGCGGCGCGATTGTGACGCTGGTAATATTGGCGTGAAGTGTTGCCGGCATTCAACAGTCGGAACGTGATTTGACCTCAGACCGGCAGCGCAATGGAATATTTGACCTGGCTCAGCGCAAAGCTGGACTCGATCGAGGCGATGCCGTCGAGCCGCGTGAGCTTGTTTTTCAGGAACGCTTCATAGGACGATAGATCCGCAGCGACCACGCGCAGCAAATAGTCGCGGTTGCCGGTCATCAGATAGCATTCCAGCACCTCGTCCCATTTCGAGATCGCCTTGGCAAAGCGGTTGAGGTCTTCCTCCTTCTGCCGCGCCAGCTTGATCGAAATGAAGACGCTGACGTGGAGACCAAGCGATTTCTGGTCGACGGTGGCGATGTAGCGGGTGATGACCCCACGTTGTTCCAGCAGCTTGACCCGGCGGTGGCACGGCGACACCGAGAGGCCGACCTTGTCGGCGAGTTCCTGCATGGTGGTACGACCGTCGGATTGCAATTGGGCGAGAATCTTGCGGTCGATGGCGTCGAGGCTGTGCATTGGGATGAACTCGGTTCAGAGGGCGATCTATTGGGATTTTATCCCAATATTGGCAGGTATGTCGCGGAAATTTGAGATTTTTGACGACGGCCAAGGCGCTACCATTCCCCAATATTTCGCCCTGCCGGGAGTATTGCCATGCCGATCGATCCCGCTCGCCTTGAAACCCTGTCCGCGCTGGCCCGCAAGGTGCTGTGGCTGTCGTCGTGGACGATCCATCACGCCAACCACATCAGGCCCAATGCGGACGGGCTGAAGGTCGGCGGCCACCAGGCATCGTCGGCCTCGCTCGCCAATATCATGTCGGCGCTGTATTTCTCGGTGCTGAAGCCGGAGGATCGCGTCGCGGTGAAGCCGCACGCCAGCCCCGTGTTCCACGCCATCCAGTATCTTTTCGGGCACCAGACCCGCGACAAGCTGGAAAACTTTCGCGGGTTCAAGGGCGCGCAGTCCTATCCTTCGCGCACCAAGGATACCGATGACGTCGACTTCTCCACCGGCTCGGTCGGCCTCGGCGTGGCGCAGACGCTGTTCTCCTCGCTGGTGCAGGATTACGTCAAGGCGCATGGCTGGATGAAGGACCGCCCGGAGGGGCGGATGATCGCGCTGGTCGGCGATGCCGAGATGGACGAGGGCAATATCTTCGAGGCGCTGCTGGAGGGCTGGAAGCACGGCCTGCGCAACACCTGGTGGGTGGTCGATTACAACAGGCAGAGCCTCGATGCCGTGGTGCGCGAGGGGCTTTGGGAAAAGTTCGAATCCATGTTCCGCAATTTTGGCTGGGACGTGGTGATCGTGAAATACGGACGGCTGATGCAGGCCGCGTTCGCCGAGCCCGGCGGCGAAGCCCTGAAAAACTGGATCGATGCCTGCCCGAACGCGATGTATGCGGCGCTGTGTTTCCAGGGCGGCGCGGCCTTTCGAAAACACCTCGACGACGAGATCGGCGACCAGGGCGCGGTGTCGCAGCTGATCGCGCGGCGCAGCGACGACGAGTTGCTCGCGCTGATGTCCAATCTCGGCGGCCACGACATGTCCAGCATGATCGAGGCGTTCGAGTCGATCGACCACGACCGCCCGGTCTGCTTCATCGCCTACACCATCAAGGGCGTCGGCCTGCCGTTCCAGGGCCACAAGGACAACCATGCCGGCCTGATGACGCCGACCCAGATGGAGAAGTGGCGCGGCGTGCAGAACATTCGCACCGGTCATGAGTGGGACAAGTTCGAGGGCCTGGCGCAGGATCCGGCGGTGCTGGAGGCTTTCCTGGCGGAAGCGCCGTTCAACCGCGACGGCCGCCGCCGGCTGACGGCGCCCGTGATCGAGGTGCCGGAGCGGCTGTCGTTCAAGCCGTCACCGCAGATGTCGACGCAGCAGGGCTTTGGCCTGGTGCTCAACGAACTCGCGCGCGGCGACAGCGAGCTTGCCGCGCGCATCGTCACCGCGTCGCCCGACGTCACCGTCTCGACCAATCTCGGCGCCTGGGTCAACCGCCGCGGGCTGTTCGCGCGCGCCGAAAAGGCCGACCTGTTCCGCAGCGAAAAAATCCCGTCGACCTTCAACTGGGACTTTTCGCCCACGGGACAGCACATCGAGCTCGGCATCGCCGAGATGAACCTGTTCATCCTGATGTCGGCGCTGGGGCTGTCGCATGCCATCAACGGCGAACGGCTGCTGCCGGTCGCCACTTTGTACGATCCCTTCATCCAGCGCGGCCTCGATGCGCTGAACTACGCCTGCTATCAGGATGCGCGCTTCATGGTGGCGGCGACGCCGTCGGGCATTACGCTGGCGCCGGAAGGCGGCGCGCATCAGTCGATTGCGACGCCCTTGATCGGCATCGCGCAGGACGGCCTCGCGTCGTTCGAGCCGGCCTTCGTCGATGAACTCGCCGTGATCATGGGCTGGGGTTTTGAGCATATGCAGCGCGAGGGCACGGGCGAGGGGGGCTCGGTCTATCTGCGGCTGTCGACCCGCACGGTCGACCAGCCGCAGCGGATCATGACGCCGGAGTTGCAACGCGGCATCACCGACGGCGCCTACTGGCTGCGCAAGCCCGGCGAGAACTGCGAGGCCGTGATCGCCTATACCGGCGCGGTGGCGCCGGAGGCGATCGAGGCGATCGGCCTGATCGGCGAGAGCCGCCGGGATGTCGGCCTGCTCGCGGTGACCTCGGCCGACCGGCTGCATGCCGGCTGGACCGCGGCGCGCAAACTGCGCCGCGACCGCCGCGGGGTGCAACACCTCAGCCACATCGAAAAACTGCTGGCGCCGCTGCCGCGCGACTGCGGCATCGTCACCGTGATCGATGGCCATCCGGCGACGCTGGGCTGGCTCGGCAGCGTGCGCGGCCACCGCGTCGAGGCGCTCGGCGTCGAGCACTTTGGGCAGACTGGCACCATCGGCGACCTTTACAAACACCACGGCATGGACGCCAACGCCATCATCGATGCGGCGGAAAGCCTGACGGCGGGCGGGCCGGTGCGGCACCGGAAAATGGCGGTTTAATTTTCCGACGGAGCCGGCCCCCACCCCAACCCTCCCCCGCAAGTGCGGGAGAGGGGGCTCACCGTGTTTGGGATCGGCGGCATCGCGTTACGACTGGGACTATTGTAAAGATGCGCCGCATGGATGCTTTTGGCTTTGCACCAATCGTGCAGCCAGTGCGGTCGGTCCCCTCTCCCGCGCTTGCGGGGGAGGGCTAGGGTGGGGGCTCTCTCAGCGCGCGCAAGTGCTCGCGTCTTGCTTCCATCACGCACCTCACCCTATATTCCGCGCCTGCCGCAACGCGGCGTCCCGCATATGGCGGGTTCAATTCCCCCGGCTTTCGTGCAAGGATGCCTGCCGAACGCTCCGTTCCCTCTCCAAATGCCCCCCAAGACAACCCTAGAGACAAGAGGTTTCCGATGGTCAACCGCATGCAATTCTACATCGATGGCGCCTGGGTCGATCCCGCCGTCAAGAAGTCCACCCCGGTCGTCAATCCGGCGACGGAAGAGGCGATGTATGAGGTTGCGTTGGGGTCCAAGGCCGACGTCGACAAGGCGGTCGCCGCCGCCAGGCGCGCTTTCGAGACCTATTCGCAGACCAGCCGCGAGGAGCGCGTCGCGCTGCTCACGAGGGTCATGGAGGTCTACAAGACCCGCATGAAGGACATCGGCGCCGCCGTGTCCGACGAGATGGGCGCGCCGCTGCCGATGGCGGAGAAGCTGCAGGCCGGCGCCGGCCTCGGCCACATCGCCTCCACGCTGGAAGTGCTGAAGAACTACCATTTCGAGGAGCCGGTCGGCTCCGCCATGGTGGTGCGCGAGCCGGTCGGCGTCATCGGCATGATCACGCCGTGGAACTGGCCGCTGAACCAGATCG
>JAZJYY010000158.1:0-4779 GCA_040390145.1 Pseudomonadota bacterium
ATCTGGTCGGGCGCGGCGGCACCATCGGGCTGATGCAGATCAAGCTCGCGACCGCGCGCGGCCTCGGCTACAGCGGCGATGCCGCGGGACTCCGCGATCCCAACACCAACCTCACTTATGCGGTGAAATACCTGGCCGGGGCCTGGCGCGCCGCCAACGGCGACGCCAACCGCGCCGTCGGCTACTACGCCGGCGGCTATTATTTCGCGGCCAAGCGGCAGCGGCTCGCCGGCAGCCGGCATCAGCAGGCCGCGGCAGTTGACGGGTTCTGGGACGCCCGCGCCGAACAGGTTCCCGTGTCGCAAGTCCGTGTAAAGCGGCATCGCGCGCGTTGACACTCCGCGCCATCGGCTTACATTAGAGCTGTTCCGAGGGGAGCTCCGATGAGGAGCTGAGATACCGCACGCTCGATCGCTGTTCGCAGCGGGAGAGACCGCGGTGACCCTTTGAACCTGATCCGGGTCATGCCGGCGAAGGGACAGGGATGTACCAGAGTTCGAAGTTCCAGCGCGGGCCCTTGCCCGCAGCTTCCAGGGGGGATTCCCCCGTTTCCGTCATCGGCGCCGGCATTGCCGGCGCGTGGCAGGCGTTGCTGTTCGCACAGGCCGGCCATGACGTCACGCTGCACGAGCGCAGCGACCAAGCGATGATGCTCTCCACCAGCCACTGGGCCGGCGGCATGCTGGCGCCGTATTGCGAGAGCGAGATCGCCGAACCTGTGATCTCAAGGCTCGGTCTGCGCGCGCTCGACCTGTGGCGCCGCGAATTGCCGGATACGCCGTTCAACGGCTCGCTGGTCGTGGCGCACAGCCGCGAGCGCAACGATTTCGAGCGCTTTGCAAGACTCACCTCCGGCCACCAGCGGCTCGATGCCCAGGCCCTGGCCGAACTCGAACCCTCGCTCGAAGGCCGTTTTCGCGACGCGCTGTTTTTCGCCGACGAAGGCCATGTCGAGCCGCGCCGCGTGCTGCCGAAACTGCACGAACGGATCATCGCCGCCGGCGGCACCATTCGCTTCAACAGCGAGCCCGCGCCGGGCGAACTCGACGGCCTCGTGATCGACTGCCGCGGCCTCGCCGCGCGCGACACCCAGCCGGAACTGCGCGGCGTCAAGGGCGAATTGATTCTGATCGAGACCGACGAGATCAAACTGGCGCGCCCGGTGCGGCTGATCCATCCGCGCTGGCCGCTCTACGTGATCCCGCGCGAGGCCAACCTCTTCATGCTGGGCGCGACCTCGATCGAATCCGAGGACACCGGCGTCAGCGTCCGCTCCGCGCTGGAACTGCTCGGCGCCGCCTATGCGGTGCATCCGGCGTTCGCCGAAGCGCGCATCCTCGAGTTCGGCTCCGGCCTGCGCCCGGCCTTCCCTGACAATCTGCCGCGCATCGCGGTCGACGCGCAGCGCATCACGGTCAACGGACTCTACCGCCACGGCTTCCTGATCGCGCCGGCACTGGCGGAACTGACCCTGGCCTATGTCGAGCGCGGCCAGATCGATAATGAGGTGATGCAATGCGCGTAACCGTCAACGGCGAACCTCGCGAGATTGTGTCTGAAAGCGTCGACGCGCTGCTCGGCGAGCTCGAATACGAAGGCAGCCATTTCGCCATCGCCGTGAATTACGACGTGCTGCCGAAAAGCAAATGGGCGGACACGCCGCTCAAGAGCGGCGACGAAATCGAAATCATCACGCCGCGGCAGGGAGGGTGAGGATGATGGATGCGACGCTCTTCCTTCACCTCGCCCCGCTTGCGGGGAGAGGTCGATCGCGAAGCGATCGGGTGAGGGGGACTCTCCACGAGTCCAACTCTCACCGTCCCCGCGGAGACTCCCCCTCACCCCGACCCTCTCCCCGCAAGCGGGGCGAGGGAGCGCACCGTATTTACACTCCGCTGTCATCGCCCGGCTTGACCGGGCGACCCAGTACGCCGCGCCCTCTCGGTTCAATCGCCGGCTTCCCGGCGTACTGGATCCCCGCCTTCGCGGGGACGACAATTGTTTGTGTGGGAACACCAACGCCATGCTGAACTTCTACGGCAAAACCTTCACCTCGCGCCTCCTCATCGGCAGCGCGCTGTATCCGTCGCCGGCGATCATGCAGAATGCGATCCGCGCCTCCGGCGCCGGCATCGTCACGGTGGCGCTGCGGCGCGAGGCCGCGGGCGGCAAGACCGGCGATGCGTTCTGGTCGCTGATCCGCGAGCTCGACGTCACGGTGCTGCCGAACACCGCGGGCTGCCGCAGCGTGCGCGAGGCGGTGACCACCGCAAAACTGGCGCGCGAATTGTTCGGCACGCCCTGGATCAAGCTGGAAGTGATCGCCGACAACGACACGCTGCAGCCCGACGTGGTCGGGCTGGTCGAGGCCGCGGGCATCCTGATCAAGGACGGCTTTGAAGTGTTCCCCTATTGCACCGAGGATCTTTCGGTCGCGATGCGGCTGGTCGATGCCGGCTGCAAGGTGGTGATGCCGTGGGCGGCGCCGATCGGCAGCGCCAGGGGGATCGTCAACCGCGACGCCTTAAAGCTGCTGCGCGACCGGCTGCCCGACATCACGCTGGTGGTCGATGCCGGCCTCGGCGCGCCCTCCCACGCCGCGCAGGCGCTGGAGCTCGGCTACGACGCCGTGCTGCTCAACACCGCCATCGCAAAAGCCGCCGACCCCGTCGCGATGGCCACTGCGTTTCGTCTCGGCGTCGAGGCCGGCCGCACCGCGTACGAGGCGGGCTTGATGGAAGCCCGCGACTTCGCCTCCCCTTCAACCCCTGTCGTTGGGACACCGTTCTGGCATGCCGTATCCTGACAAATTCTATCCCGTCGTCGACAGCGTCGCCTGGGTGGCGCGGCTGGCGCTGCTTGGCGCCGGCACCATTCAGCTGCGTGCCAAGGACCTCAACGATTCCGAGGCGCTGCAGATCGTCACCGACGCGCTCGAGGTGATCAAGGGCACGGATGCAAAACTGGTGGTCAACGACTACTGGCGCGCGGCCATCGTGGCGGGGGCAAAGCACCTGCATCTCGGCCAGGAGGATCTGGTCGACGCCGATCTCGCGGCGATCCGCGAGGCCGGGCTGACGCTCGGCATTTCCACCCATGACGACGAGGAACTGGAAACCGCGCTCCGCGCCAAACCGGATTACATCGCGCTCGGCCCGATCTTCCCGACCACGCTGAAATCGATGCGCTTCGCGCCGCAGGGCATCCCGAAAATCGGCGAATGGAAAAAGCGCATCGGCGACATCCCGCTGGTGGCGATCGGTGGCATCAAGCTGGAACAGGCCGCCGAAATCTACGCCGCCGGCGCCGATTCCATCGCTGTGGTCAGCGACGTCACGCAGAACGCCGACCCCGACGGGCGGGTGCGCGCGTGGCTGCAGCTGAATGCGGAGGCAGCGTGACCGGCGCTTGCTGCAGCACCCCCACCCCAACCCTCCCCCGCAAGCGGGAGAGGGAGCGCACTTTTTCGGTGTCTTCCACCTCCGTCCTTAATTCGCACGGACTACTCGCAGCGAACTCCCCCTTCCCTCTCCCGCTTGCGGGGGAGGGTGGCGCGCGCGTCAGCGCGCGACGGGTGGGGGCCGCTTTTCACCAACGTCATTCCGGGGCGCGCGCAGCGCGAACCCGGAATCTCGCAAAACAACTTCCAGATTCCGGATCGGTCCGCGCCGCGGACCGTCCGGAATGACAACAATATAAAGGAGGATAACCCATGAACATCCGCTCCAACCCCGACACCACGTTGCCCGCCGTCACCACCGGCCCGCTGCCGTCCTCGCGAAAGATCTGGGTCACGCCCGATGAAGCGCCCGACGTGCGCGTTCCCCTGCGCGAGATCATCCTGAGCAAGGGCGCCGGCGAGCCTGATTTGCCGGTCTACGACACCTCCGGCCCCTATACCGATCCCACCGTCACCATCGACGTCAACGCCGGCCTCGCGCGCAGCCGCATCGAATGGGTGAAGGAGCGCGGCGGCGTCGAGGAATACGAGGGACGCGACATCAAGCCGGAAGACAATGGCAATGTCGGCGCCTCGCATGCGGCAAAATCCTTCACCGCGCATCACAAGCCGCTGCGTGGGCTAGGCGACCACATGATCACCCAGCTGGAATTCGCCCGCGCCGGCATCATCACCAAGGAGATGATCTACGTCGCCACCCGCGAAAACCTCGGCCGCAAGGTGCAGCTCGAGCGCGCCGAAGCCGCGATCGCCGACGGCGAGAGTTTTGGCGCCGCGGTGCCGGCATTCGTCACGCCCGAATTCGTCCGCAGCGAGATCGCGCGCGGCCGCGCCATCATCCCCTGCAACATCAACCATGCCGAACTCGAGCCGATGATCATCGGCCGCAACTTCCTCACCAAGATCAATGCCAATATCGGCAACTCGGCCGTGACCTCGTCGGTCGAGGAGGAAGTCGACAAGATGGTGTGGGCGATCCGCTGGGGCGCCGACACCGTGATGGACCTCTCGACGGGGCGCAACATCCACACCACGCGCGAATGGATTCTGCGCAACGCGCCGATCCCGATCGGCACCGTGCCGATCTACCAGGCGCTGGAAAAGTGCGACGGCGATCCGGTCAAACTGACCTGGGAGCTCTACAAGGACACGCTGATCGAGCAGTGCGAACAGGGCGTCGACTATTTCACCATCCACGCCGGCGTGCGGCTGCCCTACATCCACCTCACCGCCAACCGCGTCACCGGCATCGTCAGCCGCGGCGGCTCGATCATGGCGAAGTGGTGCCTGGCGCATCACAAGGAGAGCTTCCTCTACAC
>JAZJYY010000159.1:0-1681 GCA_040390145.1 Pseudomonadota bacterium
AGGACGAGGTCGCCTGCCGCGCGCTCGGCATCAACACCACCACGACAAAGCTCACGGCCTTCGCGACCGGCGCCATGTTCGGCGGCCTGGCCGGCGCCTTCTTCGCCACGCGGCAGGGGTTTATCAGCCCGGAATCCTTCACCTTCCACGAATCGGCGCTGGTGCTGGCGATCGTCGTGCTCGGCGGCATGGGCTCGCAGCTCGGCGTCGCGCTCGCCGCCCTGGTCATGATCGGCGGTTTCGAGCTGTTTCGCGGGCTCGAACAGTTCCGCATGCTGGTGTTCGGGCTCGCCATGGTGCTCCTGATGATCTGGCGGCCGCGCGGGCTGATCGGCCACCGCGCCCCGACCGTCTTCCTGCATCACAGCCAGGCCATCTCCTCCGACCTCGTCAAAGAGGGCCACGGATGAGCGCCGATTGCATTCTCAACGTCGATGATCTCTCGATGCGTTTCGGCGGCATCGTCGCCGTCAACGACCTCACCTTCGGCGCCGAACGGCGCAAGATCACCGCCCTGATCGGCCCGAACGGCGCCGGCAAGACCACGGTGTTCAACTGCATCACCGGCTTCTACAAGCCGAGCGGCGGCAGCCTGAAGATCACCCACGACGACGGCAAGCAAATCCAGCTCGAACGCCTGAACGATTTCCGGATCTCCAAGCAAGCCAGGGTAGCGCGCACCTTCCAGAACATCCGGCTGTTTCCCGGCATGACCGCGCTGGAAAACCTGATGGTCGCCCAGCACAACGCGCTGATGCGGGCCTCCGGCCTGACCTTTCTGGGATTGTTCGGTGCGCCGTCCTGGCGCGCCGCCGAGAAGGATGCGATTGATCTATCCAAACTCTGGCTCGAGCGCATCGGCCTGCTGGAGCGCGCCGACGACGCCGCCGGCAACCTGCCCTATGGCGACCAGCGCCGTCTCGAGATTGCCCGGGCGATGTGCACCGAGCCCGCGCTGCTATGCCTCGACGAGCCGGCCGCCGGGCTGAACGCACGCGAAAGTGCTTCCTTGAGCGAATTGCTGCTCACCATCCGCGCCGAGCACGGCACCTCGATCCTGCTGATCGAGCATGACATGTCGGTGGTGATGGAAATCTCCGACCACATCGTGGTGATGGATTACGGCGTCAAGATCTCGGAAGGCTCGCCGCAGCAGATCCGCGACGACCCCAAGGTGATCGCCGCCTATCTCGGCGCCGACGAGGAAGAAGCCATCGCGGTGATGGAGAGCGAAGCGTGAGCGCGCCGTCCGACGCACACCCCACCTCCCCCTGCAAGGGAGGGGTCGACCGCGAAGCGGGCGGGAGGGGGTCACGCTTTTCCCGCACACGAGCCGTCACCGCACGGGCGAGAAATCTCCGCAGCAACATGACCGACGCCGAGGCCCGGCTTTGGCGAGCACTTCGCCGCGATCAACTCAACGGTCTTCATTTCAGGCGGCAGCATCCGATTGGACCATTCACCGTCGATTTCTATTGTCCGAGCCTTCACTTGGCCGTCGAAGTCGACGGCGGGCAACACGCCGAACAGGTGAAGCAGGCCGACGATCGCCGCGCGGCTTGGCTTGCGGATAAGGGCATCTTGGTCGTTCGCTATTGGAACAATGATGTCCTGTCGAACCTGGAGGGAGTGCTCAGCGATCTTCTCGGGCATGCGGAAAGGCTTGCGCAAGCGGAGAGGG
>JAZJYY010000159.1:1691-5476 GCA_040390145.1 Pseudomonadota bacterium
ACCCTCCCCCTTACAGGGGGAGGGGGAGAAGACGCCGCGCCGCTTTCAAAAGCCGCGCCGCTTCCAGAGGATGGGAGCACGCGATGACGTCTCCCCTGCTCGAAATCCGCGCCCTGCGTGCCGCCTATGGCAAGATCGAGGCGCTGAAAGGCGTCGACATCGCCATCAATTCAGGCGAGATCGTCGCCCTGATCGGCGCCAATGGCGCCGGCAAGTCGACGCTGATGATGACGGTGTTCGGCCGGCCGCGCGCCCGCGCCGGGCAGATCCTGTTCGACGGCAACGATATCACCGATGTGCCGACGCACGAGATCGCGCGGATGCGAATCGCGCAGTCGCCCGAAGGCCGCCGGATTTTCCCGCGCATGAGCGTGGCGGAAAACCTGCAGATGGGAGCCGACGCCACCGACAGCAGCGAAGCCGAACGCGCCGCCGGGCTGGAGCGGGTGGTGACGCTGTTTCCGCGGCTCAAGGAGCGCATGACGCAGCGCGGCGGCACGCTGTCGGGCGGCGAACAGCAGATGCTGGCGATCGGCCGCGCCCTGATGAGCCGCCCTCGCCTCCTGATGCTCGATGAACCCTCGCTGGGGCTGGCGCCGCTGATCGCGCGGCAGATTTTCGATGCCATCCGGACCCTGAACCGGCAGGACGGCCTCACCGTGCTGATCGTCGAACAGAATGCCAACCATGCGCTGCGGCTGGCCCATCGCGGCTATGTCATGGTCAACGGCCTGATCACGCTGGAAGGCAGCGGCGCCGAGCTGCTGCAGCGCCCGGAAATCCGCGCCGCCTATCTGGAAGGCGGCCGGCACGGCTAGTCGGGTCCGAGACACCGGGCTGCGGCAAGATGCTGCGATTGGACCGTGGATTTGCCTGAAAATTGCCGATGACTTCGCAGCAAAATCAGCCGACAATGGCCACGACTTTCGAAACCCGGCGGGCTGCCGGGCACGTCCCCTAGAGATCACGCGAGGACCACCCATGAAATCACTGAAACTCATCGGCCTGGCATTGGGCGCATCATTGGCGCTGTCGACGACGGCGCTGGCGCAGGACATCAGCATCGCCGTGGCGGGCCCGATGACGGGCGGCGAATCCGCATTCGGCCGGCAGATGAAGAACGGCGCCGAACAGGCGGTGGCGGACATCAACGCCGCCGGCGGCGTGCTCGGCAAGAAGCTGGCGCTGCAGGTCGGCGACGATGCCTGCGATCCCAAGCAGGCCCGCTCGGTGGCGGAAAAATTCGCCAGCGCGAAGATCCCCTTCGTCGCCGGCCACTTCTGCTCGTCGTCGTCGATCCCGGCGTCGGAAGCCTATGCCGACGGCAACGTGCTGCAGATTACGCCGGCCTCGACCAATCCGCTGTTCACCGAGCGCAAGCTCTGGAACGTGGCGCGGGTCTGCGGCCGTGACGACCAGCAGGGCCTGGTCGCCGCCGACTACATCGCCAAGGCCTACAAGGGCAAGAACGTCGCCATCCTCAACGACAAGACCACCTACGGCAAGGGTCTCGCCGACGAGACCAAGAAGGCGCTCAACAAGGCCGGCATGACCGAGAAGATGTTCGAGTCCTACAACAAGGGCGACAAGGACTTCAACTCGATCGTGTCCCGCCTGAAGCGGGACAATATCGATCTCGTCTTCGTCGGCGGCTACCATCAGGAAGCCGGCCTGATCCTGCGCCAGATGCGCGATCAGGGCCTCAAGACGGTGCTGATGGCGGGCGACGCCATGAACGACAAGGAGTTCGCGTCGATCACGGGTCCTGCCGCCGAAGGCACCCTGTTCACCTTCGGTCCCGACCCGCGCAACAAGCCGACCGCGAAGGCCATCGTCGAGAAGTTCAAGGCCAAGAACATCGATCCCGAGGGCTACACGCTCTACACCTACGCCGCCATGCAGGTGTGGTCGAAGGCGGTCGCCAAGGTCGGCTCCACCGATCCGAAAAAGGTGATGGAAGCGATCAAGGCCGGCGAATGGGACACCGTGCTTGGCAAGATGGGTTTTGACGCCAAGGGCGACATCAAGGCGATCGACTATGTCGTCTACAAGTGGGACGCCAAGGGCAACTACGCCGAGATCAATCCGAAGGGGTCGTAACAGCGCAGCGACTTGTTCAGGGCTCTCCTGCCCGCCCTTCAAGATTTCAAACGCCCCGGTTCGCCGGGGCGTTTTTCGTTTTGGCGACGTTCATCACGACAAAACGGAAACAAGAAAAAGTTCCCGCACGCCGCCAACAATTTTTGTGAAGGGGGATGGAACCAAACGCGCCGAGCGATCTTAGGATTTCGGGCTGGGTTCCATCTCTTTGATTTTGCTGCATCACTCGCTGTTCCAACTTGATCTGGAAATGGTCAGCCCGTCTTAATGCGGCAGGATCGCATGCCAGCATTCAGATTCGCGCGCGCTCGCCTCGAGGAGACACCATGAGTGATCTTTCCCCTGGATCATCACCATCGCTTCGACGCGCCGCCAAGCGCAAACCAGGGGCCAACGGCAAACCCAACGGCAAACCGGATCCGATGCAGGATCTGTTGCACGCGCTGCAGGCGATGAAATCAGGCGACTTCTCGGTCCGCATGACCGGCGACCATTTGGGTATCGAGGGCAAGATCGCCGACACCTTCAATGAGATCGTGGCCGCCAATCAGCGGATGGCGCAGCAGCTGGAGCGTGTCGGCCAGGTCGTGGGCCGCGAAGGAAAAACCCGGCAGCGGGTCAAGTTCGATCTTACCAGCGGTTCCTGGGCCGACATGGAAGGCTCGGTCAACACCCTGATCGATGACCTGCTGTGGCCGACCCGCGAAGTCACCCGCGCGGTCGCCGCGGTTGCCCAGGGCGATTTGTTGCAGACCGTCCAGCTCGATGTCGATGGCCGCCCGCTGGGCGGCGAATTCCTGCAGTCGGCCAACATCGTCAACACGATGATCAAGCAGCTCAGCGTGTTCACCTCGGAGGTGACGCGCGTCGCGCGCGAAGTCGGCACCGAGGGCAAGCTCGGCGGCCAGGCCCAGGTGCCCGAGGTCACCGGCGTCTGGAAAGACCTGACCGAGAGCGTCAACTCGATGGCCAACAACCTGACCGGCCAGGTCCGCAACATTGCCGAGGTCACCATCGCGGTCGCCAATGGCGATCTGTCGAAGAAGATCACCGTCGACGTCCGCGGCGAAATCCTGCAGCTGAAGGAAGCCATCAACACCATGGTGGACCAGCTGCGCTCGTTCGCCTCGGAAGTGACCCGCGTCGCCCGCGAAGTCGGCACCGACGGCAAGCTCGGCGGCCAGGCCATCGTCCCCGGCGTCGCCGGCACCTGGAAAGACCTCACCGACTCCGTCAACGCGATGTGCGGCAACCTCACGGCGCAGGTCCGCAACATCGCCAACGTCACCACCGCGGTGGCGCGCGGCGACCTCTCGCGAAAAATCACCGTCGACGTCCGCGGCGAAATTCTGGAATTGAAGGACACCATCAACACGATGGTCGATCAGCTCAATTCATTCGCATCGGAAGTCACCCGCGTCGCCCGCGAGGTCGGCACCGAAGGCAAGCTCGGCGGCCAGGCCCAGGTGCCGGAGGTGACCGGCGTCTGGAAGGACCTGACCGAGAGCGTGAACTCGATGGCGTCGAACCTGACCGCCCAGGTCCGCAACATCGCCGACGTCACGATCGCGGTGGCGAACGGCGACTTGTCGAAGAAGATCACCGTCGACGTGCGCGGCGAAATCCTGCAGCTCAAGGAAGCCATCAACACGATGGTGGACCAGCTCCGCTCATTCGCCTCGGAA
>JAZJYY010000160.1:0-18825 GCA_040390145.1 Pseudomonadota bacterium
CCGATCAGCAGCGCCACGAAGAAGATCACCGAGACGAACAGCGGCAGCACCATCGCCGGCGGCACCCGCAGCCGTACCGTCTTGCCGGAAAACACCGGCAGCCGCGACACCATCAGGAAGGCGATCAGCAGCGTGTAGGCGGTGGTCAGCGCGACCGGCGGCGCCGAGATGCCGAGGAAGGAAAGATAGATCGGCAGCAGCACCAGGATCGCGCCGGCGGGGGCGGGAACGCCGGTGAAGAAATTCGCCGCAAAGGCCGGCTTGTTCGGATCGTCCATGGTCGCGTTGAAGCGCGCCAGCCGCAGGCCGCCGGAGATCGCGAATACCATGGCGGCGATCCAGCCGGCGTTGCCCAGATCGTGCAGCGTCCAGGAATACAGGATCAGGCCCGGGGCGACGCCGAAATTGACGAAGTCGGCAAGGCTGTCGAGCTCGGCGCCGAATTTCGACTGGCCCTTGATCATGCGGGCGACACGGCCATCCACGCCATCGAGCACGGCGGCGAACACGATCAACCCCACCGCCAGCTCCATCCGCCCCTCGGTCGACAGGCGGATCGCAGTCAGGCCCGCGCAGATCGCGAGCAGCGTGATGACGTTGGGCACCAGCAACCGCACCGGGATCGGGCGAAACCGGCGGCGGCGCATTTCCGGGGATTTGGGATCGATGGGGCTCTGCATCGTCAAGATATAGCAACTCGCCGGCCGCCGCGCCATTGTGGCGACGCGGTGGCGGCCGCCCAGACCAGCCGCCGGGCCTGGATGGTTAATCGGCGCGCCAGGTCCGGCCGCCGTCGCCGAGCCTGAGATCGGCCAGCACGGTTTCCCCCGCCACCGCCGTCTGGCCGACGGCAACCAGCGCCTTGCTGCCCTCCGGCAGGAAGACGTCGAGCCGCGAGCCGAAACGGATCAATCCGAACCGCTCGCCCGCGCCGAGCGACTGCCCCTCGCGGACAAACGAGACAATTCGCCGCGCCACCAGGCCGGCGATCTGGACCACGCCGATGCGGCCGCCGTCCGGCATCGAGATCACGAGCGAATTGCGCTCATTGTCCTCGCTGGCCTTGTCGAGTTCGGCATTGATGAAGGCGCCCGGCCGGTACGCGATGCGGTCGATCCGCCCGGTCACCGGACTGCGGTTCACGTGGCAATTGAACACGCTCATGAACACCGAGATGCGCAATAGCGGCTTGTCGCCGAGCCCCAGTTCGGCCGGCGGCAACACCATCGAAATCAAGGAGACGCGACCGTCGGCCGGCGACACCACGATGCCCTCGCGCACCGGCGTCACCCGCACCGGATCGCGGAAGAACAGCGCACACCAGACCGTCAGCACCACGCCGATCCAGCCGAGCGGCGTCCAGAGCCAGAACAGCAACAGGCTCGCCAGCGCAAAGCCGCCGATGAAAAGGTGGCCCTCGGGATGAATGGGCGGAATTTGAGCGCGGATCGAGTTGACGATGGACATATGAGGTTCACTGGTCCGTTCTGCCCTGCCCCTTGGCGGGAGAAGGCGGCATTGTTCCGCCCCTCATTATTCCAGAACCGCAGGTCGCGAAACCCCTGATCTTGGTGCAAGCCGCGGCAGGATGACCGGTACGTACCTAGCCGATAAACTCCGCCAGATACTTGGCCGTGCGGCTGCCGGGCGCCGAAGCCAGTTCCGCCGGAGTAGCGGCAGCCACGATCCGCCCGCCTTCGTCGCCGGCGCCGGGGCCGATATCGATGACCCAGTCGCTGGCGGCCACGACACTCATGTCGTGCTCGACGACAACAACCGTATTGCCTGATTCCACCAGCTTGCGGAGCTGCGCGTTGAGCCTTTCGACATCCGACGGATGCAGCCCCGTGGTGGGCTCGTCGAGCACGTAGAGCGTGCCGCCCCGCTGCGCGCGCTGCAGTTCGGTTGCCAGCTTCACCCGCTGGGCCTCGCCTCCGGACAACTCCGTCGCCGGCTGTCCCAGCCGGATATAGCCGAGCCCGACTTCGCGAATGACCTCGAACGACCTGCGCAGCGCCGCATCGTCGGCAAAAAACTCATAGGCCGCGTCGACCGTCAGGCCCAGCACGTCCGCAATGGATTTATCCCGGATCTTGATCTCGAGAGTCTTGGCATTGAACCGGGCGCCGTGGCAGGTCGGACATGGCGCGTAGACGCTGGGAAGGAACAGCAGTTCGACAGTGACGAAACCTTCGCCCTGGCAGGTCTGGCAGCGGCCCTTGGCGACGTTGAATGAAAAACGGCCCGCGTCGTAGCGGCGGGCGCGCGCCGCCCTGGTCGCCGCGAACAGTTTTCTGACGTGATCGAACAGGCCGGTATAGGTCGCCAGGTTCGAGCGCGGCGTACGGCCGATCGGCTTTTGATCGACCACGACCAGCCGTTTGACACCCTCCATGCCGCCGGTGATGTCGCCGCCGAGCGTGGCGACCGCCGTCCGCTCCAGATCATCCTCCTCATCGTCGGGCGCGATGTCATGGCCCAACTTCTCCGCCACCGCCTCGACCAGGAATTGACTGACCAGGCTCGATTTGCCCGAGCCGGAAATGCCGGTGACGCTGGTGAGAACGCCCAGCGGGAAATCGGCATCCACCCCGACGAGGTTGTTGCGCGTCACGCCGCGCAGCCGCAGCCATCCGGTCGGCGCGCGCGGCATCGTTGCCGGTGGCACGGCCTCGCGAAACAAATGGAGCCGCGTCAGCGACGCCTCGATCCGCTTCAACCCCCGCGGTGGACCGCTGTAGAGCACGTGGCCGCCGAGTTCACCTGCGCCGGGCCCGACATCGACGATCCAGTCGGCATGCCGGATGACGTCCAGTTCATGCTCGACGACAAACAACGAATTGCCGGATTCTTTCAGGCGATCCAGCGCCCGCAGCAGTGCTTCGGTATCGGACGGGTGAAGACCCGCCGAGGGTTCGTCGAGCACGTAGACAACGCCGAACAGATTGGAGCGAACCTGGGTGGCCAGCCGGAGTCGCTGCAGTTCTCCGGGCGACAGCGTGGGCGTGCTGCGTTCGAGGCTGAGATAGCCGAGCCCGAGGTCGAGCAACACCGACAGCCGGGACGTCAGATCCTGCGCGATGCGCTGGATGACGATGGCCTTTTCCGGATGCTGCGCGTCCTCTTTGCGTCCGGCATTGTCGGCGGCGGAATATGGACCGACCAGTTGCGCCAGCCGCTTCAGCGGCAGCCGCGATATTTCGGCGATGTCCAGCCCCGCGAATTTAACCGACAGCGCGGCGCGGTTGAGCCGCTTGCCGTGACAGACAGGGCATTCGGTGCTCAGCAGATATTGCGCGACCCGCTTCTTCATCAGCGGGCTCGGGGTATTGGCGAAGGTCTGCATGACGTAGCGTCGTGCGCCGGTAAACGTGCCCTGATAGCTCGGCTCTTCCTTGCGCCTGAGCGCGCGCTTGACCTCGTTCGCATCATAGCCGGCATAGACCGGCACCGTCGGCTGTTCGTCGGTGAACAGGATCCAGTCGCGGTCTTTCTTCGGAAGCTCGCGCCAGGGCCGGTCGACGTCGTAGCCGAGCGTGGTCAGGATATCGCGCAGGTTCTGCCCGTGCCACGCGGTCGGCCAGGCCGCGACCGCGCGTTCGCGGATGGTCAGGGAATCATCGGGCACCATGGATTTTTCGGTGGCCTCATAGACCCGGCCGAGCCCGTGGCATTTCGGGCATGCGCCTTCCGGCGTATTGGTCGAAAAGGATTCGGCGTAGAGCAGCGGCTGGCCCCGCGGATAATCGCCGGCGCGCGAATACAGCATGCGCAGCAGATTGGAGAGCGTCGTCACGCTGCCGACCGACGACCTCGTCGTCGGCGAACCGCGTTGCTGCTGCAGCGCCACCGCCGGCGGCAAGCCCTCGATTTCATCGACCTCGGGCACCGCCATCTGATGAAACAGGCGGCGCGCATAGGGCGACACCGATTCGAGATAGCGCCGCTGCGCTTCGGCATAGAGCGTGCCGAAAGCGAGCGAGGATTTTCCCGAACCCGACACCCCGGTGAACACTACCAGCGCATTGCGCGGAATCTTCAGATCGACATTTTTGAGGTTGTGTTCGCGCGCGCCCCGGATGCGGACGAAACCCTCAAGGGCCGGAGCGTTTTGATGCCCGGCACCCGTCACCAGCTTATCCATCGCATGACCTTGCCTGAAACCCCGTTCGCTAACCGCCAAGTCGCAGCTTTGATCCGTGAGAAACAGATGGCGCGGTGCCAGAATGGAACTATTTTCGGCCATCTCGCTTGGTTTGAGACTTTTTACGCATCCCCCGAGCCGCTTAGATGAAAACCCTCAATTCGGAACGTCACGGCCGGGGTCGACCGCTGTTGCTGGTGCACGGACTGGGAGGCAGCATTCGCTCGTGGGATCCGGTTGTTCCGGCACTGAGCGAGCAGCGCGAACTGATCCTGATCGACTTGCCCGGTCACGGCCAGTCGGCGGCAATTGACGGTCGCCAGACGATCGCGGCCTATGCCGACGCCCTCACCCAGTTCATCGACGCAAAAAATCTCGGTGCGGTCGATCTGGCCGGCAGTTCGGTAGGAGCGCGTCTGGTGCTGGAACTGTCGCGCCGCGGCGTCGGCGGCAACTGTGTCGCGTTCGACCCCGGCGGCTTCTGGCGCGGCTGGGAAACGCAATTCTTTCGCGCTACGATCTCGGCATCGATCCGGCTGATCCGGTTGCTGCAGCCTGTGATGCCGTTTCTGTCGCGTCACGCGGCGACGCGAACGATGCTGCTGTTACAACTGTCACCAAAACCCTGGGCGCTGACGCCTCGCACCGTGCTGACGGAAATGCGGACCTTTGCAGCCACTCCGGTATTCGACGAGATGGTGCGCGAACTGGCTTATGGCCCGTTGCAGGAAGGCACTGCGGTGACGCCCGGCCGCGTTACCATCGGCTGGGGCCGCAATGACAGGCTGCTGCTGCCCCGTCAGGCCGAGCGCGCCCAATCGGCATTTCCCAACGCCCGGCTACACTGGTTCGAACATTGCGGCCATTTTCCACAATGGGATCAGCCGCAAGAAGCCGTACGCGTGATTCTCGAAACAACATCGTAAGCGGCGACGCCTTCATTCCGCCGCGGCCGGGGCCACCAGCCCGTCGTCGACCTTTGGCGGGGTACGGTTCGGCGCTTCGTTCTCGTCGGCAATCAGGGCCAGGCGTTCGCGCGCCTCCTGGGCTTCGCGCTGCCTGTTCCACATGCTGGCATAGAGTCCGCCCGATGCCAGAAGCTGGGCGTGCGTGCCGCGCTCGGAGATGCGGCCCTGATCCAGCACGATGATTTCGTCGGCGCCGACGATGGTGGACAGCCGGTGCGCGATCACGAGCGAGGTGCGGTTGCGCGACACCCGCTCCAGCGCATCCTGGATCTCCTGCTCGGTATGGCTGTCGAGCGCCGAGGTCGCCTCGTCGAGCACCAGGATCGGCGGCGCCTTCAGCACCGTGCGCGCGATCGCGACGCGCTGCTTCTCGCCGCCGGACAGTTTCAGGCCACGCTCGCCGACCTGGGTGTCATAGCCCTTCGGCGACATCCTGATGAAGCCGTCGATCTGCGCCAGCTGCGCCGCCTCCTCCACCTCGGCATCGCTGGCGTCCCAGCGGCCGTAGCGGATGTTGTAGCGGATGGTGTCGTTGAACAGCACGGTGTCCTGCGGCACCATGCCGATCGAGGCGCGCAGCGTCGACTGCGTGACGTTCCTGATGTCCTGGCCGTCGATCAGGATCCTGCCGCCGGAGACGTCGTAGAGCCGGAACAGCAGCCGCGAGATGGTCGATTTGCCGGCGCCGGAGGGGCCGACGATCGCCACCGTCTTGCCGGCCGGCACCTCGAAGCTGAGACCCTTGAGGATCTGGCGATCGGGGTCGTAGGAAAACTTCACATCGTCGAAACGCACATTGCCCGACGTCACGATCAGCGGCTTCGCGCCGGGGACATCCTTGATCTCGGGATTGCGCGACAGCACGCTGAACATGTTCTCGATGTCGATCACCGCCTGCTTGATCTCGCGATAGACCATGCCCATGAAATTCAGGGGCTGGTAGAGCTGGATCATCATGGCGTTGATCATGACGAAATCGCCGACGGTGTTGGTGCCGTTGCGCACCCCGATTGCGCACATCAGCATGGTCGCGGTGAGGCCGGCGGTGAAGATGACCGCCTGCCCGGTATTGAGCACCGCCAGCGACGTATAGGTCTTCACGCTGTTGCGCTCGTAGCCTTCCATCGAACGGTCGTAGCGGGCGGCCTCGCGCTGCTCGGCGCTGAAATATTTTACGGTTTCGTAATTCAGCAGCGAGTCGATCGCCTTGGTGTTGGCCTCGGTGTCGGACTCGTTCATCTTGCGGCGGATCTCGATCCGCCATTCGGTCGCGATATAGGTGTAGTACATGAAGATCACGACGGTGATCAGGGTGACCACCACGTAGCGCCAGTCGAACATCCACAGCAGCACCGCCATCAGCAGCGCGACCTCGACCACGGTCGGCACCAGTTGCAGGATCACCATCCGCACGATGACTTCGATGCCGGAGCGGCCGCGCTCCAGCACCCGCGTCAGCCCGCCGGTCTTGCGCTCGAGGTGAAAGCGCAGCGACAGCTCGTGCATGTGGACGAAGGTGAGATAGGCGAGCTTGCGCACCGCATGCATCGCCACCCGCGCGAAAATTCCGTCGCGCCACTGGGTCAGCACCGCCATCAGTACGCGCAGGCCGCCATAGCTGGCGGTCATGATCAGGGGCGATGCGATCAGCCATAGCGTCCAGTTCGATCCCTGCACCGGCGCGGTATCGGCGCCGGTCAAGGCATCGATCGCCCATTTGAAGGTGAACGGCACCGACAGCGTCGCCAGCTTGGCGGCCAGCAGCAGCACCATCGACCAGATCACGCGCGCCTTCAGGTCGGCGCGGTCGCCGGGCCAGATATAGGGCCACAGATGCGCCAGCGTCCCCATCAGGGAAGCCTGGTCGATCGACTTGCCTGCCGAAGTTCCGACCGTGTTTCCGTGGGATGGCGGCGCGGCTCCGGCGCCGTGCGGCGAATCAGCGTGGGCCATCAAGCGGGACCTGGGGCAAAACGCTGCGGCGACCGGCTGTCGCGCCTGATTTTCGGTTCATTGGCATGCTGCGTCATATAGAGCGTTTGCGCGCCGCATGCACCCTCAAGCTCAGCAAATCTTTGGCGATTTCCGCCAATTTACCGGACGATTCCGCGCCTTTGTGAATCCGCCAGGGTTGACGTCCCTACGTTGCAGTGCCACATGCCCAACATGTCCACGATCAAAACCGTTTGTGTCTATTGCGGCTCCGGCCCCGGCACAAACCCCCGCTTCGTCGAAGCCGCCATCGCATTTGGAAAGACCCTCGCCGAGGACGGCATCCGCCTCGTTTATGGCGGGGGCTCGGTCGGGTTGATGGGCGCCGTGGCGAAGTCCGTGCTCGATCACGGCGGCGCCGTGACCGGCATCATTCCGGAGTTCCTGACCAACCGCGAAAACGCGCTCAAGCGCGTGCAGGAGCTGATCGTCACGCCCGACATGCACGAGCGCAAGCGGCTGATGTTCGAGCACTCCGACGCCTTCGTGGCGCTGCCCGGCGGCATCGGCACGCTGGAGGAACTGGTGGAGCAACTGACCTGGCAGCAGCTCGGCCGCCACGCCAAGCCGATCCTGCTCGCCAACATCGACGGTTTCTGGGAACCCCTGTTGTCCCTGCTCGCGCATATGCGCGAAACCGAATTCATCCGCCCCAATTTGCAGGTCGATATTCTGAAGGCCGAACGGGTCGAGGACATCCTGCCGCGCCTGCGCGCCGCCGCGGCGGGCGCGTCCGAAGCCAGCAAGGAAATGGCGCCGGAACTGGCGAGCAAGCTGTAAGTTGTGGGCGGGTCTCGACCGCCACAACAGAACTAAGCAACGTCGTTCCGTCCAAACAGGCTGGAAAATTCGTCGCAAGCCGAGAGCAATCCCTGCCGGCTTACTGTTGCGCCAAACCCGCCAGGTGAACCCCGGAACCAGATCTGCACGCGGTCCGGATTCTTCGGTTTCAGCCTTGCATCGGTCGTCCACGAAGTATCCCGGATCTTGACGTCGACGACGACCCGTCGTTCACAAGCCGACTCAATCGAAGCAAGGAGCTGCCTCACTTCAGCAAGGGATAGGTCCAGCGTGCCCTCCCCCATATTCAAGCTGAAGTTGCGACGAGGAAATTGGAGAAATGGAATGTTCTCCGAGCCCAGATGAATCTTTTGATACCTCTCATCCTCCCAAGCTGCGACAACCTCTTTGCGAAGCACCGAGGCGGTTCCGTAGAGCGCTTGGAAGAACGCCGTCATTATAAGTCGAATCCGCATCGAGCTCGCCCGTACTCTTAGTCGCCTGGAAACGTCACCGCCTCGATGCGGTTGCCGTCGGGATCGAAGACGAACGCCGCATAGTATTTCACGCGATCATGCGGCCGCAATCCCGGCGCGCCGTCGGAACGGCCGCCGGCCTGCAGCGCCGCCGCATGAAACGCATCGACTTCGGCGGTGGCTTTGGCGCGCAAGCAGAAATGGACGCCGTTATCTGGCGCGACGGGCGCCATGCCGGCGCGCAGGTGGATCCAGAATTCAGGATAGGTTTTACCGAAGCCAATCGACGCGGGACGCGTCACCAGCCGCGACAGCCCGAGCGGCGCGAAGGCGGCTTCATAGAAGCGCGCGGATCGATCGAGGTTGCTGACGCCGACGGAGATGTGGTCGATCATGTGAGCCCTGCTCCCTCAACGTCATTCCGGGATGGTCCGAAGGACCAGACCCGGAATCTCGAGATTCCCCGATGTGCAATTGCACATCTGAGGTTCGCGTCTTCGACGCGCCCCGGAATGACGGAACGCGTCACACCGGCGCGCCTGACTTCACCAGCTTGTAGACCACCGAATCCATCAGCGCCTGGAACGAGGCGTCGATGATGTTGGGCGACACGCCGATCGTGGTCCAGCGCTCGCCCGCCTCGTCCTCGCTTTCGATCAGCACCCGCGTCACCGCCTCGGTGCCGCCATTGAGGATACGCACGCGGTAGTCGATCAGCTTCAGGCCCTCGATGTATTTCTGGTATTTGCCGAGATCCTTGCGGAGCGCCACGTCGAGCGCGTTGACCGGGCCGTTGCCCTCGGCGGCCGAGATCAGGTGTTCGCCGGCGACATCGACTTTCACCACGGCCATCGCCACCGTGACGCGCTGGCCATTGGCGTTGTAGCGCTGCTCGGTGTTGACGTCGAACTGCTCGACCCGGAAATATTCCGCCACCTTGCCGAGCGTGCGCCGCGCCAGCAGGTCGAACGACGCGTTGGCGGACTCATAGGCGTAGCCGGCGGCTTCGCGCTCCTTCAGCTCCTCGACCAGCCGCGACAGTTTCGGATCGCTCTTCTCGTAGGCGATGCCGGCGCGATCGAGTTCGGCGATGACGTTGGAACGGCCGGCCTGGTCCGACACCAGCACCTTGCGGTGATTGCCGACCGTCTCGGGCAATACATGCTCATAGGTGTGCGGATCCTTCAGCACCGCCGAGGCATGAATACCGGTCTTGGTGACGAACGCGCTTTCGCCGACATAGGGCGCGTGGCGGTTCGGCGCGCGGTTGAGCATGTCGTCCAGCGTCCGCGATACCTTCATCAGCGTCGCCATCTTGTCGGCGGAGACGCTGATCTCGAAGCGGTCGGAAAATTCGGACTTCAGCCGCAAGGTCGGAATCAGCGAACACAGATTGGCGTTGCCGCAGCGTTCGCCGAGCCCGTTCAGGGTGCCCTGGATCTGCCGCACGCCGGCGCGCACCGCGGCCAGCGAATTGGCCACCGCCTGCTCGGTGTCGTTATGGGCGTGAATGCCGAGATGATCGCCGGGAATCTGTTTTATCACCTCACCGACGATGCTCTCGATTTCGTTCGGCATGGTGCCGCCATTGGTGTCGCACAGCACCACCCAGCGCGCGCCGGAATCGTAGGCCGCTTTGGCGCAGGCCAGCGCGAACTCCGGGTTCTCCTTGTAGCCGTCGAAGAAATGCTCGCAATCGAGCATGACCTCGCGGCCGGCGGACTTCGCGGCCTTGACGCTGTCGCGGATCGAGGCGAGGTTTTCCTCGTTGGTGGTCTCCAGCGCCACCCGGACCTGGTAGGCCGACGCCTTGGCGACGAAGCAGATCGCATCGGCGCTGGCTTCCAGCAGCGCCGCCAGCCCCGGATCGTTCGAGGCCGAGCGGCCCGGCCGCCGCGTCATGCCGAACGCCGTAAACCTCGCATGTTCGAGCTTCGGCTTCTCGGCAAAGAATTCGGTGTCGGTCGGATTGGCGCCGGGATAGCCGCCCTCGACATAGTCGATGCCGAGTTCGTCGAGCATGCCGGCGATCAATTGCTTGTCATGCAGCGTGAAATCGACGCCGTTGGTCTGCGCGCCGTCGCGCAGCGTGGTGTCGAACAGATAAAGGCGTTCGCGGCTCATGTGGAAACTCCCGGCGCTGCACCGAGCGTCTTCTGCATCGTGGTATTGGCCAGCCACTCGCCGCCCACCGTCACGGTGTTGCGGCGTGTCGGCTCGTAGCCGCGTTTGGCGAAGAACTCGACCGCGTTGTCGCTGGCGTCGACGGTGAGAATTTTCGCGCCGCGACCGCCGGCGAGTTTTTCCAGCGCCTCGCACAGCATTTTGGCGACGCCTTGCCCGACCGCACTCGGATGAACGAACAGCATGTCGATATGATCGGCGCCTTTCAGCGAGGCAAAGCCGACCGGCGAAGTCTGTATGGTGGCAACCAAGGTGAGTTCGCCGGCCAGGCGCTTGCCGAATTCCTCTTCGTCGTCGGCGGCGCTGGCCCAGGCCTGCTGCTGCGCCTCGCTGTAATCGTCACCGGTCAATTCCTCGATGGCGGCGATGAAGATCGCCGCCATCACGGGAACGTCCTCAGCCAGCAACGGCCGCAGCGCCGGCTTGGGTAATGCCTGTCCCATCGTGATACTCACCACATCCCGTAGAGCTTCAGCACCAGCGCCACCGCGCCAGCGATCAGCAGGATCTTCAGCGCAATATAATAGAGCCAGTGCTTTGGAAACGGCGTGTCGGGCTTGCTCATCGCGAGATCTCCCATGTGGTGCCTTCCCTGGAATCCTTGATCACGACACCCATCGCCGCCAGCTCGTCGCGGATGCGATCGGATTCCTTGAAGTCTTTCCGAGCGCGGGCGGCAGTGCGGTTCGAGAGCAGGTCTTCGATCTGCCTGGCGTCGATGCCGCTCGCCTGCTGCTTCCGGCCCTTCCATTCCGCAGCGCTTTCGGACAGGAAGCCGAGCAGCCGCAGCGTGGCGGCGAACTCGCCGCGATCGCGTTCGCTTCCGGAAGCCGCGACATGGCGCAGATTATGCAATGCCGCGATCATCTGCGGCGTATTCAAATCATCGGAAAGCGCGTCGATCACGGCATCGGACGGCCGATCGGCCTTGGCGTCGGCGGCAATCTCGTACCAGTCGTCCAGAGTCTTCGCGCTTTCCTCAAGGGCCTTCGAGGTCCAGTCGATCGGCGAGCGGTAATGCGTCTTCAGCATGTTGAGGCGCAGCACCTCACCCGGCCAACCCGCCAGGGATTCCCGGATGGTGACAAAATTGCCCGTCGACTTCGACATCTTGTCGCCTTCCACTTCCAGAAAGCCGTTGTGCATCCAGACATTGGCCATGCGGTCGCTGTGAAACGCGCAGGCGCTTTGCGCCAGTTCGTTCTCGTGATGCGGGAACACCAGGTCGATGCCGCCGCCATGGATGTCGAACTGCTCGCCGAGATGCTTCCACGCCATCGCCGAGCACTCGATGTGCCAGCCGGGCCGGCCCGGCACCGAAATGCCCGATGGCGACGGCCATGACGGTTCGCCCGGTTTTGCCGGTTTCCACAGCACGAAGTCGGTGGAGTCGCGCTTGTAGGGCGCAACATCGACGCGGGCACCGGCGATCATCTCGTCGAGCGAGCGGTTGGACAGCGCGCCGTAACGCGGCAATACCGAGTTCGCCGCGTTCATCGCCTGCGGCGAGAACAGCACGTGGTCCTCGGCGACATAGGCAAAACCGCCCTGCACCAGCCGCTCGATGATCTCGCGCATTTCGACGATATGCTCGGTGGCGCGCGGCTCGACCGTCGGCCGCAACGCGCCCAGCGCGTCGACATCGTCGTGGAACTGCTTTTCGGTCAGCTCCGTGACCTTGCGGATCGCCTCGTTCAGCGGCAGTTCGGGGAAATCCCGCGCCGCGCGCGCGTTGATCTTGTCGTCGACGTCGGTGATGTTGCGGACATAGGTGACGTGCGTCTCGCCATAGAGATGCCGCAGCAGCCGGAACAGCACGTCGAACACGATGATCGGGCGCGCATTGCCGATATGGGCGAAGTCGTAGACCGTCGGTCCGCAGACATACATGCGCACGTTTTTGGGATCGAGCGGCGTGAACGGCCGCTTCTCCTTGGTCAAGGTATCGTAGAGTCGCAATTGCATGGATATCCCGTCCGTTGCGGCCGGGCGTCCAGTGATCTCGTGTGAGAAAAGACGGCCTCAGCCAGCGAATCGCTAGCTCATAATCTCGCGGCAAATGCTTGAGATGGCGAGGTGGCCGTTCATGGAACTACCATGGGGCAGCACGGGGGACGGCGTCAAGGGCTTGTAAGGGGCCGATTCGACGGTCAAACGGCCCATCCGCCATGGTTAATCATTCTTAACCTTTTGGGTTTATTGCAGTCCGGACAATCGGGCACTTTTTCTCATTCATTGGTGCAGCATGCGATTTCCGACAGCGATCTTGACCTGTATTTCCCTGCTCGCCGCGACCGCCGCATCGGCCGACAGCCGGGTTTTCATCATTGCCAACCAGGCTGAAGGCTATGGCGTCGACCAGTGCCTGGCCAGCGGCGAAAAATGCGGCGCCCACGCCGCGCGATCCTACTGCCAGTCGCGGGATTTCGCCCAGGCAGTGTCGTATCGGCGGGTCGATCCCGATGAAATCACCGGCTCCGTTCCCAAGGCTGCCCTCGACAACTGCAACCACGCCGGCTGCAGCGAATACGTCGCCATCACCTGCCAGCGCTGACGCCCTTCCGCCGAGGCCGCGGCCCGTTCCGCCACACCGGCGCCCCGGAAACGACGTGACGCTGCCCCGAGAAGCAGGTATGTGGGGCCGCATCGGCCACGGTTTTGGCCTGCTATCATGGCTGGATATGGCTGAACCGTTGATTTCCCCCTCCTCCCGCTGGACCCTGGCCTGCGCCGCGCTGCTTGGCGCGGTGGTGCTGAGCTTCGGCGCTTCCGCGCAGATGAATCCGGGCCCGCCGCCGTCGCAGGGCGGCGTGGCGGTCAATCCGGTGTGCCCGCGGCTGGAGTCGCAACTGGCGACCATCGACCGCGGCGGCAGCGGCGATCCGGCCAAGGAAGAGCAGATCCGCCGCTACCAGGAAGCCGCTTCCAGGCAGCAGGGCGAACTCGATCGTGTCACCTCGCAGGCCAAGCGGATGGGCTGCGACAGTTCCGGATTCTTCTCCCTGTTCAACAACCAGTCGGCGCAATGCGGTCCGGTCAACAACCAGATCCAGCAGATGCGCGGCAATCTGGACCAGATCACCACCAGCCTGGAGCGGCTGCGCGGCGGCGGCTTCGGCGGCGCCGAGCGCGAAAACCAGCGCCGCTCGGTGCTGGCGGCGCTGGCCCAGAACAATTGCGGGCCGCAATACGCCAACGCCGCGCGCGGCGGTCCCGGCGGCGGCAACTTCCTGGACAATCTGTTCGGCAACAATAACGGTCCCGGCGCGCCCGGCGCCGATCTCGGGCCGCAATCCGGTACCTACCGGACGGTCTGTGTCCGTACCTGCGACGGCGCCTATTTCCCGGTTTCCTTCGCCACCGTCCCGGCCCGGTTTCCGGACGACGAGCGCAGCTGCAAGGCGCTTTGCCCGGCGGCGGAAGCTACCCTGTTCGCCTACCGCAATCCCGGCGAGGACATCAACCAGGCGGTCTCGATCAGCGGCGCGCCCTATTCGGCGCTGCCCAATGCGTTCAAGTTCCGCACCGAGTTCAATCCGTCCTGCGGCTGCAAGGCGGTCGGACAGACCTGGTCCGACGCGCTGAAGTCCATCGACGACAAGGCGACCGCTGAACAGGGCGACATTATCGTCACCGAGGAAAGCGCAAAGAGGATGGCGCGGCCGCCCGCTCCGAAGGCGGCCCCCGTCAAAAAGGGCGCGACCACGGCGACTGCGCCGGCGGCCCCTGCCGCCGAACCGCCGGCGGCGGCCCCTGCCGATGCAACGGGTGCTGCCAAGGACAAGCCGATCCGTTCGGTCGGCCCGACGTTTATTCCGACCAATCCACCACCGGCGCGCTGAGAACTCCGGCCTCATCCTGAGGAGCAGCGCGCGCTTCGCGCGGCGTCTCGAAGGATGGCGGCAGGCGATGTGCCAGATGGTTCGAGACGCACGTTCTGCAGCGCAACGGCGCTGCCGAACGCGCTCCTCACCATGAGGGAGTTTTGCCTACCCCTCGAACGCTTCGGCCGAGCCGCGGGCCGCGCGCGACACCAGGGCTTCATCGGGGGCCGGCAGCGGTTTTCCGGTGTCGCGGAATTTGTTGGTGATGGGATAGCGGCGGTCGCGTCCAAAATTCTTCTGCGTTACCTTCACGCCCGGCGCCGCCTGCCGCCGCTTGTATTCGGCGATGTTGAGCAGCCGGTCGATCCGCGTCACCATGGCGGGATCGAACCCGGCGGCGATGATGTCGACCAGCGGCTGCTCGCGCTCGACCAGCCGTTCCAGGATGCCGTCGAGCATGTCATAGGGCGGCAGCGAATCCTGGTCGGTCTGGTTGTCGCGCAGCTCCGCGGTCGGCGGCCGCGTGATGATGTTGACCGGAATGACTTCGCCTGACGGACCGAGCGCACCGTCGGGCTTCCATTCATTGCGCAGCGACGACAGCCGGAACACTTCGGTCTTGTAGATGTCCTTGATCGGGTTGAAGCCGCCATTCATATCGCCGTACAGCGTGGCGTAGCCGACCGACATTTCCGACTTGTTGCCTGTCGTGACCACCATGGCGCCGGTCTTGTTGGAAATCGCCATCAAGAGCGTGCCGCGGGTGCGCGCCTGCAAATTCTCTTCGGTGATGTCGCGCGGCAATCCGGCAAAGGTGCCGGACAGGATTTTTTCAAAGCCGTTCACGGCGTCGGCGATCGGCAGCACTTCGTAGCGGAAGCCGAGGGCATCGGCGAGTTTGGCCGCGTCGTCGAGCGACACCTGTGCGGTAAAACGAAACGGCAGCATGATGCCGCGGACGCGCTCGGCGCCGAGCGCATCGACCGCGATCGCCGCGCACAGCGCCGAATCGATGCCGCCGGAAACGCCGAGCAGCACGCCGGGAAATCCGTTCTTGCCGACATAGTCGCGCAAGCCGAGCACGCAGGCGGCATAGTCGCCCTTGTCGCCGTCGACGATCGGCGCCACCGGTCCCGAGCAGCGCCAGCCGGCATCGGTCTTGCGCCACAGCAGGGTCGTGATGTTCTCCTCGAAGGCCGGCAATTGCGCCGCCACCGACAGATCGGCATTCAGCGCGAACGAGGCGCCGTCGAACACCAGTTCGTCCTGGCCGCCGATCTGGTTGAGGTAAACCAGCGGCAAGCCGCTTTCGGTGACGCGGGCGACCGCGATCGACAGCCGCAGATCGTTCTTGTCGCGGGCATAGGGCGAGCCGTTCGGTACCACCAGGATCTCCGCGCCGGTTTCGGCGAGGCATTCGACGACGTTTTCGTAGTCCTCGGACTCCTCGAGCCAGATGTCCTCGCAAATGGGAACGCCGACCCGGATGCCGCGGATCGTCAACGGGCCCGCGGCAGGTCCACGCGCGAACAGGCGCTTCTCGTCGAACACACCATAATTCGGCAGATTGGCCTTGAACCTGAGGGCAGCGATACGCCCGCCATCCAGCAGCGCGCAGGCATTGTAAAGCTTGCCGTCCTCGACCCAGGGCGTGCCGATCAGCACCGCCGGACCGCCGTCGGCGGTCTCGCGCGCCAGCTCCTCGACCGCCGCGCGGCAGGCCGCCTGGAATGCCGGCTTCAGCACCAGATCTTCCGGCGGATAGCCGGTGATGAACAATTCCGGCAGCACCAGCAGATCGCCGCCATCGGCTCTGGCCTGCGCGCGCGCGGCGCGCGCCATGGCGGCATTGCCGGTGACGTCGCCGACAATCGGATTCAACTGCGCGAGGGTAATCTTGAACTGAGGTTCGGTCATTCCGCGATGGTGCCCTGCACAAGCGCAAACTGCAATCGCATGATTAAGTCCGGAACGACCCAAGACGCCCGCGAGTTCGGGCGTTTGGCTGTCTTTCAAAGTCTATGACTGCAACGCGACGCTGCCATGCATAGCGTCTCGCGAAATGCGCACAGGCTTGACGGCTAAATGACCTACCAGCTCAGGCTGACGCCACCGCGAACCATCGCCACTTCATTGGTGAAGCGCGTGCGATAGTTGAGTCCCGGGACGCCGAAGGCATCATTGGTATTCACCGTGCTGTCCGGAAACTTCATCCAGAGGCCTTCAACACGGGCCGACCACTGGCGGTTGAACTTGTATTCAACGCCGCCGCCGACCACTCCCGCCGTTCGAACCCCCTGGTCCCTCGCTTCGACGCCCAGGATAACCGGGTCGCTGCGCGTATTGGAAATATCGGCGACCGCCAAGCCTCCGGTCGCATACACTAGGAGGTTGGAAAATGTGACGCCCACGCGGCCCCGGAACGTCGAAAGCCAGCGAATTTCGGTGGTGAACGTCTCCGCGGTGGGAGCGAAAGCAGGACCGTAAACGGCCGACGCACGACGACTCGGCGAGCTGATGTCAGCTTCCACGCCAAAGACCGCTTGGCCGGCTTGCCAATTATAGCCCGCGTGAGCGCTCACGAAAGCGGAGGTGTCGGACAGAGATCCGTCGAAACCTACGAAGCCGGGTGTTAGCTCGCTGGACGAAGCCCGGTGAAAGTACCCCCCGACGTCGAGGCCGATATAGGGGCCGGACCAGATCGAGATCGGTTGAGCGGCCAACGGAGGTGACTTGGTCACAAGATCGGCCGCGCCAGCGGTCCCAGCCAACGACAGCCAAGACACCGTCGACAACAAGAATATGGTGTTCCTGCTCATCTTGTTCTTCTTCTCCAAAAGATGAATCCAGTATAGCGGCTGATGGGTGGGCGGCTGTACCCGAAATAACACACTCAGGAAGTGTGTTGCTTCCAAGAACTACCGTTCGCCAGTGCCGGCCGATCGAGTTTTCCCATCGCGTTGCGAGGCAGCTTCGGCGCCCGCAGAATTCGCGCGGGGACCTGCTCCGGGGGTATCCAGCGCCCGCAGCACTCGCGCAGGGCTTGATCGCTCACCGATGCATCGGCAACGACCGCGATGCGCAGTTGCTCGATGCCCATTTCATCCAGTTCGCTGAAGACACCCGCTTCGGCGACCCCGGGGCAGGCTTGCAGCGCCGCTTCCAGGGTTTCCGGATTGATCTTGTCGCCACCGAGATTGATGACCGATGTTTCCCGGCCGCCGATCAGCAGCAGGCCCTCGGAGGTCAAAGCCCCGGTGTCGCCCGGGTAAAACCAGCCGTCCCTGAAGGATTGTCCATCGTTCATCCCGACGTAGTTCGACGCCATGCAATCGGTCCGAATGCGGATGCGACCTTCCTGCCCCGCGGGCAGCACAGCTTCCGACGCAGTGACTGTCTGAACGGTGGCCCCAGGCAAAACGTATCCGACCGCCTTGGGATGATTTTGCAGGACGTGCGCCGGGGCGATCGCAACCATGCTGGTTTCGGTCGAACCATAAAGCGACATGAGATTGGGACATAGCCTCGCCCTCACCGACTCCGCCAGCTGAGGCGAGAGTAAACTCCCCGCACTCACGACAATTCGGAACGCGGAGCCGAATTTCGGGGATTGCTCGTAGTACTGCAAAAATTCCGAAAGTCCTGACGGCGAAGCGATCATCGCCTGGACACCATACAGACCAAAAGCCTGCATGGTCTGTGAAGCGTCCGCCCCGCGCCAGACGAGCGTTCCGCCTCGCAGCGCCGAGTGGATCAAAAAAAGAAAGCCGAGCGAGGTACTGACGCCGAGGTCGCAGAAGATTCGTTCGCAAATCGGCAGCGCGTTACCGAACGCAAAATTGTGAAGCGCAACTCGGTCCAGGATCATCCGATTTGTCAGCGCCACGCATTTCGCATTCCCTGTCGTACCGGAGGTGAGAATGAACCGGCGGGGCGCATCGGACGCGACATGACGGCGTACACCCGGTACCGCGTCACCAGCGAGCCAACTGTGGTCCGCTACCAGCACCGTGGCGACGCCCGGGAATGAGATAGCGCGATCGGAAATAGCGGCCGTCACGCCTACTCCGGCGGGAATCTGCACGCTGCGAACCGACAACGTCGCCATGCCGGCATAGGTCAAGCCAAGAATCAAAGCGGAATGCAGAATCGGATCTTCGCAAAACAGGGCTACGGTCGCGCTGCTGGTCAGTCCACGTTGTTTGGCGTTCGCTGCGACGTTATAGATGAAGCGCTCCAGCCTTCCATAGCTGACAACATTTAATGATGTGCCGGGAGCACACAGCGCAGGCAATGCGGGATTGCTGCGGCACTGAAACAGGATTGCGTCCACGAAGTCCAAATGGCTGCCTTCAAATTTGCCTTCAATGCCATAGTTTCGCATCGACAAGGCAGCCAAACAAGCCGGGACTGGCGACGAGCTGGTAGGCGCAATGCAGGCCAAGATTGCCGGAGTT
>JAZJYY010000160.1:18835-38534 GCA_040390145.1 Pseudomonadota bacterium
TCTCAGTTCAAATCACGCCTATGCGCTCAGCGATGGCGAACAGCCAGAACAGTCCAGCCATGACCAGCGCGACGCCGACCGCCGCCGAGCCCATGTCCTTGACCCGGCCGATCTGCGGGTCATGGTCTGTGGTGAGTCTGTCCGCGAGTTTTTCGATCGCGGTGTTGAGCAGTTCCACCACCAATACCAGCACGACCACGGCGATCAGCTCGACGCTGCGCATCGGGGTGACGCCGATCAGCCACGCCAGCGGCACCGCCAGCGCCAGCGCCACCAGTTCCTCGCGGATCGCCGCCTCGGATCGGATGGCAAAGGCGAGGCCGTTGCGCGTATTGATGGTGGCGCGCCAGAACCGCAGCAAAGCTACAGCCCCGCTGCGGCCGGCATCGGCTCCGCCTTGCCGGCGCGCTCCTGCTTGAGCAATTCGGCAATCAGGAACGCCATGTCGATCGACTGCTCGGCATTGAGGCGGGGGTCGCATACCGTGTGATAGCGGTCGCTGAGATCCTCATGGCTGATGGCGCGGGCGCCGCCGACGCATTCGGTGACGTCCTGCCCGGTCATTTCCAGATGGACGCCGCCGGCATGGGTACCCTCGGCGGCGTGGATGGTGAAGAATGATTTGACTTCCGACAGGATGCGGTCGAACGGACGGGTCTTGTAGCCGGAGTTGGAGGCGATGGTGTTGCCGTGCATCGGATCGCATGACCACACCACGACGCGGCCCTCGCGCTGTACCGCGCGGATCAGCTGCGGCAAATGATCCGCGATCTTGTCGGAGCCGAAGCGGTTGATCAGCGTCAGGCGTCCGGGCTCGTTGTCCGGATTGAGGATATCGATCAGCTTCAGGAGTTCATCCGGCTTCAGCGAAGGGCCGCATTTCAGGCCGATCGGATTCTTGATGCCGCGGAAATATTCGACATGGCCGTGATCGAGCTGGCGGGTGCGGTCGCCGATCCAGATCATGTGGCCCGAGGTCGCGTACCAGTCGCCGGTCATGGAATCGACCCGCGTGAAAGCCTGCTCGTAGCCGAGCAACAGCGCCTCGTGGCTGGTGTAGAAATCGGTGGCGCGCAGCTCCGGATGGCTTTCCAGGTCGAGCCCGCAGGCGCGCATGAAATTCAGCGCGTCCGAGATGCGGTCGGCCAGCTCCTTGTAACGGCGCGACTGCGGCGAATCCTTCAGGAAGCCGAGCATCCACTGATGCACGCTGCCGAGATTGGCAAAACCGCCGGTGGCGAAGGCGCGCAGCAGGTTCAGCGTCGCCGCCGACTGGCGGTACGCCATCAGCTGGCGCTGCGGATCAGGGGTGCGCGACTGCGCGGTGAAGGCAATGTCGTTGACGATGTCGCCGCGGTAGCTCGGCAGCGAGACGTCGCCGATCTTCTCCATCGGCGAGGAGCGCGGTTTGGCGAATTGTCCGGCGATGCGGCCGACCTTCACCACCGGCACCGCGCCCGCATAGGTCAGGACCACCGCCATCTGCAGCAGCACGCGGAAGAAATCGCGGATATTGTTGGCGCCGTGTTCGGCAAAACTCTCGGCGCAGTCGCCGCCCTGCAGCAGGAACGCCTCGCCCTTGGCGACACGCGCCAGCTGCTTCTTCAGGTTGCGCGCCTCGCCGGCAAACACCAGCGGCGGAAACGTCGCCAGCTGCGCCTCGACATCCGCCAATGCCTTGGCATCCGGATATTCCGGTATCTGCAGCGAAGGCCTGGCGCGCCAGCTATCGGGTGTCCACCGCTCGGACATGGGCGTTAACTCCTGAACAAAAACCGCTACTTATGGCAGACAGCGAAGGGCCGGGTTATACACAGGCTGATGATGCACCGCTAGTTGGAATTCAGCCTGTCCAGACAACCCCTTGCGGCAAAAGCTGAATTCGCATTTGGTGTCGAAACTTGCGAAAGCGGAGGGGAAACAAGGGTTGGCTGAGGCTGCGCTGGACGACGTCTTCATCGACGACATCACCTTCCCCGCGACCGACGGGTACCTGCTTGGGGCCACGCTGTTCTTGCCGCGGGGGGCGAAGCGCCATGCCGTCCTGATCAATTCGGCGACCGCTACCCCGCGCCGGATCTACAAGGGGTTCGCCGGCTATCTGGCGCGGCGGGGCTGCGCGGTGCTGACCTATGACTATCGCGGCACCGGTGATTCCAGGCAAAAGGCGATGGTCGGCTACAACCAGCTGAAATCGCTGGCCGGATTCAAGGCCACGATGTCGGACTGGGCGGCGCTCGACGCCGCCGCCGCGGTGGCCTGGATGCGCGAGCGCTACAAAACCCTGCCGCTGAACTATGTCGGCCATTCCTTCGGCGGCCAGGCGCTGGGACTGTTGCCCAACAACACCGAAGTGTCCCGCGCGCTCTTCGTCGCGGCACAGGCCGGCTACTGGAAATTGATGGCCTCGCCCGAGCGCTATCGCGTCTATGCCATGCTGAATTTCGTCGGCCTGCCGCTGACAAGACTGCTGGGCTATGCGCCGGGCTGGAGCGGCCTCGGCGAAGACCTGCCGAAGGGCGTGTTCGAGCAATGGGTCGGCTGGGTCATGAGCGAGCGCTATCTGTTCACCGATCCCAAGCTGCCCGGTCTGTCGAATTTCGCGAACTTCAAGGGCGCGCTGCGCGCGCTGTGCCTTGCCGACGATCCCTGGGCGACGCGGCCGGCGGTCGGATTGCTTTGCTCGGGGTTTTCCGCGATCGAGCCGGAGATCCTCTCCATCGCGCCCACCGACATCGGCGCCGCCAGGATCGGCCATTTCGGTTTCTTCCGCCCCGAGCACCGCGACACGCTGTGGCGCGGCGCGGCGGAATGGATCCAGGCGGCGGAGTAAGCGCGCTTTTGCCCGTTGAACCTTTTCTCTCCTGCGCAGACCGATAGGTACCGGGGGATTGCGTTGTCCGGGGTAGCGCAGCGTCATCAGGCAATATTGGGCCTGGTGGCGCTGTTGCATTAGTGGCCCTGTTTGCGGGCTGGGAAGTCAGAACGAATTCGCCAGCTCGATCTCCGCCTTCAGCGCCAGGATCCGGCGCTCGGCCTCCTGCGCGCTCAGGTTCTTCTCGAACAGTTTTGGCTGATAGGCCTCGGCGCTGAGGCTGCGCAGGGTCGCGAGCTGGCGGGGCGTCATCGGGGCGTCGATCTGGTCGGGCAGACGGGTCATCGCGGAACTCCAAAGATTTTTTGGCTGGCTGCAAATCTTAACTTGAAGTTTGTTCTTATTTTGTTCTCTATGGAGGTCAACCCCACGAGGCACCCCGATGGACAACAAGCTTAACGAAATCCGCAGGAAAATCAGATTCTTACGCTCGGAAATGCTGAGCGCCGAGGCCACTATCCGTGAACAGGTCAATCGGGACGATGACTGCTCCGAGGCCTCGATGCAGCTGATGGCGATGCGCGTGGTCATGCTCGGCCTGATCGCCGAGCGGAACCGGCTCGGCGGCGAGGAGCGGCTGCTCGATGTCGGTGAGCGGCTGAAACTGGACACCCGCGCCATTGGCCGAAAACCGCTGCGAAAATCCCTGCAAAAACCCCTGAAAGCCGCGCCCGGCCGCCGTGAGCGATGATCGCGAGGATCCCTTGCGGTGGAAAATCCAGAGCCTGCGCGGGCAACTCGCCGAGCTGGGCTCTGCGATCCGCCAGCTCAACCAATCCGGCCTCGACAGCGCGACCGCGCAGCTCCTGCTCTCGCGCAAGCGGGCGCAACTGGAAGACCTGATCAAGCGAGGCCGCGCCGATGCCTGAACCGCTGAAGTGGTACGACCACAATACGGATAACCCGCCCTGGATCAAAGCCCTGGCGGAAGTCCGGCACCGCGCCTGCCGGGAAGGCTGGTGCTACCACCATGTCCAGGCGATCATCGTCTCGATCGACCAGTATGCGGAAGCAGCCCTCGGCAACCGGGATTATTTTCTGAACAAGCCGCATGGCATTGGCGGCAGCAAGGGAGATGCGGCTTAGGAGCGTGTGATTGGCCGTCGCTGCCGTAGCCGCGACCTCGTACACATTCCGGGCTGCCTGTTCGACTTATCCGTTACGGTTCGCCAATGCGGGCCGCGATCTGCCCTGCCCTACTCCGCCGCTTCCCGCACATACCTCGCCGTCACCGTCCGCATCGTCACCAGTTCTTCCGCCGCGGTCGGGTGCACCGCCATGGTGGCGTCGAAATCGGCCTTGGTGACCTTCATCCGCACGGCGATGCCGATCAGCTGGATCATTTCGGCGGCGGCGTCACCGACGAGGTGAGCGCCGACGACGCGGTCGGTGGTGCCGTCGACCACGAGCTTCATCAGCACGCGGCTTTGGCTGCCGGACATCGTCGCCTTGATCGGCCGGAAGTCCGTCTTGTAGATGTCGACGACGCTGAACTGGGCGCGGGCCTCGGTTTCGGTGAGGCCGACGGTGCCGACCTCCGGCTGCGAGAATACCGCGGTCGGAATATTGCTGTGGTCGACCTCGACGGTGCGCTTGCCGAACACGGTGTCGGCGAAGGCGTGACCTTCGCGGATCGCGACCGGCGTGAGGTTGGTGCGGTGGGTGACGTCGCCGATGGCGTAGATCGATGGCACCGAGGTTCTGGAAAAACTGTCGACGGCGATGCCGCCGTTCTTGGGATTGATGGCGACGCCGGTCGTCTCCAGCCCGAGATTGGCGACGGCCGGATGCCGACCGATCGCGAACATCACCTGGTCGGAGGCGATGCTGGAGCCGTTCGACAGATGCGTGGTGAATTCGTTGCCATGCTTGTCGACCTTGCCGACGGTGCAGCCGGTGAGGATGGTGATGCCGTTCTTCTCCATCTCGGCGCGAACATGCGCGCGGACGTCCTCGTCGAAGCCGCGCAGGATGTTGTCGCCGCGATAGATCAGCGTCACGTCGGAGCCGAAGCCTGCGAAGATGCAGGCGAATTCCAGCGCAATGTAGCCGCCGCCCTGGATCACGATGCGCTTCGGCAAATGCGCCAGGTGAAATACCTCGTTGGACGAGATCACGTGCTCGATGCCGGGAATCTCGGCGCCGTGGTTGGGCGCGCCGCCGGTGGCGATCAGGATGTATTTCGCGGTGACCGCCTCGCCGGTCGCGAGCCTGACGGTGTGCGGGCCTTCGAACACGGCGCGGGTCTTGACCACGCGGGCGCCGGTCTTTTCGACGTTGGCGGTGTAGATCCCCTCCAGCCGGGCGATCTCGCGGTCCTTGTTGGCGATCAGCGTCGGCCAGTCGAAGGTCGCTTGAGGAATGGTCCAGCCGAAGCCGGCGGCGTCCTCGATCTCGTGCCGGACGTGGGAGGCGTAGACCAGAAGTTTCTTTGGTACGCAGCCGCGGATCACGCAGGTGCCGCCCATGCGGTATTCCTCGGCGACCATCACCCTGGCGCCATGGCCGGCGGCGATCCGGGCGGCGCGCACGCCGCCGGACCCTCCTCCGATCACGAACAGATCGACGTCGAACTCAGCCATGGCACCCCTCGATTTCCGGCGCCAATCGCATCGCCCTCTCCCCTTGTGGGAGAGGGCATCGCCGACGTCCGCAAAAAACTCACTTGGGTGAGGGGTTGTTGCTTCAGCGAACAGATTGTCCGCGGAGAGAACCCCTCATCCGTCGCCTCACTGCGTGAGGCGCCACCTTCTCCCACAAGGGGAGAAGGGAAGAAGCTTACCCGCCCCTCAGATCTGCTTGCCGCGCTTGCGCATCTCGGCGCGGAATTCGCCGTTGATGACTTCGGAAAAATTCTGCGCCCAGCCGTTCATGTAGGACATGCTGAACTGAATGGCGCGCGGCTCGGCCGCCAACAGCTTCTGGCCCAGTGGCGACTTGTAGAAGGTGACGAGGTCCTTCAGTTCCTGCTCGGAAAACTCGTTGGTGTAGATGTTGGCCATGCCGTCGCCGATTTCCTTCTCGCGGCCGGCGAGCTTCTGCGCGACGATGACCGAGACCTCGTTGAGGTCCTTCTGGTAGTTCAAATTGTTCTGCAGCAGCACGTTCTTGGTCTGCTCGACGAGATTGGGAACGGCGCTGGCGTACATCGCGCTGGCGTTCTTCAAGGCCAGGATTTCCTTGGCGGCGGCCAATGCGGCCGGCGAGCCCTGCTTGAGCGGCACGGCCGACGGCGCCGGCGCGGGCTGCTTCTGCTGGGCGGTGGCCGGAACGCCGGATAGCGCCAGTCCGAGGGAAAGGCCCAGGGCAAGGCCTGCGCCCGACAGAATTTTCGAAACAAGCTTCATTCCAACTCTCCTGAGATTGCGGCGTCAGCGCCGTTCAATTACGCGAATTCCCTGGGCGCCCGCCAGGACGGCGAGGTTGGCAAGGCCGATGAACAGCCCGTGCTCGACCACACCGGGTATGGCGGTCAACAACCCCGCCAGCAGCGGCGCGTCGGTGATTTGCCCCAAATGGGCATCGACAATGCAGTGGCCGCCATCGGTGACAAAAACGTGGCCGTCCTTGCCCTTTCGCAGCACCATCTGCCCGGAATTGCCGGTTTGCGCAAATGCGCCGGCCATGGCGCGCTGCGTCGCGGCCAGGCCGAACGGAATGACCTCGACGGGCAGCGGAAAGCGGCCGAGAACATCGACCCATTTGGTGTCGTCGGCGATCACGATCATGCGATCAGACGCGGACGCCACGATCTTTTCGCGCAACAGCGCGCCGCCGCCGCCCTTGATCAGATTGAGCGCGGCATCGATCTCGTCGGCGCCGTCGACGGTAAGGTCGAGCCGGTCGATCTCGTCGAGCGTGGTCAGGGGAATGCCGCATTGCTCGGCCTGGATGCGGGTCGCTTCCGAGGTCGGCACGCCCACCACCTTCAAGCCGGCGCGGACCTTTTCGCCGAGCAGATCGACAAAATGCCTGGCGGTCGAACCGGTGCCGAGGCCGAGCTTCATGCCATCCAGCACATGCTCGAGCGCACGCGCCGCCGCCTGCCGTTTCAATTCGTCCATATTCACGCGCAAGGCCCTCGGAAGCCGCCGTCAAGGATGCGGCCGGCGTTTGCGGGGCATATCTAGCGTCGTTTTGGCGGGAGGAACAGCGCCATGACGGCCACTTTGCTGCATTTGGCGTCATTGCCATGGCGGCCTGGGGCTTGCACTATCGCCCCCGGACCGATAGCGATTTTCGCATGACCTCTCCCCGCATTGTTGTATTCGATCTCGACGGCACGCTGGTGGATACGGCGCCCGACCTGATCAGCGCTCTCAACTTCGTGCTCGACCGCGAGGGCATTCCGCCCCTGCCGTTGCACGCCGCGCGCAACCTGATCGGCGCGGGGGCCCGCAAGCTGATCGAACGCGGCCTGGAGGTGGACGGCCGCACCATGTCCGTTTCGGACATCGACCGTATGTTTCGGGCTTTCATCGATTACTACGCGGCGAATATCGCCGTCGCCTCCCGGCCGTTCGAAGGCCTCGAGAGCGCGCTCGACGAGTTGTCCGCCCGCGGATTTCGTTTCGCGGTCTGCACCAACAAGCTGGAGGGGCTGTCGAAGCTGCTGCTCGACCAGCTGGGCTTGAGTTCGCGCTTTGCCGCGATCTGCGGCGCCGACACGTTCGGGGTTTCAAAACCCGATCCCGTGATCCTGCGTGAGACGGTGGCGCGCGCCGGCGGGCTTATCGCCGAGGCGATCATGGTGGGGGATGCCGGACCTGATATCGGCGTCGCCCGCCGCGCCGGGATTCCGGTGATCGGCGTTGAATTCGGCTACACCGAGGTGCCGATCGCCGACCTCAAACCGGATCTGTTGATCGGCCATATGCGCGATTTGCCGGACGCCGTCGAACGCCTGACGGCGCCTTCAAAATAGATCATAAGTAGTTGATTATACTAGAAAATAGTCGCGTTAACCATTTCTTAACGATTCCGCCCCGCATGGTTGCGCCGTCATCCTGACGCTCCTATGGTCGCAGGCGGGGTTGTGGCAGCTAGCCGCAATAGAGTGGCCGATATGCGTCGTCTTGTCGTAATTGCGGTTGCCGGGGCCAGCCTGGCCGGGTGTTCCTCCCTGCCGTCCTCGTTTTCCCTCGACGCCTTCAAGTCCGAGCCGCCCACCATACAGGTCCAGCTCGACTCGATCCCGTCGGGCGCCGACGCCAAGACCTCGGTGGGACCGGGCTGCAAGACGCCCTGCTCCGTCGCGGTTCCCGCGGTCGATGGCGGTTTCACCGTCACCTACACCCTGAACAAGTTCCTGCCGGCCACCGTCCCGGTGCAGGTCATCCATCTCCCCGGCGATTTTACGACCCCGGCATCGACCACGATCGATCCGAACCCGGTGGTTGCGGAACTGAAGCCGGCGGGGCCGCCGCCCAAGGCGGCGCGCAAGCGACCGCCGAAGCCGAAACAGCCGAAGCCCGCGGCCGCGCCCGCGGCGGAATCACCGTTCCCGCCTCCGCCAGCCGCCCGCTGATCCCCGATCGCCTGCGATCGCGTGCGCTGCACGCGAACAGCTGCGGATTGTACTGTCGTCGCAACGTGCCTAGATTGCGCGGGTAGCGTCCTCTCCGCGACTGCTACTGAAAAGGCGCGCCTGAATGTCGTCACCGAGTTCTTCCGCATCACTATCGCGAGCGATGACCGACCCGTTCGGCCGGACCATCAGCTATTTGCGGGTATCGGTCACCGATCGCTGCGACCTGCGCTGCTTCTATTGCATGTCGGAAGACATGACATTCCTGCCCAAGGCCGATCTGCTCTCGCTGGAGGAACTCGACCGGCTGTGCACGGCCTTCATCGCCAAGGGCGTGAAAAAACTGCGGCTGACCGGCGGCGAGCCGCTGGTCCGGCGCAACGTGATGTCGCTGGTGCGCTCGCTGTCGCGCCACCTCGACTCCGGCGCGCTCGGTGAACTGACGTTGACCACCAACGGCTCGCAGCTTTCGCGCTTTGCCTCCGAATTGCGCGACTGCGGGATACGCCGCATCAACGTCTCGCTGGACACCCTCGACCCCGCGAAGTTCAAGGCGATCACCCGCTGGGGCGATCTCGACAAGGTGTTGGCCGGCATCGAGGCCGCGCGCGCGGCGGGCCTCGCCGTCAAGATCAACGCGGTGGCGCTGAAGAACCTGAACGAGGAGGAAATCCCTGACCTGATGCAATGGGCGCACGGCAAGGGCATGGCGCTGACGCTGATCGAGGTGATGCCGATGGGCGACATCGGCGAAGGCCGTATCGATCAGTATGTACCGCTGTCGCTGTTGCGCACGCGCCTGGCCCAGCAATTCACGCTGACCGATCTGCCTGATGATACCGGCGGCCCCGCCCGTTACGTTGCTGTCGCCGAAACCGGCGGCAAGCTCGGCTTCATCACGCCGATGACCCACAACTTCTGCGAAGCATGCAACCGCGTACGCATCACTTGTACAGGCACGCTGCATACCTGCCTCGGCCACGAGGATGCCTCCGATTTGCGCAAACCGCTGCGGGCCTCCGCCGACAACGACCTGCTCTCCGCCGCGATCGACCGCGCCATCGGCCTTAAACCGAAGGGCCACGACTTCATCATCGATCGCCGGCACAACCGCCCGAGCGTCAGCCGGCATATGAGCGTCACCGGCGGCTGAATGACCGGCCTGTTACCGCGCCGTTACATCGCGGGCTCGCGCGATGGCATGCCGGTCGCCAGGTTTTGATTTTCCAATTGACGCTGCCCCGCCGCGCTGAAATGGTGCGCTCGCTTTATGCTTGCACGGCCAGACAGGCCGCTGCGCTCCCGGCGCAGTCAAGACGGCAAAAGCGCAAGTTGGGGGGATGAAGTGTTGCCATCGCAGCAGACAACAAGCCGTGGCGCCGTGCGCAAAACACACGGCGGCGAAAAGAAATGCGCTGAAGCGCCCGGTCTGCTCAACCGGCGAGTGCCCGGGCGAACATGATGCGTCCGCTATTGGCGCTGAGCCGCGGGATCGACCTGCTCAACGAAAAAATCGGCAACGTCTGCAACGTGCTGGTTCTGGCGGCCTGCCTAGTCAGCGCCGGCAATGCGATGATCCGCTACGCGTTCGGCTACAGCTCCAATGGCTGGCTCGAGCTGCAGTGGTACATGTTCGCGATCCTGGTGATGTTCGGCGCGTCCTACACCTTCAAGCGCAATGAACATGTGCGGGTCGAAATCCTCTATCTGATGCTCTCCGAACGCGGCCAGCTCTGGCTCGATCTGATCGGCACGCTGGTGTTCCTGATCCCGGCCTGCCTGCTGCTGTCCTGGCTGTCCTGGCCGTTCTTCATGCAGGCCTATGCGGTCGGCGAGGCATCGAGCAACGCCGGCGGCCTGTTGCGCTGGCCGATCAAGATCGTCGTTCCCCTGGGCTTCGTGATGCTGGCGCTGCAGGGCGTTTCCGAGGTCATCAAGCGCATCGCGGCGCTGCAGAACCTCGTGACCATCGACGCCAAATACGAGAGACCGATGCAATGATCACGCTGGAAATGATGCCGCCGCTGATGTTCGGCGGCCTGATTCTGGCGATGCTGATCGGCTTCCCGGTCGCGTTCACGCTGGCCGCGGTGGGATTCCTGTTCGGCTTCCTGTCGATCTATCTCGGCTTCTTCGATTTCGTCTTCCTTCAGGCGATTCCGGGCCGCATCTTCGGCAGCGTGCTGTCCAACGAACTGCTGCTCGCGATCCCCTTCTTCACGTTCATGGGCGCGATCCTGGAGCGATGCGGGCTCGCCGAAGACATGCTGGATTCGATGGGCCAGCTGTTCGGTCCGGTTCGTGGCGGCCTCGGCTATTCCGTCATCATCGTCGGTTTCATCCTCGGCGCCATCACCGGAACGGTGGCGGCGCAGGTGATCGCGATGGCGCTGATCTCGATGCCGGTGATGATCCGCTACAAATACAACATCCGCTATATCACCGGCGTGCTGGCGGCATCGGGCACCATCACCCAGCTGGTGCCGCCGTCGCTGGTGCTGATCGTGCTTGCCGACCAGCTCGGCAAGTCGGTCGGCGACATGTATCTCGGCGCATGGGGCCCGTCGATTCTGCAGATCGCCCTGTTCGCCGGCTACACTTTCGTGCTCGGCCTCATCAAGCCCGACCATGTGCCGCCGGTGCCGCGCGACGAACTTACGCTGCGCGGCTGGCCGCTGTGGCGCAAATGCCTGATGGGCATCATCCCGTCGGCCGTGCTGATCTTCGTCGTGCTCGGTACCATGATGCTGGGCCTTGCCACGCCCACCGAGGCCGGCGCCATGGGCGCGGTCGGCGCCATCGTGCTCGCGGCCATCCACAGCAAGGATTTCAGCAGCACCGGCCAGAAAATCCTGATTGCCGGCGTCATTGCCTTGGGCATCGGCGCCATCATCGGAATTTTCCTGACGCAGGGCCTGCTGTTCAAGCTCACCTTCGTCTTCGCCTATTTCGCCGTGGTCTGGGTGTGCCTCGAGGCCGTGCGCATCCCGGAACTGCGCAACCTGATCAAGCAGGGCTACGAAAGCACCATGCGCCTGACCACCATGGTGGTGTTCATCCTGATCGGTTCGACCTGTTTTTCGATCGTGTTCCTCGGTGTTTCGGGCGGGGTGTGGCTCGAACACATGCTGACCTCCCTGCCCGGCGGCGTCTGGGGCTTCCTGATCTTCATCAACCTCTTCATCTTCTTCCTGGCGTTCTTCCTGGATTTCTTCGAGATCGCGTTCATCATCCTGCCGATGGTGGCACCGATCGCGCAGAAGATCCTGACGCCGGTGGTCGGCGCCGACGCGGCCCTGATCTGGTTCGGCGTCATGCTCTGCGTCAACATGCAGACCTCGTTCCTGCATCCGCCGTTCGGCTTCGCGCTGTTCTACCTGCGCGGCGTGGCGCCCCGATCGGTCAAGAGCTCGGATATCTACTGGGGCGCCGTACCCTGGATCGGTTTGCAGATCATCATGGTTGTGCTGGTGATCGCGTTCCCGTGGACCGTGACGGCGCTGCTCGACAAGCCGATCAGCGCCGAGGACATCAGCAAGGTCAGGATCGAGATCCCGGCAATGGAAGACCTGCCGCCGATCGATCTCAATACGATGGGTAAGCCCCGGTAGCGGCTCCCGGAGCGAAAAAACGAAGCTCACCGCCGGCCGTGCCCGCAGCTTGGGCACGGCGTTACCGCAGGCGAATATTCCCCTTCAGTATCAACAAACTTCCAATTGACGGCGGCTCCGCGCGCTGGAATGGTACCATCGCTTCATGCTAGCAGGGCAGGATAAGCCGCCGCGCCTGACGGGCGCCGGAAATACGGGCAGAGGCGCAACTGGGAGGGGCTTTCGTTGCAATCGCTCTTGAAAATGAGCCGGGGAATCGACGCGTTCACCAAATGGGTGGGCAAGCGCCTGGCATGGCTGATCCTGGTGGCGGTGGTCGTCGCCACGATCAACGCGATCATTCGAAAAACCTTCGACGTCTCGTCGAATTCCTGGCTCGAGCTGCAATGGCTGCTGTTCAGCATCGTGTTCCTGTTCTGCTCGCCGTGGACGCTGCTCGATAACGAGCACATCCGGATCGACATCGTCAGCAACACGATGAAGAAGAGAGTTCGGGACTGGATCGACGTCATCGGTCATGCCTTCTTTCTGACCCCGCTGTGCATCGTCATGATCGTAACGGGCGGCCCGTTCTTCATGCGCTCGGTCGAAGTCAACGAGCAATCGAGCAACGCCGGCGGCCTGCCGCAATGGCCCGCCAAATCGCTGATCATCGTCGGATTCACCCTGTTGCTGGTGCAGGGCATATCCGAACTGATCAAGCGAATTGCCGTGATGCGCGGCTTGATCCCGGATCCGCATGCAACCCAGGTGCACGGCCTCGAGGCCGAGGTCGAGCATCTCATCGAAGCGATCGAAAAACGCTGACCGCAGGACGGGTCGCAGGGGAATCTAGATGTCAGCTTTTATTATCGCCAATATGGCGCCGATCATGTTCGTGTCATTGGTCGTGTTCCTGCTGCTGGGTTATCCGGCGGCCTTCTCCCTCGGCGCGGTGGGCCTGATCTTCGCTTTCATCGGCATCGAGCTTGGCGAGTTCCGGCCGGACTTCCTGCAGGCGCTTCCCGAACGCGTCTACGGCGTGATGAACAACGACACGCTGCTGGCGATTCCCTTCTTTACGTTCATGGGACTGGTGCTCGAGCGATCCGGAATGGCGGAGGACCTGCTCGACACCATTGGCCAGTTGTTCGGCACCATCCGCGGCGGCCTCGCCTATGCGGTCATCTTCGTCGGCGCCCTGCTCGCGGCCACCACCGGCGTCGTCGCGGCTTCCGTGATTTCGATGGGCCTGATCTCGCTGCCGATCATGCTGCGCTACGGCTATGACCGGCGCGTGGCTTCCGGCGTGATTGCGGCTTCGGGCACGCTGGCGCAGATCATCCCGCCCTCGCTGGTACTGATCGTGATGGCCGACCAGCTCGGCAAGTCGGTCGGCGACATGTACGAGGGTGCGTTCATTCCCGGACTGGTGCTCGCCGGTCTCTATGCGGGTTACGCGTTTCTGGTATCGATGATCTTTCCCAAGGCGGCGCCGGGCTTGCCGGCGGAAGCGATCGGCTTCCGCGAGAAGGATGGCAGCCGCGGGTTGCTCTCGCTGGGGATGCTCACCCTCGCCAGCGTCGCCTTCGCCTGGCTGGCGATGCGGGGATCGACGACGAGTGGCGCGGACTTCGTCGTGCTCAGCATGTTCTTCGGCATCCTGTTTGCCTTCTTCGTGGCGGTGCTGAACTGGATCCTGGACAAGCTCACGGGATACCGCTTCCTGTCGGCGATGGCCCAGCAGACCACGTTCGTGATGGTGCCGCCGTTGTTCCTGATCTTCCTGGTGCTCGGCACCATCTTCATCGGCATCGCGACACCGACCGAGGGCGGCGCCATGGGCGCCGCCGGGGCGCTGCTGCTCGGCGCCGCCAAGCGCCGGCTGAGCTGGGACCTGATCCGGCAGGCCACCGAATCGACCGCCAAGCTCTCGGCGTTTGTCATCTTCATCCTGATCGGCGCCCGCGTATTCTCGCTGACCTTCTATGGCGTCAGCGGCCACGTCTGGGTGGAACACCTGTTGACCTCGCTGCCCGGCGGTCAGGTCGGCTTCCTCATCTTCGTCAACGCGCTCGTATTCATTCTCGCCTTCTTCCTGGATTTCTTCGAACTGGCATTCATCATCATTCCGCTGCTGGGACCGGCCGCCGAGAAACTGGGAATCGACCTGATCTGGTTCGGCGTGATCCTCGGCGTCAACATGCAGACCTCGTTCATGCATCCGCCGTTCGGGTTTGCGCTGTTCTACCTGCGCTCGGTGGCGCCGAAGGAATCCTATGTCGACCGGGTCACCGGCAAGCGCATGGATCCCGTCACCACGGGCCAGATCTACTGGGGCGCCGTGCCGTTCGTGGTGATCCAGTGCATCATGGTCGGGCTGGTGATCCTGTTCCCCCAGATGGTGATGCACTACAAGGGGGTCGCATCGACGATCGATCCGAACACCATCCAGATCGAGGTTCCGCAATTCGAACCGCCGCCGCTCGACTTCGGCCCGCCGCCGAAACAGTAGCTGCGCTGCAAACAAAAACCCCGGAGCGGAAGCTCCGGGGTTTTTTCTTGGTCGGATGGTCTTCGGCGGCTCAGCCCCTGGAGTTGCGGGCCATGAAGTTGTCGTAACCGATTTCCGCGACCTGAAACCACTGGTAGCCATTGTTCGAAAAGGCGGTCAGCGATTCCAGCACCTTCTTGAAGTTGGGATTGGCCGCGGCGGTTTCAGCGTGCAATTCCCTCGCCGCCTTGAGGCAGGCTTCCATGACGGCCGGCGGGAAGGCGTGCAGCTTGGTGCCGCCCGCGAGCAGGCGGCGCAGCGCCGCCGGATTGCCCTGATCGTATTTCGACATCATCCAGCTGTTGGCGTAGTGGCCGGCCTGCTCGAGAACGCTCTGATAATGTTTCGGCAGCGCATTCCACTTGTCGAGATTGACGTAGGCCAGCAGCATCGGGCCGCCTTCCCACCAGCCGGGGAAGTAGTAGTTCGGAGCGACCTTGTAGAAGCCGAGCTTCTCGTCGTCATAGGGCCCGACCCATTCGGCGGCGTCGATGGTGCCCTTTTCCAGCGCGGGATAGATGTCGCCGCCGGCGATCTGCTGCGGCACCGAGCCCAGCTTCTGCATCACGCGCCCGGCGAAACCGCCGATCCGGAATTTGAGGCCCTTGAGATCGTCGACCGTCTTGATTTCCTTGCGAAACCAGCCGCCCATCTGGCAGCCGGTATTGCCGGCGAGCAGCGAGTGGACGTTGAAGCCCTTGTAGAACTCGTTCAACAGCTCCTTGCCGCCGCCCTGCATGTACCAGGCCTGGTTGATGCGCTGGTTGGGACCGAAAGGCACCGCCGAGCCGAAGGTGAAGGTCGGATCCTTGCCGAAGTAATAATACGACGCGGTATGACCGCATTCGACGGTGCCGTTCTGCACGGCGTCGAGCACCTGCAGGCCGGGAACGATTTCGCCGGCAGCAAAGATCTGGATCTGGAATTTATTGTCGGTGGCCTCAGCCACCATCTTGCACATCATCTCGGCGCCGCCGAACAGCGTATCGAGCGATTTCGGCCAGCTCGCCGCCATGCGCCATTTGATTTCCGGCGCCGACTGCGCGATCGCCGGGGCGGCCATGGCAGCAGCCCCCACAACGCCTGCCCCGGTGACCTTGATAAAGTCTCGTCGCTTCATGGATTGGTTCCTCCCTGTTTGTGCTTGTGTCCGTGGCCTTCTTGCTGAGGCGTTGGAACCAGCATGGAACATCCGGTTTCGGATTTCCATGGCCAAACCGGCCTGCCCATGAAAAAAGCCCGGCCTTCTTGCGAAGGCCGGGCTTGGCTTCTACGACTCTTACGACTTGGGACGTACGCTGAATCAGCCGCGCGTGCGCGAGCGGATCATGAAGCTGTCATAGGTGTATTCGGCGACCTGCCACCACAGATACTGGTCGGAACGGTAGGCCTGCATCGCATCGATCGTCTTCTTGAAGTCGGCGTTCTTGCCGGAGATTTCGCTCCACAACTCGTTGGTCGACTTCAGGCAGGCTTCCAGCACCTCGTTGGTGAACGGACGAAGCTGGGTGCCGCTGGCCACCAGGCGCTTCAACGCCGCGGGATTCTGCATGTCGTAACGCGCGGCCATCCAGCTGTTGGCGCTGGCGGTCGCATTGTGGACGATCGCCTGATAGCTCTTCGGCAGCGAATTCCACTTCTCGAGATTGCAGAACGCGTGAACGGTGGGACCGCCTTCCCAGAAGCCGGGATAGTAATAGTACTTGGCGACCTTCTGGAATCCGAGCTTCTCGTCATCATACGGCCCGACCCATTCGGCCGCGTCGATGGTGCCCTTTTCCAGCGCGGGATAGATATCGCCGCCGGCGATCTGCTGCGGCACAACGCCGACCTTCTGCAGCACCTGACCGGCGATGCCGCCGATCCGCATCTTCAGGCCCGAGAGATCCGCAACGGTCTTGATCTCCTTGCGGAACCAGCCACCCATCTGGGTGCCGGTGTTACCGCAGGGAAAGCCGACCACGTTGTGCTTCTTGAAGAATTCGTTCGCGAGTTCGTTGCCGCCGCCCTGCGAAAGCCAGGAGTTCTGCTGGCGGGCATTGAGCCCGAACGGTACCGACGCGAAGATCGCGAAGGTCGGATCCTTGCCGACGTAATAGTAGGAGACGGTGTGGCTCATCTCCACGGTGCCGTTGGAGGTCGCGTCCAGCGCCTGCAGGCCCGGGACGACCTCGCCCGCCGCGAACAGCTGAATCTGAAACTTGTTGTCGGTCATTTCCGCAACCTGTTTCACAAAATGATCGGCGCCGCCGTAAATCGTATCGAGCGACTTCGGGAAGCTCGAAGTCATGCGCCACTTGATTTCGGGCGAGGATTGCGCGATCGCCGGCGAGGCAATGGCTGTAGCGGCGGCACCGGCCGCGGAAACTTTCAAAAAATCACGACGCTTCATTCAGGCATCTCCTAGTTAGGGCAATTTCTTCCCGGATTTCCTGGAGCGGCAAATTCGGTGGAGCGGTATCCGCGTCCGCCGTCAGGCGCTCTGGCCGGGGCGCTTTAACACGGAAATTTGCGTTCGGAAAACACGACAACGGCATGACAGCACTGAATAAACGAAAGTCGCATATCGGCCGAAAAAACGGCTCAGGCGGCGGCGATAATGCCCTGGAGCTGGTCGCGGACCTTGGCCCCGATCGCGCGATAGATCGCCGCATGCGGTCCGTCCGGCTCGCTGTCGACCACCGGGGTTCCTGCATCCGAGGTGGCGCGAATCGACATGTGCAGCGGGATTTCGCCCAGGAACGGCACGCCGAGGCGTTCCGCCTCCAGCCGCGCGCCGCCGTGCCCGAAAATGTCCGATCGCGTGCCGCATTCCGGACACTGGAAATAGCTCATGTTCTCGACAATGCCGAGCACCGGCACATTGACCTTCTTGAACATCGCCAGCCCCCGCCGCGCATCGATCAGCGAAAGGTCCTGCGGCGTCGAGATGATGACCGCGCCCCGCAGCGGCACATTCTGCGCCAGCGTGAGCTGCGCGTCGCCGGTGCCGGGCGGCATATCGACCACGAGAATATCGAGGGTGCCCCAGGCGACGTCGCGCAGCATCTGGGTGATCGCCGACATCACCATCGGCCCGCGCCAGATCATCGCGGTCTCTTCCTCGACCAGGAAGCCGATCGACATGATGGCAAGGCCGAAACGCTGGATCGGAATCATCTTCCTATTGTCGTCCAGCTGCGGCTTTTCGTGAATGCCTGTCAGCCGAGGCACCGACGGCCCATAGATATCGGCATCGAGCAGCCCAACCCGCAAACCGAGATCGCGCAGGCCCAAAGCCAGATTGAGCGCGGTGGTGGATTTACCGACACCGCCCTTGCCGGAGGCCACTGCGATCACAGCGGCTATGCCCGGTATCTCCGACTGCTTCGACATTGGCGAGACCGGACTTTGCGGCGGGCGATGCGCCGAAACCGGCTGCACGCCGTGCGAATGGCGATGCGGCGCCGCCGGGGAGCCGGGCTTGCGTTCGGCGGTCAATGCGACCATGGCGGCGGTGACGCCGGGAATGGCGCGGACCGCGGCCTCGGTCTCAGCCCGGACGCTTTCCCAGGCGCGCGCCTGGGCGGCGTCGACATTGATCGAGAAGAACACCTTGCCGTCGTTCACGGTGACCGCCGACAGCACATCGGCGTGGGTCAAGGCGACGCCGCCTGGCGACTTCACCTTGCCCAGCACGTCGAGAACCTGTTGCTGCGTAACGCTCACGGGCGCATCTCCTAATTGGCTTTCGATGCGACCCATAGAGCGGTCCGGCGCAAAAGGCTACCTTGCTGCCATGTCTTCCCGGACTTCAGCGGGGGCCGCTGCGACGCCCTCTTCCTTGGCGGCCTCATAGTTCAGTTCGATCATGACGCCATTGGGGTCATCGACGAAAATCTGCCAGAGATCGCCGCCCGGAACCTGCCGGGAGTCGTATTTGAATCCCTTGGATTCCAGCCGCTGCTGCATGTCGGCAAAGCCCCGGCTGACGAACGCGACGTGATGAACCACGCCGGAATCGGGCTTTTGCGGCTCGTCGGTCCTGGAAATGTCGACCAGGTGCACCACCGCCTTGCCCTCGCTGTACATCCAGGCGCCGGGGAAGGCGAAGTTCGGCCGGGCACCCTTTTCGAGGCCCAGAATTTCCTCGTAGAACCGGACCGTGTCGTCGAGCTTCCGGGTCCGGATGTTGAAATGATCAAGCACGCCCACGCTCATGCCCATGCGATACACTCCCTTTTTTTGTGGCCCTGATGGCAAAGCCATTGTTTGGAACGCCATTCCTAGCACAAAACCCGGCCCGCGCGCCAAACCCCTCACCAAAGCGCTGGGCGGTTGCCCTCCATGCTGCAGGGTTTATTGTGCGCCTTCCTCATTCCCCAAGGGCCTGTTCCAAGGTGAACCGGCCTCCCCTCGCTCTCCAGAACACCGTCCGGCGCCTCCAATGCCGGCAAAACCCCAAAGGTCGCTCACATGGCTAAAGTCGCTTTTCTCGGTCTCGGCGTCATGGGCTTTCCCATGGCAGGACATCTGGTGGCCAAGGGCGGCCACGAAGTGACGGTCTTCAACCGGTCGCCGGCCAAGGCCAAGGCATGGGCCGAGAAATTCGGCGGCAAGACGGCGCCAACCCCCAAGGCCGCCGCCGAGGGCCAGGATTTCGTGATGTGCTGCGTCGGCAATGACAACGACCTGCGTGCCGTCGCGACGGGCGCCGACGGCGCCTTTGCCGGCATGAAGAAAGGGGCCACCTTCGTCGATCACACCACGGCGTCGGCCGAAGTCGCGCGCGAACTGGACGCGGCCGCTACCAAGGCGGGCTTCAAGTTCATCGACGCCCCGGTGTCCGGCGGCCAGGCCGGCGCGGAAAACGGCGTGCTGACGGTGATGTGCGGCGGCGCCGCCGACGCCTATGCCGGCGCCGAGCCCGTGATCGCGGCCTATGCGCGGATGTGCAAGCTGCTCGGACCCGCGGGCTCCGGCCAGCTGACCAAGATGGTCAACCAGATCTGCATCGCCGGGCTGGTCGAGGGCCTTTCGGAAGGCATTCATTTTGCCAAGAAGGCCGGGCTCGACGTCCAGGCCGTGATCGAGACGATCTCGAAGGGCGCCGCGCAATCCTGGCAGATGGAGAACCGCTACAAGACCATGAACGACGGCAAGTTCGATTTCGG
>JAZJYY010000161.1:0-2939 GCA_040390145.1 Pseudomonadota bacterium
CGAGCCGACCCTCCCCCTCCAGGGGAGGGTAAGGCCACGCGCCAACCCTCAATGCTCAAGCGGAACCCCCGGCCCCAGATGATAGCGGCTGGAAAAGAACACCAGCGGCAGGGTGTCGCTGTAATCACAGGTCGATACTTCGGCGATGAACAGGGTGTGGTCGCTGACGTCGACGGTGCGGATCAACTCGCAGGCAAAGAAGGCGACACAACCAGGCAGCCTCGGCAGCCCCTGAACGATGGTGCAGGCCGCGACGGCGTCGGCGGCGGGGTGGCCGGCAAAATGCCGCGAGACGTGCTTGCCGCCTTCCGGCAGCACGTTGACGCCGTAGCGGCCGGCCGCTGAAATCGCTTCATGCATCCTGCCGGGCTTGACCGAGACCAGCACGGTCGGCGGCGCCAGGCTGATGCTGACAAAGCTGTTGGCGGTCATGCCGCAGACCTCGCCGCGCGGGTCCAGCGCGGTCAGCACCGCGACCCCCGTCACAAAGCGCGAGGCGGCCTGGCGGAACGCGACGGGGTCGACGCGCTGCATCTCATGCTCCTCAGGCGGTCGCCCGCATCGGCTCAGGCGCCGATCTACGCTCGATCCAGGCCTGGATTCGTTCCGCAGAGCAGATGCGGTCCCACTGCTGGTCCGGATAATTAAAATTCTCGGTGAACTCGTCGGCCAGCGCCTGGTTCTGGCTCATGGTGCCGATCAGCATCCCGAGCGCTTCCGAAGGCGGTTGCAGCATGATGTTGGTCCAGCGCGCCGCGGCCAGCACGCGGTCCTGCCGCTTCAGATCCACCTTCTCGCAGAAGCGCGCGTCGAGCACGTCCGACTTGACGATCTCCTCGCCGAGCACGAACGCCGCGTAGGAAGCCACGTTGGCGCCTTGCCCCATCATCGGGTCGACCACCGAATGCAGGTCGCCGAGCGCGATGGCGCATTTGCCGCCATCGAACTGCACCACGGTGTTGCGCACGGTCGGCACCACGCCGCCCTGCAACAGATCCTGGGGCTGCGCGAGGTCGAAGCGCGCGGTGTCGATGCGGTGATAGGTGGTCGGATGGTGCTTTTCGAGCTTGCCGAGCAGGACCTGGAGGAAATGCTTGCGATTGGCGTCATAGCTCAGCGTCGCCAGTTCCTCCATGTCGCCGCCGGGGATGTTCTCCATCAACAGCGCGGTGGCGACGCCGTCGAAGCTGATGGTGGGAATGACGATCATCTCGCCGTGTCCCGGCGAAACCGACAGCGTCACGTTCATCGGGTCGGGCTGGCGAACGCCGGCGTATAGGCCGACGCACAGCCGCCGCTGCGGCTGCGAATAGGGCGTGTGCTCCGGCCGGTAGCTGAACAACTGGCCGAGCGCGCCCTTGCCGGTGGCGACCACCAGCAGATCGAAGCGGCCGACCAGTGCCGCAATATCGCCTTGCTCGATCTGGCGGTACTCGATCGCGCCGCCGCGATCGAGAAAATCCCGCATCAGCGCCGGCAGGTAGATCCGGTAGTCGACCGCGCGGCTCGGCTTTGCGAAGTCGCCGCGAAAGCTGAGCGGCTGCGGAAAATTGAAAAAATGATCGTGGTAGTAATAGTGCTGCTTCGGATCGTTCCAGTGATTGACGCCGAGATAATCCTCGCGCGCGATCGTCACGTGATGGTGGGCGACCGTGTTGATGAGGCGGCTGTCGCGGTAATCCTCCGGCCTGCGGTCGGTGATCAGTGTGGCCGCGACGCCGTGCTTCTGCAGGTAAAGCGCCAGATGCAGTCCGGCGATCCCGGCGCCGACGATTCCGATGTGGCGTCTCATAAGCTGCCTCCCCTCGAGCGATGCGGGAGTTGTTGTCCCGCGGATTTGCTGCGCCCAGCCTAGCCAGCAACTTGCCGGAAGAATACGGAATGGATAGGATATGATTTATTCCTGATGGGAATGATCGGCATGGATCGCATCGATTGCCTGCGCGCCTTTGTCCGCTGCCTGGAGGGCGGCAGTTTTTCGGTCGCCGCCAACGAACTCGGTATCGGCCAACCGGCCGTCAGCAAGCGGATCGCACTGCTCGAAAGCGAATTCGGCACGCAGCTGTTTTTCCGCACCACGCGAAAACTGCGGCCGACCCCCGAAGGCCACCGCATCTACGACCTGGCGCGCCAGATCCTCGCGAGCTTCGATCAGGCGCGGGTCAACATCGAGGAAAATTCGCTGCGGCCGAGCGGCACGCTGCGGGTCAGCGTGCCCTCGTCGTTCGGACGGCGCTATCTGATGCCGGTGATCGCCGAATATGTCCGCGCTTATCAGGGTGTTCGCCTCGACCTGCGGTTCAGCGAGCGCTTCGTCAATCTGGTGGAGGAGGGCGTCGAACTGGCGCTGCGGATCGGCAAGCTCGAATCGAGCACGCTGGTGGCCCGGCGGCTCGGCACGGTGCAGCGCTATCTGGTGGCGACCCCGGACTATCTCAGGGGACGCGCGCTGCCGCGAACGCCCGAGGATCTCGACGCGCACCAATGCATCATCTATTCGCGGCTGTCGTCGGCCAGCGAATGGATCTTCGACTCCGAGCACGGCCGCCACGTCGCCTCGATCGACGGGCCGCTGCTGGTCGACGATGCCGATGCGATGCAGGAGGCCGTGATGCAGCATCTCGGCATCGCCATCCTGCCCGAATGGTGCGCCGTCGCCGGCATCCGCAGCGGAGAACTACAAAACCTGCTGCCGGATTTCTCCATCGCGGCGCTGCCGCTGCATGCCGTCTATCCCGAGACGCACTGGATGTCGCTCCGGGCGCGCAGCTTTCTCGACCTGCTGATCAAGCGTTCGGGACAATTCGCGACGTCGTGAGTGGGTGGTCTCGTGAGCGTCACGCATGATCATCGTCGTCCCGGACAAGTGAGCGACAGCGAACGCCGATCCGGGACTACTCCGTGGCCTCTCATTGGGGTGCGGCACTAGAGACCTTCTA
>JAZJYY010000161.1:2949-39757 GCA_040390145.1 Pseudomonadota bacterium
GCCGCGGCGTATGGGTCCCGGATCGGCGCTCGCTTTGCTCGCTTGTCCGGGACGACGAGTTTTTGTGTGTTGATCAGAAAGTTACGCCGGTCCGCTCGGCATGTCGGAAAATCGGGTCAGCCAGGCCACCGGGCCGATGCTGGCGGCGACGATCAGCAGGGCGGCCAGCGCGCCGTCCTCGAAACTGCCGCGGCTGGCGAACTGGTAGATCGAGGTCGCCAGCGTATCGACGTTGAGCGGCCGCAGCAGCAGCGTCGCCGGCAGTTCCTTCAGGCAATCGACGAACACGATGATGACGGCGCCCAGCATCGCCGGCCGCAGCAGCGGCAGGTGGATTTTCCGCATCGTGGTCGCCTGTCCGGCGCCGGCGGCGCGCGCGCTGTCGTCGTAATCGCGCGGAATGCGTTCGAAGCCGGCCTTGATCATGCCGGTCGGCACCGCCAGAAACCGGATCACATAGGCGATGACGACGGCCGCACCCGAGCCGATCAGGATCAGTCCCGGCAGCGAGCGTCCCAGCCATCCGGCCACCGCGTTCAACCCGTTGTCGATCGCCAGCACCGGCGTCAGCAAGCCGAGCGCCAGCACCAGCCCGGGCAGCGCGTAGCCGGTCTGCGAGACATTCATGGCGATGAACCGCACCGGGTTGGGCCGCCAGCGCCAGGCCAGAATGGTGGCGAAGCCGAGCGTGAGCGCGATCAGCGTCGCAAGGGTTGCGAACGCGATCGAATTGAAGGCGTCGCGGCCGAGCGTCATGTCGAAATTCCTGAGCAGCCCGCGGCCAAAACTCTGCTGCAGCAGGTACAAGAGCGGCACGACGAATCCGAGCAGCACCGGCAACAGGCACGCGGCGAAGGCGGCGGAGCCCCTGATGCCGCGAAGCCGGGTGCGCGGCGTCAGCCGCGGGCTTTCGGCGGAAAACTCCGACGAGGTGTTGCGGCGCCCATAGCGCTCGATCGCGATCAGGCCGGCGACGATCGCCAGCATGAAGCAGGACAGCTGCGCCGCCCCGGCGAGGCTGCCGCGGTTGAGCCAGGTGGTGAAGATCGACACCGTCAGCGTCCGCACCCCGAGATATTCGCTGGCGCCGATGTCGTTCAGGGTTTCCAGCGAGACCAGCGCGACCCCCACCGCCAGCGCCGGCCGCGCCATCGGCAGCGAGACGCGCCAGAACACGGTCCAGCGTTTGGCCCCGAGAGTTTTGGCAGCTTCGGCGAATTCGGCGCTCTGGAACTGGAACATGGTCCGCGCCGAAAGATAGACGTAAGGGTAGAGCACTAGGCCGATGACGACGATCGCGCCCGGCATCGAGCGTAAATTGGGAAGGCCGCCGACCACGTCGCGCAGCGGGAACCAGATCGTCAGCGTGCGATGGACCAGGCCGAGCGGCTCGAACAGGTCGGCGTAGACATAGGCGGCGAGATAAGTGGGGATCGCCAGCGGCAGCGGCATCAGCCACACGAGCAACGCCCGGCCGCGAAAATCATGCAGCGAGATCAGCCATGCGGTGCCGGCCCCGATCGCGAGCGCCAGCGCGCCGACGCCGGCCAACAGCAGGGCGGTATCGAGCATGGCCCGCGGCAATACGTAGGCCAGGAGATCGCGCCACAGATCCGGCGCGGGATGCATCGCGAGGGAGATGATCGAGATCACGGGTGCGGCGACGAGTATGGCCGTCGCCACCGCGATTAAAGCCGCGATCCGTCCGGTGGGCGTGGCGCGGTTCACGCCAGGCCGCAGGTCACGCAAGCATGCGGCCGCTTTCCCCTGCGGCGAACCGAGGGGAAACCAGTCCGCAATCGGGCAAGCTCAATTATCAAAACCGACCTTGTCCACCAGCGTCGAAGCGGCTTTGCGGTTGGCGGCGATCTTGGCGATCGGCAGCGTGTCGGCGTTAAGCTTGCCGTAGCCCGCGATGGTCGGATTGACGGCGACGCCGGCACGGACCGGATATTCGTAGTTCTGGTCGGCATACATCTGCTGCGCCTTCTCACCGGCCAGCCATTCGATCAGCTTGATGCCGTTGGCCCGGTTGGGGGCGTGTTTGGCCAGCAGTACGCCGGACAGATTGACGTGGGTACCGCCGCCTTCGAAGGTCGGCAGCACGACGCGGGTCGCTTCCGCCCACGGCTTCTTCTCGGGATCCTTGTTCATCATCAGCGCCCAGTAATAGGTGTTGCCGATGCCGAGATCGCATTTGCCGGCGGCGACGTCGCGCGCGGCCTCGCGGTCTCCGCCGGAGGGTTTTTGCGCGAGATTGGCTTTGACGCCACGCAGCCATTCCTCGGCCTTGGCCTCGCCGTGCCTCGCGACATAGGCCGCGAACAGACCGTTGTTGTAGATGTGCTGGCCGGAGCGGATGCAGATCTTGCCCTTCCACTTGGGATCGGCGAGTTCTTCGTAGGTGATGGCTTGCTGCTTGACGCGGTCCTTCGAGGCATAGATCACGCGGGCGCGCATCGAGATGCCAGCCCAGTGACCGTCGGGATCGCGATACTGCGCCGGCACGATCTTGTCGATCGCCTCCGACTTGATCGGTTGCGTCACGCCGGCCTGCACGGCTTCGTCGATGCGGCCGATATCGACCGTCAGCAGCACGTCGGCCGGGCTGTTGGCGCCTTCGGCCTTCATGCGCTGCTCGAGTCCCGAGCTCGCCGAAACGACGTTGACCTTGACGCCGGTATCCGCCGTGAAGGCATCGAACAGCGGCTGGATCAGCTTGGTTTCGCGGTAGGTGTAGACGTTGACTTCACCGTTGTCGGCCGATGCCGTCGTCGCACCGGAGGTGGCGAGACAAAGCAGCGCGGCGGTGGCGGCGAATGCGCGAAAGTTGATCATGAGGCGGCTCCGGCGGCGATGGGTGTAATGCCGGTTCAGTAGCGCAGCAGGTGTGCCGTTGTCCGCGACTGGATGTCGCGAAAGCGCTGATTTAGAGAGATTCCACGCTACGGATTTAGAAGGATTCCAAACCGTTGAGGATGACGGCTGCGCCGCTGTAGAATTACGACCGCGCAATCGACAGTGCCTTGCCGAGGCCGGATGAAAGCCGGCTCATCCAGGACTGGCTTATCCAGGAATTGCGCTCGCGCACCAGCCGGAAACCGAGATGATCAGGGGGAACCCCGGCCGCGCAGCCGCCGGCGCGGGCATCGCGGATGAAATCCGTGATGTAGGTGCGGTGCTGGCCTTCGGCGACGCGAACGCCGCAATTCGAGTTTTTCGAGATCGCCTGGCCATTGCCGTCGAGCCTGGTACGGACAAAGCAGGTGCTGGTCCATTCCCAGACATTGCCTGCGATATCGTAGAGGCCGTTCTCGTTGACGCCGAAATGGCCTGATGGCTGCGGCTCGATATCGGTTGCCAACTCCCGGTTCGATTCGCGTTCGTAACGGGCCAGCCAGCGCCTGGAGGGATCGCTGTCGTCGACCGGCAGGCTGTCGTCCTTGTAGCGGCTGCCGGCGGCATAGGCCCACTCTTCATCGGTCGGCAGCCGATAGTGCCCGCCGGTGGTGCGCGAGAGCCAGGCCGCATAGGCATCGGCGTCGTGCCAGCTGATTTGCACGGCGGGACGGTCAGCGACGGGCCTGACGCCCGGGCTCAGCGCATGGCATCCCGCCGCGTCGACGCAGCGCTGGTAGTCGGCGGCCGAGACCTGATGCCGCATGATCGACAGCGGCCGGTTAAAGCGCACTGACGCCAAGGGAGATTCGATCTGTCTGGCGGCACGGGTGAAGTCGCCGGCTGCCCGATAGGACATGGTGCCGGGCTGCAACTCGACGAAGGCGGACGTTTCAAGCGGGCTTTTGCCTGGCGAAACCGTATCGTCGAGCAGCGGCGCCACCGCGAGCGGACCGGCGAGGCCGGCCGCACAGGCCAGCGCCAGTTTCAGTTTGAAGGCGATCAGCATGGCCGTCTCGCTTCGTTGGGGGAGCAAGGTGCCGGCAAGCCGGCACCCTGTCCCCGAGGTCTTCTGCCTGGTCTGTTAGTTTGTTTTGACGACCGGTATTTCCGCCGGCGCCTTGACCTGGGTCATCAGATCGTCGTTCCACTTGCCCTCGACCTTGAAGTGCGCGGTGGCGCCGAGCTCGACGGCCTCGATCAGGTTGTGCGTGACATAGGCGTAGATGCCGGGCTGCAGGAACTTGTACATCGCAACTCCCGCTGAGCCGCCGCGGATGAACCAGGTCTCGAGGCCGGTCTCCGGCGCGTTGGAAAATTTGCCGGTCTCCCAGACATAGTCGCCATGGCCGCCGATCAGATGCGGACGGCTGTCACGATTGGCCTGCGAATGCACGATCAGCACATTCTCGCCGACATTGGCGGTCAGCGCGTTCTTGCCGGTCAGCGCCCCGGCCTTGCCGTTGAACACGACATGGGTCGGCGTCAGCTTGCGCATCACCTCGAGCGTGTCGCTGTAGGACTCGCCGGCGGACTCGAAGGACTTGAAATTTCCCTTCTCGTCGCGCGGCACGTACATGTCCTGCTCGCCGATGTAATAGACCTTGTCGTATTTCAGCGCCTTGCCCTTGCCGTCGTTCAATCCGTCGCGCGGCAGCACCATGACGGCGCCGTTCATGCCGGAAACGACGTGCCAGGGAATCATCGGTCCGCCCGGGGCGCAGTGATAGACGAAGGCGCCGGTACGCGTCGCCTTCCAGCGCAGCACCACCTGTTCGCCGGGATTGACCATGGTGAGCTCACCGCCGCCGAGCGCGCCGGTCGCCGAATGGAAATCGATATTGTGCGCCATCGAGTTGGTGTCGGGATTGACCAGCGTCAGCTCGACATAGTCGCCTTCATGCACCACCATCAGCGGTCCCGGCATCGAGCCGTTGAAGGTCATGGCGTGGAACGTGGTGCCCTTGTCGTCGATCACCACCTTCTTCTCCTCGATCCGGAGCGTGAACTCCATGATCTTTGGGCCCTGCCTGGTGGCCTGTTCGTGCGCGTGCACGAAGGGCGGCGCGACCAGCTCGACCTTTTGTCGGGGCAGCTTGAGGTCCTGGGAAAGCGCTGGCGTCGCCAGCAGGAGGACTGCGGCGGCGGCACTGAACATGGCGGCTCTGCGGGTCAACATGGGATCGTTCCTTCATCTGAAGTTTTCTACCGACGCCAACCTAGGCCTTTCCCAACAGGCCTCTTTGCGCTGCAGCAACTATAGGATGGATTGCGTAGACCTACGCAATGCTACGTAGGTCACCCGAAGTGAAGGTAGATCGGATGGCGGCCGGCTACAGCAGCTTGATGGCGAACGAGACGGCCAGCCACAGCACCAGTGACATCAACGCGACCATCATGGTGAAGGTGGCCAGGGCGCGGATCAGCGCGCCGACACCGGCCCCGATGGTCGATCGGTCCGCGACGCGGCCGAACTCGCCGCTTTGCGGGATATGTCCGCGTATTCCGAGAATCCAGATGAAGGCGTCCAGCACGTACAGGCTCATGGCCTCGGCTCCGATTTGTCATCCGATGCGCGACCATCGCCCGGAACGACGCATGGCACTTTGCGCGTGGACACGGATTCGCTCAATCCGGACTTGTACGGAATCGCCGCAGGTTTTGGCGCCGGGTTTGAGCGAGCGCAAGGTCGCTCCCCGGCGGGCAGGGTACGAGGGGCAAACCGGGGCCGGAAGCCTCGATCGACCATGCTTGAGCCATTCGAGGACGGGTAACAGATGAGGCCAGATCTTGCCGCGTGCTACGGTCAGGAGCGATTGCCCCGATACACCAGCTATCCGACGGCGCCGCATTTTTCGGCCGCGATCGGTCCCGGCCCATACGCCGAATGGCTGAAGGCGATTCCCCACCACGCCACCACGTCGCTCTATTTGCACGTGCCGTTCTGCCGGGCGATGTGCTGGTATTGCGGCTGCAACACCTCGGTGGTCCGCCGCGACGACCCGGTCGCGGTCTACGCCTCGGCGCTGCGCTGTGAAATCGAGATGGTGTCGCGACAGATCGATCGCCGTATCAAGGTCGAGCACATCCATTTCGGCGGCGGCACGCCGACCATCATGGCGCCCGAGACTTTCGTGGACCTGATGGGAGCACTCAGGCAATCCTTCTTCGTGCCGCCCTCGGCCGAGATCGCCGTCGAGATCGACCCGCGCACGCTGACCGGCCAGATGATCCACGCGCTCGCCTTTGGCGGGGTCAACCGCGCCAGCCTCGGCGTGCAGAGCTTCGATCCCGTGGTTCAGCGCGCCATCAACCGGGTGCAGAGTTTCGAGGCGACCGCCGCGGCGACGACGGGTCTGCGGCGATCCGGCATTTCCGGCATCAACTTCGACCTGATCTACGGACTGCCGCACCAGACCGTGGCGTCGTGCCTCGACACTGTCAGCCGCTGCGTCGAGCTTCGCCCCGACCGGTTTTCGGTGTTCGGCTATGCCCATGTCCCCGGTTTCAAGAAGCATCAGCGCAAGATCGACGAGGCCGCGCTGCCCGACAGCCTGGCGCGGCATCGGCAGTCCGAAGCGATCGCCGGCGCGCTGCAGCAGGCGGGCTATTTCCAGATCGGGCTCGATCACTTCGCGCTGCCCGAGGACGGGATGGCGGTGGCGTTCCGGGAGGGCAGGCTGCGGCGGAATTTTCAGGGCTATACCACCGACGAAAGCAATGTCCTGCTCGGCTTCGGCGCCAGCGCCATCGGGCGCCTGCCGCAGGGCTATGTGCAGAACGAGGTCGGCACCCGCGCCTATGAGCAGGCCATCGCCGACGGCCGGCTGGCCACCGTCAAGGGCTATGCCCTGACCGGCGATGACCGGCTGCGCGCCGAGATCATCGAACGCATCATGTGCGACTTCGGCGTCGATCTCGACCCGATCTGCGCGCGGCACGGGTTGCCGGCTTCCGCCATGTTGAAGTCGTCCCGGCTGCAAGATCTGATTTCCAACGGCATCGTCGAACTCGACGGCACGTCGCTCGCCGTTGCGGATGATTCGCGCTTTCTGGTCCGCAGCGTCGCGGCGGCCTTCGACGCCCATCTCGACGGATCAAAGCAACTGCACAGCCGGGCGGTCTAGGGTGGGGGCTCACAAACCCGGTACGCTTGTCGGCTCCGGATGTCCGCTTTGCTTCCAACAACGGGAGTGGAGACTACGCTGTCATGTCCGAAAAGTGCCAGTAACGGAAGTGGCCCACGTAGCTATTCGGGCAATCCAGACAAGCGTAGCCCCTCCAAGAAGGGACTCAAGACACTTTCATCCATGTGGCGCAATCGCCAGCGAATCTTGCTGACTGTAAGATGTGGCTCAATCTTCAGCAGTTCTCGCATCACCTGTTTCGCACCCTCTTCTCGACCGAGCTGTGCAAGACTCGCCGCCAGCACCCGCAATGTGCGCGTGAAGCGGGGATTTTGGGCCAATGCGCGCTGGGCACAGGCCACAGCCTCTTCGAACTGCCCTGCAGCGAAGTGCGCAAGAGCTGCGGCCGAGGCCATGTACCACGCCCTCGGGTCCCGCGGGCTCAGCCGTTCGGCGCGTCGCAGCAGTTCCAGAGCTTTCTGCGAATTGCCCAGCATGGCCTCGTTCCAGCCAGCAGTTGTCAGGGCGATTGCCGAATTCGGATTCAATTCCAGCGAGCGACCGAGCAGCTCCCGCGCGCGGTGCGAATCTGCTCCCAGCGCCCGGATTGCAAAGGCTGACATCCACAGGACGTTCGGGTCGTCCTTGCCAAGCTCGACGGCCCTGGAGGCGAGCGCCAACCCTGTTGCTGCATCCGCATCCATGGCATTGGTCCAGCCTTGGTTGTGCCGTTCGGCGTAGCAGTACGCGGCAAGCGCCATCGCCGGAGCATAGGAGAGGTCAATCGCCAGCGCCTGCTTCAGAACGCGAAGCGCTTCTGCAAGGCTCGCCTCAGTGAACTCGTATTCGAGCGCCTGCGCTCGCAGCAACAGGTCGTAAGCATCAAAATCGGGCTCCGGTTTGTGCTTCAGGCGCTCGATCTCGGCCAACTGCAATTTCGACTCAATCGCACCAACGACGCTTTCGGTGATACGGTCCTGGAGGTCGAAGACATCGCTGATTTCACCTTCAAAACGATCGGCCCAGATGTGCGCCCCGGAGCTGGCTTCTACGAGCTGTCCCGTGATGCGCAGCCGAGTGCCCGCCCGCCTGACGCTTCCCTCCAGAACGTAACGCACACCGAGTTCGCGTCCGATCTGGCGTACATCTACATCCTCGCCCCTGTAGGCAAACGACGAGTTTCTGGCGATCACGAACAACCATGTGCAGCGCGCGAGCGCGGTGATGATTTCTTCCGCTACCCCGTTCGCGAAGTAATCCTGCTCCGGATCGCCGCTCATATTGGCGAAGGAGAGGATGGCGATCGAAGGCTTGTCCGGCACGGTGAGGGAGGGTCTCGGCGCGGTGGAGTCGATCGCGGCAGCAACCACGCCCTTCTCTTCCTCGCGCACCACGCCAACAAAGCGGATGCCTTTCCGGGGCAAGGTCCTGATAAGGCGCTGCTGCTCGCCGCTGTCACGGATAGCGGTCCGTGTAGCATTGATCCGGGTGATCAGGGCGGAGTCCGAAACACTACGTCCTTCCCAGATCGCGGCGATAAGATCGTCCTTGCTGACCACGCGCTCGCGATTGCGGATGACGTACTGGAGCAAGTCAAACACTTGCGGGCTAAGAGGAATGGGCGTCGTGCCGCGGCTGAGCTCTCGCCGCTCCGTATCGAGCACATAGTCCTCAAAACGATACCGCAAGCCACCGATCCACCATCAGCCGCACCGATCTCTCAGAATGATCCTAGCACAGCCTGAACGTAACGATTCAAGAGAACGGTAAGGAAAATGTAAGCCGCCTGTCATGTCGCCGGATGCCGATCTGGTACATTTCGTCTTGGCCCAGCGACTTCTTGGCCCAGCGACTTCGTCAGGAGCCATCGCTATGAAACTTCGGCGCCGTCAATTTTTCCATCTCGTAGCGGCGGCGGCCGCGCTCCCGATCGCCTCGCGGCTCGCGCGGGCGCAGACCTATCCCGCGCGGCCAGTGCATTGGATGGTCCCGTGGCCGCCCGGGGGCCCAGCAGATATAAGCGCGCGCCTGATCGGCCGGTGGCTGTCGGAGCGAATGGGCCAGCCATTCATCATCGAGAACCGCTCTGGTGCTGGCGGCAATATCGGCACCGAAGCCGTCGTGAAATCACCGCCGGACGGATACACGTTACTTCTGGTCGGATCGTTCAACGCGATTAACGCGAACCTTTATGATAACCTCAGCTTCAGTTTTGTTCGCGACATTGCACCCGTGGCCGGCATCATGCGTAATCCTCTTGTCATGGAGGTACATCCAACGGTCCCAGCCAAGACCGTTCCCGAATTCATCGCCTACGCCAAAGCCAACCCCGGCAAGATCAACATGGCGTCTGGGGGTAATGGAAGCCCGCAACATGTGGCCGGGGAACTATTCAAGATGATGGCCGGCATCGACATGGTTCATGTTCCCTATCGCGGTTCGGCGCCCATGCTCACCGATCTCATTGGCGGACAAGTGCAGGTCACGTTCGATCCGATACTCTCGTCGCTTGAGCACATTAGGACAAGCAAGCTTCGCCCATTGGCGGTGACGACCACGGCGCGATCTGAGGCGCTGCCGGATATCCCGACCGTTAGCGAATTCCTGCCGGGTTATGAAACGAGCGGATGGACCGGCATCGGAGTGCCCACGGGAACGCCTGCCGAGATCATCGAAAGGCTCAATCGGCAAACCAATGCGGGCTTGGCCGATCCCAAGATTAAGGCCAACCTTGCCGTTTTGGGCGGGTCGACTTTTGCGGTTTCACCCACGGAGTTCGGTAAGTTCATCACTGACGAAGTCGAGAAATTTGCCAAGGTGATGAAATTCGCGGGCATCAAACCAGACCGAGCGTAATTCTCGCCTGGTGTCGGCTTCGGGTCAAAGGCTGTCTCGACAGCCGTGCCACGCCACTTCCGCTTCGCCTCGAACATCGGACGTTTACCGACCAGCGCAGCTGGTCCGTTTCGTGCCAACAGGAAGTGGCCGATAGGAGGTTAGGCAAAGGAAAAGCCGCCCTGAGGCGGCTTGTCAATTTAATCCTGTAATCGCAAATCAAGCGGCCATTTGCACTGACTTTGCCTTCCGGCGATACGCCATGAAGCCAACGCCAGCAAAGCCGAGGATCATCATTGCCCACGTCGAGGGTTCAGGGACCGCTGCGACCGCGTTCACAATACCATCGCTAAATGCGAGGGAGTAGTTATCCGATAACAAGGGGTCTAGCGTAAACACGGGATCGACCCACGCCGAAGCAGGTTGACCAAACCCCGAAATCGTAGTTGCCCATAAACTGACGGTATAGATGGAATTGGTCTGGAAACTATAGAAACCGTTGATCCCAAATTCTTCGTGGTCCGGGGAGGCTTGGCCCGAGATGAAGGCAGTCCCCGCGTGCGGGGCATATACGCCGAAAAAAGCATTTGAGCCACCGTAAGCGCTTCCCGCCGCTTGCACGTGCACTGGGACAGCGCCTGGAGCTCCAGCTATTGCGAAATAGTAAGTCAGAAAGGCGTTGGCTTGAGTAAAAACCCCATTATTTGCGGTGTTGGAGGACGCGCTAACGGAAGGAGCAGGTCCCGAACTGATGGTGACGGTAGCTAGGGAATATGGCGTTTCTAGCGTCGTCGTCCCAATTGACGTTACGTCCTGGCGAGTGAAGGCACCCACCCCATGCGCAACGTTGGGACTGAAGGTGAGCCTCGAGGGAGTACCAGAGGGACCGCTAAGTGAATAATTTGGCAGTATGATTTCTGCGCTTACTTGGCCGGTATTGGCGAAAAATACTGTTCCGAATATCAGAGCAAGGAGTTTGGAGTGTTCATTTTAAATCCACCTAGGTTTACATAAGGAATTGATTGGCATGTGGTGCGCAACTCGGAAGGTCTCTTGGCGGGGACCGTCGCAATTCGTCGCGTGTGATTGCGAAGGAAGCGCTGAGCCGCATAGTGCGGTGGTGGCGAGAATGCCTTTCATCTGGAACCGTGCGGGCGAAGCCTAAGCACTCGCGCTCGATGGTCAGGCTGAGAAAGTTGCGCTGTTACGCTGACAACCCCATGAAGCCAGCGCCAACAAAAGCTGCTGAGCATCATCGCTCATATGGTAGATCCGGGATGCCACAGAGCCCCATGCGGGCGAGAGCTGCGATGAGTTGCGCTACAGCTTTCATGTTCATATGATCTCCAGATATATTCACTGAAGCGGCCATTTAATTCGATGGTCAATTTACTTGTCATCTCCCAAATGGGATATGACTTAATGGGCTCTTGGTGGTTTGGAGAGTTCGCTGTGGGCCAACAGTTAATGGACGACGACCACACAATTCTCGACAGAATCTATGAAGCGGCCGCCATTCCCGAAAACTGGTCTGGGCTTCTGCATGACCTGAGCAGAATTGCGGGCGCGCGCGGTGCGGTGATGTTCGTTGCCAATCCATCGACCGCGCAGTGGATCGCGTCGCCGGGCATTTATGGATTGATCGACAATTGGTTCCGCGACGGGTGGTCGCGGGACAATACAAGGGGCAATCGGCTTGCGTCGGCAAATACCCCGGGTTTCGTTCGAGATATTGACATCTACGATAACCGGCAGCAAATCGATGAAGACCCGCAAATCAAACATTTCCTGCGGCCGCGCGGCGTCGGTTGGGCAGCCGCGGCGATCATTCCGGTACCAAGCGGCGACAGTTTGATCTTCAGCTTCGAACGGAAATTCGAACTGGGTCCCGTGACGGACGCGGTGATGCCCAGGCTTGAAATGATACGTCCGCATCTTGCTCGCGCCGCCCTGTTCGCTGCCCGTTTGGGGATGCAGCAGGCGCGCGCCATGACGGACTCTTTCAAGCTTCTGGGCCTACCGGCAGCCACACTGAACCGTAGCGGCCGGCTCGTCGCGGCGAATGAACTTTTTCAGAAACTCGTGCCTGGGATTTTCGCAGACCGTCGGGAGCGCCTCGTGCTCGCACATGCAAGCAGTGACAGGCTCCTTTTGAGCGCCATAACACGATTGAATCTCGGGGTCGATCGAGCCAGAATTTTGTCCCTGCCTATCCCTGCCACTGACGGGAATGCGGCGATGGCCTTGCACGTCCTGCCGGTACGCCGTGCAGCGAACGATGTTTTCTCTCTCGCATCTAGTGTTATCGTGGCAACGCCGGTTGACCGGGCGGCCAGCCCGTCCGCCGAATTGCTTCAAGGCCTGTTCGACCTCACCCCGGCCGAAGCGCGGGTTGCGCGTGCTATCTCCGAAGCAAGAACGGTTGAAGAAATTGCCACTCAACAGGGCGTGACGGTCGGCACTGTCCGCATTCAGTTAAAGCAAATCTTCGCCAAAACCGGAACAAATCGGCAGGTGCGGCTAGCACAACTGTTGAGCGGCCTCGCCTTACGAGGGAATGACTAAAAAAGCAGCTGCACCTCGCGCCGAGGCTAAAACCATTCCCATCGAAGATGCGTATATCCTTGTCGCAATGTTGCTCCGAGATAACCCTACGATCACTATCTGCTGGGCCTGTGATGAGCGCGGCCTAACGATTGCAACGGTGCCAAGCCAGCCAAAAAGCTGCGTCGTTTCAGCATTCCAAGAAATCCGACTATTTGATACTGGCTCGTTGTGGATGATTCGCGCTTTCTGGTCCGCAGCGTGGCGGCGGCGTTCGACGCCCATCTCGACGGATCGAAGCAGTTGCACAGCCGGGCGGTCTAGAGCGGGTGCTCACAAACCCGGTACACCTGTCGGCTCCGGATCTCCGCTTTGCTTCCGACAACGGAAGTGGAGCGACTACGGCGTCATGTCCGAAAAGTGCCAAGAGCCGACATGTGGAGAACGCGCAAGGCGACCTTGCGCGCTTCAAATGAAAGAGGTGCCAACCGAGCGGCCTTGGTCTTAGAACTACTTGATCCCTAAGCACCAGAGCCCAAAAAGAATAAGTACGAGCATTGCAGCCTCGAAGAGTACGTATTGTACGACGTCAACCAAGGGCCTTTTCCGAGCCCAAGCACCGAGCCGTGACTTCGGGTCCCTCATGGCCCCCAAGGCTATTAAGCCAGAAAGAGCGCCCACAGCAGCGATCAAAACGATAAGTGCCGTTGTAAACACCCAATCCCAAGCTTGATTTGCCGTGGCACGGTCTGCTTGCTGCAATAAAACAAGACCACGAAGCCGAACAAGGATAGCGACATCCCGCCAAAGAGGAGCGAAGCGGCGACGCGGTAGCGCAGTGGGGCATCTGGCAGCGTTTTCATAGATGCAACATCGTTTTGCGACGTTCACGTCCCCGTTCGAGAGGTGCAATTTAAACCGCGACGGGACAAAAGGGGAAATCCAGATTCCGTGATCCACTGTCGGAAAGGGGGCAATCGCGCCGCTTGCCCCTCCACCGGACACGACCGGTTACCCCGATCAACGGACATCGTCTCAGACCGACCCGGCATGTCTCAAAGATGCCAACGGACGCGACTAGGTGGGTGAATATCCCGGGATCAATTCCTGAGCGACCAACACTTCGCCGCCATTACGCATTTCCAGGGCGCAGCGGACAACGCTCCCCGGAGGAAATTTCCAATGCTCGTCACTGGGATCGTACTCTGGCGTTGCCAAAACTCGGTGGGCATCGGCGCCGAGCGATAGCCCAAACGTCGGGCGGATTACTTCAGTTCCCTCATCAAGTAGGGGAACATAAATCAGTGTGGTATCGGCTGCTTCGTCTTTCTTCGCTACGGGCGCGGGCAGTGTGAGTTTTCCAAACCTGGCCTTAGGGTCACCAAAGGTATGGGGGATCAGCTTCTGATCGCATTCGCCCATCTGAAATCTGACGCAAAGCAGTTGCTGGCGAAATGCGCAGGTGCAGGTTCGGGCTTCCTTGTTATTTTTTGGCATCTCGGCTTCGCGCTGCGGATTAGCAGGGATCGCGTTTGCATAAATGCGAATTACCTACCATCCGTACCAATAAATGTTCAACTTTGAAAGAAATGGCACCATGTCCGCTTTGAGTCATCGTCCAACTTGACGGCACGTCGCTCGCCGTTGCGGATGATTCGCGCTTTCTGGTCCGCAGCGTGGCAGCGGCCTTCGGTACGCCCATCTCGACGGATCGGAGCAGCTGCACAGCCGGGCGGTCTAGCGTTTGCCGGCTGACCGCAACGCGTCAATCCCGGGCGGCCTCAACGCCCGTCGCTCATTGAAGCCGGCGCATCCAGATGGCGGTATCGTGGAAGGCGCTGCCGCCGTTCGGCGGAACGGCGTCGTCGCCGATCAGCTGATTGACGCCGAGGCCGCCGGAAAAGTCGGCGTTTGGCCAGATGCCCTCCACGATGACGACACCGGGGCGCGCGGTGGCGTCGACCCTGGCTGAGAGTTGCAGCTGGCCCCGCCGGTTGCCGATCACGACGACGTCGTCGGACTGGACACCGGCGTTCGTCGCGTCGTCAGGATGGATAATCGCCCGCGGCGCGCCTTCGCGGCTCCGCGAGGTCGCCGTCTCCGTGAACGACGTGTTCAGGAATGTTCTGGCCGGGGGCGCGACAAGCCGGAACGGATGTTCTTCGTCCGCCGCCTCGAAGTTTTCCAGGTATGACGGCAATGGCTGCATCGCTCCGGCGTTGGGACCGATCGCGCTCCATTCCGGTTTGAAGTGAAACTTCCGGTCGGACGTCGGAAAACCATCAAGGAAATGCGCGCGATCGAAGGCCTCTGCGCATTCGACCCAGCCGGTATCGAAGGCCTCGGCAGCGGTCCCCCTGTTGGACGCCCGCAGCGTCTCATCGATCAGGTCATACGCGCTCATATCGAAGCTGCGATGATCCGACCCCAGCCTCTTTGCGATGCCGCAAACGACCTCATGATTGGTCCAGCTTCCCTCGAACCGGTCGAGCACCCTGGGGCCGGCCGTAATGTAGGTGTGACCCAGCCCGTAATAGATATCGTCGGCCTCCAGAAACATCGCCGCCGGCAGGACGATATCGGCATACTTCGCGGTCGGCGTCATGAACTGCTCATGCACGCAGAGGAACAGGTCCTCGCGCCCTAAACCGCGGGCAACCTTGCGGCTGTCCGGCGCCACGTTGGCCGAATTGGCATTCTGCATGATCATCGCCGCCACCGGCGGACCATTCACCAGCGCTTGCGGATCGCCGGTCAAAATCGCGCCGATGCGGGACTGATCCAGGATGCGCGTGCCGGTATCCCTGAGATCGAGGCCGTGGGCCAGGGTCGTGTCGAGACGCCAGTTGTCGAGCGCCAGGAAAAATGCGCCGCCTCCGCGATGCTGCCAGGAGCCGGTAATGGCCGGCAGACACGAGACCGCGTGCATGTTGGCAGCGCCATTGCGCGACCGTGTGAAACCGAATCCCAGCCTGAGAAAACTGCGCTTCGTGCTGCCGAACAGCCTTGCGACATCGACGATCTGCGCCAGTTCAAGGCCGGTGACCTCGGCTGCGCGCTCCGGCGTCCATGATTCGATGTGGCGCTCGACGTCAGCGTCGAAATCGGTCAAACGGGCGAGGTAGTCGCGGTCGGCATATCCCTCCTTGATCAGCACATGCATCATCCCCAACGCCAAGGCAGCGTCCGTGCCGGGGCGCACGATCAGCGCGATATCCGCAGCCGCCACGGTCGGCGTGCGATAGACATCGACGACCACCAGCTTTGCGCCCCTCGCTTTGCGCGCGCGGGCGACGTGCGTCATGGCGTTGACCTGGGTGGAGACGGGGTTGCCGCCCCACATCAGGATCAGGTCGGAATCCGCCATCTCGCGGGGGTCGCACCCGCGCAGCTCGCCGACGCCGGCGCGCCAGCCTGACTCGGCCGGCGTCACGCAGATCGTCGTCTGTTGCCGCGAATAGCGAAATGCATGGCGAAGTCGGTCGAGGCCCCAGCGCTGGACGACCCCCATGTTCCCGCCGGAATGATACGGCCAGACGGCTTCGGAGCCGTAGGTCTGGGTCGCCAGCGTGAAGCGCTCGGCGATTTCATCCAGTGCCTGGTCCCAGCTGATCGGCTCGAAGGCGCCGGAACCTTTGGCGCCGGTACGGCGAAGCGGTTGGGTCAATCTGTCGGGATGGTGCACGCGCTCGTTATAGCGGGCTACCTTGGCGCAGCAGACGCCCTGGGTGTAGGAATTCGCGGCGTTGCCGCGAACGCGGCCGATCTTGGTCGGCGACAGCAGCTCGACCTCGAGCGCACAGGCGCTCGGACAATCATGCGGGCATGCCGTCTTCACAAAGCGATCGTTCAACATGTCGACCTCAATCGTTCCGGAATTCGGCTGACCAGTGCAGAAGGCGGGATTCCACCGCGCGCAGCAGATAGACCAGGCCGACGCCCAGCACGCTCAGGATCGTGATCGATGCGAACATGTCGGTCGCATTGAGCGTCGCCAGCGATGTGGTCATGATGTATCCCATGCCCGTCGTGGAGCCGACGAATTCCGCCAGCACGACGCCGATCAGGGCAAAGCTGATCGCATTGGGCAGCGATGCGAACGTCCACGCGGCGGCGGTGGGAATCCGGACGCGCCACAGGATCTGCATCGGCCGGCCGCCGAGCGTGCGGCAGAAATTGACCAGTTCCTGCTCCACGCTGTTGGCGCCCTTGTAGGTGTTGAAGAAGACCAGGAAGAAGACGACGAACCATGACGTGACGACCTTGGACGCGAGGCCCAGGCCGAACAGCATCGTGATCAGCGGCACGAATGCGATGCGCGGCGTCGAATTCAGCGCGATGATGAACGGGCTGAGCACGCGGGCCCAGAACTTGCTCTGGGCCAGCGCCACGCCGAGCGCAAAACCGGTGGTCACGCCGACGCCGAGACCAAGTCCGGTAGCGTAGAGGGTCGCTGCGAGATGCGGCCAGATCGAATTGCGACCCGGCTGCAGCCACAGCCAGATCCTTGCGCCGATCAATGAAGGACGGCTGATGAAGAACGGATCGAAGATCGAATTCTTTTGCATCCACGGGATCGAGGTCAGTACCTCCCAGAGACCGAGAAAGACCACAAGAATCAAGATCTGACAGACGATGACGCGGACCCGGCCGGCCGGCGGCTTGCGCTGCGGCGCTGCCGCAGCTGACGGGCTGAGGGCGTCGTTCGGCAGCGATTGCACGGCGGGCTCGCTGCTCACGCTGCCGCCCTGAACTGGTTCCCCAGCACCTTCCAGACCCGCTGGATATGCGTGGTAAACTGCGGGTTCTGCCGCAATTCGAAGACGTCGCGCGGATAGGGGATGTCGACCACTTCCTCCAGCAGCGTATGGCTCGGCGGCGAGGACAGGACGATGACCCGGCTTGCCAAAGTGACTGCTTCATCGAGGTCGTGCGTGATCATGACGATGGTCTGACCGAGCTCCCTCCAGATTTCCAGAAGCTCGCTGTGCAGGTGGGTCTTGGTGTGGGTGTCCAGCGCCCCGAACGGCTCGTCGAGAAGCAGGACCTTTGGATCGACCGCCAGACTCATGCAAAGCGCAACGCGCCGCCGCATGCCTCCCGACAGTTGATGCGGATAGGCGTCGCCGCAGTCCGTCAGATGCGCCAGCCTCAGCAGCTTGTTGATCTTCCTGTCGATCTCGCCCTTTGGCGCGTGGGAGAATTTGAGGCCCAGACCGACATTCTGCCGGACGGTGTACCACGGCAGCAACGTATCCTTCTGAAAGATATAGCCGAGTGAAGCGGGTACATCGCCCGTCACGCGCTTGCCATCGACATGAATTTCGCCAGACGTCGGTGCGGCAAGTCCCGCGATCATGTTCAGGATCGTGCTCTTGCCGCAACCGGACGGGCCGACGATGCAGACAAACTCCCCTTTGTCGATGGTCAGGGAGACGTCGCCAACCGCTTTGACGGGCTCTCCCGTCTTCGTCAGATAGGTCTTGCTGATGTGGCTGAGCCGGATCATCGCGACCTCACTTCGACCGCGCTTTTCGCACGAAGTCCATATTGATGGCGGACTTGTAGGATATCTTGCTCATCTGCTCGGGCGTAAACTGTCGATCGGCGAGGATGCCCAGCAGCCGGCCGTAGCTTTCCTCGCTGACGATGTTGTTGTTGGAAAACACGTTCTTCTTGTAGAAGGCGAGACTGCTGGTCACCGTCGCCTTGGGCAAGCCGTTCATGTAATCGTCATACACGAGTTCGGTCAGATCTTCCGCCGAGGTGACGTTGATGAAGTCCTGGGCCTTGACCAGGCCGGTGACCACGGCCTGAACGATCTCGGGATTCTTCTCGACCTGTTCCTGCAGCACGTAGCAGCCGATACCCGGAACGTCGCCGCCGAACGTCGCGTTCCAGGTCGCATCTTCGCCGATGCTGAACAGCGGCACGGCCCAGTCCTCATACTTGACCTGGTCGAGCATTGCGGAGGTCGCGATGGTGGCCGCGACCTGTTTCGATTTGAGGGCGCCGAGCATGGTCGAGAAGTCGCCGAGGCCACGAATGTCGACGTCGGTCGCACCGGCCTTTTCCGTGATGAAGACCGCCATCAGCCAGGTTGCGGATTGCAGCTGCGTGACGGCCAGGCGCTGGCCCTTCAAATCGGCAACCGTTTTGAATTTTCCGGCGTCCTCTTTCCGTATGAGGATATTGGCATAGGTGATCCGGCGATCCACCCCGAACACAACGGTCGTCGGCTTGCCGGCGACCGTGGTGGCCAGGGCATCGTTGATGCCGCTCGAACCGATCAGAACCTGCCCGGCCGCGAGGATCTGCTTGGTGCGCGGACCGCTCTGCGAGTTGAGGTGGCCGATGGTCAGGCCTGCATCCTTGAAGAAGCCTTTCTTGAACGCGACGAAGGCGGCGCTGTAGATCGGATCGATGCCTGCCACGCCAAATTCATATTTGGTCGCGGAGAGTTGCGCCCTGGCGGCCGTCGAGAATGCCAGCGGCGCGACCATCAACCCTTTTGCCACCTGTCGGCGGCTTAGCCCCTTGCGATCCGAACCGCTCATAAAAATCTCCTGCTGACCAAAGATTGTGCACGCATTGTCTGGGTCTGGAGTGTCGAGCGCCCGGCCCGGTCTGACAAACACCGAATTGCGCTTCCAACCATCTGGAAACGCGATGGGCTGTCGTCTGCCGGCGTGGCCCGAGAATTGCTAAAGTTTAAGTCCGATGAACCTCAAGCAGCTCACCTACTTCCAGAGCGTCGCCAGCCAGGGCTGCATTACGACTGCGGCCAACCACATGAACGTGGCGCAATCGGCGCTGTCCCACCAGATCGCCTCCCTGGAGGCCGACCTTGGCGTGCAATTGCTGATCCGTCACGCTCGCGGCGTCACGCTGACCCGGCCGGGTGAGGTTCTGCTCGATCACGTGCGCCAGATCCGATCCCACTGCGAACAAGCGCGCCGCGATGTTCGCGACGCCGCGGACATTGCGGGCGAGGTGACGATCGGAATTCCGGTGAGCATGGCGTCGGTTCTCACCCTTCCGCTTCTGCAAGCCCTCGAGGACGGCCTGCCTCGGGCGCAGGTGCATGTTTTCGAAGGGCTGACCGGAGATCTCAGGGGCTGGCTTCGCCTCGGCAAGATCGAGACGGGTATCCTCTACGGGAACGAGAAAACCGACGGCTTGCTGCTGGAGCCGCTGGCGGAAGACGAACTCGTATTATTCGGAAAGTCGGATGGCACCGGAGACAACACGTCCTCGATTCCATTCAGTTCGCTGAGCGCAAGCCCGTTGTATACGACGGACGGCGAACACCCAGTCCGGCCGCTGCTGACCCGGCTGGCAAAACAGCACGGCGTCTCGCTGCAGTTTGGCGCTCAGATCAATTCCGTTCATCAGCTGAAAGCGCTGGCCCGGGAGGGCAGGGGGCATACGATCCTGCCTCGCGTTGCGCTGGCCAAAGAAGCCCCTGAACTATGCGACTGCCTGCGTTCGATCGAACCATCGATCAAGCTGACCAGCTACATCGCGACGATGACCAATCCGAGCGCGCGCGTGCAGAGTGTCCAGCGGATTTTGCGGGACGTGGTCCAGCGCCTGGTTCATGCGGGCGATTGGCCCGGCGCCGTCATGCTGTAGCGGTGGCAGGAAGCACGATCCCTGCTCTGCGCGCGGCACCGGTTGTCGGCTTCGACCATGTTGCAGTCGTCGGCCGCCGGCTGGCCATTCAGATATCGAGGTATACGACATCGTCGTCATCGGGTTGCGGCGGCAACATCCGGTCCCGTACGATCGCGGCGAGCTTTGCGTCATAGGAGCGGGGCGCAGCCTTGGCGCCTTCTGCGGCGCGGGTCGGTGCGGGGCGGGTGATGCGCCGGTCAAGTTCGGCGCGACTCTGCGGTTCCACGAATTGCACCGCGAATCCGTCGGGCAAGTGCCTGACGACGCGCCCGACACACGTTCCGACCGCCAAAGGCGTTCCGATCGCCGGCTGTACGCTGGCCGAAATCGCGGCGCCGGATACCGACATGTCGATGACGAAACAGCTGTGAATGCTGCCGTCGGCGAAGGTCAGGGCCGAGTGTGGAACCGCCGGGATGATGCGTGCCTGCATCCTGGCGTCGCGGATGCTGGAATCCTTCTGCTTCCGTTCCAGCCAGCTGAGCTGGCCCGCCATCTTCTCGCGCATCGGCTTTTCCATCGACAGCTCGAGCAGGAAACCGCCGGCCGCGGTGTCGCTGATGTGGCCTTCGAGCTTGCCGAAATCGCTGAAATAGGAAGAGATCCGGTCCCCGATCCTGCCCACCACGGGCACGTCGACCATCATGCGGAACGGCGAAATGCGGCTGGTCCGGCACGCGAAGTTGCGCGGCCTTCCCTCCGGATCGAACCAGTTCGCGAGCGTGTAGCTTCCACCCACGGCGATGTTGACCGCTCGCTGCTTGAGAAATGTCTTGATCGACACGGCGCAGTCCCTCGTATGGATGCCCACATGTGGCGAGCACTCAAAGGCAACGTGACATATGATAGATTGCCGTGCGGTCCTGCACCGCACACAACTGCCGGCTTGTTTCCGTCGCAGTTACCAACCGCTTCGAATTTCCGGTCAATTGACTCGATGTCGAAAAGCCAAACGGGAGAAACACCCCGCTATGGCCGGGCCGGAGGCTCGTCTTCGCCCTGGATCGCTTCGGCCAGCACGAACAGCTTGTGCGGTTCGCGCAGCACGATGCGTTGCCGGCCGCCCTCGATCAGCCCGCGGCTCTCCCAGCCCGAGAGGATCCGGCTCACCGTGTGCAGCGTGGTGCCGGTCATCTGGGCGATGTCCTGGCGGCTGATCGGAAAATCGATCTCGACGCCGTGCTCGACCTTGCGGCCGGATTGCTTGGCGAGCCGCAGCAGGGCGTGGGCGACGCGCTGCTCGACCTGCTGGGTCGACATCTCGACCACGCGGGTATGGGTTTCCTGCAACCGGCTGCCGATGGTCTGCAGCGTGTTGGTGGCAAGTACCGGAAATTTCGCCACCAGGCGCGGCCACGTCGCCGACGGCCAGGCCAGCACGACGCTGTCGTCGACGGCGGTCGCGGTGGCGGGGTAACGCGGCAGTCCGATCGCCATCGCGACGCCGAACGTCTCGCCGGGCGCGACATAGCGCACCACGACCTGTTCTCCCCCCGGCGTGGTCTTGGTGGCGCGGACATGGCCATGCAGCAGCACGAAGAAGGAATGCGCATCCCCGCCTTCTTCGAATACGGCGCTGTTCTTCGCAAATCGCACCGAGCGGGCCTCGCGGAGAATGTCGCCGAGTTCCTCGGTGCCGAATCCCGCAAACAGCGGCAGATGGGCAACCAGCGAGGGGTCGAGGGTGGCCATGGTTCCTCCGTCGCATCAGCGACTTGAGCCGGTAATCCGGATTGAATCTAGACTGCGATTGCGGCTGCCGATCAAGCGGAAGTTTGTGCTGGCGCAACACCGGCGGCCGGCCTTTCCCCTAAATGGTCTGCAATACCGGCCCTAGAGGAACGAATGACTGACGGAGCACACATGCGCAAGGCACCGGGACGGGCAGATAAGGGCCACCGCCGCGAAGTGAGGTGCGCCGGCCGGATGGAATTGTCATGACGGCGGTTTCGCGTCCCCGCGGATACCAGGGCTGGCCGCTGCTGGGCGCCGGCTTTCGGCCGTTCTTCCTGCTCGGTTCCGTTTATGCCGGGCTCGCTATCCTGGTCTGGCTGCCGGTGTTTTATGGCGAGATCACGCTGATCTCCGCGTTCGCGCCGCGCGACTGGCATGTCCATGAGATGCTCTACGGCTATTTGTCCGCCGTGATCACCGGCTTTCTGTTCACGGCGATCCCGAACTGGACCGGGCGGCTGCCGATCCAGGGCACGCCGCTGCTGGCGCTGGTTGTGGTCTGGATCGCGGGACGGCTTGCCGTGACGTTATCGGCCGAGACCGGCTGGCTGACGGCGATGCTGGTCGATGCGAGCTTTCTCGCGCTGGTCGCGGCCGCCGCGGCCCGCGAGATCATGGCCGGCCGCAACTGGAAAAATCTCAACGTCGTGATCCTGGTGCTGCTGCTGCTGGCGGGCAACCTCGCATTTCACCTCGAGGCGCATTTCAAGGGGTTTGCCGACACCGGCATCCGGATCGGCATCGCCGTGGTGGTACTGCTGATCTCGCTGATCGGCGGGCGCATCATTCCGAGTTTTACCCGCAACTGGCTGGTGCGCGAAAATCCCGGCCGGCTGCCGGCGCCGTTCGGCCGCTTCGACATGATCGTCGTCGCCATGACCGCGCTGACGCTGCTGGGCTGGATCGTCAGTGCCGAGAGCCGGCTTACCGGCACCGCGCTGGCGTTGGTCGGAGTGCTGCATCTGGTGCGTCTGGCGCGCTGGGCCGGCGACCGCACTTGTCGCGAGCGGCTGTTGCTGATCCTGCATGTCGGCTACGTCTTCGTGCCGATGGGCTTCCTGCTCAATGCCGTCTCCGCATTCGGCCTGGTGCCGCCGGGCGCCGGCATTCATGCCTGGATGGCGGGCGCCGCAGGCACCATGACGCTGGCGGTGATGAGCCGCGCCACGCTTGGCCATACCGGTCAGCCACTCACCGCCTCGCGCGCCACCGAGGCGATCTATCTTGCCATCATCGTGGCAGCGCTGGCACGGGTCTGCGCGGTGATCGAACCCGGCCACAGCGAACCCCTGCTGCATCTGGCTGCGTTTGCCTGGGCCGCCGCCTTCTTCGGCTTCGCGATCGTGTTCGGTCCGCTGCTGGCCGGCGTCGATCGCAGGCGGAAGGCGGTCGCCTGAATCTTGCGGTTTAATGCTGACATCCAGGGCAAATCGCCTGCATTATCCGTTCGACAGCGGGGGGTGGCTCTGCCTAATCTTGCCTCCGGAGCTGGGGTGTGTCGGATGCGTGAAATTCTGGAATATTGCATCGGCGGTAACAGGCAGAGCGTGCCGGCGGGCGGCCTCGTCGTGCAGGAAGGCGGCAGGACCGGCCATCTCTATGTCCTGATCGAGGGACGGCTCGAAGTCATCAAGGGCGACACCGTGGTCGCCGCCATCACCGAACCGGGCGCGGTACTCGGCGAAATGTCGGTGCTGCTCGATCAGCCCCACACCGCGACCGTGCGCGCGGCGGCCGACTCGGTGATATACCAGATCGAGGATGCCGCCTCGTTCCTGCAGCAGCAGCCGGGCGTGGCGCTGCTGATCGCCCGCATGCTGGCGCAGCGGCTCAATGCCGCCAACACCTATCTCGCCGACCTCAAGCGGCAATATGCCGGCCACGGCAATCACCTCGCCATGGTCGGCGACCTCCTGCAGAGCATGATCAACCAGCCGCCGTCGCAGGTCTCGCCAGGCTCGGATCGGCAATCCGACCCAAGGCTATGAGCCATGCCGGCGGATCGAGGATGGCGGCGGCCGGCCGCTGCATCGGCGCGGAGAGGTCGATCCATTGTGCGTCCGTGGCCGAAAGCCAGAAAGCCTTGCCGTCGTCGATGTCGAGCGCGATGTAAACCGGCGGACGGCCCGGCTGCAGACCGGTATTGAATACCCAGGTGTCGCCGAGCTGGTCGTACCACGAGCCGTCGGGGATGAAGGGCGACTGATGCACATGGCCCGAGATCACCATCGAAGGCTGCCAGGCCTTGATCCATTGCACCAGTTCGACGTCGCCAAAGAAGCGCTTGCCGCCCCAGCTGACCGGTGAATCCGCCGGCGGCGCGTGATGCACCCAGATCCACCGCTGCGACCGGCTCGCGGCCGCCTCGCGCAATTGATCATCGAGCCGCTGCTTGACCAGCGGACCGTCCCACCACGGGCAAACCGTGAAAAGCGTGTTGCCGATCTCGATGCTGTCGCCGTCGCAGGCGACGCCGAGCTCGCGGACTTCGCCGATCCATCGCGAGATCTTTTCCCCCTCGGAGCTGCGCGCGTCGAGATCGTGATTGCCGGAGCAAAGGATGACCCTGGTGATGCCGGACAACAGCTCCAGGTATTTCCTGACGACGACGATCTGGGCGCGGAAATCGACCGCCGACCCGACGTCCAGCGCGTCTCCGGCGAAGATCACGAGATCGAAATTCGGCGCCGCGCTGAGCAGCCAGTCGAATTGTGGCAATGAGTAATGCAGATCGGCCACGACAAGACAGCGCATATTGATTTGTCCAAATGCTCAAAGGCTAGGCAAAATGAGAGCGTAGGTATTCAAAGAGCAAGGATAGAGCAAAAATTGTGCCGTGCCGCGCCGATTGGACGACGGCTGATGCCGCAACAGTGGTCCGGTTGAAGCCTACGCCTTGGCCGCTGCGTGCGAAAACACCACTTCGATCAGCGTGCCCGAATGCGGGCCGGTCCTGATGTGGAATTGCGCGCGGTTGGCTTCGACCAGTGCCTTGGTCAGCGACAGGCTGACGCCGGAGCCGTCGGAGGACTGATCCGACGGCGCATGGTTGCGGAACGGCTCCATCGCGGCCGCGACCTCGTTGTCGTTGAGCCCGTGTCCGGTATCGCGGACCCGCAACACCACCTCACCGAAATCCGACAGCGCGGTGGAGACGATGACCTGGCCGCCGGCATTGGCGAGATGGATCGAGTTGCCGATCAGGTTCAGCGTGACCTGGCGCAGCGCGCGGGCGTCGGCGATCACCGGCGGCAGCGCGTGCGCCAGCGAGGTCCGGATGATGATGCGTTCGCGGTTGGCCTGCGGCTGCATCACCGCGACGCAGCTCTCCACCAGCTCGTTGAGGTTCTGGTTGGCGAAGGAAAGATCGAGCTTGCCGGTCTCGATCCGCGAGAGATCGAGCAGGTCGTTGATGATGGCGATGACGCGCTCGCCGGAAGCGCGGATGTCCTTCATGTATTCGACATAGCGCTCGTTGCCGAGCGAGCCGAAGCGTTCGCCGATCATGACTTCGGCGAAACCGATGATGGCATTGAGCGGGGTGCGGACCTCATGGCTGATCCGCGCCAGCATGTCGGCCTTGGCGGTGGCGGCGCGCTCGGCCAGCCGGCGCGCCTGCTGCAGTTCGTTCTCGTTCTTGCGGGCCTGCGACAGGTCGCGAAACACCGCGAAGAAATTCGGACCGTCGGGCCGGGTCCGCCCCATGGTCATCGACAACGGAATGATGCCGCCGCCGCGGACGCGGCCCAGCATGTCGCGGCCGTGATCCAGCAGGCTGGCGACGCCGGCGCCCTTGATGCTCTCCAGGTAATCCTGCATCACGCGCTGGCTTTCCGGCGCGAACAATTCGGCGAGATTGCGTTGCGCGAGATCGTCGCCGTCATAGCCGAACAGCGCTTCGGCGCTGCGATTGCATGAATTGATGTTGCCTTCGCCGTCGAACATCACAATGCCTTCGGCGGTGGTGTCGAGAATGGCGCCGAGCTCCTCGGCATTGGCGTGACCGACCGGCGAAGGTTCGCTGGGCGGGACAGCCTGCGTGATGGCAGCGGCGATATCAGCACCTTCGCCCGCGGCGCCCGAGCAGATCAGCGCCAGCGCCGAATCCCCGTCCCACGCGATGGTATAGAGCCGCGCCTCGGTTGCCGGCGACGGCGCGTGTTCCGGCGAAGCCTGGCTCGCGGAAATGGTCACCGGTGTGCCGGTGTCGGATGTGCTGGAGGCGGTGGAAACGCCGGGTTCGACAAAGAGCGCGTCGAGGCCGCCGGCCTCTTCGAGGGCGTGCAGGCTGTCATAGCCGATTCGCGCCAGAAATGCCGCATTGGCGTAGAGCAGCCGGTCGAGCCGGTAGATCAGGACGCCGGTTGGCACGAGGTCGAGCAACATCTTGTCGCGCCCGGTCTCGCCGCGCGCCGGCGGTTCGGGCTGCGCCAGCCACTCCGGTGATTCAACCGCCGGTTCGACCAGTGGTTCGGGCGCAGGCTCGACCAGGCTCGCGCCGGCGTTGGATACATCAAGCGTTGAAACCGCGCCGGTCTCGCCCTCGAGCCGCGCCGACAATTGCCGGGCGAGCTCGTTGAAGGCGCTGTTTTCCACCGGGGTCAGGACCGGCGATTTCGGTTCGCTGATGGGACGAAACGGCAGGACGTTCTTGAGCGTTTCGGAGCTTTCCACGGGCGTTTCCAAATCGGTTTGGTGTGAAATCGGGGCGACAATCGATGCTGGAAATTCAGGCGTATCGGACGATGCAAGCGCGGATATGTCCGCGGGGGGCGAGTCGGCGGCGGGACCGGCCTGGACGATGTCGGCCGACAGCGCCTGCGGTGGCGGCGGGTTGAAGAATTCCAAGCGGCGCTGCGAGGCGAGCCTGGTCAGTGCGTCGAGATCGCGGCAGACCCCAAATCCCCGATAGCCCGCGAGCTTTCCGGTGTGATCGTAGATCGGCAGTCCCGCCAGCTCGACCGGCAAGCGGCTGCCGCCATCGACCGGCCAGTCCAGGGTGATGCCGCTCCAGGTGCTGCCGGTGGCGACCGCTTTCGCGACGCGGCCGTCGGGATCGAGCCCGAACGCCGCGGCGATCTCGCTCCACAACCGTCCGAAGCCGGCGGCGGTGCGCGCGCCGATCAGGCGGGTGAATTCATCCGACCCGAGCGAGAAACGGCCTTCGGCATCCATCTGCCACATGAAGCGCAGCGGATGCTCCCGCGCGATGGCGGGCTCGTTGAGCCATGGCGGCGCGTCGGCGGTTGCGGTTGGCGGTGACGCGGAAGCCTCCATCGCCGGTGCCGCTTGCTCCGCGGGCAGGGGCGCTGGCTCATCGGCATCGACATGAGATTCGACATCAGATTCGACATGGGGCATGTCGAGCTGCAACACCGACTGCAGGTCGACATCTTCTTGGCGTGACTGCTCGACGGCGGGCTTGGCGGCAATCTCTTGCGCGGTCTCCGCAAACTCGTCGATCAGCGCGAACTCGGCCGGGGCTTCGCCCGACATTGCCGGCTGCTCGTAGTCAGGTGCCGGCAGTTCCGCCAATGGCGCGACCTGCTGCGCGGGCTCGGACGGCAGCGCTGCTGCGGTCGCTGCCGGCGGCGATGTCGCGAACTCGTCGGTCAGCGCGAATTCGGCGGGAGCTTCGCGCGACATCGCCGGCTGTTCGACACCAGGCACCGCTACGTGCTCAGGGACGACCGGAGCAGGGGCCGGCACCATCAGCGCCACCAGCCCGACATCCGCGCCGGTGCCGACGCGCTGCAGCACCATGTGGCCGATGCCGACCGGCGTCTCGACGCGGCCCTGGGCGAGCGCGTCGCTGCGCGCCTCGTCGAGACCGGCCTCGGAAAGATTGCGAAAGCCGAGCAGCGGCCGCGCGGTGTCGCTGGCGCCGACGAACATGCCGTCGCGCGCGAACGCCGCGATCGGCGACTCGATGCCTTCGACCAGGCGCTGCAGCCGTTCGACCAGCGGCATCGCGCGGCCCACCGATTCGGCGGCCACGATCAGGACGCCGTGATTGCCGTCGGCGAATTCGAGCCGCGCACAGCCGCAGGTCATCAGCGCGCCGAGCGGCGCGCCGAACCCGCGCAGCCGCTCCAGTCGGATCGCGCCGGTGCCGGACAGCCGTCCGGCGAGTTGCGCCACCTGGCGTCGGTGCTGGTCGGCGGGGCCGAAAATTTTGCGGGCGAGCACGGCGCCGTTGGCTGCGCCGAACAGCCTGGCCCCCACCGGATTGGCCCACAGGATCCGTGTGCCGTCGATCGACCACAGCCAGACCGGCAGCGCGCTGGTCGCATGCACCGCCAGCCTCGGATCGCCGACGCCTCGCAACTGGATTTCCGTATTGTTCATCGTGGTGACATGGCTGACTGGTTGGGCCTTGGCTAAGACGATGGCGCAGATGTCGGCGGCCAAACGATGACAGCCTTAACGAACCCTTAGTATTGCCCGCCGGCAGGGTCAGGTCCACGGTTTGCGGCCGCTTGGCCGACCAAAGCCACGATAACCTTAATCCGGCTGAACCTTGCGCCGGGCTTTGGCGTTGGACTGTTGCAAACGGCGTTCAGAAGTCCACGATGGGAAACAGGCGGATGCCGCGTCACATCTCCGAGGCTATTTGCCGTTTATCCTGACGTGACCGAACGGGGAACCGGGGCTGTGGACAGCTTTCGGAGACTGGAACAGGGAGTGGGACCATGAGCGAACAAGGGCGTGATCATTTCGAGATTCCAAAGGAAATGCGATCGATGGCCGAAGCCGGCTTCGATCAGGCCCGCCAGGCCTTCGAGAAATTCCTCAGCGGCGCGCAAGCCACTGCCGGAACGATCGAAGAGAAGGGGGAGGCGGTCCGCGCCGGCGCCAAGGACATTGGCGCCAAGGCGATGTCCTACGCTGAAAAGAACGTCCAGGCGTCGCTGGACTATGCCCAATCGCTGCTGCACGCCAAGGATCTGACCGAAATCATGCGGCTGCATACCGAATACGTGCAGGCACAGATGCGGTCGCTGGCCGAACAGGCCAGCGAGATGGGCCAGATCGTCAGCAAGGCAGCGATGGATGCCGCCAAGCCGAAAAGCTGAGAAATACCTTCCGGCGGTTGAGTTTTGGCGAGTTCCGCAGCCGGAACGTGCGTTCGGCTGGGCCCTGCCATGCGGCATTGCGGTGAAAATCGCGTTGCAATGCACAAAAATGACATGTTAAGGGTGTTATCTGTTGGTTGCCCGACAATGGGCATTCCCGTTCTGCGTGATCAGTTCGACGTTTCTCCGGTGGGCGCCGGGGGAGCGTGCGAGGGGTCACATTTTTTCACTCAAAGCGAAGGATGCAAGCCATGGCCAATACCGATCCTTTCTCTGCTTCCGTGATCCCGTTCGAAGTCCCCGAGCAGATGCGTGCATTCGCCGAAAAGGGCGTTTCGCAGGCCCGCGACAGCTACGCCAAGTTCAAGGATGCCGCCGAGACCCATAACGGCACCATCGAGGCGGTGTTCACGACCGCCAGCAAGGGCGCCAGCGAATATTCCGCCAAGCTGATGGAAATCATGAAGGCCAACACCACGGCGTCGCTGGATTTCGCACAGGAGCTGTTCAGCGTGAAATCGCCCACCGAGGCGATGGAGCTCTGGGCTTCGCATGCCAAGAAGCAGTTCGAAGCCTTCACCGCCCAGAGCAAGCAGCTTGCCGAACTGAGCCAGAAGGTTGCGGCGGAAACCGCCGAGCCGATCAAGGCCAGCGCGTCGAAGCTGTTCAAGCCGGCCGCCTGACAGGCCTGTTTTGCGTTCCAGAAAAAGCCCGGGCGGCCAGCCCGGGCTTTTTGTCTTTAGGCGCGACGCAAGAGGGCGAGGCGGGCGGGTTCTTGCCCGGCAAGGCCTGCGAAGCGTGAACTTCTACCGCTTTCGAATCGAGCCCCACAGGGCATCCACCGGCCTTGCCAAAGGGCGGCGTTGCACCTAGTTTCCGCCCCGTTCGGCGACCCCATTTCCAGGGCTCGCCAAGGATGCAGTTGTAGCTCAGTTGGTTAGAGCGCCTGTCTGTGGAACAGGAGGTCGGTGGTTCGAGCCCACCCAACTGTACCAAGACGCTATCCGGTGCGCGAGGACGTGAGGCGGCTCCGTCCAAGGCGATCCGGACTCCGCGCCCGACCTCTGCTTGCCAATCCCCCGCGGTTCACCCACAATTCTCCTCGTCAATGCTTCGGGAGGATTTATGTCTGCGCTCCGGTCCAGCACGTTTCAACTTGGTCTGATGCTCGCCGCCGCGCTCGCGGTTTCGACCTTGCCTGCCGCGGCCCAAGGCTATTCCCAGGCGCAGCAAGAGGCCTGTACCCCCGATGCGATGCGCCTGTGCGGGGCCTACATTCCGGACGTCGACCGCATCACCGTCTGCATGATCCAGCGAAAATCCCAGCTCAGTCCGGCCTGCCGGGCGCATTTCCGGCCCGAGCCGTCCGGAGTTGCCCCGGTCGCTGCGGGAAGGCCTCTCGGCATCACGCCGGCGAAGGCGCGAAAGCCGGTCAGCACCAAGGCGAGCAAGCCGAGGAAGGCCGCGAAACCGAAGGCCAACTGACTGCGTGTGCAGATCGTGGCGGGTCGAATCGCCTGCATCTGGTGCCGCTGCGGCCGTCCGGTTGCGAGCTGATTGTTCCTGCGGCGGGCATGAAATACTCACCCTTGTGACCATGCGGATCATGCACATCTCCCATGGTAGGGGTGAGGAGATATTCATTGAGTGAACATTCCAGGAAAGAGCTCGATCGGCATTTTGCCTGGTTTCAGGACAAACTTCCGCCGGGACCGGCCAAATTCATCGGCTGGCTGCGCAAGCCCTCGTCGATCCTGGTTCGGATTCCCGTTGCCGTCCTGCTGATCGCCGGCGGCATTTTCAGCTTTCTACCGATACTGGGACTCTGGATGTTGCCGCTCGGACTCCTTTTGTTCGCGCAGGATTTGCCGTTTCTGCAAACGCCGATGGCGCGGGCGCTCGGATGGATCGAACGCAAGTGGCTCGAACGTCAACGCGCAAAGGCCGAGCGCGCACGTGCGAAAAACGCGCAATGACTCTTTTTTGCGCAGTCGAGATTCGCTTTTAGAGTGTGCTGCGGTGCATAGTGTGACTCAAAAGCCCACTCCGCCGATTAATCAGGGGCTTACGTCCTCTTTTTGGTAAATTTTTCTTTCACGAATCAGCGCGCTGATTCATTTTCGCCATCTGGGGTCAATCTGGAGGCGAAGGTATGAACGTTATTGTTTTCGCATCGCGTAAAGGCGGCTCGGGAAAGAGTACCCTTGCCGCCCATCTCGCTGCGCATGTCCACAAAGTTACGAAGCCCTGTTTGCTTGTCGATGCCGATCCGCAGGGGTCCTTGACCCTCTGGCACAAGCTGCGCGGCACCAACGAACCGACGATCAAGACCGCCGTCAATTCCGTCAGCGGAATCGTGGCCGCCGCCAAGCGCGACGGCTTCGAGTGGGTCTTCATCGATACGCCGCCGAATTTGTCGGCCGTGGTCGACGATGCCATCAAGAATGCCACCATGGTGATCATTCCGGCGCGGCCGGGTGTGTTCGACGTCAACGCCGTGCAGGAAACCATTCAGACCTGCCGCGCTGCGCGCAAGCCCTATGCGGTCGTCATCAATGGCGCGCCGGCACGCCGCGACGAGGCGGAGAGCCCGATCGTCACCATCGCGCGGGAAGCGCTGGCCAAATTCCGCGCGCCGGTGTGGGGCGGGCAGATCACCAACCGTGCCGATTTGCTGATGGCGCTCAGCCATGGCGAAGGCGCGCGCGAATATGATGCCGAGGGTCGTGCGGCGGCGGAAATCAGCCGGCTTTGGGCTGCGATCGAACGCTCGGTGAAGGCCATTCGCGGCAATGGATCCGCGAACGGCGCGATGCACAAGCAGCAGGCGGCCTAGTTCGGCCGCACTGCAAGTTCTCCTGCAAGGCAAGGCTGACAAGAACGCGCGGTTTCCGCGCGTTTTTCTTTTGGGGGCACCCCGCTGCCTCATGGTGAGGAGCGCGTCGGGCAGTGCTCTTGCGCTGTCGGACGCGCGTCTCGAACCATCTGGCACATGGCGTGCCGCCATCCTTCGAGATGCCGCGCGAAGCGCGCGCGGCTCCTCCAGCGACAACGGCGAAGCCGTTGCGCGGGGCTGAGGTCCGGGTGGTGCGTCGGCGAAGAGCAGTCGTCACGCCACCATCAGCAGATAGAAGATGATCACCGGTGACAGCGTCAGGATCACCGACCAGATGCCGATCGCCCAGAGAATATCCTCGCCGGAAAATCCCTGAGGTTCAGGAAAGGCAGTGTTCTCGATGCTCATGACGCCCCCGTTTTTTTGTCTTGTGGGGGATATCGATACAGGTCGTCTTTTAAAAAGACGGCCGGGATTTCGCTCGCATTTGACCACAGGTGCTACCGTCGATTAACGACGATGAGCACATCCGGTCGCCTCAGCTGATCAGCAGGCGGAACGCCAATACCGGCGACAGGCCGAGGATGGCCGCCCACAGGCCGAATGACGACACCAGCAGAATGTCCTGCATTCGCTGGGCCCGCGCGGAAGTCGGATACCTGGCATTGATGATCGATGGAGTGGTCATGGCGTCCCCCTTGTTGTTATGGGGATTCAAATAAGCCTCAAGCTCTAAAACCGGTGCCTCGCGATCCCTCGGGTTTGAACGGCCGTTTTCACCGCGCATTAACCAGCCGTATCGAGCGGGGTTCGTTGCCGGCCGCGGCTGTCTCAGCGGACGCGCCTTGCTCTTCCCTCTCCACAACGGGAGGGAAGAGACGCCGGGCGCCGCTATGCCGCGCGGGTCGACGTTGCGGTTCGTCTCTCGATCTCCGCATCCAGCCGCGCCGCCAGGGCGCCGCTCACGTCCACCATCGGCAGGCGGACGTCGGCGCGCTCGATCAGCCCCGTCCGCGCCAGCCAGTACTTCGCCGGCGCCGGGCTTGGCTCGGTGAACAACAGCCGGGTGAGTTCGGAAATGCCTTCCCAGCACGCCAGCGCGGCGTCGTGGTCGCCTTCCCGCACATGCGTGAGCACCGCCGCGAAGCGGTCGGTCTCGATGTGCGCCGACAGCAGGATCGCGCCATCGGCGCCGTCGGTGAGCGCCTCGTAATACTGCGCGTCCTCGCCGGTCAGCACCTTGAAGCCGGCGGGGCGCTGCCTGAGCAGATCGATCGACTGCGCGCGGTCGGCGCCGCAATCCTTCAGGCCGACTATGTTGTGGTGTTCGGCGAGCCGCAGCATGGTCTCGTTCTCGAGATTGACAGAGGTCCGGTAGGGAATGTTGTAGAGCACGATCGGCCACGCGGCATGGTCTGCCAGCGCGTTAAAGTGCTGCAGCAGGCCGCGTTGTGACGGCCTGACGTAATAGGGGCTGGCGATCAGGTAGCCGTCGATCGGCCAGTCGGCCGTCTCATCCAGCGCATCCTGCATCTTCGCCGTGCCGGCGCCCGACAGCCCGAGGCAGACCGGCAGCGTGCCTCCGCTCTCGGCGATGGCGTCGCGAACCAATGCGGCGACCCGTTCCAGTTCGGCCATGCCGAGCGTCATGCCTTCGCCCGAGGTGGCCGCCAGGATCAAGCCGTCGACCGGTCCGGCCGCGTAGTGTCTGGCCAGCCGCCGCAGCGATGCCTGGTCAAGTTCGCCATTGCGGAACGGCGTGACGAGGGGCAGCCAGAGGCCCTGCAATTGCGATCGAAGGTCAGTCATGGGTCCATCTCCTTGGCGGGTAGAGCCGGAGACGGGACAATAAAAAACCCCGTCCAGACGGCGGGGTTTTGAGGATCTGTCGTGAGCGAGAAGTCTATCGCGCGCGTCGATCTCCAGTCCCCGGAAGGGGACCTTTTTTCGACAGCATCGGCTTGCACGCAATCGTGATCATTAGGAGATGATGATCGGCGATGACAAATCTGTCAACGGCGAGCAACGGAGCTGCGTACGTTACGTCGCAGGTGCGCGCGCAAAAAAAAAGCCGGGCTCGAACGAGCCCGGCTTAAGGTATTGGCCACGTGAGGCCGACACAATCACCTTCCAAGAGGGATTACTGAGCGCCCGCGCCACTGGAGGAGGGGGACAAATGCGCAACACGAATGCTCAGCGTGAAAACATTATGATCCGCGTTAGTGCCTCGCAGCAACCGTCCAAGTCGCATGTCAGTCATGCGGAGATCGGGGGCCGTAATGCGCTGCTGTTCCCGGTTTGAAAACTCCAGCAAAACCGAGGTCGGGATAAAAATACTGCCGCGCCGCCGGAAGTTTTATGACGGCCAGCGCTGTGCCTTGCTGACCACGAAGTCGCGGAACACCTGCACCCGCGCCACCGACTTAAGCTCTTCGGGATAAACGAAATAGGTGTCGAGCTGGATCGAATCCGACTCGCCAAACAGCTGCACCAGGCGATTGTTTTCCTCGACCAGATAGTCCGGCAAGGCCGCGATGCCGAGGCCCTGCTGGCAGGCGCGCACCAGGCCGAGGATGTTATTGACCTTGAAATACACCTCGCGCGGACCGGCGCCGTTGCGGCCGGCTTCGACCAGCCAGTTGCGGTTTTGCAGATGCGGCGCGACCTGGCCGTCGGAGAGCGTGATGATGCGATGCGCATCGAGTTCGTCGAGGGTACGCGGCGTGCCGAAGCGCTTGATGTATTCCGGCGAGCAATAGGCATGAAAGCCCATCGCGAACAGCTTGCGCTGGATCAGGTCCGGCTGCGTCGGCTTGCGGGTGCGGATCGCGACGTCGGCCTCGCGCATCGACAGATCGAGTTCCTCGTCGGTCACGATCAGCTGAATCCGGATCTCCGGATAAAGCGCGGTGAATTCGCCGAGCCGCGGAATCAGCCAGTTGATGCCGACCCCCGGGGTGGTGGTGATCTTGAGATCGCCGCTCGGCCGCTCGCGGCTGTCGGTGAGCTTGGCGCGCGCCGCCTGCAGCTGCATGAACACGTCATGGGCGGTGCGAAACAACAGGTCGCCCTGCTCGGTGAGGATCAGGCCGCGGGCATGGCGATGGAACAGCGACACCGAGAGCTCCTGCTCCAGCGCGCTGACCTGCCGGGACACGGCCGATTGCGACAGCCCAAGCTGCTCGCCGGCATGCGTGAAGCTGCCCGCTTCCGCCGCCGCGTGAAACACCTTCAGCTTATCCCAATCCATATCGGTAAATCCGTCGCGGGTTCGAGCTCTTGGCATGGTTATTCCGCCGCCGCGCGGTCGCTGGCGCGCAGAGCGAGAAAGCGTTCGGCCTCAAGAGCTGCCATGCAGCCGAGGCCGGCGGCGGTGACCGCCTGCCGCCAGGTTTCGTCGGCGACGTCGCCGGCGGCGAACACGCCCGGCACCGAGGTCGCGGTCGAGTTCGGCGCCACCTCGACATATCCCGACGGTTTCAGCTTGACCTGGCCGAGCACCAGTTCGGTCGCCGGCGCATGTCCGATCGCGATGAAGACGCCGTCGGCGGCAAGTTCCGTCAGCGTGCCTGATTTGACGTTCTTGAGCCTGACATGGGTGACCTTGCCCGGATTCTCGGTGCCGCAGATTTCATCGATGGCGCTGTCCCACACCACCTTGATCTTGGGGTGCTTGAACAGGCGGTCCTGCAGGATGCGCTCGGCGCGGAAATGATCGCGGCGATGCACGATGGTGACTTGCGAGGCGAAGTTGGTAAGGAACAGCGCTTCCTCGACCGCGGTGTTGCCGCCGCCGACCACGATGACCTCCTTGCCGCGATAGAAAAACCCATCGCAGGTCGCGCAGGCCGAGACGCCAAAACCCTTGAACTTTTCTTCCGACGGCGTGCCGAGCCAGCGCGCCTGCGCGCCGGTGGCGAGAATGACGGTTTCGGCGAGATAGACGTCGCCGCTGTCGCAGGTCAGGCGGAACGGCCGCTCGCCCAGTTCTAGCTTGGTAACGAGATCGGTGACCATTTTGGTGCCGACATGGGCTGCCTGCTTTTCCATCTGTTCCATCAGCCACGGACCCTGGATCACGTCGGCAAAACCCGGATAATTCTCCACGTCGGTGGTGATGGTGAGCTGGCCGCCGGGCTGCATGCCCTGGATCAGCACGGGTTCGAGCATCGCGCGCGCCGCGTAGATAGCGGCGGTGTAGCCGGCCGGGCCGGAACCGATAATGACGACCTTGGCATGGATGGGGGCAGGCATAATGGCGTCCACTCTTAGGGGGATTTGGCCAGCGCTTGAGCGGAAGGCGCCTGGAAAGGCATCGCGGCGGCGCTGAAAGTGTCAAATCCAAGATAGGACATCTGGCAAGCTATGCAAGAATTGCAATACATATCCGCGATTTTTCCCGGAAGACGGAAAAATGGCGCACCGCACGCGCAATAAAATTGCGCAAGCAGCGCAAGCTGCGCTAAGAGTGTTGCCAATGTTCCTTCCCACAATGCTGCTTCAGCCAGGACCCGGACCGGCGTGTCGAAGAATCTTGACGAAATCGACCTCAAAATCCTCGCCGAAATCCAGGCCGACGGCCGAATCACCAACGTCGAACTGGCCAAACGGGTCGGCATTTCGCCGCCGCCCTGCCTGCGCCGGGTCCGGACGCTGGAGGAGGAAGGCTACATCCAGGGCTACCGCGGCCTGTTGGATCCGCGCCGGCTCGGCTTCGACGTCACCGTGTTTGCCTCCGTCCACCTGTCGAGCCAGGCCGACGCCGATCTGCGTGCCTTTGAGGACTTCGTTCGCAAGGAGCCGCTGGTGCGCGAATGCTGGATGCTGTCGGGCGACGTCGACTTCATTCTCAAATGCGTCGCGCCGGATATGGCGACCTTCCAGAATTTCGTCTCGCATCTCACCGCCGCGCCTCATGTCCGCAACGTGCGGACCTCGCTGGTGCTGCACAATTCCAAGAACGCGCCGGACGTGCCGCTTGAGCTGAAAGTCCCGCACGGCTGAACGTTTGTTTCCTTGATGGGACATTGCGCGCTGATTGCCGATCGGTCCCGCAGTTGACTGCCGGAATGACTGGACCA
>JAZJYY010000162.1:0-12618 GCA_040390145.1 Pseudomonadota bacterium
GGCCGGGCAGGTCGCTGGCGCCGGGCGGCGGCGGATAGGCGCCGGAGCGCTGCGCGACATCAGGTCGGTTGACGCCCGCGGCCAGAACCTTGACCAGGATTTCCCCCGGACCGGGCACCGGAACGCTGCGGGTCTCGGGCACCAGAACCTCGGGACCGCCGGGTTTGCTGATACCGACGACGGTCATTTGCGCGGGCAGCTTTTCCATGGTTTTTCCTTGGGCCAGGAGCGGTAAATTCGAAGAGGACCTGATTAGCCAGCCGCGCTCCGGCTGGCAACCGCCTCCCTGAATGTTGAGCACGAGGTAGCGCGCATGGCCATCGAGGACGACGACAAGCCGAGAAAGAAAGTCACCCACGAGATCGGGCAGGACCTGTCGCTGCTGTCGGTCGAGGAACTGGCCGGGCGCATCGCGCTGATGCAGCAGGAGATCGAACGGCTGCAGGCGGCGATGACCAAAAAGCGCGCGTCAAAGGATGCGGCGAACAGTTTTTTCAAGACGTGAAAGCTGAGCGTGCCGCGGCACTCTTCCCTCTCTCGCTTGCGGGGGAGGGTGCCGAGCGAAGCGAGGCGGGTGGGGGTTCTCTCTGCGAGTCGTACCGTTGAGAGAGCCCCCACCCCAGCCCTCCCCCGCAAGCGCGGGAGAGGGAGCGCACCGTGGATCGCTGCTCACACCGAAAGCCACTCGGCCAATGGCCGACATGGCAAAGGAACCGTGAATAAAACCGCTCGTTTACGGTCCATTAAGCTTTCCCGATTATGACTACACTTGTCCTTGTTTGGACACCGAGTGGCTCCTGTCCACTCTGTTTGACGCCTCCCTGTTATCAACTTCAAAAGCCGCCAGAAATGGCGGCTCTTTTTTTGTGGCGTCGCGGTACCTCACTGGAAACCATATTCGCGCTTGCGGCTGGACTCTCGCCGGCCGGCGCGTAATGATTTGTTCATCATAAGCCGGCGCCTTCATGCCGGCGTCGTAAACAGTTGCGTGAGGCGTTAACCATGTCAGACCGTTCGCAAAGCGAAACCGCTCTCGTTCAGTTCAGCGAGAGGCTGACCAACTCGGCGGCGTTCGGTACACTGTTCCGCGAAGGCATGGATCTGGTCGAGGAGACCGCTGCCTATCTCGACGGCGTCGGCCGTACCGAGGCGAAGGCGCTCGACCGTTCCGTCAGCCTGACTTACGCCACCGAAAGCATGCGGCTGACCACCCGCCTGATGCAACTGGCGTCATGGCTGCTGCTGCACCGCGCGGTTAAGGAAGGCGAGATGACGCTGGGCCAGGCCAACCGCGAAAAGACCAAGGTCAAGCTGAGTGCCGCCGATCCCGGCCCGGACGACATCATCGAAAAGCTGCCGCTGCAATTGCAGGAGCTGATCGCCCGATCGATGGCGTTGCAGACCAAGGTCCGCCGCCTCGACAACAGCATCCACGCCCCGGCGGCCGAACGCGCCTCGATCGGCAATCCGCTGGTGCCGCAGCTCAATCGCCTGAAGGCGGCGTTCGAACGCCAGAGCGGCTGACGCCGCGGGATCGCCTGACCCTGTTCCCAACGAAAAACGCCCCGGCGCGAGCCGGGGCGTTTTGATGTCTGCATCAGGCGGGCAGCCCGAAAGGCTCAATCCTTCTTGAGGAAGCCCGAAAACTTCTTCTGGAACCGGGACACGCGGCCGCCGCGATCGAGCATCTGCTGGGCGCCGCCGATCCACGCCGGGTGCGACTTGGAGTCGATGTCGAGGTTCAGCTTGTCGCCCTCTTTGCCCCAGGTGGAGCGGGTCTGGTATTCGGTGCCATCGGTCATGACGACCGTAATCATATGATATTCCGGGTGAATTTCGGCTTTCATGGCAGATCCTTCGGCGCGCCGGCGCCTGTCTATCGATGGCTGTGGGGACGGATTTGGGCCGCTCTATAACGCAGCAAGGCCCCCAAAACAAGCCAGCTTCGGCCCGGGCAGGCAGGATCCCGCCTTCGTATCTTACCGGATTTGCCAGCGTCGGCGGGTGGGCCTATCTGGGAGCTGGCAAAGCGATTGGTCCGGGATCTCATGAGCGCAGTGGAACGGCTTGAACAGCGGCGCGGCGAGACCCCGTCGCCGCACGATCCGGCGGTCGCAGAGGCCCCCTCGATCGAGGCCGAACTGACGGAACTGCCGGCCAAGAGCAGCGCGCGGCTTCGCCCGCTGCTGGCGCTGATGCCCTATGTGGGGCGCTACCGCGGCCGCGCCATTCTGGCCTTCATCTCGCTCACCGTTGCGGCGATCACCACCCTGCTGGTGCCGATCGCGGTACGGCGGATGATCGACTTCGGGCTATCGCCCGAAGGCATCGCCATGATCAATTCCTATTTCAGCGTGATGATCGCGCTGGTCGCGGTGCTGGCGGGCGCCAGTGCCGCACGCTTCTACCTGGTCATGACCATCGGCGAGCGCATCGTCGCCGATCTCAGACGCGACGTGTTCGCCCATCTGATCTCGCTGTCGCCGGCGTTCTTCGATTCCGCGCGCTCGGGCGAACTGATTTCGCGGCTGACCGCCGACACCACCCAGATCAAGTCCGCGGTCGGCGCTTCGGTTTCGATCGCGCTGCGCAATCTGATGCTGTTCATCGGCGCCACCGCGATGATGGTGATCACCAGTCCCCGGCTGTCAGGTTTTGTACTGTTGGCGATTCCGGTGATCGTGATTCCGCTGGTCGCATTCGGGCGCTGGGTGCGGCGGCTGTCGCGCAACGCCCAGGACACGCTGGCGGAAGCCACATCATATGCGTCGGAATTGATCGGCGCGATCAGGACCATGCAGGCCTATACCAGCGAGGCGCTGGCCAATGCGCGGTTCGGCGGCGAGGTCGAGCAGGCCTATGAGGCGGCACGCAGCTCGACCCAGGCGCGGGCGGTTCTCACCGCCGTCATCATCTTCATCGTGTTCTCCAGCGTGGTGGCGATCCTCTGGGTCGGATCGAACGATGTGCTGACCGGCTCGATCACACCCGGCCGGCTTGGCCAGTTCGTGCTGTATGCGGCGTTCGCCGCTGCCGGCCTCGGCCAGCTCAGCGAGGTCTGGGGCGAGGTGTCGGCGGCCTCGGGCGCCTCGGAACGGCTGTTCGAGATCCTCCGCGTCAAGTCGCAGGTTGCAGCCCCGGCGTCGCCGCGCGCGCTGCCGGTGCCGGCGCGGGGCGACGTCGGTTTCGACAATGTCAGCTTCGCCTATCCGACCCGGCCGGACGCGCTGGCGGTCGACGGCGTTTCGCTCACCGTGCGCGCCGGCGAAAAGGTCGCGATCGTCGGCCCGTCAGGCGCCGGCAAGAGCACGCTGTTCCATCTCCTGCTGCGGTTCTACGATCCGGCGTCCGGCGCCATCTCGTTCGACGGCGTGCCGATCAAGGCGGCCGATCCGCGAGAGCTGCGCGCCCGCATCGCGCTGGTGCCGCAGGACGCCGTGGTGTTCGCGGCCAGCGCGCGCGACAACATCCGCTTCGGCCGCCCTGATGCCACGGATGCCGAAGTCGAGCACGCCGCTGATCTCGCCCACGCAAGCGAATTCATCCGCCGGCTGCCCGGCGGCTTCGAGACGCAGCTCGGCGAACGCGGCGTGACGCTGTCGGGCGGCCAGCGCCAGCGCATCGCCATCGCGCGCGCCATCCTGCGCGACGCCCCGCTGCTGCTGCTCGATGAGGCGACCTCGTCGCTCGATGCCGAGAGCGAGACGCTGGTGCAGACCGCGCTGGAAGAGTTGATGCGCCACCGCACCACGCTTGTCATCGCGCATCGCCTCGCTACCGTATTGTCCTGCGACCGCATCATGGTGATGGACCAGGGCAAGATCGTCGAGCAAGGCACGCATGCGGAGCTGGTCGCGGCCGGCGGGCTGTATGCGCGGCTGGCGAGGTTGCAGTTCGAGGGGGTGTGAGGTTCTTTCTTGCCCTCTCCCCCTGTGGGAGAGGGTGGACGCGATGCGCAGCATCGTGGCCGGGTGAGGGGCTGGCTCAACGGATAGTCTGCTTGGGGGATAGAGACCCCTCATCCGGCGCTTCGCGCCACCTTCTCCCACAAGGGGAGAAGGGAAGAAGAAGCTACGGCTTCCACGCCATCTTCAGCACCAGCCGCTTCGAGCCCGGATTCACATCCTCGCCTGCATGCACAAAGCCGCTGCGCTCATAGAAGCGAATGGCGCGGGCATTGTCGGCGTTGACCTTCAACGTGACGCCGTCAGGTGAGCGTCGCTTGGCTTCATCGACCAGCATGGTAGCGAGTGGTGACCCCCAGTGGTCGGGCGCCACCACCAGCTGGTCGAGATAACCCGACGAATCGATCGTGACCAAGCCAACCATCGCGCCGGCCTGTTCGGCGACGACGATCGCGGCGTTCGGCACCAGCTCATTGCGCCAGCGTTCGCGCCACCAGTCTACGCGGGCGTCGAAGTCGATCGAGGGATAGGCGAGCTTCCAGGTCTCGAGCCACAGCGCGATCGCGGCGTCCTCGTCCTCGGCGCGATACGCGCGTAAGTGAAAGGAGGCGCTCAAGGCAAGGCCGTCATGCCCGGGCTTGACCCGGGCATCCATCCACTTCGTAAAAATCGTTCCAGATGGATTGCCGGGTCAAGCCCGGCAATGACGATGTGGTGCTTGCTCACTACCGTTCCGTCAGCTTCAGCTCGATGCGGCGGTTGCGCTTGTAGGCTTCCTCTGTTGTGGCGGTATCGAGCGGCTGGAATTCGGCAAAGCCGGCCGCGACCAGCCGCTGCGCCGGGACGCCGAGCGTCACCAGATACTGCACCACCGAAATCGCGCGCGCCGACGACAATTCCCAGTTCGACTTGAAGACCGGGCTGTTCAGGATCGGCCGCACGTCGGTATGGCCGTCGACCCGCAGCACCCAGGCGATCTCGGCGGGAATCTGCTTGTCCAGTTCGGTCAGCGCGCCCGCCAGCTTGTCCAGCTCGGCGCGGCCTTCCGGTAGCAGCAGCGCCTGTCCGGTGTCGAAGAACACTTCGGATTGAAAGACAAAACGGTCGCCGACGATGCGGATGTCCGGCCGGTTGCCGAGAATGGCGCGCAGGCGGCCGAAGAATTCCGAACGGTAGCGCGACAGCTCCTGCACCCGCTGCGCCAGCGCCACGTTCAGCCGCTGCCCGAGATCGGCGATCCGCCCCTGCGATTCCCGGTCGCGCTTCTCCGATACTTCGAGCGCTTCCTCCAGTGCCGCCAGCTGGCGGCGCAGCGCGCTGATCTGCTGGTTCAGGACCTCGATCTGCGCCAGCGCCCGCGACGTCACCTGCTTTTCGGAATCCAGCGCCTTGTTGAGTTCGCTGGCGCGGCCTGCTGCGTCGCTGCCGGCGCCGGCAAGCCCGTCATAGAGGCCCTTGACGCGGTCGCGCTCGGCTTCCGCCGAGGACAGCCCGGCGCGCAGCTGCGACAGCTGGTCGTCGAGATTGAGCTTGCCGAGTTTTTCCAGCGACAGCATCTCGCTGAGCTGCGCCAGTTTGGCGTTGAGCTGCTCCAGCGCCTTGTCCTTGCCGGTGACTTCCTGCGACAGGAAGAACTGCACCACCAGAAACACCGACAGCAGGAACACGATCGAGAGCACCAGCGTCGACAGCGCGTCGACAAAGCCCGGCCAGTAGTTGAATCCGGACTCGTTGCGGCGCGAACGGGCGAGGGCCATGGGCGTTCTCTGTCAGTTTTGTGGCTTCAATTCTTCTCGGGCTGGCGCGCGATCCGCTCGAGCAGTTTCTTGATCTCGCGGTTCTGCTCGCCCTGGCCGTCGGCCCATTCGCGGATCATCTGCTGCTCGGTCCGCATATGCGTGACCAGGCCCTGGATGGCTTCGGCAAGGTTGGCCATCGCCGCGGTGGTGCCGCGGCTGGCGCCGCCCTCTTCGAGGGTGAGCCGCAACCGTTCGACCGCGGCCTGCAACTCGCCGCCCGGGCCGCCGCTGCCTTCGCGGGTATATTCGCGCACCGTGGAGGCCAGCCAGTCCTCGAGATCGGTATAGAAGCGGTTCTGCGCCTGACTCGATTGCAGGTCCAAGAATCCCAGGATCAGCGAACCGGCGAGGCCGAACAGCGACGACGAGAACGAAATGCCCATGCCGCTCAGCGGCGCGGCCAGCCCCTCCTTGAGGGTATCGAACAGCGAACCGGCGTCGCCGCCGACCTTGAGCCCCTCGATCACCTTGCCGACCGAACTGACCGTGTCGATCAGGCCCCAGAAGGTGCCGAGCAGGCCGAGGAAGACCAGCAGGCCGGTCATGTAGCGGGAGATGTCGCGGGCCTCGTCGAGCCGGGTCGCGATCGAATCCAGCAGATGCCGCATGGTGGTCTGCGAGATCGTCATCCGCCCGGTGCGCTCGCCGCCGAGGATGGCGGCCATCGGAGCCAGCAGCGTGGGATGCCGCTCGATCGCGAGGCCGGGATCGGAGATACGGAAATTGTTGACCCAGGCGACCTCCGGATAGAGCCGGATCACCTGGCGGAACGACAGGATGATGCCGATCAGCAGCACCGCGCCGATCAGGGCGTTGAGGCCGGGATTGGCGAAGAACGCCGCCATGATCTGCTTGTAGAGCACCACCATCAGCAGGGTGCACAGCACCAGGAACACCAGCATCCGCACCAGGAAGATCCGGGGCGAGGACAGTTTGTTCAGTTCGGTCTCCATCGCGGAGCGGGAAGAGGGGCCTGCGGGCATTTTTCGGTGTCATCCGTTGCGAGGAACCGGTTTCGATCCCGAATATGGCACAGCGGGACCGGTAGAAAAGCTCAGATACGCCCGGATTCGGGATGGACTTTGGAACCCCAAGCGAAACAGGGGCTTGGTTAGGAGCGTAGTGCATGAATGTGCGGTGTCTAGCGCGGATATCGGGGATTTCGCATGACAATTCGACTCGGAACCCTCGCCGTCATCGTTGACGCCTAATCTATACCCGCGGCCAGTGCCGATCGCAGCCTTGGCGCGCCGGCAGGGCCTTCCATATTGCAGCGCGAACAGCGGCAGCCGGACGCCCCGGCCATGCCTGCTACAAGAGGAACGGTCACATGAGCTTCGTGTCCAGAATGATCGGCACGGCCGAACGGGTGCCGCTGCCTGACGTCATCATTCGCGCTGCGATCCAGCGGCTGTGCTCGCGCACCGCAACACGACTCGCCAGCGCCAGCGCGGAGAGCGACGCGGCGTTCGCCAGCGCCATGGCGGCACGCGCCACCGGCGAAGCCGATGCGCGGCACGATCAGGTGCCGGCAACCTTCTTCGCGCAGGTGCTCGGCCCGAACCGCAAATACTCGTCATGCTTCTACAAGGAGCCGGCGTCCACGCTGCAGGAGGCCGAGGAAGAAGCGCTGCGCCAGACCATCGAGCATGCCGATCTGGCCGACGGGCAGGCGATCCTCGAACTCGGCTGCGGCTGGGGTTCGCTGGCGCTGGCGATGGCGCGGCGGTTTCCCAACGCCGAGATCACCGCGGTATCGCATGCGCCGTCGCAACGCGAACATATCGAGCAGGTGGCGGCATCGCGCGGATTGAAAAATATCCGCGTGGTCACCGCCGACATCAACGGGTTCGAGCCAGGGCGGCAGTTCGACCGCATCGTGTCGGTTGAAATGTTCGAGCACATCATGAACTGGCGCGAGTTGATGCTTCGGTTGCGGTCATGGCTCAATCCGAACGGACGCTTCTTCATGCACATCTTCACCCACCGCGCGGGCGCCTATTGGTTCGATCGCGCCAAAGGCGAAGACTGGGTCGCGCCGCACTTCTTCTCAGGCGGGATGATGCCGAGCCATCATTTGATCCGGCAATATGCCGACCTGTTCGAGGTCGAGAAGGAATGGCGCTGGAGCGGCACCCATTATCAGCGCACCGCGCTCGACTGGCTGGCCAATTTCGATGCGCGCCATGACGAGATCGAGGCCATCCTGCGCGGCGTCTACGGCAGCGATACGCCGCTCTGGATGCGGCGCTGGCGCTGGTTCCTCCTCGCCACATCGGGGCTGTTCGGTTACGCCGAGGGCAGCGAATGGGGCGTCAGCCATTATCGGATGAGAGCGGCGTAATACGCTATGCGAACATGCCGACATAACCGGGCTGATCGATATCGGTGAGCAGGTCCGGGCCGGTCGGCTGCCAGCCGAGCAGCGACCGCGTGCGGGCGCTCGATGCCGGCATGTCGGCGCCGGCAAAATCCGCAAACCAGCCGAAATGCTCACGGCCACGCGATTCGATGGGCAAGCCGAGCCGCCGGCCGATCACCGCTGCGATGTCCTTGAACGGCACGCCTTCGTCCGCGATCGCGTGATAGGCGGGCGCGGTGGCGCCCTGCTCGAGGGCGAGCCGATAGAGCCGAGCGGCGTCCAGCCGGTGCACGCCGGGCCAGCGGTTCAGACCTTCACCGATGAAGGCCGACACGCCCTTTTCGCGCGCTATTCCGATCAGGATCGGGATGAAGCCGTGGTCGCCAATGCCGTGCACCGATGGTGCGAGCCGGACCGTCGCCGCACGGACGCCGCGCTGCGCCAGCGCTCTCGCGGTGGCTTCCGACTTGCGCGGGTAGGACGGGTCGGACGACGGCACGTCCAACTCGGTCGCGACCCTGCCGGGTGCGAGCAGCGCGACGCCCGAGGTGACGATCAACGCGCGGTGCGATCCCTCCAGCGCGCTTCCCATCGTCTCGATGGCGCGCCGGTCCTGCTCGGCGTTCTCGGCGAATTTGGAGAAGTCGTGATTGAATGCGGTATGGATGACCGCGTCTGCCGCCGCCGACGCGCGGCGCAGGACATCGAGGTCGTCGAGCGTGGCGCGCAGCACCTCCGCACCGGTTGCAGCGAGCGCTTGGGCTTTGTCGGCCGAACGGGCGAGGCCCGTGACCCGGTGGCCGGCGCCGATGAGCTCCTCGACCACGGCCGAGCCGACCCAGCCCGTGGCACCGGTTACGAATATATGCATGTCTCAGTCTCCAAATTCCACTGACCACGGTAGACAGGCTGCTTATGCTGTTAAAGTAGTGACATTATCCCGGTATAATTTCTAACAGGGTATCGGCCGTGACCGACGTCAATCCGCTTGGGGCCTATCTCAGGAACCGGCGTACCAAGCTCGACCCGGCTTCGTTCGGCCTCGCCGGCGGCCGGCGGCGAACCGCGGGATTGCGCCGCGAGGAGGTGGCGCAACGCGCCAACATCAGCGCGACCTGGTACACTTGGCTGGAGCAGGGGCGCGGCGGACGCGCCTCCGCCGATGTCCTCGACCGCATCGCGCGGGCGCTTACGCTGACCGAGGTCGAGCGCGAGCATTTGTTCCTGCTCGGCCTCGGCCGGCCCCCCGAGGTCCATTATCGCGGCAGTGATGCGATCACGCCGCGACTGCAGCGCCTGCTTGACGTGCTGGCTTACAGCCCGGCGATCGTGCGGACCGCGACCTGGGATGTGGTCGCCTGGAACCGCGCGGCTGCGGCCGTGCTCACCGATTACGGCGCGCTGCCGCCCGATCAGCGCAACATATTGCGGATGATCTTCTGCGATCCCCGCAGTCGCGCCAGGCAGCCGGACTGGAAATCCGTGGCCCGCTTCGTCGTGGCCAGTTTCCGGATCGATGCGGCGCGCGCGGGCGCTGACGCCGAGATCGCGGCGCTGGTCGACGAACTGAGCCAGTCGAGCTCCGAATTTGCGTCGATGTGGCGCGACAACAATGTGCAGACGCACGGCGACGGCGTGAAGCAGTTGCTGCTTCCCCAGTTGGGACCGGTCACGCTGGAGTACTCGGCCTTCGCGGTTGACGGCCGGCCGGACCTCAGCATGATCGTCTACAATCCGGCCACAGCGGCCGACCGGAGCCTGATCGAGGCCCTGCTCACAGCCCAACAGCCCTGAGCAGCGATTCGCCGCCGTCGCCCGGCGATCTCACGATTGCTGCCCTCCTGAAAGGCGAGGCTTGGTCCAAAGCGGGAATCGGAACCGATTCACGATCGAGTGAGGAGTGAAAAACCTCGTTTATTCAGTACACTAGCGCGTGTGACATTGAGCCGCCGCGAAACGTATTGCATTGCAGCAAGGCTGTTCTAATTTGAACCCAAGAGAGCGGTGTCGTAGAGGCCCGCGCCGGACGGAAACGCAATCCGTGCCGAACTCAAACTTGGGGCGACCCCTTTCATGAGAGCATTTCGCACGCAATCGGCGGGCATCGTCTTGATGTTGGCTGCGATGGCGCCACTTCTCGCCGGATGCGATGAGCCCACCTCCGCGGTCGCGGCAGCCCAGACGTCCGATCCCGAAGTCAGTATTGTTTCCATCAGGCCACAGTCGCGCGCGCTGGTGCGCGAATTGCCGGGACGCGTCGCGCCGACCCGGGTTTCCGACGTGCGTCCGCGCGTCTCCGGCATCGTCACCGAGCGCCTGTTCAACCAGGGCAGCGAGGTCAAGGCCGGCGATCCGCTCTACCGCATCGATCCGCGGCCGTTCGAGGTCGAAGTGCAGTCCAGCGAGGCGGCACTCGCCAAGGCCGTCGCCGCATTCGACCAGGCGTCGCAGCAGGCGCGTCGGGTAGCGACCCTGAATATCCAGAAAGCCACCTCCGACGCCGAGAATGAAAAAGCCATCGGCGCCATGCGGCAGGCCGAAGCCGAGGTCGAAGGACGCAAGGCGGAAGTCGCGCGCGCCAAGCTCAATCTGAGCTACGCCACCATCCGCGCCCCGATCCACGGGGTGGTCGGCGCGGCGCTGGTCAGCGAAGGCGCCCTCGTGGTGCAGAACGAAACCAACCTCGCGACCATTCAGCAGCTCGATCCGATATATGCCGACTTCACCCAGTCGGTCACCGAAATGAACCAGTTGCGGCGCTCGCTCGAGAGCGGCGACCTCGACCGCATTGCGCCTGACATGGCCAGGGTGCGCCTCGTGCTCGACGACGGTGCGGTCTATGAGAGCCCGGGCAAGCTGCTGTTCTCGGATGCCAGGGTCGATGCCCATACCGGGCAGGTGACGTTGCGCGGCGAGTTTCCCAACCCGAAGCGCGAACTGTTGCCGGGCATGTATGTCCGCGTGCTGATCGAGCAGGGCATCGACACCGATGCCATCGCCTTGCCGCAGCAGGCGATCCAGCGCAATGGCGGCGGCGGCAGCGAGGTGTTCGTGGTCAAGGACGACAACCGCGTCGCGGTGCAGCCGGTGCGCACCGGATCGATGCAGGACGGCCAGTGGTTCGTGACCGAAGGGCTTAAGGCCGGCGACAAGGTCGTGGTCGAGGGCTTCCAGAAGTTCGCTGCCGGCGACAAGGTGAGGCCGCAGTTGTTTACCGAAGGCGACGCTTCGGCTGACACGGCCACGGCAAGGCAGACCAAGCAAGCGCACCGGTAACGCTTGATGCCCAGTTTCTTCATCGACAGGCCGATCTTCGCCTGGGTCGTCGCGCTTTTCATCTGTCTGGTCGGCGCCATCTCGATCCCGCTGCTCGCGGTGGCGCAGTATCCGATCATCGCGCCGCCCTCGATCTCGATCTCGACCAGCTATCCCGGCGCCTCGCCGGAAAACCTCTATAACAGCGTGACGCGGCTGATCGAGGAAGAGCTGAACGGCGCCAACGGCATCCTGAACTTCGAATCCACCAGCGATTCGCTGGGCCAGGTCGAGATCATCGCCAACTTCGTGCCGGGCACCGACACCGGAACGGCGTCGGTCGAGGTGCAGAACCGCATCAAGCGCGTCGAGGCGCGGCTGCCGCGCGCGGTGATCCAGCAGGGCATCCTGATCGAGGAAGCCTCCAGCGCCGTGCTGCAGATCATCACCCTGCGTTCGACCGACGGCAGCCTCGACGAAGTCGGCCTCGGCGATTTCATGATCCGCAGCGTGCTCGGCGAAATCAGGCGCATTCCCGGCGTCGGCCGCGCCACGCTTTACTCCACTGAACGATCCCTGCGAATCTGGATCGATCCGGCAAAACTGGTCGGCTACGGCCTCACGGTCGACGACGTCAACAAGGCTATCACGGCACAGAATGCCCAGGTCGCATCGGGCAGCATCGGCGCCGAGCCGAGCACGGCGGATCAGAAGATTTCGGCGCTGGTGCTGGTCAAGGGCCAGCTCTCCTCGCCGGACGAATTCGGCGCCATCATCCTGCGCGCCAATGCGGATGGATCGACGGTGCGCTTGCGCGACGTCGCCCGGCTCGAGATCGGCGGATTGAGCTATCAGTTCAACACCAGGCTCAACGGCGAGCCGACCGCCGGCCTTTCGGTGCTGCTGTCCCCGAGCGGCAACGCGCTGGCCACCGCCAGCGCGGTCGAAGCCAAGATGAAGGAACTGTCGAAGTTCTTCCCCGCCAATATCGAATACCAGATTCCCTACAACATCACCCCGGTCGTGGAGGCGTCGATCAACAAGGTGCTGATGACGCTGGTCGAAGCGGTGGTGCTGGTGTTCATCGTGATGTTCCTGTTCCTGCAGAACATCCGCTACACCATCATTCCGACCATCGTGGTGCCGGTGGCGCTGCTCGGCACCTGCGCGATCCTGCTGGCCGTGGGCTATTCGATCAACATGCTGACGATGTTCAGCATGGTGCTGGCGGTCGGCATTCTCGTCGACGACGCCATCGTGGTGGTCGAGAACGTCGAGCGCATCATGTCGGAGGAGG
>JAZJYY010000163.1:0-8769 GCA_040390145.1 Pseudomonadota bacterium
ATGCGCGTGCCCAATACGCCAATGCAACTTGACTCTTCAGATAGTCGCTCACCCGGCGCTGCGCGCCGACCTCTCCCCAGCGGGGAGAAGGTAAGAAAAAGGAGGATCGCATGAGCGACGTCATCGACCGCCCGCTGTCAGGGCAGGAAGCGCCCGCGAAAAGCCGGCTGCGGATCATCGACTGCGACATCCATCCGAGCATCCACGCCCATTCCGATCTCAATCCGTTCCTGCCCAAACGCTGGCAGGAGCATCTGAAAACCTACGGCAGCCATCTGCGCACGCCGTACATCGGCACCACGCCCTATCCGCGCTCCTCGCCGCTGATCGCGCGGCGCGACGCCTGGCCGCCGACCGGCGGCGTGCCCGGCTCCGATCTCGCCTTCATGCAGAAGCAGCACCTCGATCCGTTCGACGTCGAGTTCGGCATCCTGCAGGTGCTGGATCTCTTCATCTTCTCGCAGCAGAATCTCGAATTCGGCGCGGCGATCCAGCGCGCCGTCAACGACTGGCAACTGGCGTTCTGGTCACACCGCGATAACAGGTTGAAGGCCTCGATTCTGGTCGGGCAGGACGATACGGCGCTCGCGATCGCCGAGATCGAGCGCTGCGCCAAGACCGGCGAATACGTCCAGGTCAACGTCTCGCCGCGCGCCAACGAGCCGCTCGGCCGCCGCCGCTACTGGCCGATCTATGCGCGGGCGCAGGAACTCGGCCTGCCCGTCGGCATCCATGTCGGCGGCTATGGGGGTCACGCGGTGACGGGGGGCGGCTGGCCGTCCTATTACGCCGAGGAGCACCAGAGCAACGCGCATACCATGGCGGCGATGCTCACCAGCCTGGTGCTGGAAGGCATTCCCGAACGTTTCCCGAAATTGAAGATCGTCTTCATCGAGGGCGGTTTTGGCTGGATCCCCTCGACGACGTGGCGGATGGACCAGCACTTCGAGAAATTCCGCAGCGAAGTGCCGCACCTGAAGCGGCGGCCGTCGGAATACGTCAAGGAGCATTTCTGGTTCACCACCCAGCCGATCGACGAGCCCGACGAGGCGAAGTATCTGCGCGCGCTGATCGAATGGGTCGGCGTCGACCGCCTGCTGTTCTCGTCGGACTATCCGCACTGGGATTTCGACGACCCGCGCTACGCCTTCAAGACGCCACTGACGGAGATCGAGCGCGGCAAGATCTTCAACAGCAACGCCCGCGCCGTTTACAAGCTGTGATCGCAAGCCTCGCATGACCCGTCACATCGTCGCCCGCACCAGTGAGATCCCGCCCGGCGGCAACAAGGTGGTCGATATCGGCGGCCGCGACGTCGTCGTGTTCCATGTCAATGGCGAGTTCTTCGCGCTGCTGAACCGCTGCCCGCATGCCGGCGCGCCGCTCGACAAGGCCGCCTGTGTCGCACGGCTGACCTCGCCGGAGCCTGGCGTGTATGAGCGCACGCGGGTCGGCGAACTGCTGCGCTGCGCCTGGCACGGCTGGGAATTCGACATGCGCAACGGCCAGTCCTGGTTCGATCCGAAGCGCGTCAAGATCAGGACCTATCCCGTCGTGATCGAGGATGGCGAGACGCTGGCAAAGGGTCCATATGTCGCGGAGACTTTTCCTGTCCATATCGAGGACAGCTACGTCATTATCGAGACCTGACCCGCCACCCATTTCTCTCCCTGTCATCTCATCCCAAGGAGCCCATCCATGACGCATGCCATCCGTTTCCACAAAGCCGGCGGTCCCGAAGTCCTGAACTGGGAAGAAGTCGAGGTCGGCAAGCCCGGTCCCGGCGAGGCGCGCATCCGCCACACCGCGGTCGGATTGAACTTCGTCGACATCTACAACCGTTCCGGCGTCTATCCCGTCCAGTTTCCGAGCGGGCTCGGCAGCGAGGGCGCCGGCGTGGTCGAGGAAGTCGGGTCCGGTGTCACCGACCTGAAGCCCGGCGACCGCGTCGCCTATGGTGCATCGCCGCTCGGCGCCTATTCCGAGGCGCGGCTGATCCCAGCCGACCGGCTGCTGAAATTGCCCGATGGCATCGATGACAAGACCGCCGCCGCCATGATGCTGAAGGGCCTGACCACGCAATACCTGATCCGCCAGACCTATCGCGTGAAGGCCGGCGACACCATTCTGCTGCACGCCGCGGCCGGCGGCGTCGGCCTGATCCTCAGCCAGTGGGCCAAGCATCTCGGCGCCACCGTGATCGGCACCGTCGGCAGCGACGAGAAGGCAAAGCTGGCGCAGGCGCATGGCTGCGCCCATACGATCAATTATGCCAAGGAGGATTTCGTCAAGCGCGTCGACGAGATCACCGGCGGCAAGAAGGTGCCTGTCGTCTATGATTCCGTCGGCAAGGACACGTTTTTGAAATCGCTCGACTGCCTGGCGCCGCTCGGCGTCGCCGCGCTGTTCGGGGCGTCCTCCGGCGCCGTCGATCCGCTCAACCTCGGCCTGCTGGCGCAGAAGGGTTCGCTGTACGTCACGCGGCCCACCCTCTTCACCTACGCCGCCAAGCGCGAGAAACTGGTCGAGATGGCGAACGAGCTGTTCGACGTGGTGAAGTCAGGCGCGGTCAAGATCGAGGTGCACCAGACCTATCCCTTGAAGGACGCGGCAAAAGCCCACGCCGACCTCGCCGCGCGCAAGACCACCGGCTCGACCGTGCTGACGGTTTAACTGCAGCATCCGCACGACTCCATCCCTCCCCCCGCGCAGCGGTGGGGAGGGTGGCCGGCCGAAGGCCGGTCGGGTGGGGGGTATCTCAGCAAATGATTTGCCAACTGAATGCGCTGAGGCGCCTCCCACCCGTCACATCGTTCGCTGCGCTCACGATGCGCCACCCTCCCCACCGCTACGCGGGGGGAGGGATATGTAGGCGTGTCGCCCGGTCACTGTCGTGGCGACTGCTTCAACGCATCCATGATGCTCTCCATCACGCCTTGAAGACTCGCATCAACGTCCGAATTCCAGAATCTCAGAACGCTGAACCCCTGCGATTGCAGGAATGCGTCGCGCGCCTGATCCGCGCGAACGCCATCCGCCATTCCATGCTGGCCACCATCGGCCTCGATGACAAGCTTCGATCCGAACGAAACGAAGTCAACGATGTAACGGCCGATCGGCGCCTGTCTGCGGAAATGGAAGCCGAGCGGTTTCAACTCGCGCAGCTTCACCCACAGCTTGACCTCCTGCGGCGTAAGACGTTTGCGAAGCGCGCGGGCGGCTGCGTTGGCCACGGCGGTTTCCACCTACAATCCGATTGCCGCACAGTCTCGTATGCGATCGTCGTTGCTGCAAGCGCAACACTCTGAATCCCTCCCCCCGCGTAGCGGTGGGGAGGGTGGCACATCGAGAGCGCAGCGAACGATGTGACGGGTGGGGGGTGTCTCAGCGTATTCAGCTGTCAGATCGCTTGCTGAAGCACCCCCCACCCGACCGGCCTTCGGCCGGCCACCCTCCCCACCGCTTACGCGGGGGGAGGGATAAGAAAGTGTGCCGTCAGGCACCGTCAAGCTTTCGCGAGCTCATCTTCCAACCCCCGCACCATCGCCCGCACGATCAGCGCGATCTCGGCGCGCAGCGCGTCAATCGGCACCGCGATCAGTTTCTGCTCGAGGCCGAGCGTCACCATGCCGTGCACGGCCGAGAACAGGCTGCGCGCGGTGACGCCGAGTTCGCTCGCCGTGCGGTTCGGAAAGATTGCGGCGAGCGGGCGGTAGATGTGGCGGAACAGCGCCATTTGTTCGTCGATCGCCCATTCCGGCACCGGCTTGTCCAGCGGCATCCGGTGTTCGAACAGCGCGCGCCACAGCCCGGTATTGTCGGCCGCGAAGTCGCAATAGGCTACCGCGATGCGGACCAGCGTTTCCGCCGGCGAGGCGGCGGGTCCGTTGCTTTCAGCCGCGGTGAGGCCGGCGTCGAGCCGCGCCAGCGTGCGCGATCCCACCCGCAGGATCAGCTCGTCCATGTCGGCGACGAGATTATAGACCGCGCCATTGGCGCAGCCGATCTCGCGAGCCAGTTCGCGGGTTTTCAGGCCCGCCAATCCGGCCGCGCTGATGCTTCGTTCCGCCGCCTGGATCAGGGATTCCCGAAGTTTCTCTCTTCTTTCCAGTACCTTAGACATTTTTAACTTTCTTGAGCGCTGCTCAAATTTATCTTGAGCAATGCTCACATCCCTGCTATATCTAATCCATGAGCGATGCTCATAACAGGGAGTTGCAAATGTTCAAAACGGTTTTGACACTCTTCCGCGGCAGCGTGGCTGTCGCCGGAGAAGAACTGGAGGGCCGCAATGCCCTTCTCATCCTCGACCAGCAGATGCGCGATGCGGCGGTTTCGGTCGAGCGTGCCAAGCGGACGCTGGCCCTGGCGATCGCCGCCGACCAGCAGGAGGGCCGGCGCCTCGACGCCACCAACGCCCGCATTGCCGACCTGGAAACCCGCGCCACCGCCGCGCTCGATGGTGGCCGGGAAGATCTCGCCCGCGAAGCGGCGGCGGCGATTGCCAATCTCGAAGCCGAGCGGGATGCCGCGATGACGGCGCGGGCGCTGTTCGCCGCCGAAATCACCCGCCTCAAGCGCCAGGTTGGCGGCGCCGAAGCGCGGATCCACGAACTCGACCGCGGCCGCCGTATCGCGCGCGCCTCGGAAGCCGTTCGCGCCATGCGCCGCGGCGGGGTCGAGGCGGCGCGTCCTTACGAATCCACGCTGCCGGAGGCGGAGAACACGCTGAAGCGCCTCCGTGAGCGGCAGATCGAGGCCCAGGCCGCCGACGATGCCCTGACCGAAATCGACGCCGCCAGCGGTCCGCTGGCCACCGCCGAAAAACTCGCCGAACAGGGGTTTGGACCCCGCCTGAAATCCACCGCCGATGACGTGCTCGCGCGGCTCAACGCCAAACGCTCGCAACCTGCCTGAACCGGAAGACCTCTCGAAACCAACTCGAACAACTCAAAATCAACAGGAGACTATCATGAACCAGAATATGCAACACAGCACCGCCTGGGTCACCTTCACCTACATCTCGTTCGCCGCATCCTGCTTCATGGTCGGCATCGGGATCTGGTTGTTGCCGCTCGACCTCTCGATCAAGGGCTACATGACCATGGGCTTCCTGATGCTGATCCAGTCCTGCATCACCATGACCAAGACGATGCGCGACATGCACGAGAGCGGCAAGCTGGTGAACCGCATCGAGGACGCCAAGGCCGAGCGCATCCTGATGGACTTCAACAAGGCGGCGTAACGGCTGGCCCACGAACTGCGGCGGCGGATGTCCTGGCATCTGTCCTGGCATCCGCCGCTTCAGACGTGCATCGCTATCCGGCGACGCAAACGCGGCCGCCGGTCTGGAAGGAAGGGGACGACTTCGATGAACAGAAAATTTGTGTTCCTGCTGGCGGCACCTATGTTGGTCGCTTTCACTGTCAGCTTGATATGCGCCGGATCGGGACTGCATATGGGCTTCCCTGGCTTGTTCGCGGCGGCAGCGTTCTTCTTTACCTTGCTGGTATCGCTGATTACCCTGGCCTTCGATGGCGTTCTGACGCGCGCCTCACCGTTTGTTCTGCGGTCGCCCCTGACCGCGATCGTCGGTGCGATGGCCGCCAGCGGACTGGGTGCATTCCTGTCCGAAGGTCGTTTGCCACCATCCATGCTTGTCTCATGCGCCATTGCCGGCGCGTTCTGCATGGGGGTGTGTTCGATAATATCGAAACCGGATCGCGGCCGGGAACGACGCCTGATCGCAGCCCGTGTCCGCCGGAGGTCCCTCCGGGATGATGAGAGACCATCCCGATAGTCTGCGCCGCCGTTCAAACATCATTTACCCTTCCACAACCCATTCCCCTGCGCTCAGCGCGCCTTAAGATGCGCCATGCACAACTCTTCCCGGATCGCGGGCAGGCAGCATGGCGTCTTGGCGGAGCAGCGGGGGACGGGCACGGGCGGCGGCAGCACAGCTGCGCGGCCATGCCGGCTTCTGGTGGCAGGCGCTGTCGCAACCGCAAATCGATCTCACCTTGCGCACCCATGCCGGGCTCATCACCCGGATCGTCGAAAGTCCGGGACGCTCGCTTCCTGAAGCCGAACTCGCCGCGCTGGTGGCGCAGTTGCGCATCGTCGCCGCGAAGACCCTGCCGGCGCAGGATCTCACTTACGGCATCTTCTCCGGCGAGCGCGAAAAACTGTCGCGCGCCGTCGTCACCCTGATCTCGGAAGAAGCCACCGGTCGCCCGATCGCCTTCAACGCCTTGTCGATCATGCCGGTCGAACTCGACGGCGAACCGGCGGAGGTGACGCATCTCGGCCTCGTCATGGTCGATCCCGACGAACGCGGGCAGGGGCTGTCCTGGGTGCTGTACGGCCTGACCGCGCTGGTGCTGTTCGCGCGCGACGGATTGCGGCCGAAATGGATTTCCAACGTGACGCAAGTGCCCGCCGTGGTCGGCATGGTCTGCGAGACCTTTGCCGATGTGTTTCCCTCGCCGCATCCCGGCGCGCGCCAGAGCTTTGCGCACCTGCAGCTGGCGCGCGGCATCATGCGCCGTCACCGCGCCGTGTTCGGCGTCGGCGACGAGGCCGGCTTCGAGGAGGCGCGTTTCGTCATTACCGATGCCTACACCGGCGGATCGGACGCGCTGAAGAAAACGTTCGAGAGCGCGCCAAAACATCGCGACCCGCAGTACGAGGCGTTCTGCGCCCGCGAGCTCGATTACGCCAGGGGCGACGACCTCCTGCAGATCGGCCGCATCGATCTGGCCGGCGCCCGCCGCTATCTCCTGCGCGAAGTGCCGCCCGGTTCGCTGCCGGCGCTGCTCGCTGCCGGCGTGGTGCTGTCGCTGCAGCGGCTGTTGCTTCCGGTCTTGCATTGGTTCGACGATACCAGGGCCTTCGGCAGTCTGCGGCCATGGCGCGACGCGCCCGAGGAGCGGCAGCGATGACGCCGGGGGTAACCGCCGATTCCATCGTCAATCTCTGCGGCGCGATCGGCCTCGGCGTCGCCATGGCGATGCTGCACCGGCGCGATCCCGGGAGTCCCTTGACGAAGCGCTTGCTGGTCATGCTCGGGTTCATTGCCTCGCTGTTCTTGCTGCGCGGCGCGGCGTGGTGGACCGGCAGCGTCTGGCTCGATCGTCTGTCCATGATTCCGGCCGCGCTGGTGCCGCTCGGTGCGTTGATCGTCACCGAGGGCATTTTGCGGCGGCATGCGCCCCGCATCGTCAAGATCGCTGCCGTGTCCGGCGCCATCGCTCTTGGTTTCGCCGGTGCTCTCGGCATGGAGGGTTTTCAAGCATATGACGTGCTGCTGGCCTTGTTCCAGTTGGCCGGACTGGCCGGCTGCGGATGGCTGCTGGCGTTCCGCGACCGCAGCCTGCTGATGGCGTCGGAGAACCGCGGCATCGGCCGTCTCGCGGCCGGCGCGGTCATCGTCATTCCCTTCATGCTCACCGATTTTCGGGCGCTGCTGCCGGATATTCCGGTCAGGCTTGGCGCACTCGGCGCATTGCTCGTCGTTACCGCGATCCTGATCGTGGAAGGCGGCGCGGCAACCCGTCGCCAGGCTCTTGCCATGACGGCGCTGAGGCTTTGCGGCGCGGCATTGCTCGGCGCCGCGGCCGCCTGCGTATCGCCTGACGTCGACGCCGCGCAGATCATGCGGTTCGCCGCCATCGCGATGTCGGGCGTCCTGACCATCGGCCTGATGGTCGACGCATTGCGCGCGCATTTCGAATCGCAGGTGCCGGGGGTGCTGAATTCGGTGGCGGCGTCGCCGGCGCGGACGCGGGATGCGCTGATTGCGGAACTGGAGCGTCACCCGATCTTCGAGAGTGCCCGTCGCTGTCGCGAAAGCGACCTTGTCGCCTGGGATCCGCCGCTGCTGCGCGACTTCCTGTCGACGCGGCGGGTGCTGCGCCGTACCGAGGCGCCGTGGGGCCTGTTGCCGACCGATCCCGCGGTCGAGCGCGCGGTATCGCTGATGGCGGCCAACAGCGCCACCCATTTGATCATCCTGAACCACGATCCAGTCGACCTCATCGTGCTCGCGGTTCCCGTGATATCGGCCGATCCGGCGACGGAAACCGCGCTGGCGCTGGTGCGGCGTCTGCTGGCGCTGACGCCGGAAGAGGCCTGAGGCCTGCAAAATTTTTCGCTGGCCTTGTCGAAAACGCCGATGCGGGTGCTGGATGCGGGTGTTATAAGGCCCGCCTCGGCATTCTCACAACAGGTGGCGGCGAATGGACAAGCAGGCGATGCGCGAGGAGGCCGAGCGCCTGATCCGCGAGACCATGGAACGCAAGGCGCTGGTCGTGAAGCAGGGCAATACCCGCATCGAGACCACCTGCGGCAAATGCGGCGCGCCCAACCGCATCTCGGCGGAAAAGGGTGCGACCCGCGTCAAGTTTGCCTGCAAGCAATGCGGGCACAAGCAGGAGACGCTGTAGCGCGTGCGTCGGCTCCATCGGCACGTCGTCCCTGCGAAAGGGACCCATACGCCGTGCCGGCGATAGTGTGGACGGAATTGACGAGGTTACCGAACACGGCGCTGATTGCAGACGACCGGGGTTGTGGGTCCCTGCGTTCGCAGGGCCAACACCGGTAGCCACGTTTGGCGGCTGTGGGACTACCCGACGGGCAAATCACTTCGGTTTATCGGAAGACGTGTCAATCCCTCGAAGTAAAAATATTTCTGTTTTCCAGAAGTAAAAATCAGGCTATATCAATCGCCATCCCGTCCCATCAAGAGGGGCATTGCCCAAGGTCATCAGT
>JAZJYY010000164.1:0-4475 GCA_040390145.1 Pseudomonadota bacterium
GCGCCGCCACGATCGAGCCGCCCTTGATGATGCAGTCCGGCTTGACGCCGAAGAAAGCCGGCGACCACAGCACGAGGTCGGCGAGCTTGCCCTTCTCCACCGAGCCGATCAGTTTCGACACGCCATGGGCGATGGCGGGGTTGATGGTGTATTTGGCGATGTACCGCTTGACGCGAAAATTGTCGTTGTTGCCCTTGTCCTGCGGCAGCGAGCCGCACTGCTTCTTCATCTTGTCGGCGGTCTGCCAGGTCCGGATGATGACCTCGCCGAGGCGTCCCATGGCCTGCGAATCCGACGACATCATCGAGAGCGCGCCGAGGTCGTGCAAGATGTCCTCGGCGGCGATGGTCTCCTTGCGGATGCGGCTTTCAGCGAAGGCGAGGTCTTCCGCGATCGAGGGATCGAGATGGTGGCACACCATCAGCATGTCCAGATGCTCGTCGATGGTGTTGCGGGTAAACGGCCGGGTCGGATTGGTCGAGGACGGCAGCACGTTTTTCAAGCCCGCGATCTTGATGATGTCGGGCGCGTGGCCGCCGCCTGCGCCCTCGGTATGGAAGGCGTGGATGGTGCGGCCCTTGAACGCCTTGACGGTGTCCTCGACGAAACCTGACTCGTTCAGCGTGTCGGAATGGATCATGACCTGGATGTCGTAATCGTCGGCGACGGACAGGCAATTGTCGATTGCCGCCGGCGTGGTGCCCCAGTCCTCGTGCAGCTTCAGGGCACAGGCGCCGGCCTTGATCATTTCCACCAGGGCCGCGGGCCGTGAAGCGTTGCCCTTGCCTGAAATGCCGAGGTTGACCGGGAAGGCGTCGAACGACTGGATCATCCGCGCCATATGCCAGGGGCCGGGCGTGCAGGTGGTGGCAAAGGTGCCGTGCGACGGCCCGGTGCCGCCGCCCAGCATCGAGGTGACGCCACTCATCAGCGCGTGCTCGATCTGCTGCGGGCAGATGAAATGGATGTGACTGTCGAATCCGCCGGCGGTGAGGATCTTGCCTTCGCCCGCGATCACGTCGGTGCCGGGCCCGATCACGATGGTCACGCCCGGCTGAATGTCGGGATTGCCCGCCTTGCCGATCGCGCTGATGTAGCCCTCCTTGATCGCCACGTCGGCCTTGACGATGCCCCAGTGGTCGACGATCAGCGCATTGGTGATGACGGTATCGGCCGCGCCCTGCTTGTTGGTGGCCTGCGATTGCCCCATGCCGTCGCGGATCACCTTGCCGCCGCCGAACTTCACCTCCTCGCCATAGACGGTAAAATCCTTCTCGACCTCGATGATAAGGTCGGTATCGGCCAGCCTGACGCGGTCGCCGGTGGTGGGTCCGAACATGTCGGCATAGACGGAACGTTTGATCTTGACGCTCATGTTTCGACTCCCGGGTGTAGGTCGTCATCCTGAGGTGCGAGCCCTCTTGGGCGAGCCTCGAAGGATGAGATATAACGTACGCTGCCCATCCTTCGAGGCGCGCAAGTCAGCGGCGCAAGTGCGCCGCTGAGAGCGCGCACCTCAGGATGACGGCACGGGGTGTGGCGAACGTGGCTCACAGCTTGCCCTGTATCTCGCCGCGAAAGCCGTAGACCACGCGCTTGCCGGCCAGCGCCACCAGTTGCACGTCGCGGGTCTGGCCGGGTTCGAAGCGCACGGCGGTGCCGGCGGCGATGTCGAGGCGCATGCCGCGGGCTTTCTTGCGGTCGAATTTCAAAGCCGGGTTGGTTTCGAAGAAATGGTAGTGCGAGCCGACCTGGATCGGACGGTCGCCGCTGTTGGCCACCGTCAGCGTCACGGTCTTGCGGCCGGCATTGAGTTCGATCTCGCCGTCCTGGATGAAGAGTTCGCCGGGGATCATCTTGTCTTTCCTTGCCCGTCATTCCGGGGCGCGCGCAGCGCGAACCCGGAATCTCATTTCAATTAGCTCTGGATTCCGGGTTCGGCTGGCGCCGCCCCGGAATGACGATCTCATCGTATCGGCTCATGCACGGTGACGAGCTTCGTCCCGTCAGGAAACGTCGCCTCGACCTGGATGTCGTGGATCATCTCGGCGATGCCGTCCATGCACTGGGCGCGGGTGATGACCTCGGCGCCTGATTTCATCAGCTCGGCGACGGTGCGGCCGTCGCGGGCACCCTCGACGATGAAATCGGAGATGATGGCGATGGCCTCGGGATGGTTGAGCTTGACGCCGCGCTCTAGCCGGCGCCGCGCCACCATCGCCGCCATCGAGATCAGCAGCTTGTCCTTTTCGCGGGGAGACAAATTCATGCAAGCACTCTAATTCAATTGAACGATCTAGTTGAGCCACATCCTCGGCAGCGCCTTGGGCGAAGCGCGGCCGAGCACCGCCATCATGTCGGCGCGCAGCCTGGCCGCATCTTGGGCACAGAAGCGGGCCATTGCAAATCCATTCCAGGCGGAGATGCCGACCTCGCCACTGAGCGAATTGGCCGCCTCGCGAATCCGCTCCACCAGCGCCTCGTCGCCGGGCACGATCAGCGCGGTGCCGATGGCGACGCCGCCCTTGGCGACCGCGGGTCTTGTCAGTTTGGCGCCGATGTCGCCGTCGAGCCGCACGGTTTCGGCGAACGCCAGCCTGCCGCCGCGCCGCAGGCGCCAGCGGTCGACGAATTCGCCTTGCAGCATGCGCTCGCCCATCGCTGATCGCCCGAACACCACGATCTCGCAGAGCAACAGCGAGGCGCCTTCGGCGAGGTCGATATCGATCCGCCGCAAGACCCGCGCACGGTCGAATAAAATGGTTTCCTGCGGCAGCCAGCTCAGATGCGCGCCAGCGGCGGCCTTCAGCGCGATGTTGACTTCCGCGGCCGGCCCCTGCGCCCGGTAGACTTTTTCCGCCGCGGCCGTGGTCACCGTGAGGCTTGTGCCCTCGCCGACGGCGATGTCGATGTCGAAGCGGTCGCCGCCGGCAATGCCGCCGGCGGTATTGACGAACATCGCCGAGAGGCCCTCTGCCTCGGGGGAGGGAAAGCGGACGCGCAGCGAGCCCGATTCATGCAGCTGGCGGCGGCGGGTGACGCCCTCGACCTGGTGCACGTCGAACGTCACCGAGCCCTGCGCCCGGTTGGCCGCGAAGATCGCCGAGGCCACGCTGGTGGGTTCGCTCCGCATCCGCCCCTCAAAATCTTTGCAACGCCGGTTTACAGCGCCATCTGGCGGCTGATTTCGGCGGGATCCATCGCGGCCCGATCGCAGGCATATTTCACGGCGCCGCGGTCCATGACGGCAAAATTGTCGCCGAGCTCGCAGGCAAAGTCGAGATATTGTTCGACCAGCACGATCGCCATGGTGCCGAGGCTGCGCAGATAGGAGATGGCGCGGCCGATGTCCTTGATGATCGAGGGCTGAATGCCTTCGGTCGGCTCGTCGAGCAGCAGCAGTTTCGGCCGCATCACCAGGGCCCGGCCGATCGCCAGTTGCTGCTGCTGGCCGCCGGACAGGTCGCCGCCGCGGCGTCCGAGCATCGAATTCAGCACCGGGAACAGCGAGAACACGTCGTCGGGAATGGTGCGGTCGTCGCGCTTCAGCGGCCCGAAACCGGTCTTGAGGTTTTCCTCCACCGTCAGCAGCGGAAAGATCTCGCGGCCCTGCGGCACGAAGCCGATGCCCTTGCGCGCCCGCTCATAGGGTTTCAGGCCGGAGATATCGGCGCCGTCGAAGGTGATCGAGCCCGAAGCGATCGGATACTGGCCGACCATGGCGCGCAGCAGCGAGGTCTTGCCGACGCCGTTGCGGCCCAGCACGCAGGTGACCTTGCCGGGCTCGGCCGTGATCGAGACGCCGCGCAGCGCCTGCGCCGCGCCGTAATAGAGACTGATGTTGTCGACTTTCAGCATGATTCAGCGCCCCAGATACACTTCGATGACGCGCTCGTTCGACGAAACCTGATCGATGGTCCCCTCGGCCAGCACGGTGCCTTCGTGCAGGCAGGTCACCTTGACGCCGAGCTCGCGCACGAAGGTCATGTCGTGCTCGACCACCATGATGGTCTTGTCCTTGTTGATTTCCTTCAACAGCTCGGCGGTCTGGTGGGTTTCGACGTCGGTCATCCCGGCGACGGGCTCGTCGACCAGCAGCAGTTTCGGGTCCTGCGCCAGCAGCATGCCGATCTCCAGCCACTGCTTCTGGCCATGCGACAGGCTGCCGGCCAGTTTTTGGCGCGCGTCCTTCAGGCGGATGGTTTCCAGCACGCGCTCGATGCGCTCGGATTCGTCCCTGGTCTCGCGCCAGAACAGCGTGCCCTTGACGCTGTGATCGACATTGAGCGCCAGCAGCAGATTGTCCTGGATGGTCTGGCTCTCGAACACCGTCGGCTTCTGGAATTTGCGGCCGATGCCGAGTTCGGCGATCCTTGTCTCGTCGAGCCTGGTCAGGTCGGTAATGCCGTCGAACAGCACCTCGCCCTCGTCCGGCTTGGTCTTGCCGGTGATGATGTCCATCATCGTGGTCTTGC
>JAZJYY010000165.1:0-3046 GCA_040390145.1 Pseudomonadota bacterium
GCGCGCATCGCCGGCTTGTAGACGTCGATGCGGTCGCCGCCGATCCGCTTGGAGTGGTACATCGCGAGTTCGGCGTCCTTGATGATCTCTTCGGACAGCTGCGTCTGCGGGTCGGAAAGCGCGAGGCCGATCGAGGCGGTGAGGAAGATCTCGCGGTCGTTGAAGGCGATCGGCGCCCGGATGGTCTTGCGGATGGTTTCGGCGAAAGCGGTGATGCGCGCCGAATCCTGTTCCGACATCAGGATCAGGCCGAACTGGTCGCCGGACAGCCGGGCCAGCGTGTCCTGTGGCTTCAGGATACGGGTCAGCCGCCGCGCCAAGGTCAGCAGGATGGAATCGCCGACCGCGATGCCGACGGAATCGTTGACCTGCTTGAAGCGGTCGAGGTCGATCACCATCAGCGTCGGCCGCAGGTTCGGCATGGTCTTGGCGAAATTGGCGACGGCGCCGAGCCGGTCGATGAACAATTTGCGGTTCGGCAGGCCGGTGAGATTGTCATGCACGGAATCGTGCAGCATGCGCTCTTCGGCGTTCTTGGCCTCGGTGACGTCGGTGAGCGTGCCGACCACGCGGGAAACCTCGCCGTCGGAGCCGACCACCGGGCGCGCTTTCAGCGCGAACCACATGAAATGGCCGTCCGGCGTGCGCAGCCTGAAATCCTGCACCAGCCGGCCGCGGCGCTGGTCGAGCACGCTGTCGAGTGCCGCGCGAAAACGGTCCTGGTCGAGCGGGTGCAGCACTTCGAGCCATTTCGCGGCGGGGCCTTCCAGCGTACCGCGCTTGAGCCCGAGCAGGCTTTCGGTTTCGGGGCTGGTAAACACCTTGTCGGCCGAGACGTCCCAGTCCCAGATCAAATCGCCCGAGCCGGTCAGCGCCAGCGCCCGGCGCTCGACGTCGGAGACCACGCCGGTGGTGGCGCCGCCGCCGGCAAAAGCGTGCTGCATCACGGTAAAGCCGATCAGCATCACGATCAGCACGAGGCCGCCGAGCAGGGCCGGGCCGACGATGTCGTTGGTGACGGAGCCGGCCACCGTCATGCCGGCCGCGATCACCCAGACCACCAGGAGGAACCAGGTCGGGATCAGCAGCACCGCGCGATCGAAACCATGGGTCGAGAGATAGACGATCAGCGCAAAGCCGGCGAAGGCGATCAAGACGAGCGACATCCGCGCAATGCCGGAGGCCACGGCGGGATCGAACAGCGCCAGCGCCACCAGCGAGCCGAGAAAGGTCAGCCAGCCCACGGTGATATGGGAATAGCGCACATGCCAGCGGCTGAGGTTGAGGTAGGCGAACAGGAACACCAGCAGCGTCGCCGCCAGGATCGCTTCGCCCGCCGCGCGCCACACCCGCTCGGCGTTGTTCGACATGTCGAGCACTTTGCCCCAGAAGCCGAAATCGACGCCGATATAGACCAGCACCGCCCATGCCAGCGCCGCGGCGGCCGGGAACATGATGCTGCCCTTGACCACGAACAGGATGGTCAGCACCAGCGCCAGCAGGCCGGAAATGCCGATCACGATGCCCTGGTACAGCGTGAACGAATTGACCTTGTCCTTGTAGGCGTCCGGTTCCCACAGATAGAGCTGCGGCAATTTATCGGTGCGCAATTCCGCGACGAAGGTGATGACCGCGCCGGGATCGAGCGTGATGCGGAAGATGTCCGCGGTCGCGCTCTCCTGTTTCTCGGGGCGGTCGCCGGTCGAGGGCGTGATGGTGGCGATGCGCGACAGCCCGAGATCGGGCCACAGCAGCCCCGACGACACGATGCGATAATGCGGCGCGACGATCAGGCGATCGAGCTGGTCGTCGGTGTTGTTGGCGAGCGCGAACACCACCCAGTTCTGGCCGCCTTCGCGGGCGCGGACTTCGATGCGGCGGACGATGCCGTCGGTGCCCGGTGCGGTGGAAACCTGGATGCGGTCGGTGTCGCTGCGCTGATGGCTGAGGATCGCGGTGAGATCGATTGCAGGCGCGTCACTGCGAACGCTGACCGCGTCGACAGCGCGCGCCGATGTCGCGGCGGCAACAATCATGAGGCCCAGCGCGAGGGGCGCAAGGCACCTGATCAGACGCAATGTCAGTTCTCCGCAATCGGTCACATGTCCGGGCGAACCAGGCCGCCCGGTGGTGCGCGATAAATGACATGAAAGTGAGGGAAATCAAAGGGTTTCCGGCTGCGCATCACGCAACAGCGTTAAACCGCCAACACAATTTTGCCAATATGTTCGCTGGTCTCCATGCGCCGATGGGCGTCGGCGGCCTTTTCCAGTGGGAATGTGCTGTCCATGACCGGTTTGACCCGTCCGTCGCGCAGCAGCGGCATCACCCTGGCCTCGATCGCGGCCACCATCGCCGCCTTGTCGGCATTGCTGCGGGGCCGCAGCGTCGAGCCGGTGTGAACCAGCCGCTTCACCATCACCTTGGAGAAGTTGACGGTGGCCTTGGGCGTCCCGCTCAGGAATGCGATCTGGACGATGCGGCCGTCGACCGCGGCGGCATCGTAGTTGCGGTCGATATAATCGCCGCCGACCATGTCGAGAATGACATTGGCGCCGGCGCCGTTGGTCGCTTTCTTGGTGGCCTCGACGAAATCCTCGGTCTTGTAGTTGATCGCAAGATCGGCGCCGAGTTTCGTGCAGGCATCGGCCTTGTCCTTCGATCCGACGGTGACGATCACCTTCGAGCCCAGCGCTTTTGCCAGCTGGATCGCCATGGTGCCGATGCCGGACGAACCGCCATGGATCAGCAGCGTTTCGCCTGATTTGAGGGCGCCGCGCTCGAACACATTGTGCCAGACCGTCATCAGCGTTTCCGGGATGGCGCCGGCCTCCTGCATCGACAGCGCCGGCGGCACCGCCATCGCCTGGCCATCCTGCGCGATGCAATATTGCGCGTAGCCGCCGCCGGCCACCAGCGACATCACCTTGTCGCCGAGCTTGTGCCTGACGGAGCCCGCGCCGAGCGCAACCACTTCGCCCGCAATTTCAAGGCCGGGCAGGTCGCTGGCGCCGGGCGGCGGCGGATAGGCGCCGGAGCGCTGCGC
>JAZJYY010000166.1:0-1900 GCA_040390145.1 Pseudomonadota bacterium
CGCAAGCTGATCCGGCTGCAATGCTACGAGGGCCTCGACGTCGCCTCCGCGGTCTATGAGTGGAACAGCGCCGCGCAGATGATCGCGATCCGGCTCGCCGAAGCCGCGGGGGATACCGACCGCGACCAGCTCTCCAGCGACATCTTCGCCGAACGCTATCTGATCAAACGTCCGCTGCTGCAGGCGCTGGAGCCTGACGTCGCCGGCGCGCCGGTGCTGCTGATCGACGAACTCGATCGCGCCGACGAGGCGTTCGAGGCGTATCTGCTGGAGATTCTTTCGGATTTCCAGGTCACGATCCCCGAATTCGGCACCATCAAGGCGCCGCATCCGCCGATCGTGATCATCACCTCGAACCGCACCCGCGAGATTCACGACGCCCTAAAACGCCGCTGCCTCTATCACTGGGTGGATTATCCCGACGCCGAGCGCGAGCTCGCGATCGTCAAATCGCGGGTGCCCGGCATCTCGGCAAAACTGTCGCAGCAGGTCGTCCGCTTCGTGCAGGCGCTGCGCAGCCAGGATTTTTACAAATCACCGGGCGTCGCCGAAACCATCGACTGGGCCACCGCGCTGACCGAACTCGACGCGCGCTCGCTGACCCCGCAGGTGGTGGGTGATACCCTGGGCGCACTGCTGAAATACCAGGACGACATCGCGCGCATGCAGGGCGACGGCCTGCAGAAGGTCTTGAAGGAAGCGACCAGCGAGAATTAGCGCCTGAGGTAGGTCGAGCCTCGCAATGCAACGGCAGTGCGCTCCCTCTCCCGCCCTTGCGGGGGTGGGTTGGGGTGGGGGCTCTCTCCGCTTATTCGGGCGACGAAGTTTGGCTCCGGCTGACACAGCGGCTGCATCTCTAACAGCGCGCTCGCTGAGGCAGCCCCCACCCCAACCCTCCCCCGCAAGGGCGGGAGAGGGGGCGCACTGCCGACTGAGTGAGAGAGTCGCAAACCGGACCATCCAATGGCCATCAATCATCTCAATCCACCGACCGGCCAGATGGCGGACAACGTCGTCGGCTTTGCCCGCGCGTTGCGCGCCGCCGGGATTCCGGTCGGTCCGGGTGCGGTGATCGATGCGATGAACGCGCTGCAGGTGATCGAGATCGGCAACCGCGGCGATGTCTTCACCACGCTGGAAGCGATCTTCGTCAAGCGCCACGAGCACGCGCTGATTTTCGCGCAGGCCTTCGACCTGTTCTTTCGCGCCGCCGAGGAGTGGAAGCACATGCTGGATTCGGTGCCGCTGCCCGATCACGCCAAGAAGAAGCCGCCGCCGGCCTCGCGCCGGGTCCAGGAAGCGCTGTCGCAGCCGCAGACCACCGAGATGCCGCAGGCCCAGGAGCAGGAACTGCGGCTCTCCGTGTCCGACAAGGAGATCCTGCAGAAAAAGGATTTCGCGCAGATGAGTGCGGCCGAAATCGCGCAGGTCACCCGCGCCATCGCGCAGATGCGGCTGCCGCAGGCCGAATTGCGCACCCGCCGCTACCAGCCCGATGCGCGGGGGCTGCGGCTCGACATGCGCCGCACCCTGCGCGGATCCCTGCGCACCGGCGGCGACATCATCGACATCCACCGGCTGGGAAGGATCGACAAGCCGGCGCCGATCGTGGCGCTGCTCGATATATCCGGCTCGATGAGCGAGTACACGCGGCTGTTCCTGCACTTCCTGCATGCCATCACCGACGCCCGCAAGCGCGTCTCGGTGTTCCTGTTCGGCACACGACTGACCAATGTGACGCGCAGCTTGCGGGCGCGCGATCCCGACGAGGCGCTGGCGGCCTGTTCATCGACCGTCGAGGACTGGGCCGGCGGCACGCGGATCGGCACCTCGCTGCATAGCTTCAACAAATTGTGGGGCCGCCGCGTGCTCGGGCAGGGCGCCATCGTGCTCTTGATCT
>JAZJYY010000166.1:1910-31370 GCA_040390145.1 Pseudomonadota bacterium
AGCGCGAGGCCGACGCCAAGCTGGCGTTCGAGATGGACCGGCTGCACCGCTCCTGCCGCCGCCTGATCTGGCTCAATCCCCTGCTGCGGTTCGGCGGCTTCGAGGCCAAGGCCCAGGGCATCAAAATGATGCTGCCGCATGTTGACGAATTCCGCCCGGTACATAATTTGAGTTCGATCGAGGGGCTGATCGCAGCGCTCTCGTCGGCGGCGCCGATGCCGCACCGCGGCCTGATTCGTCCCGCAGCTTGAAGGAGGCTCCCATGCTCAATCGCGACGAGGATATTCTGAAGGCGGCTGAGGATTGGCAGAAGGCCGGTCACGGCGTGGCGCTGGCGACCGTGGTCGAGACCTGGGGCTCGGCGCCGCGGCCCGCCGGCTCCAGCCTCGTCATCAACGACGACGGCACGTTTCTGGGCTCGGTGTCCGGCGGCTGCGTCGAGGGCGCCGTCGTCACCGAGGCGCTGGACGTGATCGCCAGCGGCAAGCCGAAAATGCTGGAGTTCGGCGTCGCCGACGAGACCGCCTGGAATGTCGGGCTGTCCTGCGGCGGCACCATCCGGGTGTTCGTCGAGAAAGTGGGCCAGTCGTGAAACTCGAAACCCTCAAGGCGGTGAATGTCGAGCGCGCCGCGCGCCGGCCGGTCATCGTCGTCACCGATACCGACAATGGCGAGCAGCGCCTTGTGAAGGCCGCCGATATCGCCGCCGATCCCTTGCGCGCCGAACTCTCAAAACAGCTGCGCATGGGCAAGAGCGGCACCGTCGAGGTCGGCGGCAAGAAATTGTTTCTCAACGTCTATGCGCCCACCGCCAAACTCGTGATTGTCGGCGCGGTCCATATCAGCCAGGCGCTGGCGCCGCTGGCGCGCTCGCTGGACTACGACGTGACGGTGGTGGATCCGCGCACCGCGTTTGCCAGCCCGGAGCGGTTTCCGGATGTGCCCCTGATCGCGGAATGGCCCGACGTGGCGCTGCCGCCGCTCAACATCGATCACTACACCGCCTTCGTGGCGCTGACGCACGATCCCAAGATCGACGATCCGGCGCTGCTGCACGCCTTCGCGCGCGACTGCTTCTATATCGGCGCGCTGGGCTCGCGAAAGACCCACGCCAAGCGGGGCGAGCGGCTGAAGGCGCAGGGCGCCAGCGACAGCGACATCGCCCGCATTCACGCGCCGATCGGGCTCGCCATCGGCGCGGTGTCGCCGTCCGAGATTGCGGTTTCCATCATGGCCGAGATCACCGCGCAGCTGCGGCTACCCGCCAAAGAAAAAGAACAGGCGGCATGAAGTTCGGTCCCGCCAGTCCGGCCGACGCGGTCGGCGGCGTCACCGTCCACACGTTGCGTCAGGGATCGCTGGTGCTGAAGAAGGGCACCACGATCGGTGCCGCCGAGGTCGCCGCGCTCGAAAAGGCCGGCGTCAAGGAGATCGTGGTGGTGCGGCTGGAGCCGGGCGACGTCTCCGAAGATGTCGCCGCCGCCAGCATCGCGCAGGCGGTGGCCGGCGACGGCGTCAATGTCGAGCGCGCCTTCACCGGCCGCGCCAACCTGTTCGCAGCCTGTGCCGGCGTGCTGGTGGTGGACCGCGCCAAAGTCGACCGCATCAACGGCGTCGACGAAGCCATCACCTTTGCCACCCTCGCCGCGTTCAAGCCGGTGGTGGAAGGCGAGATGATCGCCACCGTGAAGATCATTCCGTTCGGCGTCGAAGGCACGTTGCGCGATGCCGCGGTTCAGGCTGCCAGCGGCGGCGGGCTCCGGGTCGCGCCCTACGCGATAAAACGCGTCGGCATCGTCTCGACCTTGCTGCCGGGATTGGCGCCGAAAGTGATCGAGAAGACGCTGCGGGTGACCGCGGAACGGCTGGCGCCGGCCGGCGCCACCATCATGGCCGAGCGCCGCGTGCCGCATGACGAGGCGGCGCTGGCCGCTGCGATCCGGGAATTGCTCGGGCTCGGCGCCGAACTCGTCATCGTGTTCGGCGCCTCCGCGATCGCCGACCGGCGCGACGTGATTCCGGCTGCCATCACCGACATCGGCGGCTCGATCGAACATTTCGGCATGCCGGTCGATCCCGGCAATCTCTTGCTGATCGGCAATGCCGGCGGCGTGCCGGTGCTGGGCGCGCCCGGCTGCGCGCGCTCGCCGGTGGAGAATGGTTTTGACTGGGTGCTGATGCGTCTGTTGGCCGGCCTCAAGGTCACCCGCGCCGAACTGACCGGCATGGGCGTCGGCGGTCTGTTGATGGAAATCGTCACCCGGCCGCAGCCGCGTACGCCGGTTGGCCCCGAGGGCAACCGCAACGTAACAGCCGTCATTCTCGCCGCCGGGCGCTCCACCCGGATGGGCGGTCCCAACAAGCTGCTGGCTGAACTCGGCGGCAAGACGCTGGTGCGGAAGGTGACCGAGCAGGCGCTGGCGTCAAAAGCATCCAGCGTCGTCGTGGTGACCGGCCATCAGGCCGAGCAGGTCGAGCAGGCGCTTTCCGGGCTGAACGTGAAATTCGTCCGCAATCCCGACTTTGCCGGGGGCCTCGCCAGCTCGGTGAAATCAGGCATCGCCGCGGTGCCACACAATGCCGACGGGGCGGTGATCTGTCTCGGCGATATGCCGCTGATCTCGGCCGACCTGATCGACCGGCTGATCGAGACTTTCGCGCCCGATCGCGGCAGCCTGATCGCGGTTCCGGTCAGCGACGGCCGGCGCGGCAATCCGGTGCTGTGGTCTCGCCGTTTCTTCAATGAATTGATGACGCTGGACGGCGACATCGGCGCCCGCCATTTGATCGCCAAACACGGCGAGGCGGTTGCCGAGGTGCCGGTCGAAGGCCATGGCGCCTTCCTCGACATCGACACCCCGCAGGCGCTGGAGGAAGCACAGCGGGGGTAATTGCGCAACGTGCCGTCCGCCGAATTCAACCTCTCGTTCACCAAGTGGAAACGTCCCCCGGCTAGATTCGTGCCGGATTGCCTCGGGGGAGGGGACCTTGATTGTTTCGACTGTCGTCGCGCAACGCCGTGCGCTGTTTATTCTTGCGCTGACGCTGGCTATTGGCGCGACGCGCTTCGCCACCGAAAGCTGGGCGGCGGGCGCCTTCGCGGTCGGCAAATGCGGCGCCTATGGCCAGGCCTACGATTACCAGGCGGAAGAAGCGGCCCGCGCCGCGGCGCTGAAGCAGTGCAAGGGCGATTGCACCGCCGTAACCATGAAGCGCGCCTGCGCGGCCCTTGCGGTCGACATGGCCAACCCCTGCGGCGCCCACGGCTACGCGGTCAAGCCGAAGATTTCGAGTTCGCTCAATGCCGCGACCAAAAAATGCTACGAATTCGGCGGCAAGGAATGCGTGATCCGCGCCTGGGCCTGCGACGCCAAGGGGTAGATTTTCACCATCGTCATTCCGGGGCGATGCGCAGCATCGAACCCGGAATCTCGAGATTCCGGTTTCGCTCGTTTCACTCGCGCCCCGGAATGACACCGAGGGTAACTCATGCAATTCGACACCAAGATCGCGGTCGTGATCCGGACCGACCTCGAGACGTGGCAGAAGCTGAACGTGTCGGCGTTCCTGACCTCCGGCATTGCCGCCGCTTTTCCCGAATGCGTCGGCGAGCCTTATGCCGACGGGTCGGGCACGCCGTATCTCGCGCTGATCGGCCAGCCGATCCTGATCTATGGCGCCGACCGGGCGCAACTGTCCCGCGCGCTCGAACGCGCGCTGGCGCGCAACGTGAAGCCCGCCGTCTATACCGAGGACATGTTCAAGACCACGCATGACGCCGCCAACCGCGCGGCGGTCGGCGCCGTCATTCGCGCCGAACTCAATCTGGTCGGGCTCGCCATGCGCGCCGAGCGCAAGGTGATCGACAAGATCCTCGACGGGTTAAAGTTCCACCATTGAACCTGTTCTCGATGAGGCTCGCGCCGCCTCGTATCCGCACGTCATGGAACCTTCATACGCGCGTCGCCTACCGAATGGGCGTCTTCGTTTGATGTCAATCAAGCGCGCGAACGCCTCGCGCGCTAGCTTGCGCTCCACAATGATGGAGCAAGCATGATGTCGACGACGATGAAGGCGGCGGTGGTTCGGACTTTCGGTCAACCGCTCGTGATCGAGGACGTGCCGGTGCCGGTACCGGGTCCGGGTGAAATTCTCGTCAAGGTCAAAGCCTGCGGCGTCTGTCACACCGACCTGCACGCGGCGTCCGGGGACTGGCCGGTCAAGCCGGTGCCTCCCTTCATTCCCGGCCACGAGGTGGCCGGCATCGTGGCCGCGCTCGGCCCGGATGTCACGGATTTCAAGCTCGGCGATGCCGTCGGCGTGGCCTGGCTGCACGACGCCTGCATGCGTTGCGAATATTGCGAGACCGGCTGGGAGACGCTGTGCGAGCATCAGCACAACACCGGCTACAGCGTGAACGGCGGCTTCGCCGAATATGTGGTGGCAACGGCCGCCTTTGCCGCGCGGCTGCCGGCCGATGTGGATTTCGCCGCCATCGCGCCGATCCTGTGCGCCGGCGTCACCACTTACAAGGGATTGAAGGAGACCGATGCGCGGCCTGGCGAGTGGGTGGTCATTTCCGGCGTCGGCGGCCTTGGCCATGTCGCGATCCAGTATGCCAAGGCCATGGGCCTGAAGGTCGTCGGCCTCGATATCGCCGAGGACAAGCTGAAGCTGGCGCGCACCGCGGGCGCCGATCACGCGGTCAATGCGCTGTCCGCGGATGCGGTCGAGAGCGTGTTGCGGATCACCGGGGGAGGGGCACACGGCATCCTGGTGACGGCGGTGTCGACCGCCGCCTTCGGCCAGGCGCTCAAGATGGTGCGGCGGAAAGGCACCGTGAGTCTGGTCGGCCTGCCGCCGGGCGAATTCCCGACGCCGATCTTCGATGTCGTGCTGAAGCGGATCACCGTGCGCGGCTCGATTGTCGGCACGCGGCGCGACCTCGACGAAGCGGTTGCCTTCGCGTCCGAAGGCAAGGTGCGAGCGGAGATTACCAGGGCTCCGCTGTCCGACATCAACGCGATTTTCGACCGGATGAAGTCGGGCAAGATCGACGGCCGCATGGTGCTGGACATGACCTGACGCGATCTCCGAATCATCCGCGCCGGGCGCCGGTTGATCGGCAAGATCGTCGACGGACTGACGCCTCGCCGCTGATCTGGATCAAGCCGGCGCCGCTGCGCTGTGTCGTACTTGTCCGGGCCGCTGGCAGCAGTTCGGCGCGGGGGAAACGAACATGACGGCGGTGACCAAAATCGTCTTTCTCGGCGCCAGCAGTGCCTCGTTCGGCATCAGCATGTTCCGGGACCTGTTCTCCAGCCATGATCTGGCCGGCAGCACCCTGGTGCTGGTCGGCCGGAATCCCGAGCGGGTGGCGCGGGCCGAGCGGCTGGCCAAACTGCTCAACGACAGATCCGGCGCGGGCCTGAAGATCGAGTCCACCACCGACTGGCGGGCCGCGCTCGACGGCGCGGGGTTTGTCATCCACTCGACCGTGATCGATCGCAACCGGCTCTGGAAGCTCGATTGGGAAGTCCCGCGCAAATACGGCATCCGCCATACCCTGGGCGAGAACGGCGGCCCGGGCGGGCTGTTCTTCACCTTGCGCACCCTGCCGGTGGTGTTCGATTTCGTGCGAGAGATGGAGAAGCGCTGCCCGAACGCGTTGTTCATCAACTTCTCCAATCCGGAAAGCCGCATCGTTCTGGCGCTCGGGCAATACAGCAGGATCCGCACCATCGGCCTGTGCCACGGAATTTTCATGGCGCGCGATGCGGTCGCCGCCATTGTCGGGCTGCCGGCGGAACGGGTGGAAGTGTGGGGTGCCGGCCTCAATCACTTCCAGTGCCTGACCCAGATCCGCGACCGCGAGACCGGCGCCGATCTCTACCCGCTGCTGCGCGAAAAGGAGCGGGATTACGATCCGAAGGTCTCGCCGCTGTCGCGCAATCTTTTCCGCGCCTTCGGCTACTGGCTCGGCTGCGGCGACGGCCATGTCGGCGAATACATGGCGTATGGCTGGGAAGCCGGCGAGGGCGGCTACAATTTCGAGTGGGACGAAGGCGAGCGGGCGAAAACGGAGAAGTCGATCGACGACGTGCTGGCGGGAAGAGCGGAGATCCCGTGGTGGTGGCTGACGCCATCGGGAGAGCGCGCTGTCGCCGTGATCGCAGCGGTGCTGCACGACCGCAAGCAACTGATCGAATCCGGCGTCGTCTACAATCAGAAAGCCATTCCAAACCTTGCGGCCAGCGCCGCCGTCGAAGTTCCCGTGATGGCTGATATCGCGGGCATTCATCCGGTTTCGCTCGGCGCCTTGCCCGACGCGGTCGCGAAACTCATGACCGTTCAGGTCAATGTGCAGCAACTCGCCGTCGAGGCCGCGGTCCGGGCTTCGAAGGAGCTGGCGCTGCAGGCGCTGCTGATCGACCCCGTCGTCAATTCCGCGGATGCGGCCCGGCTTCTTCTCGACGAACTCTGGGAAATCAACCGGCCCTATATCCGCAAATGCCTTTAGCGGCGCCGGGCGGCCGGCTTGCGGCTGTTGCCGAAACGCGCCAGTTTTCACGCCCGTCCTGAAACGCTGCCGGCCAGCCGGCGAAGAGGGTACCGACGTGAAGATTGTCGATCTCAGCCGCGAACTCCATCACCGCACCCCTGTTTATCCCGGCCATCCGCCTGTCATGCACGGGCTCTGGAAGAGCCACGAGGACTCGTTTGTCGAATCCGGCAACGTGCACGGGCTGTCCTCGATGTTCATCTCGATGCCGGACCACGCCGGCACCCACATCGATGCGCCCCGGCATTTCGGCAAGGCCGGGATTCCGATCAACGAATATCCGCTGGAGAAGTGCATCGTATCAGGCATCTGCATCGACCTGCGCCACATCGCGCCGTCCGATCTGGAGGCGGCGGTGGAAAAAGCCGGCGTCGCGGTGCCGAGGGGCGGCACCGTGCTGCTCTGCACCGGCCATCACGAACGCACTTTTCCGCGCAAGGAATATGCATCCGACAATTCCGGCGTGAATGTCGCCGCCACAGAATGGCTGGCCGGGCAGGGCGTGGTCCATTTCGGTATCGACTCGATGCGGCCGGGGCCCGAAGGCAAGGTCAACGCGCTGGTGCACAAGGCGTGCCTCGATCTCGACATCACCCATATCGAGAGCCTGTGCAATCTGGAAGCGCTGCTCGGCCAGGGCCGCTTCACCTTCATCGGCCTGCCGATGAAGTGGCGCGACGGCACCGCCTCGCCGATCCGCGCGGTGGCGGTATTCGATATGTGAAGCGACACGCTCCAACAACGTCATTGCGAGGAGCGCTTGCGACGAAGCAATCCATCTCACAACTGCGCTGATGCGAGATGGATTGCTTCGCGAAGCCTGTCATCGGGCGCGCATTCGCGCGACCCGTTGGCTCGCAATGACGTTGTTAGAGCGTGCTCACGATCAGCCGGCGTCATCTGCCGGTCACGTGCACGTGAAAGCCGCGGTGCTTCAGATGCGAATTGACAATGACTGACCAGTCAGTCATATAACAAAATATGAGCAAGACACGCCCCAGCACCGAAGCTCCGGCCAAGCCGGCCAGAAGCCGTCGCGTGGCGGGCAGGGCCGCCTCGGCCAAAACGCTGGAGCCGAGAGCCCCGGCCAGCCGTGCCGAGCGCTCGGCGGAGCGGCGTCAGGCCATCATCGAGGCGGCGCTGGACGAGTTCATCGCGCGGGGATTTGCCGCGACCCGGCTCGACGACATCGCGAGGCGGGCCGGGGTCGCCAAGGGCACCATCTACCTGCACTTCAAGGACAAGGAATCCATGTTCGAGGAACTGGTGCGCACCGTCATCGTGCCGCTGGTCGGCCGGATCCACGCGCCTCCGCAACCCGGCGGAACCGTCCGTGACGCGGTGGAGGGGGTCGCCCGGATGTTCATCCAGGAGATCGCAAGCACCCGGCGCGGCGACATCGTGCGGCTGATCGTTGCCGAAGGACCGCGCTTTCCGGCGATCGCCGATTTTTATTACCGCGAAGTGGTGTCGAAGGGGCTCGCCGGCATGCGCGCGCTGATCGAACTCGGAATCGCGCGCGGCGAGATCAAGGAGAAGGGCCTGGCGCGCTTTCCGCAAATCGTGGTCGCGCCGGCGCTGATCGCGGTGATCTGGCAGAGCCTGTTCAACAAGCATGCCCCGCTCGACGCGGTCGAGATGCTTCGCGTCCATCTCGACCTGATTTTCGGCGAACGGAGGACGGCATGACTTCGTCGCGAATAAACAGGCCTCTTGCCGCAGTGCTGGCGCTCGCATTCGCACTGGCCGGCTGCAAGGAAGTCAAAAATCCCGGCTATCAGGGCTGGGTGGAGGCCGACATGATCTTCGTCAGCCCGGATGAATCCGGCCGCGTGATCAAACTCGGCGTGCGCGAGGGCGACGAGGTCAAGAAGGGCGCGCCGCTGTACGAGGTCGATGACGATCTGCAGAAGGCCGATCTCAATCAGCAGAACGCCACGCTCGCCAATGCGCAGCAGACCTATGACCGCGCCGCCTCGCTGAGCCGGACCGGCTCGGGCACCCAGGCGAATTTCGACTTGGCGGTGTCCGCGCTGCGGGTCGCGGAAGCGCGGGTCAACACCTCGCAGACCCGGCTGGCGCGGCGCAGCGGCTTTGCGCCGGTCGGCGGCGTCATCCAGCAGATCTATTTTCGCGAGGGCGAGATGGTGCCGGCGCAGCGGCCGGTGCTGTCGATCATGCCGCCCGGCAACATGAAGCTGCGGTTCTTCGTGCCGGAGACCGACCTGCCGAAGCTCGCTGTTGGTGACGAGGTTCGCGTCACCTGTGACAATTGCGCTGCCGATCTCACGGCCAAGATCTATTTCATCGCCACCGCGGCTGAGTATACGCCGCCCGTGATCTACAGCCTCGAGGAGCGCAGCAAGCTGGTGTACCTGATCCAGGCGCGGCCGAACCGGCCCGACTCCTTGCGGGTCGGCCAGCCGATCTCGGTGTTTCCGGGCGTCAAGACCCCGGTCGCGGACAAGCGATGAGCGTGGCCCCGGCACTCACGTCCGATATCGCGATCGACGTCCACGGCCTCACAAAATCCTTTGGCGGCCGCGAGGTGGTGCATGACCTCAGCATGCAGGTCAAGCGCGGCACCATCTACGGCTTCCTCGGTCCCAATGGCAGCGGCAAGACCACCACCATCCGCATGCTCTGCGGCCTGCTGACGCCCGACAGCGGCGAGGGCACGTGCCTCGGCTATGACATCCGCCGCGACGCCGACAAGATCAAGCGCCAGGTCGGCTACATGACGCAGCGCTTCTCGCTGTACCAGGACCTGTCGGTGCGCGAGAACCTGGAATTCGTCGCACGGCTCTACGGGGTATCCGACGCGCGCGGCGCGGCGCGCGACATGATCAAGCGGCTCGGGCTGAACGGCCGCGAGGATCAGCTCGCGGGCGCTCTCTCCGGCGGCTGGAAGCAGCGTCTCGCGCTCGGCGCATGCACGCTGCCCAGTCCGCAACTGCTGCTGCTGGACGAGCCGACCGCCGGCGTCGATCCCAAGGCGCGGCGCGATTTCTGGAACGAGATCCATGCGCTGGCGGCCGACGGGCTCACCGTGCTGGTCTCCACCCATTACATGGACGAGGCGGAGCGCTGCCACGAGATCGCCTACATCGCCTATGGCCATCTGCTGGCGCACGGCACCGTCGACGACGTCATCGCCACCTCCGATCTGTCGACCTGGACCGTGTCGGGCGATGGCCTTAACGCGCTGGCGACCGAGCTCACCGGCAAGCCCGGCATCGACATGGTGGCGCCGTTCGGCACCTCCCTGCATGTCTCCGGCCGCGACAAGGCGGCGATGGAAGCCACCATCGCTCCCTATCGCGACCGCGAGGGACAACGCTGGCAGCATAGCGAGCCGTCGCTGGAAGACGTGTTCATCGAACTGATGACCCGCGCGACGGACAATTTCCAGTGAGCGTCACGCCGGACCATAGCCGCGACAGCAAGCAGAGGCCGTTCGGCTTCTGGCGGCGCAGCTATGCCATGGTGGTCAAGGAGTTCATCCAGCTCCGGCGCGACCGGGTTTCGTTCGCGATGATCGTGATGATTCCTGTCATGCAGTTGTTGCTGTTCGGCTATGCCATCAACACCACGCCGCGCCACCTGCCGACCGCGGTGCTGCTGCAGGAGGACAGCGACCTCGCGCGCTCGGTGCTGAAGGCGATGGAGAACACCGCCTATTTCCGCTTCACCCGCGAAGTGCATAGTGTCCAGGAATTCGACGATCTCCTGCTGTCGGGCAAGGTGCTGTTCGGCGTGGAAATCCCGCGCGGCTTCGAGCGCGCGGTGCGGCGCGGCGACCGCCCGGCGCTGCTGGTCGCCGCCGACGCCACCGATCCCGTGGCGGCCGGCTCGGCACTGGGCACGCTCGGCATGGTGGTGCAAACTGCGCTGCAGCACGACCTGCATATCGGCGATCCCATGCTGCCGCCGTTCGAAATCCGTGCCCATGCCCGCTACAACCCGGCGGCGTCGTCGCGGCTGAACATCGTGCCCGGGCTGGTCGGCACCATCCTGACCATGACCATGCTGATCTTCACGGCGCTGTCGGTGACGCGGGAAATCGAGCGCGGCACCATGGAAAGCCTGCTGTCGATGCCGATCACGCCGGTCGAGGTGATGCTCGGCAAGATCCTGCCCTATGTGCTGGTCGGCTTCATCCAGGCCATCCTGATCATCGGCATCGGCGTGCTGCTGTTCGGGGTGCCGGTCTACGGCAGCCTGACCCTGCTGGCGCTGCTCTCGACGCTGTTCATCACCACTAACCTCGCGATCGGCTATACCTTCTCGACCATCGCGCAGAACCAGCTGCAGGCGATGCAGATGTCGATCATGTTCTTCCTGCCGAGCATCCTGCTGTCCGGCTTCATGTTTCCGTTCGCGGGCATGCCGGTATGGGCGCAATATATCGGCGAGGGCCTGCCGCTGACCCATTACCTGCGGATCGTCCGCGCCATCATGCTAAAAGGTGCGACGCTGCCGAATCTGCAGTATGACGCGATCGCCCTGCTGGCCCTGATGCTGTTGGCGATGACCATCGCGGTGATGCGCTTCCGTCGCACGCTGGATTGAGTCGTCGAGCTCGGAGCAATGAATCGCTTTCGCCGCAGGCATGGTTGATGCAGACTATTTGACGTCTTCCGGGGCGATGCGAAGCATCAGCCGGGGCTGACCGGGAAAGAATGATGCTGGGGTCATGGTTGCGAAAAAAGGTCGGCGAGCGGGAGTCGACGGTGTCGGCCGATTTCGCGCGCGAACTGACGCGCGAAATCCTGCGGACCGAACGGCTGCGCATCAAGGCGATCCTGGCGACGCTCGCCGTGCTGATGGCGATCCTGCTGGCGGCCTACGCCATCTGGCCGCAGGCGATCGACCGGATCTGGCACGGCCAGCTGCCGATCCTGCCGCTGGCGGCGATCCTCGTCCCGTTCGTGCTGTTCGAACTGTCGGTGCTGCGGGTGCTCAAGGCCCGGCTGGAGCAGGGCGGCGACGTGCCCTATGCGCGCCGCTATCTCGGCGTGCTGATCGAAACCAGCCTGCCCACCGTTGCGTTGTACCTTCAAATGCGGGCCATGGGACCGGCGCAGGCGCTGGCCTATGTAGTGCCGCTGGCCTATTTCATCTTCATCATCCTTTCGACGCTGCGGCTGGATTTCTGGCTTTCCACCTTCACCGGATTCGTCGCGGCGGCCGAATTATTTGCGATGGCGATGTTGTACCGGCCGGAGCAATTCGCCGCTGAACCTGTGCCGGACTTCGCCTTCCACCTCGTCCGCTGCGTCGTCATCCTGGTGTGCGGCGTGCTGGCGGGCGCGGTCGGCATGCAATTGCGCCGCCAGTTCGAGGCCAGCATCATGGCTGCGACCGCGCGGGACCGCATCACCAACCTGTTCGGCCAGCACGTTTCGCCGCAGGTGGTCGAGCGGCTGATGGCGGAGGGCAAGAGCACCGACAGCGAAATCCGCCGGGTCGCGGTGATGTTCGTCGATTTCCGCAGCTTCACGACGGGCGCCAGCACAAGGACGCCGCGCGAAGTGGTCGAGCGGCTCGACGGCGCCTTCGCGGCGCTGGTCGATATCCTCGACCGCCATGGCGGCATCGTGAACAAGTTTCTCGGTGACGGCTTCCTGGCGCTGTTCGGGGCGCCGCTCGATGCGCCCCATCCGGCGCGTCACGCGGTGGCGGCGGCCCGCGAAATGCTCGAAGCCAATGAGCGCGTCAACAGCGCATCGAGCTGGCCGCTGCGGATCGGCATCGGCATTCACGTCGGCGAGGTCGTCGCCGGTAATATCGGCTCGCCGCGGCGCAAGGAATATACCGTGATCGGCGACACCGTGAATTTCGCAGCCCGGCTGGAGGCGCTCAACAAGGAGTTCGATTCGCAGTTCCTGATCTCGGCTGCCGTTCACGAGGCGCTGGGTCCGGAGTGCGGCGATGCCAAATCGCTCGGCGAGGTCCCGATCAGGGGCTACGACCGGCCGATGACGGTGTGGCAATTGGGATAGGAGGAGATCGGATGCAGCGGCGTTACATCACCGTGGACGTTTTCACCGACCGCGCCTTCGGCGGCAATCCGCTCGCGGTCATTCTCGATGCCGGCGGACTTTCCACCGCGCAAATGCAGGCGATCGCCCGCGAGTTCAATTATTCCGAAACCACCTTTGTGTTGCCGCCGCGGGATCCGGCGCATGACGCGCAGGTTCGCATTTTCACCGTCAACAGGGAAATCCCGTTCGCCGGTCATCCCAATGTCGGCACCGCCTTCGTGCTGGCGACGCGGGCGGCGAGGCCGCCGGCGCGACTAACGTTCGAGGAGCAGGCCGGGCTCGTCGCTGTCGAGATCCTGCAGGCGCAGGGCACCGCGGTCGGCGCCGAACTCACCGCGCCGCAGCCGCTGACGAAGTCGACCACGGTCAGCGCCGCGGAGGCCGCGGCCTGTATCTCGTTGACGGTAGCGGACATCGTGAGCGACCGGCATCCGCCGCAGGTCGTCTCGGTCGGACTGCCGTTCCTGGTGGTGGAAGTTGCCTCGCGCGCCGCGCTCGCGCGAGCCACGGCCGATGCCGCGGGATTCGCGCAAATCTTTCCGCGCGTCGGCTCCGACGCGGTCTATTTCTATACCCGCGACGTGCCGTCGGCGGAGGCCTGCGACCTGCAGGCGCGGATGTTTCACCCGGGATCGAGCGGCCTTTCCGAAGATCCCGCCACCGGCAGCGCCACCGTCGCCGCCGCGGCGCTGCTCGCCGACCTCGCGCGCGAGCGCGATGGCGAACTGAAACTGCGGATCGGGCAGGGCGTCGACATGGGAAGGCCGAGCCTGTTGTTGACGCGCGTGGTGAAGGCGAATGGCGCGATCGTTTCAGCGCATGTCGGCGGACGTTGTGTGCCGATGATGGAGGGCACGTTCCGGCTGGTCACATAACTCGTCATGCCCGGGCTTGACCCGGGCATCCACGCCTTGAAGGTATAACGAACAAGAAGGCGTGGATGGCCGGGTCAAGCCCGGCCATGACGGAGTAATGGAGGCCTCTACACCTGCTTCGCCGCTAGATTTTCCACTTTCACACCGTCGCGCTCCTCGATGATCTCCGCGATCCATTGCCGGTGGCATTCGCGGTGGTCGCGCTCGTAGCAGAGGATGCAGACCGGGCCGGCCTGCTTGACCAGCGCTGAGAGTTCGTCGAGCTCTTCGCGCGCTTGCGGCGTCTTCAGGTGTTTCGAGTAGATCTTGTGCAGTGCGCCGAACTGGCCGCTGCGCGCGGCCTCGCGGCCATCCTTTGGCGTGCCGAGCCCGCGCAGATGCAGGTAGGAAATGCCGCGCTCATCGAGCCCGGCCGCCAGCTGGTTCTTGGAAAAGCCGGGGCGGCGCGACGCCGCCACCGCGCGCACATCCACCAGCAGCTTGATGCCGGCCTGCTCGAGTTCGTCGAGCACGGCTTTTGCCGGCGTCTGCTCATAGCCGATCGTGAAAAGCTTTTGGGTCTTGCGTGCCATGTCACTTCACCCGTTCGATCAACTCCATTGCGCCGGTCGGCGCGCGCACCTTGCCCTCGTGGATCACATAGGCGAACACGTCGCGCGGCGTCTTCTTCGCGCTTTTCGTGTCGGCGCGCGGCAGATCGTCCGGCTCGCCGCCGGCGGCCCAGACCTGAAACCGTTTCGCCCAGGCGTCGAGTTGCTTCGGCGGGTAGCAGGTCTTGAGTTCGTCATTGCCCTTCTGCAGACGCGCATAGACGAAATCGCCGGTGATATCCGCGATCGCCGGATACTTGCCGTGCTCGGCGTACACCACGGGCGTTTCGAATTGACGCAGCAGCGCGATGAAATCGGGCACGGCAAAACTGTCGTGCCGCACCTCCACCACATGGCGCAGGCTCCGGCCCTCGAGTTTTCGCGGCAACAATTCGAGAAACTTGCCGAAGTCCGCCTCGTCGAACTTTTTCGTCGGCGCGAATTGCCACAGCACCGGACCGAGCCGGTCGCCCAGCTCCAGCACGCCGGAATCATAAAACCGTTTCACCGAATCGCCGGCCTCCGCCAGCACCCGGCGGTTGGTGGCGAAGCGCGGCCCCTTCAGCGAGAATACAAATCCGTCCGGCACCTCGCGCGCCCATTTGCGAAAGCTCTCCGGCTTCTGCGAACCGTAATAGGTGCCGTTGATCTCGATCGAGGTCAGCTTAGACGCCGCATATTCCAGCTCCTTCGCCTGCGTCAGCTTTTCCGGATAAAACACCCCGCGCCACGGCGCGAAGGTCCAGCCGCCGATGCCGATGTAGATGTGGCCGGCGTTTTTCGAAGTGGTCTTCGGGGGCTTGGTCACGGGGCTGAACTCACTGAGCAAGGGGATAATTGAGCTGTCGTTTCGAGACTAGTCAAACCAGGTGGGATTGGCCAGTTCGCGGGGTATCCTGCCAACAACACGAAGCCGCTCGTGCAAGCGCGCCGGCGGCGGCGCGCCACCCACCGCGCAAAAAAAGGGCCCCGGAAAACCGGAGCCTCTTTTTCGAACAGGGTGCATCGAGGCAGGCCTGTCGCTTCCGGCAAAACGCCAAAGTCTCAGCGCGCCGCCGGCATCACCTGGGTAGCCGCGCCCTCAAACGTCTGCCTGGCAAGGCCGCTGTAGAGTTCGCGAATCTTCTGGGCATCCATCACGAAGGTCTCGTAGGCCTGCTTGGCGAATTCGGTCTGGACTTCGATCGCCTTGTCGAGCGAGCGGACGCCGGCGAGCTTTTCGACGAAGGACCTGGTCTGTTCGAACGACTTCCTGGTGTACTCGCCATAGGCCAGCGCGATGGTTTGCACGTCGATCGACGCGCTGTTCGCCGGCGTCCCGGCAGCGGCCGAGAAGGTGTCGGGGGAGGGCGCGGCTGGCGGTGCGGATGCCATTGCCGCGACCGGCTTGATGGTATCCGGCCGGCCGGACTTCAGGCTCAGGCCCGGCGTGCGATCCGGTTTCTGGCTTTGCGCTGGGTCGAGCTTGCGGCCGGGCTTTCCGCCCGGCTTTTTATGGTTGGACTTCGACATCTGGTGAATCTCCGTTGCTGTATCGAACCAACGCCGCGACTCAGCCATGGTTGCGTGGAAAGAGCGCTTCCGGCTTGTTCCCAGCGCGGCGCTGGTGTGTTGGCATCAAGAATCCGGAACCGGGGCGGCTGAGACGCTTCTGAAGCGGAAGAAAGAGGCTTAAGATAGCGGCGGCTAAGGCGGCGCGCGCGGATCGCCCGGCCTCGACGGGCGACCAGGGAAGAACCGGAATGGACACGGAAGCGATCGCAAAAGTACTGGGCGGCATCATCGTGGCCGTCGTTCTGGTGGCAGCGGTCTGGTTTGGACCGATCGGGCAGGGCGGCAAGCCGGCTGCGGCCGTCCAACCGATCGAGGCGCCGAAGGCTGCGGCTCCGGCGGCGCCCCCGGTCCGCGGTCCGGTGGTGCGGGAGGTGCCGCAGTAAACCCCCGCAGGTGCGGCGTTTACGCCCTTGCGCAACGGCCTCACCGTCCCTATCTTGCTTGTAACGGCGACGTCGACGCTTCATAGCTCCGGCGCTGGAACGACCACTCAATAGTCAGGCTGCGCCGGATGTACGCGCGGCCTCTGTTGGTGGTCGTTGGCATTTTAGGGCCTGTTTTGGTCGTTTTACCCGCTTCGACGGCCCATTTTCGATCCCCGGCCCGGTTTTCCTTGCCTTCCCTTGGCTTCCCCTGACGCTGCGGATATACGCTGGCGGCATGAATGAAGCCATCCAGCCGGGCCCCGAAACCCCGCCGCAATCAGCTGTGGCGCCTCAGCTTTCGGTCATCGTCCCCACCTTCAACGAGCGCGACAACGTCGCCACGCTGTACCGGCGGCTGGCGGCGACGTTCACCGGCATCGCCTGGGAAGTCGTGTTCGTCGACGACAATTCGCCCGATGGGACCTGGGACGTGGTGCGCGGCCTGGCGCGGACGGACAACCGCGTCCGCTGCATCAGGCGGATCGGGCGGCGCGGCCTGTCGGGGGCCTGCATCGAGGGCATCCTGGCAGCGAGCGCGCCGTATGCCGCTGTCATCGACGCCGATCTGCAGCATGACGAGACCCAGCTGCCGAAAATGCTGGCGCTGCTGCAGAGCGGCGAATTCGATCTCGTGGTCGGCAGCCGCTACATCGAAGGCGGCAGCGCCGACAGTTTTGACAAGCAGCGGGCCGGCGCCAGCCATTTGGCCACCGAGGTGGCAAAACGCGTGCTGCAGGTCCAGATCGCCGATCCCATGAGCGGCTTCTTCATGATCCGCCGCGATCGCTTCGAGGCGCTGGCGCCGCAGCTCTCCACCCAGGGCTTCAAGATCCTGCTCGATATCGTCGCCACCGCGCGTGGCGAATTGCGGGTGAAGGAAATTCCCTTCACCTTCGGCACCAGGCTGCACGGCGAGAGCAAGCTCGATTCCATGGTGGCGCTGGATTTCCTCGGGCTGGTGCTGGCGAAGCTGACCCATGACGTGGTGTCGCTGCGCTTTTTGCTGTTCGCGATGGTCGGCACGACAGGCCTCGTCGTGCACCTGACGACGCTGTACGTGACCCATGAAATCTTCAACGTGCCGTTTGCCGAGGCGCAGGCGGCGGGCGCGCTGCTCGCCATGACCTCCAACTTCGTCCTCAATAATTTTCTCACCTACCGCGACCAGCGCCTGAAGGGTTTTGCCATCCTGCGCGGCCTGCTGCTGTTCTATCTCGTCTGCGGCGTCGGCCTCGTCGCCAATGTCGGCGTCGCGTTTTCGGTCTACGATCAGGAATGGAACTGGTGGGTGGCCGGGGCGGCGGGCGCGCTGATGGGCGTGGTATGGAATTACGCGATGTCCGGACTGTTCGTCTGGCGCAAGCGATGAACGGGAAATGAGCTTCAACGAACGGCTCGCCCGCAACACGCTGCTCACGGTGCTGGCGCTGGTGGCGTTGCGGCTGGTCGCCGCCGCCTGGACGCCGCTGACCTTCGACGAAGCCTATTACTGGATGTGGTCGAAGCACCTGGCCGGCGGCTATTACGATCATCCGCCCGCCGTCGCCTACGTGATCCGCGCCGGCACCATGATGTTGGGCGATACCGAACTCGGGGTGCGGCTGGCCTCGATCCTGCTGGCGCTGCCGATGAGCTTTGCGGTGTTTCGCACCGCCGCCATCCTGTTCGGCGGTCTCCGGGTGGCGGCAACCGCCACCATCCTGCTCAACGTCACCATGATGGCCGCGGTCGGCACCCTGATCGTGACGCCGGATGCGCCGCTGCTGGTGGCGTCGAGTTTCGTGCTGTTTTTTCTCGCCAAGGTGCTGGAGACCGGGCGCGGCGCGTGGTGGCTCGCGGTCGGTGCCGCGGTCGGGGTCGCGCTGCTGTCGAAATACACCGCGCTGTTTTTCGGCCCGGCGATTCTGATCTGGCTGGTGGCGGTACCGAAACTGCGGCGCTGGCTGATGTCGCCCTGGCCCTATCTCGGCGCTCTGGTGGCGCTGGCGGTGTTCGCGCCCGTGATTCTCTGGAACGCCGATCACCAATGGGTCTCCTTCCTCAAGCAGATGTTCGGCCGCGCCAAGATCGAAAATTTCAGGCCGGCCTTCCTCGGCGAATTGATCCCGACCCAGTTCGCATTCGCCACGCCGCTGGTTTTCATTCTCGGCGCGATGGGACTTCACGCCCTGATCTGGCGCGACGCCGGCGCGTTTGCCTCGCGCATGCTGATCAACACGATGTTCTGGACCATCGTGGCGTATTTCATCTGGCATGCCCTGCACGCCCGCGTCGAGGCCAACTGGTTCGCGCCGGTCTATCCGGCGATGGCAATTGCGGCGGCGGTCGCCGCCCACCTGGTGCGATGGGGCGGATGGCGGCAGCGCCTCGCCGATTTCTGCCTGCGCTGGGCCGCGCCGGTGGGGATCGTGCTGTTTGCGTTCCTGATCGTGCAGGCCAACACCGGCGTGCTCACCGGCTACCGCCGCGACGCCACGGTGCGCAGCGTCGGCGTCGGCTGGCGCGAACTCGCCGGCGCGATCGAAGCGCTGCGCCTGCGCACCGGCGCTGCCTGCGTGCTGGCGCCGGACTACGGCACCACCGCCTGGCTCGCCTTCTATCTGCCGAAGGGCACCTGCGTGGTGCAGCCGACCCAGCGTATCCGCTGGGTCAACATGCCCGAGCCGTCGCCGGCGCAATTGTCCGGAAAACTGCTGTTCGTCGATGATGCGCGACCCGGCGCGCGGTCGTATCAGGCGGAACATTTCGCTGCGGTCGAGAGGGTCGCCGAGCTCAAGCGCATGCGCGGGCCGCTTGTCATCGAAACCTACGGGATCGATCTGCTCGAGGGCGCCAAGGGCAGCGTGCTCGACCGCTCGCCGCCGCCCGAGCTGGAGTAGGGGGGCCACTCCTTCACAATTCGTCATTGCCGGGCTTGACCCGGCAATCCATCGCCCTTCGCAAGATTATTTCGAAGTTGATGGATACGCGGGTCAAGCCCGCGTATGACGACCTGAAAAAATATTCCCGCGGTCCTGTCGGATCGGCTCCTGCCCGAACGTCTTGTGTTCATGCCCACCCCATTGCGAGGTCATGCCATGAGCAGTTCCAGCCTGAAGGTCGCAACCGGTTCTACCCTGAAACCCGCCATTGAACTCGCGCGCGCCAGCGGCATGCGCTTTCCCAACGAGAGCGCCGAATACCGCAGGGCGCGCGAGGCGCTGCTGGCCGAGGAGATCGAGCTTCGCCGCCACATCGAGCGGGTCGCCGAGCAGCGCCGGGCGCTGCCGCCGGGCGGCGAGGTCACAGGGAATTACGCGTTCGAGGGCGAGAACGGCAAGGCGTCGTTCGCCGACCTGTTCGGGACCAAGGATTCGCTGGTCGTCTACAATTACATGTTCGGCCCGCAGCGCGAGCGGCCGTGCCCGATGTGCACGTCGCTGTTGTCGGCCTGGGACGGCGAGGTGCCGGACATTCAGCAGCGTGTCGCGCTCGCGATCGTGGCGCGGTCGCCGATCGCGCGGCTGGTCGCCTTCAAGCGCGAACGCGGCTGGCAGCACCTGCCGCTGTATTCCGATATCTCCGGCGAGTTCAGCCGCGATTATTACGGCGTGACAACAGACGGCGGCGACGACGCGGGGTTCAATGTGTTCACGCGCCGGGATGGCACAATCAGGCATTTCTGGGGCGGCGAGATGAACGACGCATCGTCCGATCCCGGACAGGATCCGCGCGGCGCGCCCGACCTGATGCCGCTATGGACCATTCTCGACGTCACGCCGGAAGGCCGCGGCACCGACTGGTATCCGAAGCTGAATTATTAATTCGGGAACCCAAAACTCCTGCATAAATACCGGGCCGCTGCATTGCATCGGTTCCGTGTTTTTTGCATGCCCAACATCCGCCCGCACTTAATCGGCATTTAACTAAAAGTCGCCTTAATGACGCTCCGCACCTCTGCGAGATGCTGCATCGAAACGTCCGATGCGCTGCTGCAAAGAGGAACTCAGTGGAAGTTGTCTGGATACGAGGCGAATGAGTCAGAGTACGAGTGCGTCCAGGCAAGTCGCGGCACGGAACCGCCGGGGTCCATCCCGTAAAGCCAATGCTAACCATGTTTTCGCCAGCGCCGCGGTCGCCTGTCTGGTGCTGGGCTGCGCCTGGACGGTTTACACCAACGTATTTGGCGCCAGCATATATCCGACGGTCGCCGGCGGGAACTTCGATGCGCCGGTGATCCGGCTGAAACAGTCGGTGGCGGCGCGGAGCCCGCAAGCCATCGTCAACACGGTGTTCGCGGCGCTGCCCGAATCCGCGCCGGTCATCGCCGCTCCCGCGACCATCGCCTCCGCCACGTCGCTGGCGTTCGCTGACCGCTTCGGAGCCGCCGCGCCGCAAGGCGTCGCGCCGAAGCCGCAGGCCGAGACGATGCAGCTGGCTTCCGCGTCACCCTCGATCGAATTGATGAAGCCCGCCGACGCGCCGAAACTGCTCGAAGCGGCCAAGCCGAAACAAGTCGCGCCAACGCAGCTCGCCGCGCTCACGCCGGCATCCGCCGATACCAAACCGGCGAAGGCGACGGGCGTCACCGTCAAGGACCTGGCGCAGCGCGCCAAGGCCGCGGTGATGTCGATCGGTTCCGACAAGCCCAACATGGTCGAGAAACTCTGGGGCAAGGAACCGGCGTCCCGCTCGCTGCTGTCCTACGCTTCCGCCGACGTCAGCGCGACCGGCAGCCTGCCGAAGCTGCAGAACCCGATGCTCGGGGGATCGGCGCCGTATGATCGCTCGACCGCGGTCTATGACATCGCGGCGCGCAAGGTCTTTCTGCCCGACGGCACCGTGCTGGAAGCGCATTCCGGGCTCGGCGCCAAGAAGGACGACGTGCGTTATGCGCATGTGCGGATGCAGGGCGTCACCCCGCCGCACATCTACGACCTGACGCCGCGCGAAGCGCTGTTTCACGGCGTGCCGGCGTTGCGGCTGACGCCGATCGGCGGGCAGGACAAGATCTTCAACCGCGATGGCCTGCTGGCGCATACCTACATGCTCGGCCCCGGCGGCGACTCCAACGGATGCATCTCGTTCAAGGATTACTACGCATTCCTGGATGCCTACCGCAAAGGCGGCATCCGGCGCATCGCGGTGGTGGCGCGGGTGGAGTGAACAGGGACGGCTGCGCTGCCGTTTGCCGCCGCACCGAGTTGCTTCAGCGAGAAACCGCCCAATCGAACTTGTAGTTCAGGCCGGCGACGCGACGCCGTTGATCAGCGACATCGCGGGGCAAAGCGGATTCAACGACATCTCGCATTTCAACCATTGCTTCCGCCGCCGCTTTGGCGCCTCGCCGACGGAGTATCGGCGAAGCGTGTGACGATTTGCGGCTGATACGTCTTTCACAACGAAACTCCTCGGAAGTTTTTTTCGATCGCATATCGAATCGATCGACGATGGCTGCGAGAAACCCCGCGCGGCGATCGGCCGTGCATCACTGTTAGTCAGGTCACATTGCCTCGACGCCTTTCATGGTGGTCTGCATTCACCCCGCGACGCGGGGCGAACATGAAAGGAAGTAAAAATGCGAAACTCGATCGTCAAACTGGTCATGGCGGCACTGATTGCGGTGACCGCGACCTATGCCGGTGTGTCCGTCGGCTCGGCCCATGGCAACATGGACGGCAGCGGCGGCATGACCGGAATGGGTGACATGTCCGGCGGCGGCACCAAGCCGAAGTAACGGGCGTCTCATCGTGGGTGACGCCGCATTCATGAAGTCGAATGCGGCGTCACCTCAGGTGAAACCGGAAAGCCCCGGGCCCAGGCGGCCGGGGCTTTCTTGCAACCTTCGAACGGTGCCGACTGCGCCCGTTCCCTGGAGTGATTTTCGGTTGGCCTGTCTGCAACAGGCATTTGACCGATACTGGAAAGGATAAGACATGACCGTATTCGATCGCACCATAGGACAGGTGCCCAAAACAATTCTCTCCGACAATTTGCGGCTGGCGACCTTTGTCGCGGCGATATTTGCCAGTGCGGCGTTGCTGTTTACGGTCGAGCCGATGTTCACCAAGATGGTGCTGCCGCGGCTCGGCGGATCCGCCGCCGTCTGGACGACGGCGACCGTGTTCTTTCAGTCCATGCTGCTGGCTGGCTATGTCTATGCGCATCTGTTGATGAAGTTCGCGTCGCTGCGCACCGCGCTCGTCATCCATCTGGTGGTGATGGTCGGCGCTTGCGCGGTGTTGCCGCTTCATATCGCTGCCGGCTGGGGCCGTCCGCCGGCCGAAAGCGAGTCATTGTGGCTGATCGGGCTGTTCACCGTGTCGATCGGGTTGCCGTTCTTTGCGCTCAGCGCCAACAGCCCGCTGCTTCAGGCATGGTTCGCGCGTACCGATCACCAGTCGGCCAAGGATCCGTATTTCCTGTATGTGGCCAGCAATATCGGCAGCTTCCTGGCGTTGATTGCCTATCCGTTCGTGATCGAGCCGTTCATCGGGCTCGGCGCGCAGACCTCGCTGTGGACTGCCGGCTTCTACGGCCTGATCATGTTGATCGGCGGCTGCGCCGCGCTGTCCTCACGGTCCCGGAGCCTGCCGCGTGCGATCGTTGCACCTGAAACGGAAGCGGTGCGCCCTGGATGGCGTGACGTGGCGTCCTGCGTCGGACTGTCGGCGGTGCCATCGGGGCTGCTGCTGGCCGTGACGTCCTATATGTCGACCGACGTGGCCGCCGTGCCGTTGTTCTGGGTGCTGCCGCTCGCGCTCTATCTCCTCAGTCTGGTCATCGCCTTTCAGACCAATCCCGTCATCCCGCACTGGCTGGTGCTCAGGGCGTTCCCGGTCTGCATCGTGATCCTGACGTTCTTCGTTGCCCTCAACCCGGTTCAATGGCTGGTCAGCTCGCTGACGGTTCATGTCGTGGCGTTCTTCGTGACGGCGCTGATGTGCCACGGCGAAATCGCGCGCCGGCGGCCGGCCGCGCGCTATCTCACCAACTTCTACATCTGGCTGTCGGCAGGCGGATTGATCGGCGGTGTCACGACCGGATTGCTGGCGCCGCATCTGTTCACCTGGATCGCGGAATATCCGATCCTGATCGTATCGGCCATTCTCTGCATTCCCGGGGCAGCCGGCTCTGCCGTCAAAGCCCTGACCGACAAGGCGATCGAGCGGGCGTTGATCGCCGCGCTGGTCGTCGGCCTGCTGGTGCTGTTCGCGTTGAAAGGGCTCGACATCAGGTTCGCCTATACGACGGTCGTGGTCATCATCGGCCTCCTGCTCGGCACCACGGTCTATTGCTGGCGCAAGCCGGTGTCATTTGCGGCCATCGTCGGCTTCGTCTTTATCGCCAATGCCTATTGCTTCACCTACGACCGGGGCAACCACGTCGTCCGCAATTTCTTCGGCGTACTCGACGCCGCTGAAACCTATGACGGCCGGTTCCGCGTACTCTGGCACGGTACCATCGGGCAGGGCTCCCAACGGATCCGCGACGATCGCGGAGTCCCCGTCACCGGCCGCCCCGAGATGATCGCGGAGTTCTTCGACGGCGCCGGCATCGCGCAGACTGTCGATGCGGTTCGTGCGCGGTTCGGACGCCCGATCAACTACGCCGTCATCGGCCTCGGCACCGGCGCCATGACCTGTCGCGCCAAGCCCGGCGATACCGTCACGTTCTACGAGATCGACCCGGAGGTCATCCGCGTTGCCCGCGATCCGAAACTGTTCAACTATATTTCGGAGTGTGGACCGCAGACCGAGATCGTGCAGGGCGACGCGCGGCTGACGCTGTCGGATGCTCCCGCGAAAGCCTACGACCTGATCTTCATCGATGCGTTCCTCGGTGCGGCCATCCCGGTCCACCTTCTGACCCGCGAAGCGATGGCGATGTATTTCACGAAACTCGATCCGCACGGCATCGTCGCCGTGCACGTGTCGAACCGCAACCTGGAACTCGCCTCCGTGGTCGCGGGGGTCGCCAGCGCCAACGGCGCCACCGCCCGCCATTATCGCGGCGGCGACGTGCAGGAGAGCATCCACGAGAACAAATGGGTGCCGAAGGTGGTGGCGGTGGCCCACGCCGAGGAAGATTTTGGCGTGCTGGCGAAGTCGGCATACTGGCCGGTGATCGATCGCGATCCGGCGCAGCAAGTCTGGTCGGACGACTATTCCAACGTGCTGGGCGCGCTGCTGCGCAAATGGAAGGAGCGGATGAACCTGACCGCGATAACGCTCAATAAATAGCGGCAGGAAGAAGTGACAGCATCAAGAAAGAACCCCGGCATCGCTGCCGGGGTTTTGCTTGGCGCGTCGTGGATGTCGTTCGCTGTGACGGCGAAGCCACAATCACCCTCGGAAATCTCGAATAATTCGAAAAATACACTTGCAACTGCAAGATGCTTCGTTCATAAGCCCGCTCCTTCGCTAGGCCATGGGTTCGGGCTCTCCGAGATCCCGACTGGCGCGAGCCGGTGTCCGGTTTCGTGTTCCGCCGAATGAAGACGCGAGGTGTAGCTCATGGAGAGCGTCGGGGTGACCCGAAGGCATCGGTTCGATTCCGTTCTCTTGCACAACAGAAGGATAGCTCAGTGGTAGAGCAGATGACCGTGAATCATCGTGACGCGGGTTCGAATCCCGCTCCAGCGCTCCGGTTCAGCCTGAAAAACTGAATCTCCCATTGAAGGGGACCGGACGCGCGTTTCAGTCGCAGTCCGGCCGTATTGCCGCAAGGCTCTTCGTCCGAACCTGAGACACTGCAGGACCGGCTTGTGCCGCGGTGGATACCGCTTGCGCCGACGCCGGGAGCTGCGCTCGACCGCCCGACGCAAGTCGGACGATTGCGCGCGTGCGCCCGTCGTCACGCCAGCTCAAACCACGGCCCGCCGAACTTTCAGGAAGCGCCGTTCGCGTCCCCACCATCCTCTGCAATGAAACCCGCTTTCCGGCCGCTGGCCGGAAAGCCAATGAAGGAGGCATGCCATGACTTTGCATTTGGTGACCTGGCATTTGATGGCGCATTTGACGGTGAAGGACGGCGAACGCGCGCTTCTGACGCGCAACGGCAGGCTCGAGCGCGTGCTCGAACCCGGCCGTCACCGCCTGTTCGATCCGCGCAACGAGTTGACGGCCGAAGTGTTCGGCGTGGTCCGCGCCGAATTCCCGGCGGAGCGCTACGCGGTGCTGCGCGCCGCGCGGCCCGATCTCGCCGCTGATCTGTTCGAATTGGTGGAGACCAGGGCGAACGAGATCGCCATCGTCAACCTCGACGGCCGGCCGATGCACGTCATGGTGCCGTGGCAGGCGCGCGTCTACTGGAAGGTCGCGACCTCGGTCGATGTCGAGCGCATCGACGTGTCGGTCGATCCTCGCATCAGCGCGCGTCACCTCGCGATGCTCGAACGTACGCGTTCGATGTTCGTGACGGAAACGGTGGTCGAGAACCACGAGGCCGGTCTGCTCTATGTCGAGGGCCGGCTGGTGGAGCGGCTCGCGCCCGGCCGGCACGCGTTCTGGAACGTCGGCCGCAAGATCGAGGTCAAGCGCCTCGACCTGCGTCCGCAGGCGGTCGAGATCAGCGCGCAGGAGATGCTGACCAGGGACCGCATCGCGCTGCGGGTGACTTTGACGGCGTTCCGTCGGATCGTCGACCCCGAGCGGGTCGTCGCATCCGTGCCTGACTTGGATGCGTGGCTGTACCGCCTGGTGCAGTTCGCGATCCGCGAAGCCGTCGCCGGCCGCACGCTCGACGAGGTGCTGTCGGCGAAGGCGGCGCTCGACGCGGAGCTTCGCGACTATGTCCGCGCCCGGATCGCGGACAGCGGCGTCGAAGTGACGGAGCTCGGCGTCAAGGATGTGATCCTGCCCGGCGAGATCCGGGAGCTGGTGAACAAGGTGGTGGAGGCGGAGCGGGTCGCGAAGGCGAACCTGATCCGCCGGCAGGAAGAGACCGCGGCGACGCGGTCGCTTCTGAACACCGCGAGGCTGATGGAGGAGAACCCGCTGCTGCTGCGGCTCAAGGAGCTGGAGTCGCTGGAGCGGCTGGTGGAGAAGGTCGGCCGCATCGACCTTCACGCCGGCGACGGGCAGGGCTTTGACGCCCTGCTCACCAAGCTGGTTCGCCTGAAGCCGGCTGACGCTGCGTAACAAGAGGGGTCGCCCACGGGCGGCCCTTCACTTTTTGTTTTCGCACATTCAATGATGGCGCTACATTCTCCTTCATGACCCAGCCCGACTTCCAGCCTACCCTGACCGGATCCACCATCATCGTGAGGCCCGTCTCCGCCGCAGACTGGCCGGAGCTGTTTGCCGCCGGCTCCGATCCCGCGATATGGAAGGTGCATCCGACCCCCGACCGCTACACCGAGCCGGAATTCCGAGAATTCTTCGACGGCGCGGTGTCCTCGAAGATGGGCTTTGTGTTCGTCGACCGTGCGACCGGCCGGCTGATCGGCTCCAGCCGCTATCACGGCCACGACCATGCGCTTGGCGAGATCGAGATCGGCTGGACCTTTATCGTCCGCAGCCATTGGGGTGGCGCTGCTAACCGCGAGGTCAAGCGCCTGATGCTCGATCATGCCTTCACCTTCGTCGACACCGTGATCTTCTGGGTCGGCGAGAGCAACTGGCGCTCGCAGGGCGCCATGACCAGGATCGGCGGCGTCAAGCGCGACGGGCGCTTCACGCGCGAAGCCTCCGGCGCCATGCCGTATGTCATCTTTGAGATTACGAAGAGCCGGTATCAGCAAGGCGGGCGGGCGCTGGTGGAGTGAGACCGCGGGCTATCGGGCCATTTCAGCTTTAAAGGTCGTGTGCAATGTCTGAGATGAATGCCGATGCGCGACAGGCGTCGCCTTTCCGGTCGATCTGGTGGCGACCCTGGCGAACCATTGACCGCCTTCTGGCCAGCCGTCCCGGTTATCTGGTTTTGCCGCTGGCCGCGCTCGGCGGCGCAATGTCGGGCGTCGAGATCCTGCAGGCGTATGGGGCAGTAGGCGGAATGATCGATTGGCGCGCCTTGCTGGCTTGCGTCGTGGGCGGCGGCATTCTCGGCCTCATCTATCTTTATTTCTTCGGGGCCATTACCGGCTGGCTGGCGCGGAAGATGGGAGGCCAGGCATCTACCGCCGCGGTGCGCACCGTTTTGGCATGGGGCGCGTTGCCTTACATTCTGGCAGTAGCGGTAATTGTGCCGATTGTCGCCGGTTGGCGGATGCTTGCGGATGGTGCCGGCGCGGAGCCGCGGTCGCTCGAGACGTTGAGCGATTGGGTGATCATCGCATGTCAATTGTGGTCGATCGTGTTGACGATGCTGATGCTCGCGCGTGCCGAACGGTTCGGCTTCTGGCGTACGATCGTGGCCTATGGCGCGGGTCCAGTGCTGCTCTGGCCGCTTTTGGCGCTCCTGATCAGGACATTCCTGTTTCAACCGTTCAGCATGTCGGCCGGATCCATGATCCCCACATTGCTCACGGGGGAGCAGTTATTCGCATCCAAATATGCCTACGGTTACACCCGCTATTCGCTGCCGTTCTCGCCGCCATTGTTTTCCGGGCGTATCTTCGGCTCCGATCCGGCGCGCGGCGACGTGGTCGTCTTCCGCCTGCCAAAGGATACTTCTACCGATTACGTCAAGCGCATCGTGGGTCTTCCCGGGGATCGCATTCAGATGATTCAAGGCCAGCTTCATATCAACGGTACGGCTGTCAGGCGCGAGCGCGTGGCGGATTTCGAATGGGACGATGCCTGCGGCGGCGGACCGGCCAAGGTGAGGCGCTGGCGCGAGACGTTGCCGGAGGGGGCGAGTTACGAGACGCTGGATTGTGTCGACGGCGGGTTCTACGACAATACCAATGTCTATACCGTCCCGGCCGGCCACCTGTTCATGCTCGGCGACAACCGCGACAATTCCACCGACAGCCGCATCCTGTCGGAGGTCGGATACATTCCGATAGAGAATGTCGTCGGCCGCGTCAGCATGATTTTCTTTTCGCTCGCCCGCCGCGACGGCGCGGAGCCCGCCATTCGCCATGGTCGGATAGGGATGATGGTGCGATAGCGCGGCAGCTGGTTCAGCCTGGTTGATCAGCTTAACTCAACGAACTATCTTTCGTCATTCCGGGGCGCGCCACTTGGCGCGAGCCCGGAATCCATAACCACGTATGCGGCGATGGCTTATTACGTCTATCTCCTTGCGAGTAAAAAGCATGGCACGCTCTATCTCGGCGTGACCAACGATCTCGTGCGGCGAATATATGAACATCGCACCAAGGCAGTGCCCGGCTTCACGACGCGGTACGATGTCAGAAAGCTCGTCTGGTTCGAAATCTACGACGACGCCATCACTGCTATCGCACGCGAAAAAGAACTCAAGAAATGGCGGCGTGACTGGAAGATCCGTTTGATCGAAGAGCAAAATCCGGGATGGACCGATCTCTATCCGGGCATTTCAAGCTGACGGAGTTCTGGGTTCAGAATCTATCCTCCATCGTCATTCCGGGGCGACGCTAGCGGGCGCGCCAATGCGCGCCTGATGGCGTCGAGCCCGGAATCCATACTCACGATCGTGGTTATGGATTCCGGGCTCGACGCCATCGGGCTTGTGCCCGTTGGCGCCGCCCCGGAATGACGGAGGATGATTTGCGACGGCGCCGCGATCACCCAAACAAAAACCCCGGCATTGCTGCCGGGGTTCTGCATTCGTGAAGCTTGCGTAAGTGGCTGGATCAGAAATCCATGCCGCCCATGCCGCCGCCCGGGGGCATGCCGCCGCCGGCGGCGCCGCCCTTCTTGGGCAGCTCGGCGACCATGGCTTCGGTGGTGATCAGCAGCGCCGCAACCGAAGCTGCGTTCTGGATCGCCGCGCGAACGACCTTGGTCGGATCGATGATGCCCTTCGAGATCAGGTTGACGTATTCGCCCGACTGCGAGTCGAAGCCGTACGAATACTGGTCCTTCTCGAGGATCTTGCCGACGATGACGGAACCGTCTTCGCCTGCGTTGATCGCGATCTGGCGAGCGGGCCAGGACAGCGCCTTGCGGACGATCTCGACGCCGGTCTTCTGGTCGTCGTTCTGGGTCCGGATCTTCTTCAGCTGCTCGGAGGCGCGCAGCAGGGCGACGCCGCCGCCCGGTACGATGCCTTCTTCAACCGCTGCACGGGTCGCATGCATCGCGTCATCCACGCGATCCTTGCGCTCCTTGACTTCGACTTCGGTCGCGCCGCCGACGCGGATCACCGCGACGCCGCCTGCGAGCTTGGCCAGACGCTCCTGCAGCTTCTCACGGTCGTAGTCCGAGGTGGTTTCCTCGATCTGCGCCTTGATCTGCGAAACGCGGGCTTCGATGTCGGCCTTCTTGCCGGCGCCGTTGACGATAGTGGTGTTCTCCTTGTCGATCATCACCTTCTTGGCGCGACCGAGCATGGCGAGCG
>JAZJYY010000167.1:0-6788 GCA_040390145.1 Pseudomonadota bacterium
TGTCCTTCATCACCTTCAGGATGTGCTTCGGTTCGATGTGCTTGTTGACGTCGAAGGTGGTCTTCAGGATGCCCAGCCGGTTGAAGCGGTCCTGCGCACTCCACAGCGCGCGGTAATTGTTGGCGGACAGGCGCCGGTCCAGTTGCTGGATATTGAACTGCATGGCGGTCTCCGCCACGTCGAGCTTGAGACCGGGAATCCAGCGGGTGCCGATCCCTGCCGCCTGCTTCGAATTCTTGCGCATCCACTGATCGGCTTCCGAAGTGGCAGTCAGGAATTTCTGCACCGTCTCCTGGTTCTTTTCCACCCAGGGACGCAGCGCCACGGCGAAGCCGAGATAGGCAATCAGGTTGCCGCCGCGGACGACTTCGAACGCGCCCGGAACATCCTTCTCCGCAATGATCGGCCACGGGTCCCATCCGGCGAAGGCATCGATGCCCTTGGCCAGCAGCGCCACCGTCATGTCCGGCGGCGGCGTGTTGACCAGCGTCACGTCCTCGGGCTTGAGGCCGGCCTTCTCGAGAATCGCCAGGATAAAGAGATGGTTGATGGTGCCGAAAGAGGCCGCGATCTTCTTGCCCTTCAGGCTGGCGAGGTCGCCCTTGACAATGCCGGATCCTTCACGGGCGATCACGGCCATGGTGGCGTCGGAGCCGGTCTTGGTTGGATTGCCGCTGAAATTGCCGAGCGCCACCAGATCCATGCCGCGCAGCACCGCGCCGATCATGGGGACGCCGACCTGCACGATGTCGGTTTCTCCCGCCTGCAAGGCGTTGAGTGCATCGACACCGGTCGCATAAGGGCGCGCAATGGTGGCGTCGAGCCCGCGCTTCTCGAAAAAGCCGCGTTCCAGCGCGATCGGCAGCGCCAGCATGTCGACCGCACTCACCATGCCGACTTTCAGTTTTACCGGCTCCTGGGCTTGCGCCGGCAGGCACGCCAGCATCAGGGCCGCTCCGAACAGTATCAGTCGCTTCATCCTATCCTCCCTCTTTTATCGGCCCAACGCTCGTCACCCAGTAAGGCCGGGCCACCGCGTTGAGATCCGTTCGTTTCACGCCACGTAATTCTATCGAATGGCCTTCGGCGCCGGAGACCCTTCCATATTGCTGAAACGCCAGAACGTGGAAGCGTTCGGGCGTAAAGGGCAATTCGATCTGGATGTTGACCTTCGGCGAGGTGCCGCCGAGTTCGGCCGAAATCTTTCCGGGCGCCGCCAGCGTCAGCCATATCTGGAACATCAGCCACGCCGCGACCACGCCGAGAATGAAGCGCGCCTTGGAGGAGCGGGCGATGTCGGAAGCGACACTCACGCCGAGCGCACCATGTGCAGGACCTGGGCGGACAGCCGTTTGAAGGTCTCGTCCTCGATCAGATCGTCCCAGACCCGCGGCCGCGGCAGCGCGACCTCGATCTGGTCGAGCACGCGGCCCTTCGACAGCACGACGACGCGGTTGGCGAGGAACACGGCTTCGGCGACGTCATGGGTGATGAAGATGACGGTCGGCCGTCGTTCCTGCCAGATGCGCGTGAGCTCTTCCTGCAGGGTCATGCGGGTCTGTGCGTCGACGCTGGCGAACGGTTCGTCCATCAGCAGCACTTCGGGATTGTTGGCGAGCGCCCGTACCACGCCGACGCGCTGCTGCATGCCGCCCGAGAGCTCGTTGGGATAGCGGTTGGCGGCGTGTGACAGGCCGGCCAATGCGAGATATTCGTGCGCGATCTTGTCGCGCTCGGCCTTCGGCACGCCGCGCATCTTCGGCCCGAAACCGACATTGTCGAGCACGGTCTTCCAGGGAAACAGTGCGAAGGACTGGAACACCACGCCGCGCTCAGGGCCGGGCCCGCGGACCGCCTTGCCGTTCAACAGGATCTCGCCGCCCGAATGCGGGATGAAGCCGGCCACCATGTTGAGAATCGTGGTCTTGCCGCAGCCGGACGGTCCGACCACCGAGACGAAATCGCCCTGCTGCACGTCGAGCGAGACGTCCTGCACCGCGGTGACGTGCGATCCGGCGTAGGGATCGAAATAGGTCTTTTGCAGGTTGCGAAGCTCGAGGGTTTTCATGACGATGTTACCAATCCCCAGCGCTGGCCCGTCGCGCGCTCGATCGGCGCAAGGATCCAGGCGTCCACGATGTACCAGAGCAATCCCAAGATGATCATGCCGAGCAGGATCTCGACCACGGAGCCGGAGCGGCGCGCATCGAACATCAGAAAGCCGATGCCGCTGGTGCCGACGATCATCTCGACGGCGATCAGCGCGCGCCAGCCATAGCCGAGGCCGTTGCGCAGGCCGGTGATGATGTTGGGCAACGCGCCGGGCAAGGTGACTTCCCACAGCACGCGCGCCGGCGAGGCGCCGAGGCTGCGCGCGGCGCGCGCGAGATCGCGCGGCACCGATTCGACGCCGAGCACGGTGTTGAGCACCACGGGAAACAACACCGTGTATACAATGACAAAAGTCATGGTGGTGAGGCCGAAGCCGAACCAGATCAGCAGGATCGGCAGCCAGGCGATGTCACCGATGGCCTGGAAGAACAACAGTATCGGCCAGGAGATGCGGTGCGCCCATCTGCTGGTGCCGATCAGGATGCCCAGGGGAATGCCGATCGCCATGCCGATGGCAGCGCCGGTGAACAGGCGGATCAGGCTGTCCTGCAGATAGTCCGGCAGGATGCCGCGGTAGGTGAGACTGAAGAACGCCTTTACCACCTCGACCGGCCCCGGCAGGAAGACGCGCGGAAACACCCCGGATTCGGTAACGGCGACCCACAGCGCGATCACGGGAATGAACGGCACCAGCGCCGCGAGCCCGGGCCATCGCGCGGTGGCTCGGGTATAGGCGCTCCAGCTGCGCAACAGAATGTTCATGCGCGCCTCACCATGCCCCAGCGCTCGATGGTCGAACGCTCCAGCGGAACCAGCAACAGGCGGTCGATCAGGAGCCAGATCGCGCCGATCACGATCATGCCGAGGATAATCACTTCGGTGCGGTAGAAATCGCGCGCCACGAACAGCATGTAGCCGAGGCCGACATTGGTCGCGATCATCTCGGCGGCGATCAGGCCGCGCCAGGCGAAGCCGAGACCGGTGCGGATGCCGGTGACGATGTTGGGCAGCGCGCCCGGCAACAACACCTCGGTCAGCAAGGCCCAGCGGCCCGCGCCGAGCGAGGCTGCGGCGTTGCGTATGGCCAGCGGAATGGTCGAGACGCCGAGCAGGGTATTGTAGGCGACGACGAAGAACACCGCGTTGAAAATCACGAAAATGATCGCGCCGAAACCGTAGCCGAACCACAGCGTCGCAATCGGGATCCAGGCGATCCCTGCCAGCACCGAAAAGAAACGAAACAGCGGCGTCAGGAAGGTCGAAACCGCCGGGCTGACGCCCATCGCAATCCCCAGCGGCACCGCGGTCACGATGCCGATCAGTGTTCCCAATCCGACGCGGAGCAGGCTTGCGCCGACATGCTGGATCAGCGTTCCGTCCCGGATCGATTCCATCGCGGCCCCACCCACGGCGGCGACCGAAGGGAAAACGCGGGGATTGATGCCGAACAGCGGCACCGCGATCGCCCAGATCAATACCAGCACCAGCAGCGGCGCCACGAACATCGCCGCGCCGCCGGCGGACGCGAGGCCGCGTGTCAGCCAGCGCGGCTGGAGGGCGCTCACGTTACGCTGCATTGCGCTTCCCTTTGACTTTCGCTGCGGCCTTGCCGGCCGGCTTGCGCGCTTTCGCCGTTGTTCGTTTCGACAGTCTGAACTGCGTATAGCTCAGCACCTGCTCCATGGCGGCGCGGGCTTTCTTGGCATTGCCCTCGTCGATGGCGCGCGCGGCAACGGCGTGATTGGGCAGGTTGTCCTCGAACCAGCCGGTGGTGCCGACCGCGACCAGAAATACCGCGCTCAGAATCGTATCGATCGCGCCGCGAAACCCCTGCAGCACGGGGTTATGCGTTGCATCGAGGATGGCGAGGTGGAACGCCTTGTCGGCGGCGGTGGCGCTGGCCTGATCGTGCGAGGTTTCCATCGCTACCAGCGCGGCATTGATGTGCTGCCGTTCGGCTTTGGTCGCGCGCTCGGCGGCGAGGGCGGCGGCTGCCGGCTCGATGATCAAGCGGACTTCCTGAATGGCCAGCAGCAATTCGCGGTCGGGCTCGCGGCCTCCGGCCAGCCATGTCAGCACGTCGCGGTCGAGCAGGCTCCAGTCGCAGCGGGGCCGGACATGGGTGCCATGCCGCGGTCGCACGCTGACGAGCCCTTTTGCCGCCAGTGTCTTGATCGCCTCGCGGACAACGCCGCGTCCGACCCCGAAACGGATTTCCAGGTCATGCTCCGGCGGCAGCGCCTCGCCGACCGCGATGACATCCTGCGCGATCTCGCTGCCGAGCGTCGTCAGCACCGCATGAATGCGGCCCGGCTTTGAGCCCTTGTCGGCTGATTTCGTGCGCGTCTTGAGCAAGGCGTTTTCGACTCCCGGCACCGGCTCTCCGGCCGGTCCGCGGGCAACCTACACGCCGCCGATTGCCCGCGCAATCATCCGATGTTAAACATCCGATGATTAGGCGCATGTTGCGATGCGATAGATCGTCGCCCGTGACATTCCACTTCGGTATCCCTAAAAAGCCGAAGACAGCGCGAACCAGACCCGGGGGCTAACGCACAGCATGACGACCGAAGCATCCACGCGCCCGGCGGGCACATCGTCCAACACTTCCGAATTCGATTACGTTATCGTCGGCGCCGGCTCCGCCGGTTGCGTGCTGGCCAATCGCCTCAGCGCCGATGGCAGGCATTCGGTGCTGTTGCTGGAAGCAGGTCCGAAGGACAGCAATCTGTGGATCCACGTGCCGCTCGGCTACGGCAAGCTGTTCAAGGAAAAGACCGTCAATTGGATGTACCAGACCGAGCCGGAGCCCGGGCTGGACGGCCGCCAGGTATTTCAGCCGCGCGGCAAGGTGCTGGGCGGATCGAGTTCGATCAACGGCCTGCTCTATGTTCGCGGCCAGCACGAGGATTACGACCGCTGGCGCCAGCACGGCAATACCGGCTGGGGCTTTGACGACGTGCTGCCCTATTTCAAGAAGGCCGAAGACCAGCAGCGCGGCGCCGACGACTATCACGGCGCCGGCGGCCCGTTGCCGGTATCCGACATGCTGCATGCCGATCCGCTTTCGGAGGCCTTCATCAAGGCGGCGGTCGAATCCGGCATCCCCGACAATCCCGACTTCAACGGCGCCACGCAGGAGGGCGCCGGCTGGTTTCAGACCACGACGCGCAACGGCCGGCGCGCCAGCACGGCGCGATCGTATCTGAAACCCGCCAGGGGACGCCGCAACCTGCATGTCGAGACCGCGGCGCTGGCGCAGCGCATCCTGTTCGAAGGCAGGCGCGCCACCGGGATCGAATACCGGCAGAACGGCGCGCTGCGGACGGTGCGGGCGAAAAAGGAAATCCTGATCTCGAGCGGCGCCTACAATTCGCCGCAGCTGCTGCAGCTGTCCGGCGTCGGACCGGCGGAACTGCTGAAGAGCCACGGCATCGACGTCGTGCTCGACGCTCCCGGCGTCGGCAACGACCTGCAGGACCACATGCAGGTCAGAATCGTGATGCGCTGCTCGCAGCCGATCACGCTCAACGACATCGTCAATCATCCCGGCCGCCGCATCATGGCCGGCGTGCGCTATGCCGCGTTCCGCAAGGGGCCGCTGACCATAGCTGCGGGCACCTCGGGCGCATTTTTCAAGACCGATCCGCGGCTGGCGTCGCCCGACGTCCAGATCCACTTCCTGCCGTTCTCGACCGACAAGATGGGCGAGAAGCTGCATCCGTATTCCGCTTTCAGCGCGTCGGTGTGCCAGGTGCGGCCGGAGAGCCGCGGCTCGCTTCGAATCAAGAGTGCCGACCCGTCGGTGGCGCCGGAGATCCGCATCAACTACCTCGCGACCGAAACCGACCGCACCGTCAATGTCGAGGGCCTCAAGATCCTGCGCAGGATTCTTGCCGCACCGGCGCTCAAGCCGTTCGTGGTCGAGGAATCAGATCCGGGTGCGAAGGTCGTGAGCGATGAGGATTTGCTGGCGTTTTGCCGCAAGCGCGGCAGCACGGTCTATCATCCGACCTCGACCTGCCGGATGGGCAATGACTCGCTCGCGGTGGTGGATCAGCGGCTTCGCCTTCGCGGGATCGAAGGCCTGCGTGTCGTCGATGCCTCCGTCATGCCGGATCTGGTATCGGGCAATACCAACGCCCCCGTTATTATGATCGCCGAGAAGGCGTCCGACATGATCCTGCAGGATGCTCGCTAGCCCGGAGGCACCGTGACGAACACGGCGATGTCGTTCGGGTAGGGCGACCTCGTGCGCACAGTCCTCCAGCCTGGCGACAGGGTCGAGCGGTAGCTCAAAAAACGGAAATCCCAAACGGGCTGGGGTCGGAATTTCTGTTTCAAGCACCGGCTCATTTTCATCACTCGATGAGGGTGCAATCTCATCACCAATAGTCGACCCCAACTTGCCGCCCCTGTCTGTGCAAAATTGCTCAGCAACAGCAAAATCCTCAGCTTTATCTGCCCGTTAGCGGGCATTGGTTCCCGGAGCTATCGCGCAACGGGCGGCAGCGGCCCTCGGTTTCGGGAACCTGGCGCCGCACCGGATGGAACTGCGGGATTGCGGCGGCGTTGTCTTCGGGAATGGAGACCACGATGGCTGAGAAATTCAATCCCGCGCCCCATGACAAGCATGCCGAGGATCCCCGCGAGGCTGCGCGGGCGGACCGGGAAAT
>JAZJYY010000167.1:6798-21679 GCA_040390145.1 Pseudomonadota bacterium
CAACAAGCTCGAAGCCGGGCTGGTCGGAAGTTTCCCCGCATCGGATCCCGTCAGCGCGGCACAACCGGCGCCGTCGAAGGCCGATGGCGATCGGGAAAATGAATCGCTGTGGGAGAAGGTAAAGTCGGCGTTTCGGTAAACGCAGCGCTCTCCAGCACACACGTGACCCGGTGATACATGAAAACCGAATTCAATCACCTGCCAAACGACTCGCCGCGAAGCGGAAGTTCGAAGCGGGTCACACAGTTCGTGTGGCTCGCTGTGGTAATTTGCATCGTCGCGCTGGGGATCTGGTTTGGCATGAAGGCGTGAGCGAGTGTTTGCACGTCGGCCGAATCCAGCGTCTTCAAATACCCGACGGAACATTATCACCCGGCCCGAATTGCTCCCGCATAATTCACCCATTGAGGAGCAAGCAATGATAAAACGTTTTGCAGTCGTATCTCTCGCAGCCGCCGGCATCTGTCTCGCAATTCCTGCCAGTGCGCAGGTCGGTGTTGGCGTGGGCCCCAACGGTGTCGGCGTCACGGTTGGATCGAGTCCCGACCGCGTTCGCGAGCGTGAAGTGATTCGCGAGCGCCAGTACCGCGATCGCGATGAGACCGTGGTGATCAAGAAGAATCGCGGCGACCGGGATTATGACCGCGATCGCAAGACGGTGATCATCGAGCGTGATTGATATCAGCTCATGAATTGAAGAGAACGGCCTCCTCGCGGAGGCCGTTTTTTTGCTCCCCTCCTCCCACGCGCTCTTGCGCGTGGCGGGGAGGGAAGAAAAAAGCGCACCTAATAATGCGGCGGCGGTTCGTCGGTCGCGCCGGGCGCGCTGGCTTCCGCTTCCTGCAATCTTTCGTTCAGGCCGGCGACCTGTCGCGTCAGGGCGTCGATCTGCTGCCACTGCGCCGTGATGGTCTTGTTCAGCGTCTCGATGGTTTCGTCCTGGAACGACAGCCGGATTTCCAGCGCGTCGATGCGGTCGCTCAGTGTCCTGGTTTCATTCATCTGAATCTTCCCTGCGGCGTTCCCGCAGGCCGTGGCCGAGCGCGACGCGGTCGTCGAAGACGAAACATTCGCCGCGCCAGCGGCTCTGCGCCTTCGGCACGCCTTCGAGGTATTTGAGGATGCCGCCCTTGAGATGATAGACCTCGGCAAAGCCGCGCGCGAGCAGATGGGCGCTGGCCTTTTCGCAGCGGATACCGCCGGTGCAGAACATCGCGATCTTCCGATGTTTCGCCGGATCGAGCCGGTGCGCAGCGAAATCCTTGAACTGGCCGAAACTCCGGATGCCGGGATCGACCGCGCCGGGGAAGGTGCCCATCGCCACCTCGAATTGATTGCGGGTGTCGATCACGAGCGTGTCCGGGGCCGCAATCAGCGCGTTCCAGTCGGCCGGATCGACATAGATGCCGACCTGTCGGGTCGGATCGGCTGCAGGATCGCCGAGGGTGACGATCTCCTTTTTCAGCCGTATTTTCAGGCGCCGGAACGGCATCTCCGCGGCGCCCGAGAACTTCAGTTCGAGATGATCGAGCCGGCCGCCGAACAGCGCGCCGTCGCGCAGTTCTCCGATCAGGCCGCCGATACCTGCTTCGCTTCCCGCCACTGTGCCATTGATGCCCTCATGCGCCAGCAGCACGCTGCCTTTCAGATCGAGGCCGGCGCAGATCGCCCGCAGCGGCTCCCGCAGTTCGCGGAAGTCCGGCAGGGCGGCAAACTGGTAGAAAGCGGCGACGGTAAAGGGCATGGCCGGGGTTTATCAGGCGGGTGGGGCAGGAGGATAGGGTCTCATGCATCGCTGACCATTCCCATCGGTTCCCAAATATGCCAAGGAAACCCCAAGTACATCGCGCCCGAAACACCGATAAAACCGCAAAAAGTGAGCAATTTGGCATGAGGAATTTCCATCTCGCCGGCCGTTCCACGGTCCACGCCCAGAACGGAATGGTAGCGACGTCGCACCCGCTGGCGGCGCTGACGGCGATCGAGGTGTTGAAGGCCGGCGGCACCGCCGCCGACGCCGCGGTTTCCGCCTGCGCGCTGCTGGGCGTGATCGAGCCGCAATCCACCGGGATCGGCGGCGACTGCTTCGCGCTGATGCAGCCGAAGGGCGAGGGCAAGATCGTGGCCTATAACGGCTCGGGCCGCGCGCCGCAGGCGGCGACGCCGGAATGGTATCTCGAGCGCAACATCAAATCGATCCCGCTGACGTCGGCCCACGCCGTCTCCATTCCGGGCTCGGTCGACGCCTGGGCCACCATCCTGCGCGATCACGGCAAGCTCGGCTTCGATACGCTGCTGCAGCCCGCGATCAAGGCCGCCGAGGAAGGCTATGTCGTTTCGCCGCGGATCGCCTTCGACTGGAACAACCAGTTCGACAAGCTGAAGAAGGGCACCAACACCGAGCGCTATCTGCTGCCGGGCGGCAAACCCCCAGTGGCCGGCGACGTGATCCATCAGCCCGAACTCGGCAAGACGCTGCGCGCGATCGCCAGGGACGGCCGCGACGCCTTCTACAAGGGCGCCGTCGCCGAGGACATGGTCGAGACCCTGCGCGGCATCGGCGGCCTGCACACGCTGGATGATTTCGAGGCGCACACCACCGAGACCACCTCGCCGATCGGGACCTTGTACAAGGGCCATGACGTCTGGCAGTGCCCGCCGAACGGGCCGGGAATCACCATGCTGGTGATGCTGAACATCCTGTCGCGCTTCGATCTCACGAAATTCAAGCCGATGAGCGTCGAGCGGTTTCATCTCGAAGCCGAGGCCGCGCGGATCGCCTATCTGATGCGCGAGCAGTACATCGGCGATCCCGCCCAGGTGAATGTCGATGTGACGCGTATCCTGACCCCGGAATTCGTCGATGAATATGTCGGCAAGATCCGAATGGACGGCATGCTCGATTTGCCCACAGTGACGCCGCCGATCAATCCCAACACGGTCTACATCACCGTGGTGGACAAGGACCGCAACACCTGTTCGTTCATCAATTCGGTCGCGCATTCCTTTGGCGCGGCGATCGTCTCCAACAAGACCGGCGTGCTGCTGCAGAACCGCGCCGGCGGCTTCCGCATCGAGCCCGGCCATCCCAACTGCATCGCGCCGGGCAAGCGGCCGCTGCACACCATCATTCCGAGCCTGGTCACCAAGAATGGCCGCGCCGTGATGCCGTTCGGCGTGATGGGCGGGCAGTACCAGCCGGTCGGGCAGAGCCACGTGCTGACCAACATGCTCGACTATGGCTGCGACGTGCAGGAAGCCATCGATATGCCGCGCGGTCTGCATTACGAGGGCGTCTACCAGCTTGAGGACGGCATTCCCGCCGACATCGTCGAGGGCCTGAAAAAGATCGGACACAAGACCACCAGCGTGGTCGGGCCGCTCGGCGGCGGCCAGGCGATCTGGATCGACTGGGACAAGGGCACGCTGACCGGCGGCTCCGACCCGCGCAAGGACGGCTGCGCGCTCGGCTACTGAGATCGGCAGGACGGGGATCTTCGCAACGAAGATTCCCGTCCTTCGCTGGTTCCACGCTTTAACATCGATCGCGCGCGATCATTTCTGGAACACCCTTCGCCTCCCGACATTGACCCTGCGGAGGACGAGCTGATGCCTATTTTTCACTTCGATATTGCGGACGGCGTGCGGCTCGAGGATCCGGTGGGGCTCGATTGCAAGACCGAGCAGGACGCCAAAAAGACCGCCGAACTGATCGCCCAGCAGATTGCGATCGATCTCGACGGCGACCGTGAACCACGCACGGTGGTGGTGGTCGATGAAGCCGGCTCGGAAATCTTCAAGGTACCGGTCAGGGAGTAGCGCGCGTGGCGGTGGGGTTACCGCCCCATTGGAACCAGAACGCGTTGTTCTGGTTAGCCCGCCGCCGCCCGGTCACCAGGGCCTTATTTTGAGGATACATTATTTCCGTTCTCGATACAGACGACACCGTGCAGGCCGACCTTCGCGGCGGACGTTCGCCGTGGTTTGCCGCCGGCAAGCATCCGGTCCGTCTCGATGTCAGCGAGAACCTGCAATGCGATGCGCTGATCGTGGGCGCGGGCATCACCGGATCGCTGGTCGCCGAGCGCCTGACGCGCCAGGGGCTCGACGTCGTTATCATCGATCGCGAATTGCCCGGGCGCGGCAGCACCGCCGCCTCGACCTCGATGCTGCTGTGGGAAATCGACTGCTCGCTGACGCACCTCACCGAAATCTACGGTTTTGAGCGGGCGTCGCGGGCCTATCTCGCGAGCCTGCACGCCGTCGCCCGGCTGAAATCGCTGGTCCTGCAACTCGGCGTCCCCTGCGAGATGCGCGACAAGAATTCGCTGCTGCTGGCGGCCGGCGACACCGGCAAGCAACTGCGTGAAGAGCACGACCTGCGCCGCCGCGCCGGCCTGCCCGGCGACTTCCTCGATCATGCGATGCTGCTTGACGTGTTCGGCATAGCCCGCGCCGGCGCGATCGTATCGCCGGGTTCGGCGGATGCCGACCCGATGCAATTGGCACGCGGACTGCTCGCGGCAGCCCTTGCGCGCGGCGCCCGAATGTTCGAGGCCGAGGCCGTGGAATTCGATGGCGCGGCGCGCTCCGTCGGCGTTGTCCTGAAGAACGGCCGCACCGTCGAGGCGCGATCGGTGATCCTCGCCACCGGCTATGTGATGCCCGATATCGTTCGCTCCACCGTGCACGCGGTGTCGTCAAGCTGGGCCATTGCGACAAAGCCGCAGCCGCAGAATATCTGGAAGGACGGCGTGCTGATCTGGGAGGACAGCAAGGACTATCTCTATGCGCGGACCACGTTGACCGGACGCATCATCATCGGCGGCGAGGACAGCGAGGATGTGGTCGAGCCCGATGCCCGCGATGCGCTGATCCCCGAAAAATCCCGGCTGCTGACGCAAAAGCTTGCCGCGTTGTGGCCGGCGGCCAATCTCGATATCGAGTTTCGCTGGTCCGGCACCTTCGACACCACCCGCGACGGCCTGCCGTTGATTGGTCCGGTACCGGGCACGCGAGGCGTTTACGCCGCGTACGGCTATGGCGGCAACGGCATCACCTTCAGTTTTCTCGCCGCGCAACTGATAGGCGATCTGATCGCGGGATCGACCTCGCCGCTGCTGGGCGATTTCGCGCTGGACCGGGATCCCCCAGCGACCCATTGATCTCAACGAGGTCCGGGAACTCTCGAAATCCTTGTGAGTTATCCATCCAGTCAAACACAAGGAGGCTGACATGGGTTTCGGTAAAGGCGCGCTGCTCTGGCTGATCGGAATTCCGCTTCCGATCATTCTGCTTCTCGCGCTGTTCATGAATCGCTGACACCGCTGATGGGGTTCGCTTGCCCTGGCTTGCCCGAACTCCGACATGACCCCACAGGCCGCGCGCGCGATTCCGGATTCGTTCCGTGGATCGGGTGCGCGGCCTTTGGATTTTGGGCCTGGAATTGATCGACGTGCAGAGTAGGAAAACGGGTGGCGAACGCAGCTGATCAACGCAGCCAGTCGCTGTGGATGGACGTGGAGGTCGCACCCGAGGCGCTTCCACTGGAGGGCGACCGGCACTGCGATGTGGTGATCATCGGTTCCGGCATCGCGGGCATCTCGACCGCCTATGAGCTTGCGATCAGGGGGCAACAGGTCCTGGTCATTGATCGCGGCCGGATTGCCGGTGGCATCACGGCGCGCACCAGCGCCCATCTGGCGCCGTTATGCGATGATCTGACCTCGGAAATGATCAAATTGCGCGGAGAGGAAATCTCCCGCACTTTCTATCAAAGCCAGGCCGCGGCCGTCGATCGCATTGAGCAAATTCAAAAGCGTGAAAAGATCGACTGCGACTTCCGCCGGCTCGACGGCTATCTCTTCCAGGCGTTGAACACCGATTCGAAAATCATCGAGGAGGAACTGGACGCCGTCCGCACGGTCGGCGCGCCGGTGCATCGGCTGGTCGGTGTGCCGCTGGCCCATTGCGACAAGCAGCATGTGCTGCGCTATCCGCGTCAGGCCACCTTTCATCCCCTCAAATATCTGAAGGGTCTCGCCGCGGTGATTGCCGCAAAAGGCGGGACATTTCATCCGGAGACCATCGTCCAGCAGATCGAGGAGCGGGACGACGGGACCGTGGTCGCGACAACGGATCGTGGCACGGTTACCGCCAGCGCTGCCGTTGTGGCCACCAATTCGCCGATCGTGGATCGGTTCGCACTTCATACCAAGATGGCGCCGTACCGAACCTACGCGATGGCGTTTTCGATTCCGCGCGATGCCCTGCCTGACGCGTTGTACTGGGATACGCTCGATCCCTACCATTATGTTCGGCTGCAGCCCGGCGAAGGCCGAACCGATTACCTCATTGTCGGCGGGGCTGACCACAAGAGTGGCGAGGCTGACGACGCCGAGGTGCGCTTTGAGGCATTGGAGGCGTGGGCGCGAAACCTGATCCCGGCCGCGAAGGACGTCACCCATCGCTGGTCCGGGCAAGTGCTCGACACCATCGATTACGCCGCCTTGATCGGCCGCAACCCCGGCCACACCAACATCTATGTCCATACCGGCGATTCCGGCCAGGGCATGACCCACGGCGTGGTCGGAAGCCTGATCAACTCGGCGCTGATCCTGGGCGAAGACGCGCGATGGCAGGAGGTTTACGAGCCGACCCGCAAGACCGCTGCGGCGATCGGCAATTATCTGCGCGAGAATTTCACCGCCGTGAAAAACTTCGCGGAGTATCTGGCGCCGGGCGAACTGGGTTCCCTGGACGAACTCAAGCCGGGCCAAGGCGCGATCGTCCGGGACGGGCTGACCAAGGTTGCGGCCTATCGCGACAGCAAGGGTGCGCTGTCCACCCGGTCGGCGGCCTGCACCCATACCGGCTGTCACCTGCACTGGAATTCGTTCGAGCTGTGCTGGGATTGCCCGTGCCACGGTTCGCAATTTTCGGTGGACGGTACCGCGCTGAATGCGCCGGCGATCAGCCCTCTGGCCGAGGTCAAGGCGCCGGAATGAGCCAGACGCAGTTCTCACGCTGAACCTGCTCGCACAATGTCGGGTACACGACATGGGCGAATTTCCGCCGTGTCAAAATCGCGGCGCGGGAACCCCTCCGTGCCGAAAAAGTTGTGATGGCGAAACGCCTTTTTCGGGTTCCGACCTTTCAATGGAGGATGACGTGGGTTTCTTTTCAAAAGACATCAAGACGATGGACGACCTGCTGCTGCATGGCCTGCAGGACATCTATTACGCCGAACAGCAGATCACCAAGGCGCTGCCGAAGATGATCGAGCAGGCGACCAACCGCGACCTCGCGCAGGGCCTCAAGCTGCATCTCGAAGAGACCAACAAGCAGATCGAGCGGCTGGACCAGGTTTTCAGGAAGCTCGGTCACACGCCGTCTGGCACCGATTGCCCCGCGATCGATGGCCTGATCAAGGAATCCAACAATACCGCCGGCGAGATCGAGGACAAGTCGGTGCTCGATGCCGCGATCGTAGCCAACGCACAGGCCGTCGAGCACTACGAGATCGCCCGTTACGGGACGCTGATCGCATGGGCGGAAGAACTCGGGCATGACGATATCGTTCGGTTCCTGACGACCAACCTAAACGAGGAGAAGGCCGCCAACACCAAGCTGAACACCGTGGCGTTGCGCAAGGGCGTCAACCGCAAGGCTGCGAGCTAAGGCCGAGCGGACAGAAGCGAGTTGACCCGACGCCCCCGCAGCGTCGGGCTCAATTCGATTGTCGGGAGCAAGCATTGATGGCGACCGAGAACGGCACGTCGCCGAACGCTCCGAAGCCGCGCAATCGGCCGGGTGGGCTGAGCCGGTTGTTCGGCAGCGTCGCCAACAAGACCTCGCAGGCGGCGGGCCGGGCGTCGACGTTCATGCTGGCGGCCGGCGTCGTCGTGGTGTGGGGGATCAGCGGACCGCTGTTTCATTTCTCGGACACCTGGCAGTTGGTCATCAATACCGGGACCACCATCGTCACGTTCCTGATGGTGTTTCTGATCCAGAATTCGCAGAACCGCGACAGCGCCGCGATCCAGGTCAAGCTCGACGAACTCATTCGGGTCAGTACCGCGCAAAATTCCTTTGTCGGCATCGAACATCTGACCGACGAGGAACTGGAAGAAATCCGCGGCAAATGCGAGCGGCGTGCCGAAGCCGAGAAAGACGGCGTCGAGGCCGTGAAACGCACGGGCGACAAGGCACGGAAGGCGGCTGAACTCGCCGTGGCGAAATGAGCCAGCCCCATAGGATCGCGATATGTGCGGCTCCGAACGAAAAGCAGTTTCAATCCCGGAACAAACGTTTCCGCTGCACATTGTCGCGGCACTTGAAGCGAATTTTTCGCCAGCTGGGAGCGCACGATGATCGATACTGTAATTGTCCAACCGGGAACCGATACGGGTGAACCATCCGTTGCCGGCGTCTCATGGCCCGCGGTCGCCGCAGGCGCCGTGGTGAGCTGCGCGCTGACGCTTGTGCTGCTGGCGTTCGGCACCGGGCTCGGATTGTCGGTGGTTTCGCCGTGGTCGGGCTCCGGCGTATCGGCCACCACCTTCAAGATCGGCACCGGCCTCTATCTCATCGTCATCGCCATGATCGCCTCGTCGCTCGGTGGCTACATTGCCGGCCGGCTGCGGTCGCGATGGATCGGCGTTCACAGCGACGAGGTGTACTTTCGCGACACCGCGCATGGCTTCATCGCCTGGGCGTTCGCGTCCGTGCTGGGCGCGGTGCTGCTGGCGACGCCGGCGACCAGCCTGCTGAGCGGCGCGGTAACGGGCGCCTCGCAAGGTGCCGCGACCGCCGCGAGCCAGTCAGGTCCGATGGACGGTTATGTCGACACCCTGTTCCGGTCCGACGCACCCGCAGCACCGAATGCCGGCAGCTCGCAGGATTCGCGCGGCGAGATGGTGCGGCTGTTCACCAGCAGCTTCCGCAACGGCAGCGATCTGAAGCCGGCCGATCGCCAGTACGTGGCCAAGGTCGTGGCAGCGCGCACAGGGCTCAGCCAGGCTGACGCCGAAAAGCGCGTCAACGAGGTCGTCACGCAGGCCAAGACCGACATCGACGCCGCCCGCAAGGCCGCCATGCAGCTCGCGTTCTGGCTGACCGCCTCGCTGCTGCTCGGCGCGTTCTGCGCCAGCCTCGCTGCTACCGAAGGCGGTGGCCTTCGCGACGGCACCTGGGGCCGCAAGGCCCGCTAATCTCAACCAGGAAAGGAAAACCCCATGCCCATTCTTCTTTGGCTCCTCGGAATCCCGATTCCGCTGATCATCCTGATCTTGCTGCTTCGATAAGCCGTCGCATCAAGACGTGAAAATCCCCCGCATTTCGCGGGGGATTTTTATCGATACCCCACCCAAGCCAGACCGCACCCCAAGCCAGACTGTACCCGAGGAATTTATGGCCAAATCAACCAAGCGCGTGAACAGCAAAGCGGCAGCCGCCGGAACGGCCACGATTCACGATCAGAAGCTGCAGCGCGGCGAGGGCGGTGAACTGCACCAGACCGCGCAGGGCGATACGCCGCTCCTGACCACCGCGCAGGGCGGTCCGGTGTCGGACGACCAGAACTCGCTCAAGATCGGTCCGCGAGGTCCCACCCTGCTCGAGGACTTTCATTTTCGCGAGAAGATCTTCCACTTCGACCACGAGCGGATCCCCGAGCGCGTGGTGCATGCGCGCGGCTACGGCGCCCATGGCTTTTTCGAGAACTACAAGCCGCTCACGAAATTTACCCGCGCCGATCTGTTCCAGCGCGCCGGCGAACGGACGCCGGCCTTTGTGCGGTTCTCCACCGTCGCCGGCAGCAAGGGGTCTTTCGATCTCGCGCGCGACGTGCGCGGCTTCGCCGTCAAGCTCTACACCCAGGAAGGCAACTGGGACATCGTCGGCAACAATATCCCGGTGTTCTTCATCCAGGACGCCATCAAGTTTCCCGACATGGTTCATGCCGTCAAGGAGGAGCCCGACAGCGCCTTTCCGCAGGCGCAGTCGGCGCATGACAATTTCTGGGATTTCATCAGCCTGACGCCCGAAAGCATGCACATGATCATGTGGGTGATGTCGGACCGCGCGATTCCGCGCTCGTTCCGCTTCATGGAAGGCTTTGGCGTCCACACCTTCCGCATGATCAATGCCAAGGGCGAGTCGACGTTCGTCAAGTTTCACTGGAAGCCGAAGCTCGGCCTGCAGTCGGTGTTGTGGAACGAAGCCGTGAAGATCAACGGCGCCGATCCGGACTTTCATCGCCGCGATCTCTGGACCGCGATTCAGACCGGCAATTTCCCGGAATGGGAGTTACAGGTTCAGCTGTTCGACCAGGCTTTCGCCGACAGCTTCGAGTTCGATGTACTCGATCCGACCAAGCTGATTCCGGAGGAAGTGCTGCCGCCGATCGCGGTCGGACGTCTGGTGCTCGACCGGATGCCGGATAATTTCTTTGCCGAGACCGAGCAGGTGGCGTTCATGACCCAGAACGTGCCGCCCGGCATCGACTTCTCCAACGATCCGCTGCTGCAGGGCCGCAATTTCTCCTATCTCGATACCCAGTTGAAGCGGCTGGGCAGCCCGAACTTTACCCACATCCCGATCAATGCGCCGAAATGCCCGTTCGCCCATTTCCAGCAGGACGGGCACATGGCGATGCGCAACCCGGTCGGACGCGTCAATTATCAGCCGAACTCGTTCGGGGAGGGTCCGCGCGAATCTCCGAAGCGCGGCTTTACGCCGTTCGCGGATGTCGAGCAGGGCGCCAAACGCCGGCTGCGCGCCGAAAGCTTTGCCGACCACTACAGCCAGGCGCGACAGTTCTTCATCAGCCAGACCCGCGGCGAGCAGAAACATATTGCCGCAGCGCTGACGTTCGAACTCGCCAAGGTGAAAACGCCGGTGATCCGCGAGCGGATGGTCTCGCACCTGCTCAACATCGATGAGACGCTGGCCGGCAAGGTCGCAACCGGGCTCGGGCTGAAGGCTATGCCGAAGCCGGCCGATGCGGCGATGCCGACCCGGCAGGACCTCGAACCCTCGGCAAAACTCAGCATCGTCGAGAACGGACCAAAGCGTTTTGAAGGCCGCAAGCTCGGCATTCTCGTCACCGACGGCACCGATGCCGCGCTTCTGAAGGCACTCAAGTCCGCGCTCGCCAAGGCAGGCGCGACCTTCGAGATCATCGCGCCCAAGGTCGGCGGCGCCAAGGCAAGCGACGGCAGCTGGATCGAGGCCGACCAGATGATCGATGGCGGTCCCTCGGTCTTGTACGACGCGATCGCGCTGCTGCCGGCCGAGGCCGCGATGGACGATCTTCTGCAGGAACACACGGCGCGGGATTTCGTCGCCGACGCGTTCGCGCACTGCAAGTTCATCGGCCATGTGGAAGCGGCGACGGCGTTGCTGGCGAAGGCCGGCATCGCCGAGGCGGATCTCGACGAGGGCGTTATCTCCCTGGCCCGGCCGAAGGATGCCGCGGGCTTCATCGAGAAGCTCGGCCAGTTGCGGGTCTGGGGTCGCGAGCCCGGCGTCAAGATGAAGTAAGTCGCAGCGGTCGGGTCGACCAGATCGGACTACCCTTGCAGGGAAGGCGGCGGGACATCCCGCCGCCTTTGCCGCATCTGGATGATCAGGAGCCCGAAGACATCGAGCAGCACGGTGATGAAGAAGCGCGCAAGTCCGACGCCTGATCGAAGCGTGGGCGCGAAAGCTGCATTTCGCTGCCCGAAATTTCCGCATTCGGATCAATCTTTTACAGGAACGAACCCGGGCTCGCAGGCTTGTTTTGCCATAATTTGGCTTTGACACTTCGAGGAGACTAACGTGGAAATCCGTGCCGGTTACGACATTGCGTTTCAATGCTTCCAGGACACGCCGATGGCCCTGATGCTCAGCATTGAACCGGGCCGGGTCAAGGACCTGCTGAGCGAACACAGGATCCGGTTCTCGCCCGATGTGGCCTCGCGCGACTACGTCGACAGTTTCAGCAATACGTGCACCCGCATCATCGCGCCGCCCGGCCTGATCGAAATCCGCAACGAGTTCCTGATCTCCGACAGCGGCCTGCCGGACGAAGTGGCGCCCGATGCGCGGCAGCTTGAAGTCGGCGACCTCCCCGACGAGGTGATGGTCTATCTGCTGGGCAGCCGCTACTGCGATACCCAAAAATTGTCCGATTTGGCATGGTCGCTATTTGGCGGAATCACGCCCGGCTGGCAGCGCGTGCAGGCGATCTGCGATTATGCCCATCAGCGGATCAATTTCGGCTATCACCACGCCCGCTGCGACCGCACGGCATCGGAAGGCCATGCCGAACAGGTCGGCGTCTGCCGTGACTTTGCCCACCTCGCCGTGACGCTGTGCCGCTGCATGAATATTCCGGCGCGCTACTGCACCGGCTATCTCGGCGACATCGGCGTGCCGGTCGATCCCGCGCCAATGGATTTTTCCGCCTGGTTCGAGGTTTATCTCGACGGCCGCTGGTTCACCTTCGACGCGCGTCACAATCATCCCCGCATCGGCCGGATCGTGATGGCGAGGGGACGCGATGCCGCTGATGTCGCGATTTCCACGGCGTTCGGCACCGCGCAACTGGCGAGGTTTACCGTGATTACCGAGGAAGTGACCGCGCCGGCTCGGGTGTCGCGAGCGGCTTGATCCCCAGATCCCCTTTTCGCAGCGCCGGGCTGGACCGCAGCCCGGCGCTTTTTGCGTTTTGCCGGGCTGGATACCGCTGGAGCGTTGCGCTAGACACGGTCCGATTTGCACGGGAAAGGTAGCTAATGCGACGTCTCCAGCGCGCGACACTATTGATCGTATCGGCCTTTGCCATGGCAATTGCCGCAACAGCCGGTCCCACCACAGCAGCGGCCCAGACCGCAGGAAAAACCATGACCACAGCATCAGGATTGCAGATATCGGACAGCACCGTCGGAACCGGCGTTTCGCCGAAGTCCGGCCAGATCTGCGTCATGCACTATACCGGCTGGCTCTACGAGAACGGCAAGAAGGGCAAGAAATTCGACAGTTCGGTCGACCGCAACGAGCCCTTCGAGTTCACCATCGGGCAGCGCCAGGTTATCGGCGGCTGGGACGAAGGCGTCGCCACCATGAAGGTCGGCGGCAAGCGCACGCTGATCATTCCTCCCGCCCTGGGCTACGGCGCCCGCGGCGCCGGCGGCCTGATTCCGCCGAACGCGACATTGATGTTTGATGTCGAACTGCTGGCTGTGAAGTAAGGCGCGCTTTTTAACGTTTCGCTTGCTGCGGCCCCCACCCCAACCCTCCCCCGCAAGCGGGAGAGGGGGCTCACCGCGAGCGTTGATCAAGCGGGGCTAAATTAACCACGCTATCGGTTGGACATCGGTCTCTCGACGCATTCGCTGGCACTCCCTCTCCCGCTTGCGGGAGAGGGCCGGGGTGGGGGTTTATCGCCGGGCGATCATGTTCAGGCAAAAAAAGAACCGGCCTACCGGGCCGGTCCTTCCAATTTCAATCAACTTGCGTCGATCAGAGATTCTTGTTGGCCGCATCGGCTGCCTTGTTGACGGCATCCTTGGTGGCATCCTTGGCATCGCCAAGAGCCTGCTGGCCCTTGCCCTTGATTTCCTGGATGGCGCCTTCGCCCTGCAGCTTCTCGGAGCCGACGGCCTCGCCAATGCCCTGCTTGGCCTTGCCGATGGCTTCATTGGCGGTACCTTTAACCTTGTCGGTGGTCGCACCCATGGTAATTCTCCTTTGTTAAACTTCACAGACCCAACGGCTGATAGTGCCGAAAGTTCCTCATCGCGGCTGGTTTGCGATCACGGTTTTATGTAGGGTTCGCCCATCAAGTTGAACGGAAAGCAGCACGATGACAGGCCACCACGACCATACCCATTCGGATCATTCGCACGATCACGGCGACGCGGAGCGCTGGAAGCACGACGGCGTTCGCGTCATTCCCGGCGATCAGCTCGATCCCAACGTGCCGTCGACCGCGGGGATGGATCGCAAGGCCGCGATCAACTTCGCGCGCGTCGGCGCGCAGAAATTGTGGGCGGGCACCGTCACCATCAAGCCGGATGCCAAGACCGGCGCGCATCATCACGGTCATCTCGAAAGCATCATTTTCGTCGTCAAGGGCAAGGCGCGGATGCGCTGGGGCGAGAAGTTGCAGTTCACCGCCGAAGCGGGACCCGGCGATTTCATCTTCATTCCGCCCTACGTGCCGCATCAGGAGATCAACGCCAGCCCTGACGAAGTGCTGGAATGCGTGCTGGTGCGCAGCGATGGCCAGGCGGTCGCGATCAATCTCGACATCGAGCCGGTGGAAAAGCCGGAGACCGTGCTGTGGGTCGATCCGGTGCATCGCGATCCGGCAGAAACGAAGTGACCATGGGACGAATTTCCGATGCCGCTGACGACCGGTCGCATTGTCGGGTATGATGACGAACGCCTGGCGTTCGGATTCACCATGCTGAACGACGGCGTGACGGTCGAGTGCCAGATCAGCGATGCCGCGATGGACGAACTCGCCGGCGTCAGGGGCTCTCCCAGCACCGCGAGACAGGACCAGTTTCTCGAGCATCGCGCCGCCATTGAGGCGATCGCCTCCAGGCTGTTCGACGAAACCAGGCCGGTAAAGGGCGCGGTGGTGCGGATTTTCACCAAACACATTCCTGCCAGACGGAACGTCAGATAACCTTCCTCGTGATAACAGCGCTGGCCGCCGTTGTCAGACTGGCGGGCTTCCGACCCGACGGGATGCGACAAAGTAACCCGTCGGGTAAAATTTCGCTTTTCCAGAAGGGCGAAACACCCGTATGAATCATCCCATCCTGTCCCCTTGGAAGGGGCGTTGGCCATCGTTACCGAACGTTGGGGCAGGAGTTGCGGTGGA
>JAZJYY010000168.1:0-17581 GCA_040390145.1 Pseudomonadota bacterium
CGGGGCTCTTCGGGCGGCCCCAGATGTTCTGGCCCATACGGCGATCGATCTTGTATTTCGCCTCAGCGCGCTTAGTCATCGCGTCCTCTTTCAAAGGTTTGAGTTTTGAGGAAACGCGCCCTCCTGTGCGCCGGGAATTTCCCGGTGCCGACAGGCCCACCCCCTAAAGCTTGAAAGGGACCGGCCACGGGTCGCGAAACGCAACGCGGGCCGAAAACGGCCCGCGAGCAGGCGGTTTCTAGGGAGAATCCGCTGCTATGTCAATGAAAAGACGGTCGTTCCGGAGGCGCTGAAACCGTCATTCCGGGATGGTCCGCCAGGACCAGACCCGGAATCTCGAGATTCCGGGTTCGATGCTTCGCATCGCCCCGGAATGACGGTGAGAAGCCCTCAGGTTGCGACCGCCCGGACTGGCTTTGGCTCCGATTGCTGCCTTTGGCCGCGCAATTCGGCCGCGATTTCGCTGTTCAGCACCTGTTCCAGCCGGGTCAGGGCCTTGGCGATCAGGGCGGCGTCGGTGATCCGGTGATCCCAGCGGATGACCACGTCGATGGTCTGGTCCGGCGTGACCACGCCGTAACTGAGGATAAACGGCCCCGGGCTCAGCGCATGCAGTTCCCCGGCGCCGTAGGCGGCCACCGAGGTCACGCCGAAACTGCCGAACCAGTTGGCGCGCTGGCGCCCGAAATTCAGGCCGACCAGCCACATCAGCCGGCGCAGCGGCAGCGGCAGCCCGGTCACCCGTAAAATCTTGCGAAACGCCGGCACCTCGCCGAGCGGGGCATCCCTGGCATGGCGGATCAGCGCATCGATCTCGCTCAGCGACCGATCCCCGGCGGGGATCTTCTGCGGCAGCACGCAATCCTGGCCGTCCTCGACGCGCGCAATCGCCACCATCGCGATGCTGCGCGGCAGTTCATAGAAACTCGGCCACGGCCATTTGGCGTAGAGCGTGCGCAGCACCGGCTCTTCCTTGGCCACCAGCGCGAACGCCTTGACGAAGATCGCCGCCCAGCCGGGCGGTTCCGCCGCGAGCGCGCGGGCCTCGATCAACTGACGGATGTTGAGGGGGCGGGTCAGCGAGACAAAGGGCACGCCGATCGATGCATGCATCAGGTCGGAGACGAGACGGCGCGGCATTGAGATTTTTCGAACCGTTCCGCGCATCGTTCCACTCAAGTCCCGCAACATCGAACCGGCGGCCGGTTACCTCCGGCTACCTGTCCCTCATCTAGCACGAACCGGCGGGTCTGACGCCAGTCTTTGCTGCAAGCCGCCAGCCCGGACGTTACTGCATATTATCACAATCGCGTTGAATATGCTTGGATTTTGCCGCGGTCCGGCGGCCAGCATGCATTAGAACCATGCGAGTTTCAGCGCCTGATGCCCTCGAAGCTCGCCGCGATACCGCGCTGGAACAGCGACCAGTCGAAGCCGAGCGCCAGCGCCAGGTAGCCGCGATCGATCATCGCGTTGGCCTGTTCCGCGCTGCGCGCCACGCCGCCGATCGGCACGCCGCTCTTGAGGATGCCGGCCTCGGCGCGCGCCATCAGCGCCTGCACGTCGGGATCGTCGATGCGGCCGCGCTTGTTGATGGAGGTGGCGAGGTCGCCGGGGCCGATCACCGCGATGTCGATGCCCGGCGTCGCCATGATCTCGTCGATGCGCTCGACCGCATCGACATGCTCGATCGTGATCATGCAGATCATGTCGTCGTCGGCGGTCGCCATGTAGTCTTGCATCGAGACGCCCCAGCGGAACGGGGCGTGGAACGGGCCCCACAGCCGGTCGCCGCGCGGCGGGTAGCGCACGCTGCGCACGGCCTTCTCCGCATCCGCAGCGCTGCAGATCATCGGAAAATTGATACCGAGCGCGCCGATGTCCATCGGCGCTTTCGCCAGCCAGGGCTCGTTGGCGGCAATCCGCGCCAAGGGGATGCACGGCGTGCCCGCGGTGGCGGTGATCATCGCGTGCGCCGAGCCGAGATCGATCGGCCCGTGCTCGAGGTCGACGATGATCCAGTCGAGCCCGGAGCGGGCCATGATCTGCACGGTCTGGATCGAGGGAATGGTCGCAATCGCGCCGAAGGTCGGACGCTTCTGCTGCCACAGTTTTTTCAGCCGGTTCACCGGTGCAGGCGCGGCTTGCGTCAAATTCAAAGCTCCATGGGGCTGGCGCTCAGGCCGGGACGCGTCCGCCGAAGAACGGCATCAGGGCCTGGCTCAGCGTATGCGGGCGCTTCGAGGTGAAGATCATTTCAGCGCCGGTGTGATCGTTCTCACTGCCGGGGGGACCGAGCAGATCCGAAACCCGCCGGGCAATCGCGGGCGCGGGATCGATCCAGTCCACCGGCCACGGCGCCAGGCTGACCAGCCGGTCCATCAGCAGCGGATAATGGGTGCAGGCCAGCACCACGGTGTCGGTGCGATCGGGATCGCTGGCGCCGTTGCCGACGAAGCAGGGCGCGAGCTCGGCCGCTATCGCGCTATCGCTGACCGCTTCGCCGCTCAACGCCTTTTCCGCCAGCGCGGCGAGGTCCGCCGAACCCACCAGCGTCACGTCGCAGCCTTGCGCGAAATCCCGGATCAGCGCCCTTGTGTATTCGCGCTTCACGGTGCCCTTGGTGCCCAGCACCGACACCCGCCTGGTTTTCGAACTGGCGCAGGCCGGCTTGATCGCCGGCACCGTTCCGACAAAGGGGACTGTGTACGCCTCGCGCAGATACGACATGACCAGCGTGGACGCCGTATTGCAGGCGATCACGACCAGGTCGGGCCTGTGTGCCGCGATCAGTTCGCCGATCAGCGGCACCACGCGCGCGATGATCTCGTCCTCGCCATGGTGGCCGTAGGGAAAGAAGGCATCGTCGGCGACATAGGCATAATGCGCGCCGGGCCGCGCCCGCACGATCTCACGCAAGACCGTGAGCCCGCCCAGGCCGGAATCGAAAACCAGAATCGTCGGAGGTGCTGCCACGCTGGGAGTCTAGCCGATCTCGCATTACCATTCAGTTGTTATTGGACGTCTGATGACCACGCGGAGGGCCGACGCGGGTCGCGCCGGGTCTCGCTCCCCACCAAAATATCGAAAACGACCCCATGCATAGATACAGGATCATCGCCGGGGTACCGATAGCCCGCATCACAATGACTTCCGCGATGGTAATTTGATACCTATGAGCCCCGCGCGTCCCGTTCCCGGAACGCTGCACCGGCGGTTGGCCTGACGTTACACTGGCTGCAGCGGCCGTTGCGGCCCGGCCGGCAGTTCGACGCGAATCGCGTCGCCCGGCCTGATGTCGCCGTCTGAAATCACGATGCTCATGACGCCGGCCTTGCGGACCAGGTTGCCGTCCGCATCCTTGTCCAGCGTGGCCGCCATCAGGCCTTTCTGGAAAGTGTCGATCTGGATGCAGGGATTGCGCAGGCCGGTGATCTCGACCACGGCGCTTTCGCCCAAGTGCAGCCGCGTGCCCGTTGGCAGCGCCAGCAGATCGATGCCTTCGGTGGTGACGTTCTCGCCGAGGTCGGCCGGCTGCACGACAAAACCCTTCTCGTGCAATTCGTCGAACAGCTCGGCGTGGATCAGATGCACCTGGCGCAGATTGGGCTGGGTCGGGTCGCGGCGGACGCGGGAGCGGTGCTTGACCGTCTCGCCCAGATGGGCGTCGCCGGCGACGCCCAATCCCGTGAGCAGGCGAATGCTCAAGGCCGGGATCTTGCTGAAGTGATGGCCGCTGCGGGCGCTGACGGCGAGGACGCTGCCCATGATTCCGCCTTGCGTCACGCTTCGCCGAACACCCGCCGGAAGATCGTATCGACGTGCTTGAAGTGATAGCCGAGGTCGAACTGCTCGGAGATCTCGGCATCGCTGAGATACTTCTTCAGCTCGGTATCCTTCTTCAGCAGCGTTTCAAAATCGCCTTCGCCGCGCCACACCGGCATCGCGTTGCGCTGCACGAGGCGATAGGAATCCTCGCGCGAGCAGCCCTTTTGCGTCAGCGCCGTCAGCAGCCGCTGCGAATGAATCAGGCCGCCGAGGCGGTCTAGATTCTTCTGCATGTTGTCGGGGTAGATCACCAGCTTCTCGATCAGGCCGGCCAGCCGGTTCAGCGCGAAGTCGAGCGTGACGGTGGAATCGGGCGCCAGCATGCGTTCGGCCGAGGAGTGCGAGATATCGCGCTCGTGCCACAGCACGACGTTCTCCATCGCCGGCGTCACATAGGCGCGCACCATCCGCGACAGGCCCGTGAGGTTTTCCGTCAGCACCGGGTTGCGCTTGTGCGGCATCGAGGAGGAGCCCTTCTGGCCCTCCGAGAAAAATTCCTCGGCTTCCAGCACCTCGGTGCGCTGCAGATGCCGGATCTCGGTGGCGAGGCGTTCGACCGATGCGGCGATCACGCCGAGCGTGGCAAAGTACATGGCGTGGCGGTCGCGCGGGATGATCTGCGTGGAGATCGGCTCGACGGCGAGCCCCATCGCCTTGGCGACGTGCTCCTCGACGCGCGGATCGATATGCGCAAACGTTCCGACCGAGCCCGAGATTGCGCAGGTCGCGACTTCCTTGCGCGCGGCGACCAGCCGCTCGCGGGCACGCTTGAATTCGGCATAGGCGTAGGCGAGCTTCAGGCCGAAGGTGACCGGTTCGGCGTGGATGGCGTGGGAGCGGCCGATCGTCGGCGTCATCTTGTGTTCGAAGGCGCGCTTCTTCAGCGCCGCCAGCACCCTGTCGACGTCGGCGATCAGAAAGTCCGCCGCACGGGTGAGCTGGACGTTGAAACAGGTGTCGAGCACGTCGGACGAGGTCATGCCCTGGTGCACGAAGCGCGAATCCGGACCGACGAATTCGGCGAGGTGGGTGAGGAAGGCGATGACGTCGTGCTTGACCTCGCGTTCGATCTCGTCGATCCGCGCGACGTCGAACTGGGCGTCCTTGCCCCTGGCCCAGATGGTTTTGGCGGCCTCCTTCGGGATCACGCCGAGTTCGGCCTGGGCATCCGCCGCATGGGCCTCGATCTCGAACCAGATCTTGAAACGGGTCAGCGGCTCCCAGATGGCGGCCATTTCCGGGCGGGTATAGCGGGGGATCATCGAGGACTCCGGCAGGCAAAGCGGGGGGTCGCACGCGACTCCCGGCCGATTGTTTTTTACGCCGCGCTTTAGCAGAGCCGCCCCGGTGAGACAAACCTCGGCCGGCATGGCCCGCGAGCCCTGCCGCGGGCGGCCGACGTTCCCCCTGATCACGAAATATTGACTGACAGATATTGTAATCTGTCAGCGAGATAGTCTATATTGCCGTGACGCCAATTATGGGCGTCACCATGGCCCGCCGGCCGATCGACCGCGGGCCAGTGGACTTTCAGAGGACTTAGCCATGACGATCGAGATCTTTCATTTTATCCGACAAATCCACAGCTGGCTCGACGCCCAGGTTGCCCGCCATCTTGAGACGCAGGCCAGCCGTTTAGCCCGTTGAAACAGGGCGGCAAACAGCCGCCCGCCATAACGACCGGAAGCAGACGGTGCGCGCATGAACGAGAATGTAGTTCTGACCCCCGAGCGGATCCTCGAAGTCACCGAGGACGTGCTGCGTCGTTTCGGGCTGGCGAAAGCCACCGTGGTGGATGTCGCCCGCGCGCTGGATGTCAGCCATGGCAGCGTCTACCGGCATTTTCCCAGCAAGGCCTCGCTGCGCCAGGCCGTGGCAAAGCGCTGGCTCGACCGCTTCAATGCACCGCTGCAGAAGATCGTGGAAGGGGCGGAGCCGGCGCCGGCGCGGCTGGAGCGCTGGCTGCGCACGCTGTTTGCCAACAAGCACAAGAAAGTGTCCGACGACCCCGAGATGTTCGCGACCTATCTGGCGCTGGCACAGGAAGCCTGTCAGGCGGTGAGCGCGCACAAGGAATGCCTGTGCGACCAGGTCGAGCAGATCCTGTCCGACGGCGTGAAGGAGGGCACGTTCGAGATCGCCGACGTCAAGTCGACCTCGCGCGCGGTGTTCGACGCCACCATCCGCTTCCATCATCCCGCCCATGCCGAGGAATGGAGCGATCCGGCCTTCGCCGCGCGGATCGACGCCGTGCTGGGGCTGCTGCTGCGCGGGCTGGAAGCGTCGCGTAAGCGCTGAACGATTCGTAGGGTGCGCAAAACCAACGGGCCGCGCGAACGCGCGCGCGATGGCGTGCCCACCATTCCCTAAGCTCGCGTGATGATAGATGGTGGGCACGGCGCAAGTGCGCCTTTGCCCACCCTACGAACTGTTGTTTGATATCCATCAAGCCGGGCTCAGACCCCGCCGATATCATGCGCGCGGAGGAAATCGTGCTGCTGGCTATCTTTACCGATATCCACGCCAACCGGCAGGCGTTTTCCGCCTGCCTTGATTTTGCGCGCGCGCGCGGTGCGGAGCGGTTCGTCTTCCTCGGCGATTACGTCGGCTACGGCGCCGATCCGGAATGGACGGTCGAGACGGTGATGGACCTCGTCAACGACGGCGCCATGGCGGTGCGCGGCAACCACGACAATGCCGTGGGCGCATCATCCGAAAGCATGAATGCCGAAGCCCAGGCGGCGATCGAATGGACCCGCGGGCGGCTGAGCGCGGCGCAGCGGCGCTTTCTCAGCGAGTTGCCGATGACGCTGCAAGAGAACGATCGCCTCTATGTGCATTCCGAAGCAAGCTCGCCCGAGCGATGGCGCTACGTCCAGAGCACGGCGGACGCCGCGCGCAGTATTGCTGCGACCGATTCCCACATCACCCTCTGCGGACATATCCATCTGCCGTCGCTGTATTCGATGTCGGCGGCCGCGAAGATGACCAGTTTCGTCCCGGCCCCGGACGTGCCGGTGCCGTTGTTGGGGGGCCGGCGCTGGCTCGCCGTTCTCGGTTCGGTCGGGCAGCCGCGCGACCGCAATCCGGCGGCCGCGTTCGCGATGCTCGATACCGAGACGCGCGAGATCACCTATTGCCGGGTGCCCTACGACGTCGAGACGGCGGCGCAGCGGATTCGCGACAACGGTCTGCCGCCCTGGCTGGCGGACCGGCTCGTGGTCGGAAGGTGAGCGATGGCCAAAACGCTGATTGAGACGGGCGCCGTGATCGACGGTTTCACCATCGGAGAGTGCGTCCATCGCGGCGGCATGGCGACGCTCTGGAGCGTGACCTGGCCCGACAGCGACACCCCGATGCTGATGAAGGTGCCGAGGGTGTCCGAGGGCGAGGATCCCGCCGCCATCGTCGGCTTCGAGATGGAACAGATGATCATGCCGCGGCTGTCGGGACCGCATGTGCCGGCCTGCTTCGGGGCAGGCGATTTCGCGCGGCAGCCCTACGTCGTGATGGAGCAGATCCCGGGCGAGACGCTTTACCAGCGTATCCGCGAGTTGCCGATTTCGTACGAAGAGGCGAGGGCGCTTGTCGGCAAGATCGCCACCGCGCTGGCCGACCTGCACACGCAGAACGTCATCCATCACGACATCAAGCCGAGCAGCATCATGTTTCGTCCCTCCGGCGATGCGGTGCTGATCGATTTCGGATTGTCGCATCACAACCAGCTGCCGGATCTGCTGCAGGAGGAATTCCGGCTGCCCTACGGCACCGCGCCGTACATGGCGCCCGAGCGCCTGCTCGGCGTGCGCGACGATCCGCGCAGCGATCTGTTTTCGCTCGGCGTGCTCTTGTACTTCTTCACGACAGGGGTGCGGCCGTTCGGCGAGAGCGAGACCCTGCGCGGCATGCGGCGGCGGCTGTGGCGCGATCCGCATCCGCCGCTCAAGCTCAAGGCCGACTATCCGCCCTGGCTGCAGGAAGTGGTGCTGCGCTGCCTGGAAATCGAGCCGGTCTGGCGCTATCCCACCGCGTCGCAACTGGCGTTCGACCTCGCGCATCCCGACCAGGTCAAGCTGACCGCGCGATCGGAGCGCCGGGAGCGCGATCCCCTCCGAACCGTGTTGCGCCGCCGCTTCAACCGCGAACTGACGCAGCCGAGACCGAAAGCGGACCTCGCCGCGCAACTGGCGTCGTGTCCGATCGTAGCGGTGGCGCTCGATACCACGGAGGGGGCGGAAGAACTGAACGAAGCGTTGCGCGTCACCGCCGGCCGAATGCTGGCGACGCTGCCCTCCGCCCGGCTGGCGTGCCTCAACGTGCTGAAACTCAGCCGCGTTACGATCGACAGGACGCTCGACGAGCAGGGCAATAACAAGCACATCGACCGGATGGTGAGCTTGCGGCATTGGGCGTCGCCGCTGAAGCTCGACGACAACAGGCTCACGGTCCACGTGCTGGAAGCGATGGATCCCGCGGCAGCGATCCTGGAGTTTGCCGCCGTCAATCGAGTCGATCATATCGTTATCGGCGCGCGTCGCGGCTCGCTGACGCGCAAGCTGCTCGGCAGCGTCTCCGCCAAGGTGGCGACCGAGGCGGCCTGCAGCGTGACGGTGGTGCGGCCGCCACGACTGGCAGCGGTGCCGGAGCTGGAGAACGCAAAATCGTAGGTGGGCAAAGCCAGCGGTCGCGCGAATGCGCGCCCGATGGCGTGCCCACCATTCGCTAGGCTCGCGTGATGATAGATGGTGGGCACGGCGCAAGGGCGCCTTTGCCCACCCTACGAATTCTTGCGGGATTTTCGCGGCGCGATGTCGCTACGCGCGCGCTCGAGAATATCGCGGACGCGATCGGCGTCGGGAATGCAGCGAAAGCCGTAGCGGCCGGTGTAGTCGGCATCGGGGGAACGGGTCGAAACCCCCGAGGCGAAATTCAGGTGGCCGGCGCCGCGGCCAATCTCGAGGATCTCGAACGCGTCATCCATGTCCTCGAAGGCGGTTGCGGTGACGGTCCGCCTGCCCCAGGCCGTGCGCAGGATCAGCGCGCGGCGGTCGGTGATCACGCACAGCGTCTGCAGGTCGTACAGCAGCATCACGAAGGGCGCCACGATCATGATGGCGCCGGACATCAGGAAGAACGTCGCCGACTGATCGATCCAGCCTCTGGAAGCCGCGACGGCGCTGAGAACCAGCCAGGGAGTTCCGACACACCACAGGAAACGCCACATCATCATGTCGGCGATGGCGTCGGGCTGGCCCCGCCAGAGCACGCGCTCACCGGGCTGCAGCGTCTTGTTCAAGAGCCGCCGCAAGCCTGCCGAAAACAGCGTCGATCTGACTTCGTCAATGCGCATGCCGGTTGGTCGCGGTAGCGCAGGAAATTGTTCGATGGCGGGCGAACTGAGGAGGCTAAATCGCTTCGCCGCGCGCCAGCGCCGCCGCATTGCGGATCGCGGAAATATTGGCCTTGTAACTTTCCATGGTGCCGCCCTTGAACACCGCCGAGCCCGCGACAAGGGCATTGGCGCCGGCGGCGGCGAGCGCGCCGGATACGTCCGGACCGACACCGCCATCGACTTCGATATCGATCGGGCGGCCCGCGGTCATTGCCCTGATATCGCGGATCTTGCCCAGCGCCGACGGGATAAAAGCCTGGCCGCCGAAGCCGGGATTGACCGACATCACCAGCACGAGGTCGATCAGGTCGATGACATATTCGATGGCCGAGACCGGCGTGCCCGGATTGAGCGAGACGCCGGCCTTCTTGCCGAGCGCGCGGATCGCCTGCAGCGAGCGATGCAGATGGGGACCGGCCTCGGCATGCACCGTGATGTGATCGCAGCCGGCCTTTGCAAAAGCCTCGAGGTAGGGATCGCAGGGCGAGATCATCAGATGCGCGTCGAAGATCTTCCGGGTGTGCGGGCGCATCGCCTTGATGACGTCGGGGCCGTAGGAAATGTTGGGCACGAAATGCCCGTCCATCACGTCGAGATGGATCCAGTCGGCGCCGGCCGCATCGACGGCGCGGACCTCTTCGCCCAATTTGGAAAAATCCGACGCCAGGATCGACGGCGCGATGACGAGGGGGCGTGACGCAAATTGCTGAGACATGTGCGCTTCCCGGGCAGGTGCAGGTTGTGGCGGAATGGCTTCGCGTAACATGGGCCAAGTCCGGGGGCAATCTCCGGGGGCAAGGCTGGCGGGCGGGCTCGGAAAATTCTGCCGCGACGGCATCAATTGCCGGGAACATCTGTCTGCCGGACGTTCAAAAACCCCGGTTTTATTGACCTTTTGCAATGGCACGGAGTTTGCTGATCCATCGGGGTGAAGTCACAGGCCGCGCCGTGCGGCATTGGTTGGAGTTGGTCATGCTGCACGCCCTGAGCGCCGCGACATCAGCACTGGATCTGCTGAAATCGCTGACCGCATCGAAATCGCAATCCGCCGGCAACAAGCAGGAACCGAAGAGCCCGTTCGACCTTTCGGGCACCAGCTCGGCGTCGGAATCCTCGCCGGCCAAGTCCGGTTCGGGCGTCAGCTCGCAGATATCGCCGGCCACGATGAGCGCGCTGCTGTCGGCGCAAAGCCAGGCCACCTCGGGATCGACCACACCGGCGTCCACCAGCCGGACGGACGCGCTGAAGGACCTGTTCGCGCAGATCGACGCCGACGGCGACGGCAAGCTCAGCAAATCGGAATTCGAGAACGCGCTCGGCGCCGGCGGGACCAACCTGAAGCAGGCCGACAGCGTATTCGGCAAGCTCGACAAGGACGCCGACGGCGCGGTCAGCCTCGACGAGATGATGTCGGCGCTGAAGGGCAAGGGGCATCGTCATCCTGACGCCGCCGACGGGTCCGACGGTTCCGGCGCGCCGGGAGGATCGGGCAAGGACAGGCTGATGCAGGCACTGGAGGGCGCATCCTCGACCTCGGTGACCAACAGCGACGGCTCGGTCACGACATCGCTGACCTATGCCGACGGCTCCAAGGTGACGATGACATCGGCCGCGGCCAGTTCGTCATCCAGTGCGGCGACGTCATCCTACAATTTCATCGAGCAGATGATCCAGAAACAGGCGCAGGCGATTTCATCCGCCGGGGCCGGCTCGCTGTCGCTCAGCGCCTGACATATCGAATAGCCGGAGCGTTCACGAAGAGCCGCCTCGCGCGGCAGTTGTCGGAGTATTGTGATGTCGCTTTCTGCTTACACCGCGTCGTCCGTCATGGAACTGCTCCGGTCAGTGACTTCATCGAGTTCGTCGTCGGCATACCCCACGCGCTCAGGCCGGGAATCCTCTGATCCGTTCGGCGATATGTTCGGCGGGACCGCGATGTCCGGAAAATCGAATACGGGGCTCGACGGGTTTCCGCAGATATCGACCGCCATCATGAGCGCGATGACTACGCTGCTTGCCGCGCAAAGCCAGGCATCAATCGGCTCACTTCCGTCGCCGGGGACCGGCAAGCCCGACCTTCCGAAGGACCCGTTCGCGCAACTCGATGCCAACGCCGATGGTGTGGTCAGCAAATCGGAATTCGAGTTCACCGCTACAGGCGCCGCGACGTCATCCTACAAGGTCATGCACGAGATGATCGCGCGCCAGATGCAGGCGTTCGCAACTTCGTCCAGCGCATGGATGCGCTTCTAGCCAAACCGATCCTTCCACGCCGGCAGTGCGCCGGGGAAGGGCAGGGCGGTCGCCTCATAAACGCCGCGGGCGATGGCGCGGGCCATCACATTGGCCGCGACCATGCCGAGTTCGGTGAGGCCGGCCAGCGGATCGACAGGCTTTTCACCGGTGGCGGCGGCGAACACCACATCGCCGTCGAGCGGCGCGTGCACCGGATAGATCGCGCGGGCAAAACCGGTCTGCGCCATCATCGCCAATCGTTTGGCCTGCGGCTTTGTCAGCGCCGCATCGGTTACGACCACGGCGAGCGTGGTGTTTTCCACCGATGTCGCCGATGGGCCGCCCTTGATGCGCATCCTGAGCATGTCCGGTGTGAAGGACGGCGGCAATCCGCGCCCGCCTAATTCGTCGCCGGTCTCGAACGGCGCTGCCCAGAACCACGGCCCGTCGCCGACGGTGACGCTGCCGACCGCATTGACCACCGCGAGCGCGGCGACCCTGATGCCGCCTGATGTCGTCGCCGACGCCGAACCGATGCCGCCCTTGAAATTGGCGGTGGTGGCGCCGAGCCCGGCGCCGACGCTGCCGAGCGCGAAATCGGCCGATGCCGCCGCGGCGGCGGCGTAGCCGAGGTCGCGGTAGGGCGCAAAGCGGCCCCAGGCCTTGTCGCCGCCGTTGAGCAGGTCGAAGCAGATCGCGCCGGGCACGATCGGAATCAGCGCGCCACCCACGGCAAAACCGCGGCCTTGTTCGGCGAGCCAGGCCTGTACCCCGCCGCCGGCTTCGAGCCCGAACGCCGAGCCGCCCGCCAGGGCGATGCCGTGAATCTGCTCCACGGTGTTTTCGAGGTCGAGCACCGCGCCCTCTCGGATACCGGGCCCTCCACCGCGGATGTCGATCGCCGCCACCGCCAGCGTATCGAAAATGACGGCGGTGACGCCGGATGCAAGTCGCCGGTCATCGGCGTGACCGACGCGGACGCCCTGGATATCGGTAAGAAGATTTTTCATGCGTTGACGATGCCCGCGTCGAATCGCGGCAGCTTACCGCATTCCGGGCAGCCGCATATCGATACGATATCGTCACGCATGCTGGGCGAAATGCCGTCTCCTGGGGAAGTTACGTATGGGTTAACGGCGCCAAAAAACTCCGGGGGCAGCTGTAACGGCATCTTTACCGGCACCCGGAATATTGAATCGGACGTCGACCCCAATCCGCCGGTCCGTTGCAGGCTGGCTCAGAGCCTCTTTCGGGAGCCGCCTCGTTGCCCCGTATTCTCGTGATCGACGACCAGGCCGATGTACGCGCGATGATCTCCATCGTGCTGCGTATCCATCATTTCGAGATCGTCGAAGCCTCCAGCGCCGAGATCGGATTGAAGGCGTTCGAAGCTTCCGAATTCGACCTCGCGATCGTTGATATCTTTCTGCAGGGAACCAACGGTCTGGACGTGATCAGCCTGATGCGCGAGCGTGTTCCGGGCTTCCCTGTGGTCGCGATCTCAGGCATGACGGCGCTCGACTTCGTCTCGGCGTCATCCGAACTCTCGGACGTCGTTTGCCTGCAGAAGCCGTTTCGCCCCAACCAGCTGGTCCGCGCGGTCGAAGCAGCGTATCGGCGCTCCGCGCGACACGTCGCCGAAAGCACCGGCGTCGCCTAGCGCTCTCGCGAACTATCCGTGCGCCACGCTTGGATGCGCATCCTGCTCCGGTTCAGCCAGATGCGTTGCCAGTGGGACCGAGAGCCGGCAGATCAGGCCTTCGGGGAGCCAGTTGAATTCGGCCCGGCCACCGAGCTGCGACTCGATGCTGGCGATCACGCTTCGCGTCCCGAAACCTCGCGAGGTCGGCTCCTGAACCCTTGGCCCGCCGGTCTCCTGCCACGCCAGCGTGAGAAGCTCGTCATCGACCTGCCAGTTGAGATTGAGCCGACCCGACAGCGTCGACAGCGCGCCATACTTCGCCGAATTGGTCACCAGCTCGTGCAGGGCCAGCGCCAGGGTCTGCGCGGTGGCCGGCTGCAGCTGAACCTCCGAACCGCTCCAGGTGATCTGATCGCCTATCGCATAGGCCGCGAGTTCCTCGTCGACCAGCTTGCCGATCTTGGCGCCCTGCCAACTCGACAGCGAGAGGATGGTATGCACCCGCGCCAGCGCACTGATGCGGCCCTCGACCGATTGCACGTAGGCCTTGACGTTTTCGCCCCGCGTCAGGCGGACGATGGACTGCGCCAGCGCCAGCGCGTTCTTGGCGCGGTGGTCGACTTCTCGCGCCAGCAGGTTCTGGCGTTCCTCGGCCTGCTTGCGCTCGGTGATGTCGATGGTAACGCCGCTGACCCGCACCACGCGGCCGCCCTTGTCGACGGTCGCCGCAGCCGAGCCGACGCACCAGCGGATTTCGCCGTCGGGCCGCAGGATGCGAAATTCGGCTTCGTAGGAGGTGACGCCCTTGGCGAACTGGGCCATCGCCTTGCGCAGTTCCTCGATATCATCAGGATGGAGCCGCGCCTGGACGCTGGCCGGCGTCACCGCGAAGGTCTGGGGATCGACGCCGAAAATCCGGTACTGGCCTTCGTCCCACATCCAGTCGCCATTGACCCAGTCCCAGTCCCAGGATCCCATTTTTCCGGCGGCGATCGCAAGACTCCGGCGTTGCTCGCTTTCGAGCAGCCTGGCGTTGGATTGCTCCAGCTCGGCGGTGCGGGCGCGAACGCGATCTTCAAGCTCGGCATTGAACCGCTCGAGCTGACGGGTCTTGCGATACAGCTCGGTGAACACCTTGATTTTCGCGCGCAGCACTTCCGGGATGACCGGCACCGGAACGTAGTCGACCGCGCCCATCTCGTAACCGCGGAGACGGTCGATATCGCTGACCTGAATGGCGGAGATGAAGATCATGGCCGTCTTCTGGAAGCGCGGATGTTCGCGGATCATGGCGGCGAGTTCGAATCCGTCCAGCTCCGGCATGCAGACGTCGACCAGAATGACCGCGACTTCGTTCTTCAGCAGGTATTCCAGCGCCTCGCGGCCGGACGTGGCGACGACGAGGTTTTCGTTGAGTTCCTTCAGGATCACTTCATAGGCGAGCAGCTTCGCCGGCTGGTCGTCGACCAGCAGGATGTTGACTTTTTGGTGGTCCGTGCCCTGATCGTGCATCAGCGGTGCAGCCACATGCGGATGGCGAGCAGCAACTGCTCGGTATTGACCGGCTTGGCCAGATAGTCCGACGCGCCGGCCTCGAGGCACTTCTCGCGGTCTCCCTTCATCGCCTTGGCGGTCAGCGCGATGATCGGCAGGCGGCGGAACGCCGGATTTTCGCGGATCACGCCCATGGTCTGGTATCCGTCCATCTGCGGCATCATGATATCCATCAACACGATGGCGATCTCGGGGTTCGACTCGACCAGCGTCACCGCCTCGCTGCCCGTCGTCGCCGTCAGCACCTTCATGCCGCGGCGTTCCAGAACACTGCTGAGCGCAAAGATGTTGCGGGCGTCGTCATCGACCAGCAATGCGGTTCGGCCGATCAGATCCTCGTCGGAACTGTTGAGCTTCTCCAGCATTCGCTGCTTCTCGATCGGCAATTCCGTGATCACACGGTGCAGAAACAGTGACGTCTCGTCGAGCAGGCGTTCGGGCGACTCCACGCCCTTCACCACGATGCTGCGCGCCATGGTGTGCAGTTCCGCGTCTTCCTCGACCGACAATTCGCGGCCGGTGAACACCACGACCGGAACATTGGACAGCGTGTCGTCCTTGCGGATCTGATCGAGCACCTCGAAGCCGCTCATGTCCGGCAGCCGCAGGTCGAGCACGACGCAATCGCAGGGGTTGCTGCGCAGCGTCGACAGCGCGCCGGCGCCGGTGCCCGTGGTCACGATCTCGATGTCGTCGTGATCGAGCAGCGCGGTGATGCTCATCTGCTCCGCCGCATTGTCCTCCACGATCAACAGGCGCTTGCGGCGCGGCTTGGCGTATTCCTTGATCTGGGACAGCGCCGCGCTGACGCCCTCGGTCGTGGTCGGCTTGCTGACATAGGAAAAGGCGCCACGCGCCAGCGCATGCTGGCGGTCCTCGTCGAGCGTGATGATCTGGACCGGAATATGCCGCGTCAGCGGATTGTGCTTGAGCTGGCTCAGCACGGTCCAGCCCAGCATGTCCGGCAGGAAGACGTCGAGCGAGACCGCCGCCGGCTGGAACTGCTTTGCCAGCTCCAGCGCTTCGGCGCCGCGTGCCGCCGTCAGCACCTTAAAACCCTTGTCGCGGGCGAGGTCGATCAGCACCCGCGCATAATGCGGATCGTCCTCGACAATCAGGAGAATGGTGTCGCCCGGCTCGAGATTGAGCCGGTCGTCCGGCAATTGCTCGATCACGCGGTCCGGCGATGTGATCTGCAGCGCCGGCAGCGAGCCTGACGGGGTCGAGGCGGGCGCGCGCGGCGCCACCGTCGGTCCGGAATATTTGATCGGCAGATAGAGCACGAAGGTCGAGCCCTTGCCCGGCGTGCTGCGCAGATGAATCTCGCCGCCGAGCAGGCTCGCCAGCTCGCGGCTGATGGCAAGGCCGAGGCCGGTGCCGCCGTATTTCCGACTGGTGCCGGCGTCGGCCTGCTGGAACGCCTCAAAGATCAGCTTCTGCTTTTCCAGGGGAATGCCGATGCCGGTGTCGGCAACCTCGAAGGCGACGACGGCTGGCGAATGGCTCAGGATCGGATGTTCGGCGCTCCAGCCGCCGACGGCGGCCGAGACGCTGAGGCGTACGCCGCCTTCGGCCGTGAACTTGAAGGCGTTCGACAGCAGGTTCTTCAGCACCTGCTGCAGCCGCTTCGAATCGGTGACGATGCTGCGTCCGAGGTTGGGATCGACGTCGACGTTGAACGACAGCTGGCGGTTTTCCGCCTCGTGGCGGAACGGCCGTCCGACGCTGTCCAGCAGGTTGGCGGTGAGGATCTCTTCCGCATCCACCGTCACCGTGCCGGACTCGATCTTCGACAGGTCGAGGATATCGCTGATCAGGTTCAACAGGTCGGTGCCGGCGCCGTGGATGGTGCGGGCGAATTCGACCTGCTTGCCGGTCAGATTGCCGTCCGGATTCTCGGTGAGCTGCTGGCCGAGGATCAGGATGCTGTTGAGCGGCGTGCGCAGCTCGTGGCTCATGTTGGCGAGGAATTCGGACTTGTATTTCGACGTCAGCGAAAGCTCGGTGGCCTTTTCCTCCAGCGCGCGCCGCGCCTGTTCGATTTCCTGGTTCTTGCGCTCCACCTCGACGTTGCGTTCGGCCAGCTGCTGGGCTTTCTGCTCGAGCTGTTCGTTGGTCTGCTGCAATTCCTTCTGCTGGGTCTGCAATTCGCCGGCGAGTTGCTGCGACTGCTTCAGCAGGCCCTCGGTCTGCATCGTGGCCTCGATCGAGTTGAGCACGATGCCGATGGAGTCGGTGAGCTGATCGAGGAAGGTCATCTGCGAGGCCGTGAATGAACTCACCGAGGCCAGTTCGATCACCGCCTTGACCTGGTTCTCGAACAGCACCGGCAGCACCACGAGGTTTTTCGGGATGACGCGAAGCAGCGCCGAATTGATCGGGATCGCGTCGGTCGGGATGTCCGACACCAGCCGCTGCCGCTTGTCGAGCGCGCATTGCCCGATCAGGCCCTCGCCGAACTGCACGAACAGCGGGTGAGGGCTCACCCCGTCGCCGGCATAGGCCGACAGCAGCCGCAGCTGTGGCGATCCCTCGCTTTCGACCTGATAGATCACGCCCATATGGGCGTTCACCAGCGGCGTCAACTCGGTCAGCAGCAGCCGGCCCACGGTCGTCAGGTCGCGCTGGCCCTGCAGCATGTTGGTGAATCGGGCGAGGTTGGTCTTCAGCCAGTCCTGCTCGGTATTGACGTCGGTGGTCAGCTTCAGATTGCCGATCATCGTGTTGATGTTGTCTTTCAGCTCCGCCACTTCGCCGCGCGCATCGACCTGGATCGAGCGGGTGAGGTCGCCCTTGGTCACGGCGGTCGCGACCTCGGCGATGGCGCGGACCTGCGAGGTCAGGTTGGCCGCGAGCAGATTGACGTTGCCGGTGAGGTCCTTCCAGGTGCCGGCCGCACCGGGCACGTTGGCCTGGCCGCCGAGCCGGCC
>JAZJYY010000169.1:0-39903 GCA_040390145.1 Pseudomonadota bacterium
ACTGATGACCTTGGGCAATGCCCCTCTTGATGGGACGGGATGGCGATTGATATAGTCTGACTTTCATTTCTGCAAAACAGAAATATTTTTACTTCGAGGGCTTGACACAATTTCCGATAAACCGAAGTGATTTGCCCGTCGGGTGGATTGGTTGAATCCGTTCAACAAATCGGCGTTCTGGCGCAGGCCTCGTTCGTCAATTTTTTTGCGCCGAACGTCGATGAAAACACCGGCCTCGGCCGGACGAAGCGAATCAGCCCATCAACGCTTCGCCCGCGCGCCCCTGTCCGGCGCCGGTGCGATCACCGGCGGCACGGGCGCTGGCGCCGGCGGCGCGGCGGTGGCGCAGCGGCTCTTCTGCCAGGCTTCCTCGGCGAATTGGGCCTGGCCCCGCACCGCGATGTACTCGTTGCGATAGGCCAGTTCGGCCACCACCGCGCCCCCTGCCCCGGTTTCGGCCTTCTTCATCAGGCCCTGCAACTCCGCGGTGCGGGCCGCCTGCGCCTTGCGCGCGGTTTCCAGCTGCTTGCAGTCGTAGAGATCGAACTGGGCCGGATCGGCAAACGCCGTGCTCATGCCGTCGCTCATGCCGGCGCAGCCGCCGAGCCCTGCGGCCACGAGCAACACCGCCGCGGCGGCGGCGAACGACAGGGACGGTCTATGGCGCGTTGGAGCGGTCATGCGGCTTTTCGTAAACGAACAATCCTAGGAATGCCTAAAGCAGGCCGCCATGTCGGGATTGAGGCTGTGTCTTTGAATTTGCCTTGGGCTTTGCTTTGGCCCGCGCGGTGCCGTAAGCAAGGCTTGGCGACGCCCTGCAGACTACCCCAATTCCAAGGCTGAAGGAAACGCGCTAAGTATCTGATCTCGTGGACTAAGCGGACGTGGCGGAACTGGTAGACGCAAGGGACTTAAAATCCCTCGATGGCAACGTCGTGTGGGTTCGACTCCCACCGCCCGCACCAGAGGTTTGGCTCAACAAGGATTGTTGAAGCCAACATGGCGAGCTCAAAAAGATCACGACGGCTCCCGGTCTGACCTTCGATGCCCTCGTCACCGGCGCACCCGGCGCACCGCTGGTCCTCCTGCTGCACGGCTTCGCCGAATCCACATGCACTGCTGGCGCGCGCAGGTGGACACATTGGCGGGTGCCGGCTTTCGTGCAGTAGCGCCGAGCCAGCGCGGCTATGCGCACGGAGCGCGGCCCGACACGCGCGACGTCACCAATTGTCACATCGACCGCCTGATCGATGACGCGATGGCGATCGTCGCCGCGTCGGGTTATGGCGAACAGCGTTTTCACAAGCACCGAATAACGAACTCTTCAGCCTTGCTGTTCTAAATCCTGGGCACGATTCGGCCAAATTGACGCCGCCTGTCGAGGAGCCGAAAGGCCGGCACCAGCTTTGCCTTGCATGATCGGTGCCTACGCTGTCTTGAAAGGTTGCCACGATGAAAATTGATGCGGGAACGAGCTATCTCCAGGCCAGCCAGCGCGCGCAATCCCCCGCGACTGCCCGCAACGACCAGACATCCTTCGCGGACGTGCTGGCCACCGCCACGGCAGGCCCGTCCGGATCGGGCGCCCCCGGCGTCAAGCCAGTCGACTTCACCAACATGACGCGCCAGCAAATGCGGGACTGGAGCAATGACCAGATTCGCAGCGGAAAGATGTCGCTTGATGACAGCCGGCCTTTCATGGCGATGACGATGAAAATTCCGGTGAACGGCGGCAGTGGCGAAGTGCCAGCTGCCAGCGACGGCGAACGCTTCGACTTCACCCAGAAGGTTCGCGCAGGCATCGAGGGCGCAGTTTCGCGCAACGACGACGTCACGCGCCAGATGCTGCAATCGGCCATGGCGATCATGCAGCGATACCAGGGCTAGACCAGCGAGATGATCGGTCGCTACCGGCTGCGCGACATCGCGCGGGCGTGGACCGAGGCGGATGCCTGGATCAGCATGTACAACGAACACCCTTGTTCGAAGCCGAAGGGCTGCAACTATTACATGGCGACGCAGTGGTACGCGTTCTGGCTGAACCAGGTGAAGAACTACGCGCTCCGCGGGATCGGCGAGGGGCCTAGCGCCGGGCGGCAGCCATCACCGACTGCGAACTGGCCGGTCGTTCCGCGCCTTCATGGACTGACGCAAGGAGAACGCGCGGCCTCTTCGGCGAAAGCCGCGGCTTTGGCATTAGCATCGGGCTGCGCGGCATCGACGGTCGCGATCAGGCAGGTCTTGCCTGTTCCGACGGCGTACACCTCGAGTTGCTGAAGCTCCTGCTCCTGCTCGCCGGTCTTCCACACCCGAAGCACGGCCGACTGCACCTTGCCGTCGGTGACGTGCCATTCCAGCTTTTCGCCGAACACCCGTTTGGCGCCGCGAAATTGCGACACGGCTTTCAGCTTGTGGGGCGCCAGCGCGCGGGGACCGATCGCCACCGCCGCGATGTTTCCCTCGTCCGAAAAGCCGGCGACATAACCGCCGGGCCCGGCGCAGACCCAATGCCCGAATTGCGGCTTCGAGTAATCGCGGCAGCCTGGCCCTGTTGTCGGTGTATAGATGACGCCTGCCCGCGCCGTGCCGGCAACCATCGCAAGCAACAGAACCATCATGCATCGGCGCATCGATTACCTCTTTGCCGGCAACCTGACGGGCGAACATGAACTTCCGGTGCGGCGAAACCCTCGATTTCATCGGACGAAGCTACGCTCCGGTAACCCTTGGTTCGATACCCGGAACCACCCGGCCCCCAAATTGTTGTCCTGCAGCATTTTGGAGCAAGACGACATGCCCAGCCAGAGTCCCGACCTTCGGCGCGCCGTAACCACCCGCAAGCCCCCGACCGGTTCAACTTCACCGGGCTCGCCATCCACGCAAGCCGGTCCGCCCATCCTGAGCGACGGGTTGGAATCGCTCCGCAGCATCCACTGCTGATCAAAAAACGTCATTGCGAGCGCAGCGAAGCAATCCACACCTACCTTGATGCTATGGATTGCTTCGCTGCGCTCGCAATGACGCTTTAGCGATACGAAAATGCCCGGCACAAGGCCGGGCATGATGTCGTTATTCGAGCGGCGGGCCTCCCCGCCCCTATTTCTTCTCGATATTCCAGAACACCGGCGTCGCCGGGCCGTCGAGTACGCCTGTGAGCTTGGTGCTCCAGGCGCTGGGCGCGAAATATTGGCCGAGCGGGATGTAGATCACCTGTTCGTAGGCGTGCTTCTGCAGGTCGGCGGCGATCTTCTTCTGCTCGTCGGGCGAACCGGCCCGCGCGAAGGCGTCGCGCAGCTGCTCGACCTTGGCGTCCTCGGCCCAGCCGAACCAGCCGCCCTTGGTGCCGCGGCCGCCGACCGAGACGTTGGCGACGGGGTTGGAGACGTCGGCGCCGACCCAGTTGGTGAAGAACATGTTCCAGCCGCCTTCCTTGATCGGCTTCTGGCTGGCGCGGCGGGTCACCACGGTCTGCCAGTCGGTGGCCTGCAGGTCGACCTTGAAGCCGGCCTCGCGCAGCAACTGCGCCGCCACGATCGGCTGCGCCTTCAGCGTCACCACGTCGCCCGGCGCCATGATCACGATGGGCGTGCCGTCATAGCCGGATTCGGCGAGCGCCTTCTTGGCTTCCGCCATGCCGTTGCCCTTCACCAGGGTTTCGGAGCCGACGTCGGTGGCGAGCGGCGTGTCGCAGATGAATATCGCGCCGCAGATCTTGTAATATTTGGGATTGCCGACCAGCGCGTCGAGCACCGGTTTCTGGTTCATGGCCAGGAACGCGGCGCGGCGCACCTTGACGTTATCGAAGGGAGGATGAAGGAAGTTCATGCGCCCGAGCGTCTGGAAGCCGAACTTGTTGAGGGTTTCGACCTTGATATCCTTGTTGGCTTCCAGCACCGGCAGGAAATCGAAGGACGGGTTTTCCGCGAAATCGATATCGCCCGACTGCAGCGAATTCACCACGGTCTGCGCGTCGGGCATCGTCAGCCATTCGACGCGGTCGACCTTGACCACCTTGCCGCCGGCAGTCCAGCTCGCCGGCTCCTTGCGCGGCACGTAGTCGGTGTTCTTCTCGTAGGCGACTTTGACACCGGGCTGGAATTCGGACTGGATGAACTTGAACGGACCGGAGCCGATCTGCTCCGCGATCGCCTTGCCGGGCTCGGTTTCGGCCAGCCGCTTCGGCATCATGAACGGCACCAGCGACGAGGGTTTGCCGAGCGACTCCAGCACCAGGCCGTAGGGCTCCTTCAGCTTCAGCACGATGGTCTTGGTATCGGGCGCTTCGAGGCTTGCGGTAAAATCCATCAGCTTCTGGCCCATGCCATCGTTCTTGCCCCAGCGCTTCAGCGAGGCAACGCAGTCTTCCGCCGTGACCGGCTTGCCGTCATGCCATTTCAGGCCGTCGCGCAGGGTGAAGGTGTAGGTGAGCTTGTCGTCGCTGATTTTCCAATCCGCCATCTGCGGCTGGATCTTGAAGCTGGAATCGGTCGCCACCAGCGTGTCGTAGACCATGTAGCCGTGGTCGCGGGTGATGTAGGCGGTGGTGAGACCGGGATCGATCACGCGCAAATCGGAATGCATCACCGCGGTGATGGTCTTGCCGGCGGCGAATGCCTGCGGCATCAAGGCGGCCGAAAAAGCAAGGACCGACAGCGCGACACCGGACGCTAGCGTGGGCCGTTTCCAACGCGAGATGTGGAACATTCAAACTCTCCTGACGTGAAACTGGTCAAACCCAGATGATAGTTTATGCATGCGGTACGTTATTTAGGCGCACTAACACGCTGTAACTTCTGTCGTATTTAAGACTTGCACCAAGCGCGTGGCGCGTCAATCGGCTTTTGGATCAGGCTCACGCGACGAATGGACCCGAGCCGGCAGCCCAAGTTTCACTTTACAAATTCGCCGCCGGTCACTTTCGTAAGGATCGTGCTCGCAAGCCCTCGCAATGCCGCGCGTCAACAATCCGTTCAATAACAAAGAGAAGCCGATGAACCCCGCCAATCTACCTTTCGATTCCGAGGCCATGCTGCAGGGACTGCGCGGCTGGGTCGAATGCGAAAGCCCGACCTTCGATGTATCAGCCGTCGAGCGCATGCTCGACCTCGCCGCCCGCGACATGGCGATCATGGGCGCGTCGATCGAACGCATCGCCGGCCGCCAGGGTTTTGCCGGCTGCGTCCGCGCGCGCTTTCCGCATCCGAACGCCGGCCAGCCCGGCATCCTGATCGCAGGGCATCTCGATACCGTGCACCCGGTCGGCACGCTGGAAAAACTGTCGTGGCGGCGCGAGGGCAACAAGTGTTTCGGCCCCGGCATCTTCGACATGAAGGGCGGAAATTACCTTTCCCTGGAGGCGATCCGGCAACTGGCGCGCGCGTCGTTCACCACGCCGCTGCCGATCACCGTGCTGTTCACGCCGGACGAGGAAGTCGGCACCCCCTCCACCCGCGACATCATCGAAGCGGAGGCCGCCCGCAACAAATACGTGCTGGTGCCGGAGCCGGGCCGCCCGGACAATGGCGTCGTCACCGGGCGCTACGCCATCGCGCGATTCAATCTCGAGGCCACCGGCAAGCCGAGCCATGCCGGCGCTACTCTCTCTTCGGGCCGCTCGGCGATCCGCGAGATGGCACGGCAGATCCTGGCGATCGACGGCATGACCACGGCAGACTGCACCTTCTCGGTCGGCATCGTGCATGGCGGGCAATGGGTCAATTGCGTCGCCACCACCTGTACCGGCGAAGCGTTGAGCATGGCGAAACGCCAGGCCGATCTCGACCACGGCGTCGAGCGGATGTTGGCGCTGTCCGGCAGCGCCAATGACGTCACTTTCAAAGTGACGCGCGGCGTGACCCGGCCGGTATGGGAGCCCGACGCCGGTACAATGGCGCTGTATGAAAAGGCGCAAGGCTTGGCGAAAGCGATGGGCAAGGAGCTGCCCCACGCCAGCGCCGGCGGCGGCTCCGACGGCAATTTTACCGGCGCCATGGGAGTTCCCACCCTCGACGGCCTCGGCGTGCGCGGCGCCGACGCCCATACGCTGAACGAACATATCGAAGTCGACAGCCTCGCCGAACGCGGACGCCTGATGGCGGGGCTGTTGGCGACGCTGGAGTGAGCGATGAATGCACCCGTAGCCCGGATGGAGCACTTGCGAAATCCGGGGCCGACATCACCGCCGTTCCCGGATTACGCCATCGGACCGCGCATGTGCGCGTCCCGCTGGCTTCATCCGGGCTACGGAAGAACCTGTACTTGATGGCACCGAATTTGCTTAACTGAGAACTACGGGCGGGAACTGGATCCGCGGCGGCCGAAACAGCGGTTGCCGCATAATCGATGGACAACGATGCTCGGATATCTGCTTCGCCGTGTTCTGGCCGCCATTCCCGTGATGGGCGTGGTGGCGCTGTTCGTGTTCCTGCTGCTGCGGCTGACGCCGGGCGATCCCGCCGCGATACTGGCCGGCGACAATGCGACGCCCGAACAGCTCGAGCGCATCCGCATCTCGCTCGGCCTGCATGAGCCGCTCTACACCCAGTTCTTCACCTGGATCGGCCGGCTGCTGCAGGGCGATCTCGGCGTCTCCCTGATCTCCAACGTGCCGGTGCTGAAAATGATCAGCCAGCGCGTCGAGCCGTCGATCTCGATCGCGCTGTCGACCATCATTCTCGCCATCGTGGTCGCGGTCCCGCTCGGCGTCATCGCGGCCTGGAAACACGGCACCTGGATCGACCGCTTCGTCATGGGATTGTCGGTGATCGGATTCTCGGTGCCGGTATTCGTGATCGGCTATGTGCTGATCCAGGTGTTTGCGATCGAGCTGCGCTGGCTGCCGGTGCAGGGCTTCAAAAGCATCACCCAGGGGTTCGGGCCGTTCTTCGAGCGCATCATCCTGCCGACCTGCACGCTGTCCTTTATCTATGTGGCGCTGATCGCGCGCATGACCCGGGCGGCGATGCTCGACGTGCTCGGCGAGGATTATGTGCGCACCGCCCGCGCCAAGGGCATCAACGAGACCGCCGTGCTGCTGCGCCACGCGCTCCGCAACGCTGCGGTGCCGGTCATCACCGTGATCGGAACAGGGTTCGCCCTGCTGATCTCGGGCGTCGTCGTCACCGAGAGCGTGTTCAATCTGCCCGGCATCGGACGCCTCACCGTCGATGCCGTGCTGGCGCGCGATTATCCCGTCATCCAGGCGATGATCCTTTTGACCTCGCTGATCTATGTCACCGTCAATCTCCTGATCGATGTCGCCTACACCATGCTCGACCCAAGGATTCGGTACTGATGGCCATCGAAACCCTTCCCGAGCCGTCGATTCCGATCACCACGCCGTTCCGGCCGGGGCTCGGCTTCCTGACGGCGACGCCGATCATCGCGGTGGCGAGCGTCTGCCTCGCGCTGGTGATCCTGTCGGCTATTTTCGCGCCACTGCTGTCGTCGCACGACCCGCAGCTGCTGGCGCCGGCGCTGCGGCTAAAACCCGCGAGCGCCGAATTCTGGCTCGGCACCGATGCCTATGGCCGCGACGTGCTGGCGCGGATTCTCTATGGCGGGCGGATTTCGCTCCTGATCGGGCTCGGCGCCGCGCTGTTCTCGATCGGCATCGGCCTCGTCATCGGCCTCATCTCCGGCTTCTTCAAATGGGTCGACGCCGTGATGATGCGGGTGATGGACGGCCTGATGGCGATCCCGAGCATTCTGCTCGCGATCGCGGTGGTGTCGCTGTCGGGCGCCAGCCTGATGACGGTGCTGGTGGCCATCACCATTCCCGAGATCCCGCGGGTGGCGCGGCTGGTGCGCTCGGTGGTGCTGTCCGCGCGCGAAGAACCCTATGTCGAGGCGGCGATCTCGGTCGGCTCCAGCCTGCCCAAGATCATGTGGCGGCATCTGATGCCCAACACGGTGGCGCCGCTGATCGTGCAAGGCACCTATGTGGCGGCTTCCGCGATCCTGACCGAAGCGATCCTGTCCTTCCTCGGCGCCGGCATCAGCCCGGAGACGCCGACCTGGGGCAACATCATGGCCGAGGGCCGCGCCTATTTCCAGATCAAGCCGTCGCTGATCTTCTGGCCCGGCCTGATGCTCTCGGTCGCCATCCTCAGCGTCAACCTGATCGGCGACGCCGCCCGCGACGCGCTCGACCCCCGCATGAAGCAGCGCGAGGGCGGCAAGTGACGTCGATGCGAAGCAACGACGTCATCCCGGGGCGCGAAGCGAACCCGGGATCTCGAGATTCCGGGTCTGGTCCTTCGGACCATCCCGGAATGACGACAACGAGAGTGCGATGACATGACCGACAAACCCATTGTCCTCGACATCGACAATCTCGTCGTCGGCCTCGGCAAGAACCCCGCCAACCAGCGCGTGATCGACGGCGTCTCGCTAAGGGTGCACGAGGGCGAGACGCTGTGCCTGGTCGGCGAAAGCGGCTCGGGCAAATCCGTGACGTCGCTGACGGTGATGGGGCTATTGCAGAAGGGCTCGCTGGTGCCGTCGGGCGGAACGGTAAAACTGGTCGGCGAGGACATCCTCACCGCCAGCGACCGCCGCCTGCGCCAGTTGCGCGCCACCACCATGGCGATGATCTTCCAGGAGCCGATGACGGCGCTCAATCCGGTGGTGCCGGTCGGCCGCCAGATCGACGAGGTGCTGCGCGCCCATACCGATCTCGACGCCCGCGCGCGCAAGAAGCGCATCCTCGACATGATGGAGCAGGTCCGGCTGCCCGAGGTCGAGCGCATCTTCGCCTCCTTCCCGCACCGGCTTTCCGGCGGCCAGCGCCAGCGCATCATGATCGCGATGGCGCTGGTGCTGGAACCGAAGCTTTTGATCGCGGACGAGCCGACCACCGCCCTCGACGTCACCACGCAGAAGCAGATTTTGACGTTGATCCGCGATTTGCAGAGGGATCACGGCACCGCGGTTCTCTTCATCACCCACGACATGGGCGTGGTCGCCGAGATCGCCGACCGCGTCGCGGTGATGCGCTACGGCAAACTGGTCGAGACCGGCTCGCTGCAGACCATCCTGCGCACGCCCACCATGGAATACACCCGCAATCTGCTTTCGGCGGTGCCGAGCCTGATCCCGCGGGCGCCGCGCGCGGATTCCACCGAGCCGGTGGTGCTGGAGGCCAACGAACTCGGCAAGGTCTATCGCGAGCGCTCCTTCTTCGGCGCCGTGCGCGAAGTGGCCGCCGCGCAGAACGTCACCCTCACCTTGCGCAAGGGCCGCACGCTCGGCATCGTCGGCGAAAGCGGTTCCGGCAAATCCACGGTGGCGCGCTGCATCGTGCGGCTGATCGATCCGACCTCCGGCGGCATTCGCCTCGCCGGCCGCGAAATCTCCGAGCTGTCGCGGCGGCTGCTGCAGCCGCATCGCAAGCGCATCCAGATCATCTTCCAGGATCCCTATCGCTCGCTTAATCCGCGCATCACCGTCGGCGAGACCATCGCGGAGGGACCGATCAATTACGGCATGCCGCATGCCGAAGCGCTGGCGAAAGCGCGCGATCTGCTGGAGCTGGTCGACCTGCCGGCCGACGCTATCTCGCGCTATCCGCACCAGTTTTCGGGCGGCCAGCGCCAGCGCATCGCCATCGCCCGCGCGCTGGCGCTCGATCCCGACGTGCTGGTGGCGGATGAAGCGGTCTCCGCGCTCGACGTCTCGGTGCAGGCCCAGGTGCTGGAACTGCTCGACGAAATCCAGACGCGGCTGGGCATCGCGCTGTTGTTCATCACCCACGATCTGCGCGTCGCCGCCCAAATCTGCGACGACGTCGCCGTGATGCAGCACGGCCGCATCGTCGAACAGGGCCCGGCCGCCCAGGTTTTAACGCACCCACAGCAGGCCTATACAAGGGCGCTGCTCGAGGCAGCGCCCGGACGGGGCTGGGACTTCGCGAATTTCCGGCCGGTGGCCGAGGGCGCGGTGGCGGGGGCGTAACTCTCTCAACGTCATTCCGGGATGGTCCGAAGGACCAGACCCGGAATCTCGAGATTCCGGGTTCGATGCTGCGCATCGCCCCGGAATGACGACACGCCCATGCGGCATGCAAAACGGGATTGCTTCGTCGCTTGCGCTGGTCGCGATGACGAGTCTAACGTCCGCCCGCAAATCAGATCGAGACCTCAATGACCCGTATCGCCGTCGGTGGCTTCCTGCACGAGACCAATACGTTCGCGCCGACCAAGGCGACCTATACCGATTTCGTCCATGGCGGCGGCTGGCCGGCGATGGCGCGGGGCGCCGGCGTGCTCAGGATCATGCGCGACATCAATGTCGGGCTTGCCGGGTTCATCCAGGCGGCGGAAGCCAAGGGCTGGGAGTTGATCCCGACCATCTCGGCGGCCGCCACGCCCAGCGCCCACGTCACCCGGGATGCCTATGAGCGCATCGCCAGCGAAATGATCGACGGCATCGCGTCGGCGGGTCCGCTCGACGCGGTCTATCTCGACCTGCACGGCGCGATGGTGGCGGAACATTTCGACGACGGCGAAGGCGAAATCCTGCGCCGCGTGCGCGAGGTGATCGGCAAGGATCTGCCGCTGGTGGTCAGCCTCGACCTGCACGCCAATGTGACGCCGGAAATGATGGAGCATGCCGACGCACTCATCGCTTACCGCACCTATCCGCATGTCGACATGGCCGACACCGGCCGCGCCTGCGCGGAACATCTGGCGCTGCTGCTCGACACCAAACAGAAATTCGCAAAGGCGTTCCGGCAATTGCCGTTCCTGATCCCGATCAGCTGGCAATGCACCAATGACCAGCCGACCAAAGGCATCTACCAGAAGCTCGCGGCGCTGCAGGACGATGCGGTGCCGACGCTGTCCTTTGCGCCGGGCTTTCCGGCCGCGGATTTTGCCCATTGCGGACCGAGCGTGTTCGCCTATGGCCAAACGCAGGAGGATGCCGACGCCGCGGCCGATACCATCATGAACGTCATTGTCGGTCATGAGGATGATTTCGACGGCCGCATCTTTGCGCCCGACGAAGGCGTGCTGCATGCGATGCAACTGGCGAAGACCGCGCGCAAGCCGATCGTGATTGCCGATACCCAGGACAATCCCGGCGCCGGCGGCGATTCCGACACCACCGGCATGCTTCGCGCGCTGGTGCGCAACAACGCCCAGCGCGCGGCCACCGGCGTGATCTATGATCCCGCGTCGGCGCAGGCAGCACACGCCGCCGGCGTCGGCGCCACCGTCACGCTGGCGCTCGGCGGCAAGTCCGGCATTCCTGATGATGCGCCATACCAGGAAACCTTCGTCGTCGAACAATTGTCCGATGGAAAATTCGTCGCACCCGGTCCCTATTATGGCGGCCGCGACATGGACATGGGTCCGTCGGCGTGCCTTCGCATCGGCGGCGTCCGCGTGGTGGTCTCGTCGCACAAGGCGCAGCTCGCGGACCAGGCGATGTACCGCTATGTCGGGATCGAACCGACCGAACAGGCGATCCTGGTCAACAAGAGCTCGGTGCATTTTCGCGCCGATTTCGAGCCGATCGCCGAAACACTCCTGATCTGCGCCGCACCGGGCGCGATGCCGGCCGACACGGCCACCCTGCCCTGGACCCGGCTGCGCTCCGGCATCCGCATCAAGCCGAACGGCTCGGCCTTCGTTCCCTCGGCCACGTCAAGCTCAACGTCTTCCGCAACCGGATAACAACCATGCCCAACATCGAACGCATTGAAGGCTTTGCCGACGAACTCACCGCAATCCGCCGGGACCTGCATGCGCATCCCGAGATCGGCTTCGAGGAAGTCCGCACCTCCGGCATCGTTGCCGACAAGCTGACGCAATGGGGCATCGAGGTGCATCGCGGCCTCGGCGGCACCGGCGTGGTCGGCGTGCTCAAGGGCAACAAGGGGACGAGCAGCAAGCGGATCGGGCTGCGCGCCGACATGGATGCGCTGCCGATGGAAGAGAACACCAATCTGCGCTGGCGCTCAACCATTCCCGGCCGCTTCCACGGCTGCGGCCATGACGGCCACACCACCATGCTGCTCGGCACCGCGCGCTACCTCGCGGAAACCCGCAACTTCGACGGCACGGTGCATTTCATCTTCCAGCCCGCCGAGGAAGGCCTTGGCGGCGCGCGCGCCATGATCAAGGACGGGCTGTTCGAGAAATTCCCCTGCGACGAGATCTACGGGCTGCACAATGCGCCTGATCTCAACCACGGCGAGATCGCGATCCTGCCGGGACCGGCGATGGCCGGCGCCGACTTCTTCGACATCGTGATATCGGGCTACGGCGCCCATGGCGCGATGCCCAACCTTTCGAAGGATCCCGTCATCGTCGCGATGACGCTCGGACAGGCGCTGCAGAGCATCGTCAGCCGCAACGTCAACCCGCATGAGCCCGCGGTGCTGTCGATCACCCAGATCCACGCCGGCTCCGCCTACAACGTGATCCCCGGCGAAGCGAAGCTGTGCGGCACTGTCCGCGCTTTCTCCGACGAGGTCCGCGTGCTGATCCGCGAGCGGATGCGCGCGCTCTGCGCCGGCATCGCCAGCGCCTTCCAGGTCGAGATATCAGTCGATATCCGCGACGGCTTCAGCGTGCTGGTCAACAAGGAGGAACAGTCCGCCGTGGTTGCCGAAGTGGCGCGAACGGTGGTCGATCCCGCCAAGGTCATCACGAGGTCGGAGCCCAAGATGGGCAGCGAGGATTTTGCCGACATGATGCAGGTGGTGCCCGGCGCGTATTTCTGGGTCGGCCATGAAGGCTCGGTGCCGGTACACAATCCCGGCTATATCCTCGACGACAGGATCCTCCCCATTGGCGCCAGCATGTTTGCGCGCATCATCGAAACCCGGCTTCCGGCAGGCGCCCATGCATAAACCGGCTCCCGAGGAATCGGTCACGTCGCTGCACGATCTCAGCGCCGTCGACCTGATCGAAGGATTCAAGGCCGGCCAGTTCTCGCCGTCGGAAGTGCTGGAGGACGTGCTGGCGCATGTCGCAGCATGGGAGCCGCATATCAAGGCACTGTACGCCTTCGATCCCGACGGCGCCCGGGCGATTGCGAAAGCATCGACCGAACGCTGGCAGAAGGGCGAGCCGATGGGCGTGCTCGACGGCGTGCCCGTCACCATCAAGGACAACATCGCCACCAGGGGCGTGCCGGTGCCGTTGGGTGCGGCCAGCGTCAAGCAGGTGCCGGCGGAGCGGGATGCGCCGCCCGCCGCGCGGCTGCGCGAAGCCGGTGCGGTGATCTTCTCAAAAACCACCATGCCGGATTACGGCATGCTGTCGTCGGGACTCTCCAGCTTCCATCCCCTCACCCGCAATCCCTGGGACCTCAGCAAGAATCCCGGCGGCTCCAGTTCCGGCGCCGGTGCCGCGGCCGCGGCGGGGTACGGTCCGCTGCATCTCGGCACCGACATCGGCGGCTCGGTGCGGCTGCCGGCATGCTGGTGCGGCCTTGTCGCGCTGAAGCCGAGTCTAGGACGAATTCCGGTCGATCCGCCCTATGTCGGCCGCGTCGCCGGACCGATGACCCGCATTGTCGACGACGCCGCGCTGATGATGAGCGTGCTGTCGCGGCCCGATCGCCGCGACGGCATGAGCCTGCCGCCCAACGACATCAACTGGAAGGCGCTGGAAAAATCGCCGCGCAAACTACGCATCGGGCTGATGCTCGATGCCGGCGCCGGCCAGGCGCTGGAAAAGGACGTGCGTGACGTCGCGGTGAAGGCCGCGAAGGCGTTCGAATCCGCCGGAGCCGTGGTCACCGAGATCGATGGCGTGATGACGCGCGAGATCCTCGACGGGCTAGACCATTTCTGGCGCGCCCGGATGTGGGACGACCTGTCGAAGCTGACGCCGGCCGAGCGCGCCAAGGCGCTGCCGTATATTGTCAAGTGGGCGGAGGCCGGTGCCAAACTGTCCGGTGTCGACGTCGTCAGGGGGTTCAATGCCACCATGGCAATCCGGGCGGCGGCAGCGAAACTGTTCTGCGACATCGATTATGTGATTTCCCCGGTGTCGCCGGTGGTAAATTTCGCCGCCGAGCTCGCCGCTCCGCTCGACGATCCCCAAAAACCGTTCGAGCACATCGCCTATACCGTGCCGTGGAACATGGCGGAAAATCCGGCCGTCTCGATCAACGGCGGTTTCAGCAAAAAAGGCTTTCCGATCGGCGTCCAGATCGTCGGCCGCCGATTCGACGACATCGGCGTGCTCGGCATGGCCAAGGCGTTCGAGGGATTGCGCGGACCGCAGAAGCCGTGGCCGAAGCCGCCGAAGAAGTAGACCCTCCCGTCATTCCGGGGCGCGCGAAGCGCGAACCCGGAATCTCGAGCGAGAGCAGCCCGATCGAGATTCCGGGTCTACGCCTCAGGTCGGCAATTGCCGACCGACGGCGCATCCCGGAATGACGACGTAACAATCAAAACAACACCCCAGAGGAAACATCCCCATGTCTTACGAGACGATCAAATACGAGGTCGACGAGCAGATTCTCACCATAACGCTGAACCGGCCCGACAAGCTCAACGCCTTCAACGGCACCATGCAGGCGGAATTGATCGCCGCGTTCGATGCCGCCGACAAGGACGACACTATCCGCGCCATCATCGTGACCGGCGCGGGGCGCGGGTTCTGCGCCGGCGCCGACCTCTCTTCCGGCGCCGACACTTTCGACCGCGACGCACGGCGCGGGCCCGTCAAGCGGCTGGCCGACGGCAAGGTCGATTACAGCGATCCGCAGGTGCGCGACGGCGGCGGCCAGGTCACCTTGCGGATCTTCAAATGCCTGAAGCCCGTGATCGCGGCGATCAACGGCCCCGCGGTCGGCATCGGCGCCACCATGCTGCTGCCGATGGATATCCGCATCGCCTCCGAAAATGCCCGGATCGGCTTCGTGTTCTCCCAGCGCGGCATCGTGCCGGAGGCGGCATCGAGCTGGTTCCTGCCGCGCCTCGTCGGCATCCAGCAAGCGCTGGAATGGTGTTTTTCCGGCCGCGTGTTCCCGGCGCAGGAAGCCCTCGCCGGCCGGCTGGTATCGAAAGTCGTGGCGCCCGACGAATTGCTGCCGACCGCGCGCGCGCTGGCAAAGGAGTTCATGGCGAAGACCGCGCCGGTATCGGTGGCGCTGATCCGCCAGATGATGTGGCGCATGCTCGGCGCCGACGATCCGATGGAAGCCCACAAGGTCGACAGCCGCGGCATTTACGCCCGCGGGCGCTCCGAGGATGTGAAGGAGGGCGTGGTGTCGTTCCTGGAAAAACGCCCGGCGCAGTTCAAGAACAAGGTATCGACCGACATGCCCGACTATTTCCCGTGGTGGGACGAGCGGGAGTATAAATAGCCGCAGTGCGTAGGGTGGGCAAAGGCGCGCGCTTCGCGCCGTGCCCACCACCTATCATCAACCGGTGTGTTGAAATGGTGGGCACGCTTTCACCGTCGCTCTCCGAGCGACGGCGGGCGCTTTGCCCACCCTACGGATTCATCATCAGCGCCACGCGGCCGATCGCCTTGCGATCGACCAATAGCCGCATCGCCTGCGCGTAATCCTGCAGCGGCAGCCGGTGCGAGACGTTGGGCCGGATCTTTCCCGCCTCCGCCCATGCCAGCAGCGCTTTCAATCGCACCTCGCCCAACGCCGGATTGCGCCGCACCGCTTCGCCGGCGCGGACGCCGAGCACGCTGGCGCCCTTGATCAGCAGCAGATTGGTGCGGGCAAGACCGATGCCGCCGGTGAAACCGATCACCAGCAGCCGCGCGCCCCAGGCGATGCAGCGCACGCTGTTCTCGAAAATCTCGCCGCCGACGGGATCGAACACCACGTCGGCGCCGCGGCCGTCGGTGATTCGCTTGACGGCATCGCGAAAGGGTTCGCGGCCGTAGAGCACGAGATGATCGGCGCCCCTCGCCTGCGCCACCGCGAGCTTTTCTTCGGACGACGCCGCGGCGATCACGGTGGCGCCCAGCATCTTGCCCATCTCCACCGCGGCCAGGCCGACGCCGCCGCCGGCGCCGTGCACCAGCAGCACTTCGCCCGGTTGAATCTGGCCGCGATCGATCAGCGCGTGATACGCGGTGCCGTGGCCGGCCAGAAAGGTCGCGCCCTCGGCGTAGTCGAAAGTGGACGGCAGCGGCGTCAATTGCAACGGCGTGACAACGGCTTCATCGGCATAGCCGCCGTGCCGCATCTTGACGATGACGCGGTCGCCGACCGCGATGCCGGCGGCGCCGTTCACCTCGATCACGTCGCCGGCGGCTTCCATGCCCGGCGTGAACGGCAGCGGCGGCTTCAGCTGATACTCACCGGCCGCCATCAGCACATCAGGGAAATTGATCCCGGCGGCCTGCACGGCGACGCGAACCTCGCCCGGCGCCAGCGGCGCGGAGGCAAAGCTTTCCAGCCGCAGGCTTTCGGGAGGCCCAAGTTCGCGGCAGACGACTTTTCTCGACATCAGGCCGCCCGCGCCCTGAGGCGCGCCAGCGCCTCGCGGATCAGCGGCATGCGGTCATTACCGAAATACATGTCGGTCTTGTCGAGAAAGATGGTCGGCGAGCCGAAACCGCCGCGCGCCATTACTTCATCAGTATTGGCCTTGAGCTGGTCCTTGATCGCCTGGTCGGCGATGCCGGCGAAGAATTTTTGCGGATCGACGCCGACGCTGTTGCAGATTTCGGTCAGCACCTCGTCCTTCGAGATGTCCTTGTCGTCGCCCCAATAGGCTGAAAACACCGCGCGGGCGAACGGCACCATGTCCTTGCCGAGCCAGATGCAGCCGCGCATCGCCTTGACGCTGTTCACCGGAAACACCGTCGGCGGCATCTTGATCGCGAGCCCGGCGGAACGCGCCCAGTCGGCGAGGTCCTTCTTCTGGTAACGCGCCTTCAGCGGCACCGGCGCCTCGCGCGAAGCATAGACGCTGGGATTGATGGTATTGAAAATGCCGCCGACCAGGATCGGCCGCCACGAAATCTCGACGCCGAACTCTTCCGCCAGCGGCTGGATGTTGTGGAAGGCGAGATAGGTCCAGGGGCTGGAGCAGTCGAAGAAGAACTCGATCATGGTGGCGTTTTCCTTATGCTGTCGCGTCTCGGCGCGATTTCGTTTGTTTCGCGCAACTCTATCACCGTCATTGCGAGCGAAGCGAAGCAATCCATTCTTTCTTTTCGCTGTGAGATGGATTGCTTCGTCGCAAGGGCTCCTCGCAATGACGCTGAGGGGCCGTCAGGTCCTCCCCGCCAGCTCCTTCGCTTTCTGCCCGAACATATTCCTTCGCGCTTCCTCGTCGAACGGCTCCTTGACGAACTTGCCGATCGCCAGCCCCGCCTGCACCTGAGGCCGGGCGCGGAGCTCGGCATACCAGCGCTTGATGTTGGGGTAATCGTCGAGGGTAAATCCCTGCGCCTTGTGGGTCATGGTCCAGGGGAAGCAGGCGATGTCGGCGATCGAGTAGTCGGGGCCCGCGACATACGCCGCGGTGTTGCCGAGTTGCCGATCCAGCACGCCATAGAGCCGCGCCGTCTCGTCGCGGTAGCGCTCGATGGCGTAGGGAATCTTCTCCGCGGCATAAAGCGCAAAGTGGCCGTGCTGGCCGAGCATCGGCCCGAGCCCGCTCATCTGCCACATCACCCACTGCACCACCTTGGAACGGCCGCGCATGTCCCGGGGGAGAAAGCGGCCGGTCTTTTCGGCCAGGTAGATCAGGATCGCGCCGGTCTCGAACACCGAAAACGGTTCGCCGCCGTCGGGTGGCGCGTGGTCGACGATGGCGGGAATCCGGTTGTTCGGGCTGATGGCGAGGAACTCCGGCTTGAACTGGTCGCCGGCGCGGATGTTGACGGGAATCACCGTGTAGGGAAGCCCAAGTTCCTCCAGCATGATCGAGATTTTCCAGCCATTCGGCGTCGGCGCGTAGTGCAGGTCGATCATGGGGTATCCCTGAGGAAGCTGCCCACATCCTAGCCCGCGGGCTCACGCCCTTCCAGTCATCATGCCGGCCTTGTAGGGCTACTGCCGAACATGCCACACAGGCGCAAACGACAACCCCCGGGGAGGCCCCACCATGCTGTTTCCAACCACGATCGCAGGCTCGCTGCCGAAGCCGGAATGGCTGGCCGAGCCCAATACGCTGTGGGCGCCCTGGAAATCCAAAGGCGAGGAACTGGCGCGCGCCAAGCGCGACGCCACCATGCTGGCGATCAAGCTGCAGGAAGACGCCGGCATCGACATCGTCACCGAGGGCGAGCAGGCACGCCAGCATTTCGTCCACGGGTTCATGGAGAAGATCGAAGGCATCGACTTTGCCAACAAGGTCGAGATGGGAATCCGCAAGGACCGCTACAAGGCGATGGTGCCGCAGGTGGTGGCGCCGCTCAGGCTCAAAGGCCGTGTCCATGCCGACGAAGCCCGGGTCGCGCGCACCCACACCACGCGACAACTGAAATTCACCCTGCCCGGCCCGATGACCATCATCGACACCGTCGCCGACGGCTATTATGGCGACCGCGTCAAGATGGCGTTCGCCTTTGCCGAACTGCTCAACGAGGAAGCCAAAGCCCTGCAGGCCGACGGCGTCGACATGATCCAGTTCGACGAGCCCGCCTTCAACGTCTTCATGGACGAGGTCTCGGACTGGGGCATCAAGGCGCTGGAGCGCGCCGCCGAGGGCCTGACCTGCGCCACCGCCGTGCACATCTGCTACGGCTACGGCATCAAGGCCAATACCGACTGGAAGGAAACGCTGGGCGCCGAGTGGCGGCAGTATGAGGATATCTTTCCGGCGATCGCCAAGAGCCCGATCCAGCAGGTCGCGATCGAGTGCCGCAATTCCAGGGTGCCGCTCGACCTGCTGGCGCTGCTCACCGGCAAGATCGTGCAGGCCGGCGTCATCGACGTCGCCAACGAAACGGTCGAGACCGCCGAGGATGTGGTCAAGGTGATCGAGGCGGTCTCGAAATTCGTGCCGAAGAGCAACATCGTCGCCACCACCAATTGCGGCATGGCGCCGATGCGCCGCGACATCGCCGAAGCCAAGCTGATGGCGCTCGGCGCGGGTGCCAAGCTGGCGCGGGAGCGGTTGGGATAAGCACAACACTGCCCTCATCCTCGCGCAGCCGTCATCCTGAGGTGAGAGCCCTGCGGTGCATTTGCACCGCGGGGCGAGCCTCGAAGGATGAGCAGCGAACACCGAGCTTGCGGCCATCCTTCGAGGCTCGCAAGGGCTCGCACCTCAGGATGACGGCGGTGTTGTTGCAACAAATAGCTCCACGGCGCTCGGGTGCAGTACCGGGACATATCCCGCCGCCAGCGCGCGTAGCGTCGAGGGGGGCGTCAGCAGCATAGGCCCCCGGATCGCGTCAGAAGCGGCGCGGTAACCGGCCGGCGACCATTTCAGCGGCCGGCCACGCACGACCAGATAGCTCTCCGTCCCCTCCTGCAGCATCGCGCCGTCGGGCAATTCGGCCAACGGCACCGCCAGCGGGTGGAGCCGCTTCCTGCCGCGATCGAGCCGCTCGCGGTGAAGCACGGCGTCGATGTCGCGGGCGAGGACACGGCTGACGCCGTTGCCTTGCTCCCACGCCGTGCGAAATCGATTGGCATCGTCGCGGCGGCAATAGAAGCAGGGGCGATGCCCGGCAGCGAGCGCGGTGGCTTCATCGAGAAAGAACAGCTCGGTCCAGCTGCGGCCGCCCATCACCACGCGGCGGCGTCCGCGGAATTCGCAGACGCAGATGAGCCACGCCGGGCTGGCCCAGCGCCGGGTCAGGGTTTTGCTGGCGGGATCGTGGATGATGCCGCGATTGCCAGTGAACAGGCCGCGATGCGGGGTGGCGACGATGTCGCCGGCGGGCGTAACGCGGTTTTGCAGCGGCATCTTGGAAGTCCGATCGTCATTCCGGGATGGTGCGCGAGCACCAGACCCGGAATCTCGAGATTCCGGGTTCGATGCTACGCATCGCCCCGGAATGACGGAAACTCACACCCTTCCATCCCGGATCGGCGGCTGGAACGACAGCGCGGTGTCCCAGGGAAAGTGGATCCAGGTGTCCTGCGACACTTCGGTGATGAAGGTATCGACCAGCGGCCGGCCCTGCGGCTTGGCGTAAACCGCCGCGAAATGCGCGTCGGGCATCATCGCGCGCACCAGCCGGCCGGTCTTGCCGGTGTCGACGAGATCGTCGACGATCAAGAGGCCCTTGCCGCTGCCGCCGCCGAGCTGTGCCACTTCGGCCGAAACGGACTTCAGGACCTGCAGCTCGCCCTGCTTGGTGTGGTCGTAGCTGGCGACGCAGACGGTATCGATCACGCGAATGCCGAGTTCGCGGGCGACGATGGCCGCCGGCACCAGCCCGCCGCGGGTAATCGCGACGATGGCGTGAAACGGGCCGACGTCGGCGAGCCGCCAGCTCAGCGCCCGGCAGTCGCGGTGAAACTGGTCCCACGACACCGGAAAGGCCTTGCCGACCTTTTCCTGCGCGCTCAATTCCGGATGTTCCGCCATGTTGCTCCCTGTACGATCCGCTAGCGGGTGGTGATGTTCAGTCCCGCCAGCATCTCCTTCACCGCGTTCATCGCGGCGGCCAGCTTTTCGGGATCGCGCGAGCGGACCACCAGATTGGTGTTCGGCTTCTTGTCGTCGTCGGTGAAGGGGTAGCTGCCGATCACGGTGTCGGGATGGGCGGCGGCGATTTCGCGCAGGGGACCGCCGACGTCGCCTTCCCTCGCGTTGGCGCGAACCGATTCCGACAACATCCGGACGCCGGATTTCAGCTTCGGCGCCACGATGTCCATCATCGCCTGCATGATCGTCGGCACCCCCGCCATCACGACGACATTGCCGAGCTTGAAGCCGGGCGCCAGGATGGTGGCGCTCTGGATCAGTTCGGCGCCGTCGGGAATCCGCGCCATCCGCAGCCGCGCCTCGTTCAGATCCTGGGCTCCCCAGCGCTCCCTGAACCGCGCCACCACTTCCGGATGGTGGTCGATGCCGACGCCGAACGCCTTGGCGATGGCGTCGGCGGTGATGTCGTCATGGGTCGGCCCGATGCCGCCGGTGGTAAAGACGTAATCGTAGCGGTGCCGCAGCGCATCGAGGGCGGCGATGATGTCGGCCTCCTCGTCGGCGACCACGCGGACCTCCTTGAGGTCGATCCCGATATTGGTCAGGTATTCGGCGATAAAGCCGATGTTCTTGTCCTTGGTCCGTCCGGACAGGATCTCGTCGCCGATCACCAGAATGCCCGCGGTGACGATCTCGCTCATGGTCTTTCCTCGCCCTTTTTAGTGAATGTGCGCAAGCAACACCGTGATGTCACGGGTTTTGCTGCCGAAATAAGCACCGGCCAGCCGTTTTTTGAGGCAGCGGCTGGAACCCGTGCTACCAAATGCCCTCGCCGAATGCATATCGCGCTGGCCCGGCCCTTGCTACCATCCCTTTCAGTCATGCACTGTCTCGCATGGTCTTGGAATAGCGGAAAAGCGTCGGGATATATGGCAGCTGCGTACGATGAAATGAATGGGCCCGGCGGCGACATCCGTCCGGCCTACCAGGAGCTCTCCCGCTGGCTGAAGGAGACGCCGCCGGAGGCGCTGGAGTATCGCCGCCAGGAGGCGGAGCTGCTGTTCCGCCGGATCGGCATCACCTTTGCCGTCTATGGCGACGCCGAAGCCCAGGAACGGCTGATCCCGTTCGACGTGATCCCGCGAATCATGGCGGCCCGGGAATGGGCGATCCTGGAGAAGGGCCTGAAGCAGCGGGTGCGCGCGCTCAACATGTTCCTGCGCGACATCTACCACGGCCGCGACATCCTGCGCGCCAACATCATTCCCGACGACCTGATCTTCCAGAACCCGGTATTCCGGCCGGAGATGAACGGCCAGCACGTGCCGCACGACGTCTATGTCCACATCGCCGGCATCGACATCGTCCGCATCAATCCGGAAGAGTTTTACGTGCTGGAGGACAATGCGCGCACGCCCTCCGGCGTGTCCTACATGCTGGAAAACCGCGAAATCATGATGCGGCTGTTTCCGGACCTGTTCGCCCGCCACCGCGTCGCGCCGGTTGAAAAATATCCCGACGAATTGCTGTCGGCGCTGCGCTCGGTGGCGCCGCTGTCGGCGTCATCGGAGCCGACGGTGGCATTGATGACACCCGGCGTCTACAATTCCGCCTATTACGAGCATTCGTTCCTCGCCGACAAGCTCGGCATCGAGCTGGTCGAGGGCCGCGACCTCATCGTCAAGAACGACGAGGTGTTCATGCGCACCACCGAGGGCCTGAAACGGGTCGACGTGATCTACCGAAGGGTCGACGACGACTTCCTCGACCCCCTCACCTTCCGCCCGGATTCGGCGCTCGGCGTGCCCGGGCTGATGTCGGCCTATGCGGCCGGCAACGTAACCCTGGCCAACGCCGTCGGCACCGGCATCGCCGACGACAAGGCGGTCTATTCCTACATGCCGGATGTGGTGAAATTCTACCTCGGCGAAGAGCCGATCCTGAAGAACGTGCCGACCTGGCGCTGCCGCGAGCCGAAGGATCTGGCCTACGTGCTCGATAACTTAAGCGAACTGGTGGTGAAGGAAGTGCACGGCTCCGGCGGCTACGGCATGCTGATCGGGCCCGCCGCCACCAAGGCCACCATCGAAGCCTTCCGCGACAAGCTCAAGCGCGAGCCCGAGGGCTTTATCGCCCAGCCGACGCTGGCGCTGTCGACCTGCCCGACCTGCGTCGAATCGGGTCTGGCGCCGCGCCACGTCGATCTCCGACCCTTCGTGCTGACCGGCAGCAACCACGTCACCATCGTGCCGGGCGGGCTGACGCGGGTGGCGCTGAAGGAGGGATCGCTGGTGGTCAATTCAAGCCAGGGCGGCGGCACCAAAGATACCTGGATCCTGGACGAGTAGGATTTGGATTTGCGACGTTCGAGATCTGGATTTTAGGACGAGTAGAGAGAGCAAGATTCCTGCATGCTGTCACGCACCGCCGAAAACCTGTACTGGCTGGCCCGTTACGTCGAACGCGCCGAATATCTCGCGCGCACCATCGAGGCGACGCTGCGGGTCACCGCACTGCCGAACACCTATATCGGCAAGACCAACGAGTGGGATTCGGCGCTGCTGACCGCCGGCGTCAGCGCCAGCTTCTACGAAATCTACGACGAAGCCGACGAACACAACGTGGTCGAGTATCTGTCGTTCTCGCCGGCCAATCCGTCCTCGATCAAGAACTGCATCGAAAACGCCAGGCTCAATTCGCGCTCGGTGCGCACCGCGCTGACCTCGGAGATGTGGGACAACATCAACTCGGCCTGGATCGACCTGCAGGAGGTCTGGGGCAAAGGCACCAGGACGCGCGAGGAACTGGCAAAATTCCTGCGCTTCGTGCAGGAAACCTCGCTGCGGTTCGACGGCTCGGCCTACCGGACCATGCTGCGCAACGACGCCTACTGGTTCTCGCGGCTCGGCCTGCATCTGGAGCGCGCCGACAACACCGCCCGCATTCTCGACGTCAAATACCACGTGCTGCTGCCCGAGGAGGAGCACGTCGGCGGCCCGCTCGACTACTACCAGTGGACCTCAATCCTGCGCTCGGTTTCGGCGCTGACCGCCTATCACTGGGTCTATCGCGAGACTCTGAAGCCGTGGCTGATCGCCGACCTGCTGATCCTCAACGATTCGCTGCCGCGTTCGCTGGCGAGCTGCTACGGCAATCTGGTGCGCAATCTCGACCAGATCGGCGTCGCCTATGGCCGCCAGGGCGCCGCCCAGCGCCACGCCCGCGGCGTCCGCAACCGGCTGGAGCACAGCCACATGGACGACATCTTCCAGCACGGCGTGCATGAATTCATCCAGGAATTCATTCTGGACAACGCAAGGCTCGGCGAAATCATCACCAAGCAGTACCTGATCTGATGGATTCGAACCGGAACCACACACCAATTGCCATGGCCGGGCTTGACCCGGCCATCCACGTCTTGCTTACGAGATGAGTTGCGAAGAAAGACGTGGATGCCCGGAACAAGTCCGGGCATGACGGTCTTTTTGCTTTAAGTCTGTGATCCAACCTCTCACTTCCGGTCCACCATGCGCCTGCGAATTTCCCATTCCACCAGCTATCGCTATGAGCCGCCGGCCACCGGCGTGATCCAGATTCTGCGCATGACGCCGGGCAGCCATGACGGCCAGTACGTCGCCGAATGGCAGATCGACGTCTCCACCGACTCGCGGCTCGACATGCACGAGGACGCGTTCGGCAATATCACGCATGTCCTGACCTACGGGCCGATCGCCGACCTCACCATCACGGTCGAGGGCCTGATCGAGACCCACGATACCGGCGGCGTGCTGCGCGGCACCGACGAGCGCTTTCCGCCGAGCTTTTTCCTGCGCTCGACCGATCTGACCAAGGTCAATCCGGCGATGGAAAATTTCGCGCGCGAGCTGCGCTCGGAATCGGAGAGCGACGTGCTCGGTTTCCTGCATGCGCTGATGATGCAGATCAACGAGCACATGACGTTCGACGAAGATCCCACCAACAGCGGCACCTCGGCGGCGGAAGCCTTCGCGCTGAAGCGCGGGGTGTGCCAGGACTACGCGCATATCTTCATCGCCTGCGCGCGCACCGGCGGCGTGCCGGCGCGTTTCGTCGCCGGGCACTTCCTGCGCTCCGACGGCATGGTGCAGCAGCAAGCCGGCCATGCCTGGGCGGAAGCCTTCGTGCCCGATCTCGGCTGGGTCGGCTTCGATCCGGCCAACGCCATCTGCACCACTGACGCGCATGCCCGCGTCGCCATCGGGCTCGATTATCTCGGCGCCGCACCGGTGCGCGGCACCCGCTACGGCGGCGGCATGGAGACCCTGACGGTGGCGGTCAGGGTCGAGCAGGTCGGCGGACGGCAGGGCCAGTCGCAAAGCCAGTCGTAACGCCCTTCATTCCGCGGTGCGCAATTGCAGACCGGCGCGAATGCATCTTCCCGTCGTGTGACATGATGGTTGGCGTTCTCGCACCGGCTGACGCCGGTTGGCGCTTGACATCGGTCGGCGCTCCCCGTGTGATGGGGGAACAATAAAAATAATAAGCGCAATGCACAATTTTCCAGGGGAGGTTTTCATGCCGGTGCTTAAGGCTGCCCGTGTGCTTGGTGGGCTCGTGGCCGCGATTGCGGCGCTGGGTATGGCGGCTTCCGCCCAGGCCCAGGAAAAGAAAATCAAGATCGGCGTCATCTACGACCTGACCGGCCCGCTCGCGGGCGGCGGTTCGGAGCTGCAATATACCGGCGCCAAGATCATGCTCGACTCCTATGCCGGCAAGCTCGTGGAGGGCTACAAGGTCGAGGCGGTCTACGCCGACGCCCAGAGCAAGCCCGACGTCGCCATCAATGAGGCGATCCGGCTGATCGAGCAGGAAAAGGTCGACATGCTGCTCGGCTTCTTCTCGTCGGCGCAGTGCGTGCCGGTGGCCGCGCGCGTCGAGCAGCTCAAGAAGTTCATGTGGATCACCACCTGCATCTCCTCGGCCGTGCTGGATGGCAAGAATTTCAAGTACATCTTCCGCCCGCAGGCGAGCGGCGACCAGTTCGGCCTGATCGCGATGGACTTCATCGCCAACAACGCCAAGGCCAGGTTCGGCAAGGAGCCGAAGGATCTGCGCGTCGCCATCATCCACGAGGACGGCGCCTACGGCGTCGACGTCGCCAAGGGCAATGTGGCCGGCGCCAAGAAGGCCGGCTTCGAAGTGGTGTTAAAGGAAGGCTATGCGGCCACCGCGCCCGACCTGTCGGCGCTGGTGACAAAACTGAAGCGTGCCCGGCCGGATGTGATTTTTCATACCGGCTACAACCCCGATATCACGCTGCTGCTGCGCCAGGCGCGCGAACAGGGCCTGAAATTCGGCGCGCTGATCGGCCATGGCGCCGGCTACGGCGTCTACGAGAAGCTGAAGGAAGGCCTCGGCGGCGACGTCAACCACTTCTTCAACGTCGATCCGATCTCGATCTGGCTTGCCAACCAGAAGACCATGGATCCCAAGCTGCCGCCGGTCATCAAGGCGGTCGGCGAGGAATTCGACAAGGCCAAGCCGGGCATCGCCATCCGCTCGGCGCATGTCGGCATGGCCGCCTCCAACACCTACGTCTTCCTGACCGAAGTTCTGCCGCACGCCATCAAGAAATATGGCGGCGTCGATCCGGAAGCCCTGCGCAAGGCGGCGCTGGAAGTCGACCTGCCCGAGGGCGGCACCATGCTCGGCTTCGGCGTCAAATTCCACGCCGACGGCCCGATGGCGGGTCAGAACGAACGCTCATTCCCGGTGGTGATCCAGTACATCGACGACAAGTCGTCGGTGGTGTGGCCGAAGAGCCAGGCGCAACGCGAGGCCGTACTGCCGCTGCCGGCAGGCTCGACCTACAGCAACAAATAGACGGTCCCCGAGCCCGGTTCTGGGTGCACCAGAGCCGGGGTTTTTCGGGCCCTGCTCGACGCGTTTACGCACCCGAGCCGTCGCCAACGCGAAGACCCCTGCTGCCGACATCAGGACACGTCGTGCCGGCACAGGATGGAAGAAGCAGCCGAACGTGCGCTTGACATCGGTGCGAACTGCCCATGTGATGGACAGCAATCAAGAACACGACAACGAACAACAATAAGTGCAACGAACAATTTTCCGGGGGGAGGATTTCGATGCCGATACGCAGAGCTGCCCGAGTGTTTGGTGGGCTGATGGTCGCGATCGCGACGCTGGGCATGACGGCTTCGGCCGACGCCCAGGAAAAAAAGATCAAGATTGGCGTGATTTACGACCTGACCGGCCCATTCGCGGGCGGCGGTTCGGAGCTGCAATACATCGGCACCAAGATCATGCTCGAGGCCTATGCCAAGACCGGGGTCGAAGGTTACAAGATCGAGGCGGTTTATGCCGACGCCCAGAGCAAGCCCGATATCGCCATCAACGAGTCGGTGCGCCTGTTGGAGCAGGAAAAGGTCGATCTGGTGCTGGGCTTCTTTTCTTCGGCGCAGTGCGTGCCGGTGGCCGCCCGTGTCGAGCAGCTCAAGAAATTCATGTGGATGACCACCTGCATCTCCTCGGGCGTGTTCGAGAACAAGAACTACAAACATGTCTTCCGTCCCCAGGCGAGCGGCGACCAGTTTGGCCTGATGACCACGGATTTCATCGCCAACAACGCCAGGGAGAAGTTCGGCAAGGAGCCGAAGGACCTGCGTGTTGCCATCATCCACGAGGATGGCGCCTACGGCGTCGACGTGGCGAAGGGCAACGAGGCCGGCGCCAAAAAAGCCGGCTTCAACGTCGTGATGAAGGAAGGCTATTCGGCTTCCGCGCCCGATCTTTCCGCGCTGGTCACCAAGTTGAAGCGGGCCCGGCCCGATGTGATCTTTCATACCGGCTACAATCCCGACATCACGCTGCTGTTGCGGCAGGCGCGCGAACAGGGGCTGAAATTCGGCGCCCTGATGGGCCATGGCGCCGGCTACGGCGTCTACGAGAAGCTGAAGGAGAGCCTCGGTGGCGACGTCAACTATGTCTTCAACGCCGATCCGATCTCGATCTGGCTCGCCAACCAGAAAACGATGGATCCGAAACTGCCTCCTGTCATCAAGATGATCGGCGAAGAGTTCGACAAGCTGAAACCTGGCGTGGCGATCCGCTCGGCTCATGTCGGCATTGCCGCCTCCAACACCTACGTGTTCCTGGCCGAAGTGCTGCCGCGCGCCATCAAGAAGTATGGCGGCGTCGATCCCGATGCGCTGCGCAAGGCGGCGCTGGATGTCGACCTCCCCGAAGGCGGCACCATGCTCGGCTACGGCGTCAAGTTCTATGGTGAGGGCACACCGATGGCCGGACAGAACGAACGCTCGTTCCCGGTGGTCATCCAGTACATCGACGACAAGTCGTATGTGGTGTGGCCGAAGAGCCAGGCGCAACGCGAGGCCGTACTGCCGCTGCCGGCAGGCTCGACCTACAGCTACAAATAGTCCTGGACAGTCGGAAGGCACCGTCGTGCTGGTAGTTGAGGGTTTGGTAAAACGGTTTGGCGGTTTCACGGCCGTCAACCAGGTGTCGTTTCGGGTCGAACAGGGCGAGATTCTCGGCCTGATCGGCCCGAACGGCTCGGGCAAGAGCACGATCTTCAACATGCTGTCCGGCACCTTTCCGCCGTCGGCGGGCTCGATGCAGTTCGACGGCAGCGAAATCTCGGGCCTCGCGCCGCATCGCATCATCAATCGCGGCATCGGCCGCACCTTCCAGATTCCGCGGCCGTTCCACCGTCTCACGATGTTCGAGAACGTGGCGCTGGCCGGCTATTTCGGCCAGGGCAAGCACAGCCGCATCAAGGCCGAGGAAGCCGCCGAGCGCGCGCTCGGCATGGTCGGCCTCACCACCGACCGCTACGCGCTGGTCGACGGCCTCGGTGCCGCCGGCCTGAAAAAGCTGGAGCTGGCGAAAGCGCTGGCGACCGGCCCCAAGCTGCTGCTGGCCGACGAGAGCCTGGGCGGACTCGACGAGAACGAGATGGACCAGGCCGCCGACATGCTGCGCAAGATCCGCGACGAGCTCGGCATCACCATCATCTGGGTCGAGCACATCATGGGCGTGCTGATGCGCGTGGTCGATCGCGTCATGGTGCTGGACCACGGCGAAAAGATTTCCGAGGGGTTGCCGAGCCAGGTGTCGAGCGATCCGAGGGTGGTCGAGGTCTATCTCGGCACCGACGCCGTTGCGACGCAAGCCGCAGCCGCCGAAGCGCGTCGATAAGGGGGCGCGCATGCTGGAACTGAAATCGATCGATGCGGGCTACGGCACCTTCCAGGCGCTGTTCGGCGTCAGTCTGAACGTCAAGGCGGGCGAAGCCGTCGGCGTGATCGGCCCCAACGGCGCCGGCAAGACCACCTTGATGCGGGTGATCTCCGGCCTGATCCGGCCGCGCACCGGCGCCATCTCGATGGAAGGCACCGACATCCTGAAGACGCCGGAGCATCGCATCGTCAGCCTCGGCATCGCGCATGTGCCGGAAAACCGCCGGCTGTTTCCCCGCCTCACGGTCGAGGACAATCTCAAGATGGGCGCCTTCATGCCGGAGGCCCGCGCCCGCTTTTCCGAGCGGCTGGAATTCGTGTTCGACCTGTTTCCGCGCATGAAGGAGCGCCGCCACCAGATGGCCGGCACCATGTCCGGCGGCGAGCAGCAGATGTGCGCGATCGGCCGCGCGCTGATGTCCGATCCGAAACTGCTGCTGCTCGACGAGCCCTCGGCCGGCCTGGCCCCCGTCGTGGTGCAGCAGGTGTTCGAATTGGTGAAGCGCATTCGTGGCGGCGGCCTCACCGTGCTGATCGTCGAGCAGAACGTACAGCAGGTGCTGAAGGTGGTGGACCGCGCCTATCTGCTGGAGGCCGGCTCGATCCGCGCTTCCGGCAGTTCGCAGGAGATGCTGGCGAACGATTCCATTCGGCAGGCCTATCTGGGCGTCTAGGATTTTGGAGTGGTGGTAACACGATGACGGATATTTTCGACATCTACCTGCTCGAAGCCATGGTGAACGGCATCCTGCTCGGCGGGGTGCTGGCGTTGCTGGCGCTGGGGCTGAACCTGATCTTCGGCGTCATCGACGTGACATGGATCTGCTACGCCGAACTGGTCATGATCGGCATGTACGGCATGTACTACCTGGTCCAGTATTTCGGACTGTCCTACTACCTGGCGGCGCCGATCACCATCGTGCTGGTCGCGGCTCTCGGCGCTCTGCTGCACGTGCTGGTGATCGCCCCCCTGCTCACGGCGCCGCCGATCAACCAGCTGCTCGCCACCGGCGGCGTGCTGTTCGTGCTGCAGAGCTTTGCCACCGTCGCCTTCGGCATCGACTTCCGCAACCTCGGCATCCGGCTGCCGGTGCTGAAGTTCGCCGAGATGCATTTCAGCTATTCCCGCCTGCTGGCGTTCGCCGCAGCCCTGATCGGCATGACGCTGGTCTATTACTTCATGAAGAAGACCTATGTCGGCACCGCGATCCGCGCCATCTCGCAGGACCGCCAGATCATGGCGCTGATGGGCGTCGATACCCGCCGGATCTATCTCATCACCTCGGCGCTGGGCGGCGCGCTCGCCGGCCTCGCCTCCTGCCTGCTGGTTCTGCAATACGACATCCACCCCTTCGTCGGGCTGTCGTTCGGTCCGATCACCTTCCTGATCGTCGTGCTGGGCGGGCTCGGCAATTTCGTCGGCGGCTTCGTGGCGGCATTCGTGTTCGCCGAGATCATCTCGCTGGGCGGGCTATTCTCGGATCTCGAATGGGGTTACGTGCTGGCCTTCGCCTTCTTCATCGTCATGATGTTCATCCGGCCCGCCGGGCTGCTGGCGAGGCGCTCGTGACCGCAAAACAGCTATTTCCCTGGATTGCCGGCGCGGCGCTGATCGCGCTGCCCTTCGTCTATCGCGAGCCCTACCACCTGCACATCCTGATCCTGATCCTGATCTGGTCGTTCGCCTATACGTCATGGTCGATGATGGGCCGCTTCGGCCTGGTGTCGCTCGGACATGGCGGCTTCATGGGCGTCGGCGCCTATGTGACGGCGCTGCTGTGGAATCACCTGGGGCTTTCGCCGTGGATCGGCATTCCGATCGCGATGGCCGCCGCCGCTTTGCTGGCGGTGATCGTGGCCTATCCGTGCTTCCGCTTCCGCATCACCGGCCACTATTTCGTGCTGGTCACGCTGGCGCTGTCCGGCATCGTGCTGCAGGTCATCACCGCGACGCGCGACTATACCGGCGGCTCGCTCGGCTACACGCCGGATCGGACCAAGGGCAGCCAGCTCTGGGCGCTGCAATTCGACGACAAGGTCACGTGGTACCTGATCGCGCTCGGCGTCTGGGCGGTGGGCATCGCGATCTGGAAATATGTCGACCGCAGCATGGACCGCTACGCGCTGGAAGCGATCTCGGAAGATGAAGACGCCGCGGCCGCGGCCGGCGTCAACGTCACCTGGGAGAAGCTCAAGATCACGCTGATCTCGGCGCTGATGACGGCGCTCGCCGGCGCGCTCTACTGCCAGTACCAGATGTTCATTTCGCCGGATACCGTGAGCGGCATCTCGGTGTCGCTGCAGATGGTGTTCGCCGTCATCGTCGGTGGCCTCTACGTCTCGCTCGGCCCCACCATCGGCGCCGTCATCACCATCCTGCTGGCCGAAGGCCTGCGCATCGGCTTCGGCACCAAGGCGGTCGGCTGGGACAATCTGGTCTACGGCGTGCTGCTGGTGGTGTTCATCATCTTCCTGCCGAAGGGAATTCTGGGCAGCATTCTGGACAGGGTGAAGACGGCACGGAAGGCGTAGCGGCTGCTTACGCGTTGTTCACCATCCGGCGGCGTCGTTTGGGAGCCCGAAACAATGCTCTGTTAATCCTCCGGTGGTCTGGTGCGGCCAGCAAGCGCGGCGCGGCCCCCGACGGTCGCGCCGACCCGGAGCCTTTGCCATGGAACCCTCGCCGCATGTCACCCGAGAACTCGGTCGGATCACGCTTTCGGAACTGCTGAGCGCGCTCAGTCACGCGCTTGATCTCACCGAGGGCCAGCCGGCCGGTCACTGCATGCGATGCAGCCGCATCGGCGTCGAAATCGGCAGGGAAATCGGCCTCGCGGAGAATGAACTCGCCGAACTCTATTACGCGTTGCTGTTGAAAGACCTCGGCTGCAGCAGCAATGCGGCCCGGATCTGCGAGCTGTATCTGACCGATGATCTCTCGTTCAAGCAGGACTTCAAGTTCATCGACGGCAGCCTGCCGCAGGCATTACGCTTTGTGCTGGGTCATACCGGCCTGAAAGCCGGCCTCGCCGAACGGTTCCGGGCCATCGTCAACATATTCCAGAACGGCGGCGAGATCGCACGCGAGTTGATCGAGACGCGCTGCCATCGCGGCGCCGACATCGCCCGCCGGATGCGCTTCTCGGAACCGGTTGCCGAAGGCATCAAGAATCTCGACGAGCACTGGGATGGCGGCGGCAAGCCGCTGGGTCTGCGAGGAATGGAAATTCCCGTCTATTCGCGCATCGCACTGATGGCACAGGTCATCGACGTATTTCACGTATCGGGCGGCCCTGACGCGGCATTGCGCGAGGCCCGGAACCGGTCGGGAACATGGTTCGATCCGAACCTCGTGACCGCCTTCGACCGCGTCGCAGCGCGGCCCGCCTTCTGGGACGGGCTGCGCGCTCAGGATCAGGAGGGCACCCCCTTGTCCCGGACGCCGGATCAAGCGGGCGTGGCGGTCGACGAAGACTATCTCGACGACATCGCGGCCGCCTTCGCCCAGGTGGTGGATTCCAAGAGCCCTTACACCGCCGGTCACAGCGAGCGCGTCACTCTTTTCACCGATATGGTCGCCGAACAGTTGGGCTTCGGCGCGGTGCAGCGGCGCTGGCTCAAGCGCGCCGCGCTGCTGCATGACATCGGCAAGCTCGGCGTCAGTAACACCATTCTCGACAAGCCGGGCAAGCTCGACGACGCCGAATGGGCCGCGATGCGCATGCATGCCGCATATTCGGAAGCCATCCTGTCGCGTGTCGGTGCGTTCAGGGAGCTCGCCCCGATCGCCGGCGCGCATCACGAGCGGCTGGATGGCAAGGGCTATCCGCGCGGTCTCTCCGAAGACCAGATCTGTCTGGAGACCCGGATCATCACCACCGCAGACATATTCGATGCGCTCACCGCCGACCGCCCCTATCGCGCGGCGATGCCGATCACCAAAGCCCTGGCGCTGATGTCCGGGATGGTCGGCACCCAGATCGACGCCAGTTGCTTTACGGCACTCAAACGCGCGCTCGGACGCATCGACGAAACGCTGGCGGCCTGAGACGCTCAGGCGAGTTTCGCTACTATCGCGTCTTGATAGGCCGGCGTGTCGACCGCCGGCGGTTTTCTCACGCGCCGACAAAAACCAGCAGCGTACCGTTGGCTGCCGCGGGCGGCACGCACACCGCTCCCGCGCTGCGCACGCCCGCGCTCCCGACCGCCTTCTCCGCCGCCGCGAGATCGGATGTCGCGATCACCATGCCGGCGCTGCCGCGTTCCGGCAATCCGGCCAACGAAACTTCCGGATAGCGCCTGCCCAGCTGGTCCGTGGTGAGGAAGACAAAATCGGCGCGGTCCGAGCCCGAGGGCACCGCGATGGCGCCGTCCGGCGCCGGGCTGGCGCTGCCGTCGATCAGCCGCACCAGATGGGCGGCGTCATTGGCCGGCTCCGGCGAGGCGATCAGCACCTGCTTGAGACGCTGTGCGCCGTTGGCGTGCTTCATCAGTTCGGGGATCCAGACGGTTTCCCGCGTCTTGTGCTGGCAGGCGAACAGGCGCACGCCGCCCGGCGCTTCGGTGACCGGCCATTGAAAGGTTCGAAATTTCGCCGCCGACACGCTGCCGTCCGGCATCGTCACCGGCCGCTCGAAATCGGTCGGTCCGATCGGCGCAAAACCGCGCGCGCGTATCTCCTCGGCGCCGTCAGCCGAATCCACCGCGGTGAAGGCGATGCGTTCGATGCCTTCGCGCTTGGCGAGAAACGCGCGGGCCGGCGCATTGAGCTCGGTTTCGGCCAGGACGCCGAGCAGCTCGATGTAATCGGGATCGAGCATGATCGTGTAATTTCCCGTGCCCATATGGGCGCTGTGGGTGCCGCGCGGCGAGATCGTAAACCCGAGCCGCTCCCAGTTCGCGGCGGCGGCGTCGAGATCCCGCGCCATGACGACGGTATGATCGATTCCGATGATACTTCTGAGCGGCACTCTGCTGTTTCCCCGGCATGAATTGGGCTTTAAGCTAACCCGATCGATCCGGCATCTGCAACCGACGGCAAGGAATGGATGGCGATGGATACCGCAAATGTCCGCTGGCCCGACTCGCTGTGGGCCGCGGCGACGCCTTCAGGTCCGCAATTGCCGGAGCTCGTGGGGAGCGCCGAAGCCGAAATCATCGTAATCGGCGGCGGATTCACCGGCCTGTCGACGGCGCTGCATCTGCGCGAGGCCGGCGTCGACGTCGCCATCGTCGAGGCCATGGAGCCGGGCTGGGGCGCCTCCGGACGCAACAACGGCCAGGTGATCCCGACGCTGTCGCGGCCCGATCCCGAGGACATCGTGGCAAAGCACGGCGCGGTCGGCGAACGTTTCGTCGCGCTGCTGCGCGACAGTGCGTCCACGCTGTTCGATGTCGCGAGGCGCTACCAGATCCAGGCCGAGCAGGAACAGTCGGGCTGGGTGCAACCGGTGCATTCGCCGGGACGCATCCGGATCGCCGAGCGGCGGGTGCGGCAATGGTCGAAATTCGGTGCCGATGTCGAGATGCTCACGCGCGACCAGACAAGGCAGATGCTGGGCTCCGATGCCTGGTTCGGCGGCTTCTGGAACAGGACCGGCGGACACGTCAACCCGCTGGCGCTGTCGCGCGGTCTTGCGCGCGCGGTGCTGGAGCAAGGCGGCCGGATTTTTGCCCGCTCGCCGGCGATATCATTCGAGCGGCGGGGCGACCGCTGGGTGGTCAAGACCGCACAGGGCGAGATCCGCGGTCGCGCGTTGATCGTGGCGACCAACGCCTACACCGGCGAATTCTCCAAGACCCTGATGCCAGAGATCGCGCACGAGGTGATGCCGGTGCTGTCCTGGCAGATGGCGACGCAGCCGCTCTCGGAGGCCGCCCGCAAAACCATCATCCCCGGCCGGCAGGCGATGTCCGACACCCATGGCGAACTCTACTTTGCCCGCTACGACGCGCGAAACAGGTTGGTCACCGGCGGCGCCGTGATCGGCCCCGGCAACAAGGTGGAGCGGATCAAGCAGCGGGTCGGCGAGCGGCTGCAGCGGCTGTGGCCGCAGATCGGGCCTGTTACGTTCGACCATGTCTGGAACGGCTATGTCGGCATGACCACGGATTTCCTGCCGCGCATTCATCGGCTCGGACCCGACGCCTATGGCTGGACCGGCTGCAACGGCCGCGCCGTGGCGCTGTCGATCGCGCTCGGCGACGAACTGTCCAGGGCGGTGCGCGGCACGCCTGAGGCTGATCTCGCGCTGCCGTTTACCGAGCCGGTGCCGATCCCCGCGCACGGGCTGATGCGCAAGCTGGCGCCGCTGATGCTGATGGTCTACAGGCGGCGCGACGCGCGCGAGATGGCCTGAGCAGTTGATCATTGCCGCGTTCGGCGGGCGTTTTCCTCCCGTTCGGAGATGGCTGCTTCAAGAGGAATTGGGGTTGGATGCCCCCCTGAAATTGGCTACTAGTTGCCCCGCCGGGCGTATCGACTGGCGTTTGGGGACCGGGAATGACCTATTGTTGCGGAGTGCTGGTGCGGGACGGCCTGGTCATGATCGCCGATACCCGGACCAATGCCGGGCTCGACAACGTCTCGACCTTTCGCAAGCTGCATATCTTCAACAAGCCGGGCGACCGCATCATGGCGATCGCCAGCGCCGGCAATCTGGCGATCAGCCAGTCGGTGCTGTCGACGCTCACCGAGGGGCTCGAGGATCCGCACACCGGCGAGCTCGAAACGCTGATGAACGCGCCGACCATGTTCCAGGCGGCGCAGCGGATCGGCCGCGCCATCCGCGCGGTCAACGCCACCGAGGGCGAGGCGCTGAAGTCCGAGGACATCAATTTCGACGTCTCGTTCCTGTTCGGCGGCCAGATCAAGGGCTCGCGGATGCGGCTGTTCATGGTGTACCCGGCCGGCAATTTCATCGAATGCACCACCGACACGCCCTATTTGCAGATCGGCGAGCACAAATACGGCAAGCCGGTGCTCGACCGCGCCATGCACTACGACGTCGAACTCTATGAGGCGCTGAAGACCAGCCTGATCTCGATGGATTCGACCATGCGCTCGAATCTCGGCGTCGGCCTGCCGATCGACGTGCTGGTGGTGCGGTCGGATGTCTGCGACGCCGATCTCAACCACCGCATCGAGGCGGGCGAGCCGTATTTTCACGATCTGCGCTCGCGCTGGTCGGCGGCGCTGCGCGCGGCGCATCAGAATATTCCAAGACCACCCTACAAGACCGAAACAGAACCAAAAACATAAAAGGCAAGGAAACAAGATGGCCGAGGCAGCAAACAAGATCGCAGTGGTGACCGGTGCCGGCACCGGGGTGGGACGCGCGGCAGCGCTGGCGCTGATGAACGCGGGCTTTACCGTGGTGCTGGCCGGGCGGCGGCTGGAGATGCTGCAGGAGACGCAGAAGCTCGGCGACAATGTCGGCAAGAGCCTGCCCGTCTCCGCCGACATGACCGATCCCGGATCGATCGCAGCACTTTTCGCCAAGGTGATGGAAGTCTACGGCCGGCTCGACGTTCTCTTCAACAACGCCGGCATGGGCGCGCCGCCGGTGAATTTCGAGGATCTCAGCCTCGATCAGTGGCAGTCGGTGGTGAACACCAATTTGACCGGACCGTTCCTGTGCACCCAGCACGCCTTCCGCATCATGAAGGACCAGACCCCGCGCGGCGGCCGCATCATCAACAACGGCTCGATCTCGGCGCACGCGCCGCGGCCGTTCTCGGCGGCCTATACCTCGACCAAGCACGCCATCACCGGATTGACCAAAGCCACCAACCTCGACGGCCGCATGTACGACATCGCGGTCGGCCAGGTCGACATCGGCAATGCCGCGACGCCGATGACCGACCGCATGGTGGCCGGCCCCGGCGTGATGCAGCCCGACGGCACGATGAAGCACGAGCCGCGGATGGACGCCAAGGCAGTCGGCGACGCCGTCGCTTACATGGCCAGCCTGCCGCTCGACGCCAACGTGCTGTTCATGACGGTGATGGCGACGAAGATGCCATTCGTGGGACGGGGCTGAACACCACTCTCTCGTCTCCGCCGAGAAGCAGGGGCCCATGCGCCGCGGCGCCGATTGTTCTCAAGATTTCATACGCCGTGTTTTCATTGAGAGGGCACGGCGTATGGGTCCCAGCGCCCCGAGCGCAATTGCGCACAAGGCAGGGACGACGTGTTGAAGCATCGCAGCCGCGTGCGCAAACACGTTGCAAGGAGCCACAGTCGTACTCCGCGATTTCAAGCCCGGGATCTGCGCCGCTTGGGCGTCTGGCCCTGCACGTATTCGCGCAATGCCCGATTGATCCGTGTCTGATAACCCTCGCTGGAAGCCGTGTGCCCCTTGAACCACGCGATCACATCCGCGTCGAGACGAAGCGTCAGTTGCTGCTTGACGGGCCGGTAGAACAGACCGCGCTTGGCACCTGACCAGTCGAGCAGTTCCGGCGCATCCGAGGTATCGATCGCGTCGTCGGACCGCGCGGCAAGGGACTTCAATTCCTTCAGCTGCACAGCCGTCAATCGCTTAGAAGTTGCTTTCTTCATAGACTTTCCTTTCGCGCGCGGTGGCTTTCCTGGCACTGATGATGCGGCCGATCGGTTCGGCTCCTTTCGAGGAGGCCTCCGGCCAGGTGTGAACCACCAGCAGCAACACCGGCCCAACAACCCCGATCGTATGCCATCGATCTCCGTCCAGGTGCGGATCCGGGCTTGATGCGCGGAGCGGATCGTCAAATACCAGCACGGCGGTTTCGAACGACAAGCCATGCTTGACGCGGTTGGCAGCCGCCTTGTTTCGGTCCCACGTCCAGCGCACCACCGCCCCTGTTGTAGCTACAAATATGGAGTTACGACAAGTCGGTGTCAAGACGGTCGGCGAGCCTTCGCCGCGTTGCACCACTAACGGCATTGCGCACCCGATAGCCCTGCCCTCATAATCCCCCACGGACTCGGGGGAATCATGTTGCAATTGCAATCGGCGTTCGGCGTGTTCGCGCTGCTTATGATCGCGTGGGCGTTCGGCGAAAACCGCCGCGCGGTCTCGCCCAGGCAGGCCGCGATCGGCCTCGCCGTCACCTTTCTCACCGCGGTGGTACTGACCAAGCTGCCGCTGGTCGCGCATGCGTTCGGCGCCATCAATGACGCGGTCGGGACCGTTTCCGCCGCCTCGCGCGCCGGCAGTTCGTTCGTGTTCGGCTATCTCGGCGGCGGCGCGCTGCCGTTCGACCTGAAGGCGCCGGGCGCGGATTTCATCCTGGCGTTTCAGGCGCTGCCGATCGTGCTGGTCATGAGCGTGCTGACTACGCTGCTGTTCTACTGGAAGATCCTGCCGCCGGTCGTGCGCGGCATGTCGTGGCTGCTGGAGCGCACGCTCGGCGTCGGCGGCGCGGTCGGCCTCTCCACCGCCGCCAACATCTTTCTCGGCATGGTGGAAGCGCCGCTGTTCATCCGGCCCTATCTGGCGCGGCTGACGCGCAGCGAATTGTTTCTGGTCATGACCGGCGGCATGGCTGGGATCGCCGGCACCGTGCTGGTGCTCTACGCCACCTTGCTCGCGCCTGTCATGCCGGATGCGGCGGCGCATTTCGTCATCGCCTCGGTGCTGGCGGCACCCGCGGCGATCCTGGTCAGCCTGATCATGGTGCCGGAGACGTCGGACCAGCGCACCGCGGGCGTGCTGGCCCCGCGCGGCGATCCCCGTGTGGCGTTCATCGATGCAAAAGTGGCCGAGGCCGATCCCGAAATCCCGGCGTCCTCGACCATGGACGCGATCGTCAAGGGCACGACCGCCGGGCTCGAATTGCTGCTCAACATCGTCGCGATGCTGCTGGTGCTGGTGGCGCTGGTCTATCTCGCCAACGCGATCCTCGGGCTGCTGCCGCATACCGGCGGCGCCGCGATCTCGATGCAGCGGATGCTCGGCTATGTCATGGCGCCGGTGTGCTGGCTGATGGGCCTGCCATGGCCGCAGGCGGTCACCGCCGGCAGCCTGATGGGCGTGAAGACCGTGCTCAACGAGCTGATCGCCTATGTTGAGCTCTCAAAACTCGGCACCGAGGCGCTCGACCCGCGCTCGCGGCTGATCATGCTCTATGCGATGTGCGGCTTCGCCAATTTCGGCAGCCTGGGAATCATGATCGGCGGCCTCGGCACCATGGCCCCGCAGCGCCGCGACGAGATCAATGCGCTGGGGCTGAAGTCGATCGTGTCGGGCACGCTGACGACGTGCCTGATGGGCGCGATCGTGGGGGTATTGAATTGACGCCTCCGGCGTCATTCCGGGGCAGCCCGCAGGGCTGACCCCGGAATCTCGACGGGTTGGGCCTTATCGTCCCATCTCCAGATTCCGGGTTCGCGCTTTCGCGCGCCCCGGAATGACGGAGAAAATCACGACGCCAGTTCGACCGTCTTGAACTCCGCCGGCAAAATCACTTCCAGCAGTTCGACATCGTCGGAATAGTCCAGGATCAGATGCTTGATGCGCGGCGGCTGGGTCCAGGCGCTGCCCTCTTTCATCATCGTCTCGCCCTGGCCTTCCAGGTAGGTTTTGATCCAGCCCTTCAGCACATAGACCATCTGGAAATCGACGTGGTGCAGATGCAGCTTTGAGACCTCGGCCGGATTGCACGGGCCGATCAGCCGGATGACATGGGCCTGCGCCAGGCCGTGGGTGGCCGCCGCGATGCCGAGATCGCGATACTGCGCGTAGGTGCGCAGGCCATCGGCCTTAAAATCCTCTTCGCGGTGATGGCTGATGGCGATGCGCTGCTTCGGGCGCCTGGCGGCGGGCTTCGGTGGCGCCCTGAGAGGGAGAAGCTTGGGAGGCAAAGGCTTGGCATTGACGGCCTTGGCCGTGATGATCTTGCGCGCGGCGGATTTCGCGGCGGCTTTAGGCGTTGGCGATTTTTTCAACGCGGCGGTCCTGGCCGCGGCTCGTGATGTCGGCTTCTGCTTGGCCATTGCGGTGCTCCCTTTCCGTTTATCGGGAAAGGCTAGCATAATTTGCAATCCGTAGGTGGGCAAAGGCGCGCGCTTCGCGCCGTGCCCACCATCTCAAGCCGAGCCCGTTGCGACATGGTGGGCAC
>JAZJYY010000170.1:0-14904 GCA_040390145.1 Pseudomonadota bacterium
GATCACATCGCAGATGTGATCCGGGTGAGGGGGACTCTCAACCAGCGCGCCCGTTGAGAGTTCCCCTCACCCCGACCCTCTCCCCGCAAGCGGGGCGAAGGAGAAGAGACTAATTCGCCGCCGCGTTGGCCTTTGCCGGCGCCACCTTCACCGCCAGCTTGCCGTAGCGATCGGTGAACGCCTCGGTATCGATTTCCTCGAGCTTGATGGCGCCGCTCATCACGCCGGCCTTCCAGGCCTCGTGTTCGGGATCCTCGCGAAACTCCGGCATCACCTCTTTCGCGAACAGTTCGAGCGAATCGCAGATGTGCTCGTGGCTGTTCTTGCCGGCCTGGTTGAGCAGGATCACCTGGTCGATATGCGAGCTTCTGAACCGCCGCAATTTCTTACGGATGGTTTCCGGCGACCCGATCAGGCCGCCGCGCAGCGCCGCCTCCTGCGCCTCCGGATTGTCGCGCTTCCACTTGTTGTATTCGTCCCACATGTTGACGGTGCCGGGATCGGGACGCTGCCGGTTCTGCGAGGCGCCGTAGAAGCGCAGCGCGAACTGGAAGAAAGTGGCGCCATCGGCGCGCGCGCGCGCCTCCTCGTCGGTCTTCGCGCACATGAAGAACGACACCAGCGCCATGTTGGGATTGATCTGGTAGTCGGCGAGCTTCTTCAGCCGTTTCGTGATCGCGTTGTAATAGGCATGCACCCAGGCATGCGCGGCGTCGGCGCTGACGAACTGGAAGCCGAGCGCGCCAAAGCCGTGCCGGCCGGCGCGTTCGATGGTCGGCAGTTGCGAGCACGCCATCCACAGCGGCGGATGCGGCTTCTGCACCGGCTTCGGCACCACGTTCCGCAGCGGGATGTCGAAATACTTGCCGTGATGCTCGCTGCCGCCATCCCCAAACATCGGGAAGATGGCGGCCACCGCCTCCTCGAACACTTCCTTCTTGGTTTCCATGTCGCGGCCGAACGGCGTCAGCTCGGTGATGGAAGCGCTCTCACCCATGCCGAACTCGCAGCGGCCGTTACTGAGCAGGTCGAGCACCGCGACGCGCTCGGCGACCCGCGCCGGGTGGTTGGTGGTGAGCTGGAAGATACCGTGGCCGAGCCGGATGTTCTTGGTGCGTTGCGAGGCCGCGGCGAGAAACGATTCCGGCGACGGCGAATGCGAATATTCCTCCAGGAAATGATGCTCCACCACCCAGGCATGGTCGTAGCCAAGCCGGTCGGCGGTCTCCAGCTGCGTGAGAGCATCCTGGTAAAGCCTGAGTTCGTCGCCGGCCTCCCATGGTCGCGGTAATTGCAGCTCATAGAAGATGCCGAATTTCATGATGCGTTCCTCCGCGGCCGGCTTGTTGTTGGCTTGTATTGTAATAGCCGCAAAGGCCGAGTCCATCGCCACGCCAATTCCGTACGGCGGAACCAGAGGACGCGTCGCGCCGCGCGGAACCGCATTGGAATTGATCTAGATCAAGGCGCGATCGGATTCGAAGCCCGAAACTGACCGGTAGGCAGCGGCCCTGATGCCGCCCATCATTTACATTTTGAACGAGACGAAACATGTCGGCCACTGGCAACGACACGCGTGGACGGCCGCGCCGCAGGCGCATGGAAATCTTTGCGTTTCTGTTTCTGACGGCGGTGCTGCTGCCGGCCTTCGCGGTCGCCACCGTCGGCAGCTACGGGCTTGGCGTCTGGATCTACCAGATGTTGGCCGGTCCCCCCGGCCCTCCCCCGCGATAACGCAGACCTCATCCAAGGAAAATCCCGTGCCCAGACCTCACAACGCCATCGATCGACGGGCCCTCATCACGGGCCGTCTGCTGAAAGCCGACCAGGTGGTTGCGCCGCCCAGCGGCGAGATCGCCAGCATTCTGGTGCAGGCGCGGCCGGAACGCCTCGCCAGCGTGGAAACCGCCATCGTGGCGCTGGCCGGTTGCGAGATCTACGGCCGCGATCCCAAGGGCAAGCTGGTCGTCGTGGTCGATGCCGCCGATGCCGGCGCGCTCGGATCGACGCTCAACACCATCGCGCTATTGCCCGACGTCCATACCGCCTCGCTCGTCTTTCACGCCATCGACGCTGGCTAACGCCTGACAGCGAAAGGAATTTCCATGACCGCACCTAAACTCGACCGCCGCCAGGTCCTGAAGCTGGAGGCCGCCGCGATGGCGGCGCTGGCGGGCGGCATGACCACGCCGGCGCTGGCGGCGAATCTCGCCACCGACCGCACCACCAGCGAATTGAAATGGGACAAGGCGGCGTGCCGTTTCTGCGGCACCGGCTGCAGCGTGATGGTGGCGACCAAGGACAATCGCGTGGTCGCTACCCATGGCGACATCAAGTCCGAGGTCAACCGCGGCCTCAACTGCGTGAAGGGCTATTTCCTTTCCAAGATCATGTACGGCCACGACCGCCTCACCAGGCCGATGCTGCGCAAGACCGCCGGCAAATACGACAAGAACGGCGAGTTCACGCCTGTCACCTGGGATGAAGCCTTCGACATCATGGCGGAGAAATACAAGGCGGCGCTGAAGAAGCGCGGCCCCAGCGGGGTCGGCATGTTCGGTTCCGGCCAGTGGACGATCTGGGAAGGCTATGCCGCCGTCAAGCTGTTCAAGGCCGGCTTCCGCACCAACAACATCGACCCCAATGCACGGCACTGCATGGCCTCCGCGGTGGCCGGCATGATGCGCACCTTCGGCATCGACGAGCCGATGGGCTGCTACGACGACATCGAGGCGGCGGATGCGTTCGTGCTGTGGGGCTCGAACATGGCCGAGATGCACCCGATCCTGTGGACCCGGGTCACCGACCGCAGGCTCTCGGCCGCCCATGTCCGCGTCGCCGTGCTGTCGACCTTCGAGCACCGCTCGTTCGACCTCGCCGACATCGGCATGATCTTCAAGCCGCAGACCGACCTCTACATCCTCAACGCCATCGCCAATCACATCATCAGGACCGGCCGGGTCAACAAGGAGTTCGTCGCCGCGCACACCATGTTCAAGCGCGGCCAGACCGACATCGGCTACGGCCTCCGCCCCGAGCATCCGCTGCAGAAGAAGGCGACGGGTGCTGCGAAGGCCAACGATTCCACCGACATGAGCTTCGAGGACTACGCCAAATTCGTCGCCGACTACACGCTGGAGAAGGCGGCCGAAATGTCGGGCGTGCCGGTCAACCGGCTCGAGGCGCTGGCCGAGCTCTACGCCGACCCCAAGATCAAGGTCACCAGTTTCTGGACCATGGGATTCAACCAGCATACCCGCGGCGTCTGGTGCAACAACCTCGTCTACAACATCCATTTGCTGACCGGGAAAATCTCCGAGCCCGGCAACAGCCCGTTCTCGCTGACCGGACAGCCCTCGGCCTGCGGCACCGCGCGCGAGGTCGGCACCTTCTCGCACCGCCTGCCCGCCGACATGGTGGTCACCAACAAGGCGCATCGCGATATCGCCGAGAAGATCTGGAAGCTGCCGGAGGGCACCATTCCCGACAAGCCCGGCTATCACGCGGTGCTGCAGAGCCGCATGCTGAAGGACGGCCTGCTCAACGCCTACTGGGTTCAGGTCAACAACAATCTGCAGGCCGGGCCCAACGCCAATGAGGAGACCTATCCGGGTTTCCGCAATCCGGAAAACTTCATCGTCGTGTCCGACGCCTATCCGTCGGTGACGGCGCTCGCCGCCGACCTGATCCTGCCCACCGCGATGTGGGTGGAAAAGGAAGGCGCCTACGGCAATGCCGAGCGGCGCACCCAGTTCTGGCACCAGATGGTGTCGGCCCCCGGTGAGGCACGCTCGGACCTCTGGCAGCTGATGGAATTCTCCAAGCGCTTCAAGATCGAGGAAGTCTGGTCGGAAGAGCTGATCGCGAAGAAGCCGGAATACCGCGGCAAGACGCTGTTCGACGTGCTGTTCAAGAACGGCCAGGTCGACAAGTTCCCGCTGTCCGACATCGAAGCCGGCTACGCCAACGACGAATCGAAGGCGTTCGGCTTCTACGTCCACAAGGGCCTGTTCGAGGAATATGCCAGCTTCGGCCGCGGCCATGCCCATGACCTCGCGCCGTTCGAAACCTATCACCGCGAGCGCGGGCTGCGCTGGCCCGTCGTCAACGGCCAGGAAACCAAATGGCGTTTTCGCGAGGGCATGGACCCCTATGTGAAGGCCGGGGCCGGCGTGCAGTTCTACGGCTTCCCCGACGGCAAGGCGCGGATTTTCGCCCTGCCGTTCGAGCCGGCCGCCGAATCCCCCGACAGCGAGTATCCGTTCTGGCTCTCGACCGGCCGCGTGCTGGAGCACTGGCATTCCGGCACCATGACGCGCCGCGTTCCCGAACTCTACAAGGCGTTCCCCGAGGCCGTGTGCTTCATGCATCCCGACGACGCCACCGAGCTCAAGCTGCGGCGCGGCGATGAGATCAAGGTGCAGTCGCGCCGCGGCTTCATTCGCACCCGGGTCGAGACCCGCGGCCGCAACAAGACGCCGCGCGGCCTGGTGTATGTGCCGTGGTTCGACGAGGCGCAGCTGATCAACAAGGTGACGCTGGACGCCACCGATCCGATTTCGCTGCAGACCGATTTCAAGAAATGCGCGGTGCGGATCGAAAAGGTGAGCACGACATGATCGGGAAATCCGGAACTTTCCTGTTGCTCATTGCGCTGGCGGCCGGCTCGACTTCGCTGCTGGCGCAGTCGCTCAATTCGGGCCTGCGCGGCCCGACCCCGCTCAACGAGGAGGGGCCGGCCCCGCCGATGACGCCGATGCGCAACACCTCGGAGAAGGAAGCCCGGAACTATCCGGAGCAGCCGCCGGTGATTCCTCATTCGATCGAGGGCTATCAGATCGACATCAACGGCAACAAATGCCTGTCCTGCCATGCCCGTGCCCGCACCGGCGAGTCGCAGGCTCCGATGGTCTCGATCACCCACTTCATGGACCGCGACGGCCAGTTCCTCGCCTCGGTGTCGCCGCGCCGGTTCTTCTGCACCTCCTGCCACGTGCCGCAGAACATGGTGAAGGCGCCGATCGCCAATGATTTCGTCGACATCGACACCCTGCTCAGCCGGGCTGCGCCGGGAGGCCGCCGATGAGCGCGGCCGATCCGGCAGAACCGCGCCGATCCTGGCTGGCGCGGCTGTGGAATTTCATCGTCGAATTATGGGACGTGCTGCGCCGGCCGAGTTCGGTATTCGGGCTCGGCGTGCTGGTTTTCGCCGGCTTCGTCGCCGGCGTGATCTTCTGGGGCGGCTTCAACACCGCGCTGGAAATCACCAATACAGAAAAATTCTGCACCGGCTGCCACGAGATGAAGGACAACGTGTTCGCCGAACTGAAGACCACCGTGCATTTTTCCAACCGCTCGGGGGTCCGCGCCAGCTGTCCGGACTGCCACGTCCCGCACAATTGGACCGACAAGATCGCGCGCAAGATGCAGGCCTCCAAGGAGGTCTGGGGCCATCTGTTCGGCACCATCGACACCCGCGAAAAATTCCGGGATCACCGCCTCGAACTGGCGCTGCACGAATGGGCGCGGTTCAAGGCCAATGATTCCTTGGAATGCCGCAACTGCCACAGCGCCGAATCGATGGATATTACAAAACAGTCGCCGCGCGCCTCGGTGGCGCATCAGCGCTTCCTGTTCTCAGGCGAAAAGACCTGCATCGACTGCCACAAGGGCATTGCCCACCAGCTGCCCGACATGAAGGGCGTCCCGGGCTGGCAATAGCGGGGCTCCGGCGCGGCGGCTTGCACTGACTGCCCGAATGGTTAGCTTGGAAAGTGAGTCGCGGCCGATCGCCGTCCGGCCATTCCCCGATTCGAGCGCCCATGACCACCTTTACGCCCCATCAGGACGCCGCGCTGAAGGCCGTTGCCGACTGGCTCAAGGCCAAGCCGGGCAGGAACGGCACGCCGCCGGTGTTCCGGCTGTTCGGCTATGCCGGCACCGGCAAGACCACGCTGGCGCGGCATATCGCCGAGGGCGTCGACGGCGGCGTCAAGTTCGCAGCTTTCACCGGCAAGGCCGCGCTGGTGATGCGCAACAAGGGTTGCGACAACGCCTCCACCATCCACTCGCTGATCTACCGCGCCAAGGAATCCGGCGTCGAGCAGCCTAGTTTCGAATTGTGGGACGACGCGCCGGCCTCCAAGGCCAAGCTGATCGTGATCGACGAATGCTCGATGGTCGACGCCGATTTGGGACGCGACCTGATGTCGTTCGAATGTCCGCTGCTGGTGCTCGGCGATCCCGCGCAGCTGCCGCCGATCCAGGGCGGCGGCTTCTTCACCGATTGCGAACCCGACGTGATGCTGACCGAGGTACATCGCCAGGCCCAGGACGACCCGATCATCCGGATGTCGATGGACGTGCGCGAGGGCCGCGACCTTGACATCGGCCGCTACGGCGAAAGCCAGGTGGTGTCGCGCGACGAACTCGATCCTGCACGGGTGATGGAGGCCGACCAGGTGCTGGTCGGGCGCAACAACACGCGCCGCGCCTACAACATGCGGGTGCGGCAAAGGCTGAACATCGAGGATCCCTTGCCGGTGGCTGACGACAAGCTGGTGTGCCTGCGCAACAACCGCAAGAAGGGCCTGTTCAACGGCGGGCTGTGGCGGGTGAAGTCGCGCGCAGCGTCGAAATCGCAGATCATCACCATGCGGCTGTCGCCCGACGAGGATTTCGGGGCCAAAGTGACAAAAGTCTCGGTGCGCGGCGACTGTTTTGGCGGCGCCATCGACACCATCCCGTGGGAACAGCGCAAACCCTATGACGAGTTCGACTACGGCTATGTCCTGACGGTGCACAAGTCGCAGGGCTCGCAGTGGGACGACGTGGTGCTGTTCGACGAGAGTTTTGCGTTCCAGGAAAGCCGCGCCCGTTGGCTCTATACCGGCATCACCCGCGCCGCAAAGCGGTTGAGCATTGTCATATAGCTAGCGCACTCCCGCTCTCTCCAACTCACAGCAGGTAACGCGAAGCAACTCAAACTGGACGGCTACGGAGGCGGGCTCAGACGTTTGACCCGACCGGGCTGCTCCATTCAAAAATCGCAAAACGACCCCATGCATAGATAGAAGTCATTGAATTGTTTCGGGTTTTCTGGGTCACTCCAGTCGTGAACCCCTATCATGATACCACGTTGGCGCTATTTGGGATTGGGATCTTCAAGATCGTCGTCCGGCCGCTGGTACTTCCCATCGCGGCTCAGCTTCACGGCATGCCCGAGCGCCCGGGCGGCATTGCGGGTCTCTTCCTGAAAATCCTGGTCCTCATCGAGCGCCTGATGCGAGGTCGCGTAGGGCTCCATGTAGCCGATGTAACCGTCCACCTCGGCGGTGCGGCTGGCCTGCACCAGCGACATATCGGTGAGCCAGTCCGACAGCGAACGGCGCAGTGTCTCGGCGCCGACGGCATCGCCGTGGACCACGACGGCGAAATGGCGGCCGTCGAGATGTTTTGGGTAGGGCCAACCCTTCAATTCCAGCGCCTTGGCCTCGGCGGCCTTCTTGCCGTGGGTCGCGGTGGGATCGGGATTGCCGCCATCGGCGCAAACCAGCCGGTCGATCATCGCCTTCAGGCCGGTGGGCGCATGATACCAGTTCACCGGCGTCACGATCATGATGCCGTGGGCGGCGACCCAGAGCGGATAGATCTCGTTCATCCAGTCGTCGGTCTGATCGAGCGCATAATTCGGGTAGCAGCTGCACGGCCAGTGGCATAGCGGCATCGCCGTCGAGACGCAGGATTTGCAGGGATGGATTTTTTTGCCGAATTCGGACGTCAGCCGGCTGAGATCGAGAATGTCGACTGCGAAACCCATCTGCTGAAACACCGGCTCCGCCACCTCGACCAGCCGCCAGCTCTTGGACATTTCGCCCGGACAGGTGTGTTCGCTGCGCGAAGATCCATTGATCAGGAGAATGCGCGGCATCTCGGCGGCATCGTCATGACGCCGCTGGGCTTCCAGGATGGCCTCGCGCGCGGCGAGCCAGTCGACTGAAAGGTCGTAATCCGGATCGGCAAAGCCCGGGCCGGCCTTGCGGGTGCGGGGCGCCTTGCGAGAGTTGGAATAACCCTCCCAGGCGGCTGCGACGATGGCGTCGAGTTCGCGCTGCAGCGGCTCAAAAGCCGGATCGACAAAACGGCTGCGATAGCGCCGTTCGAACTCCTGACGCGACAATTCGACGGATGGCATTCCCTTGCGAACATCAGGATTCGCCATCGGATCAATTCCCCGTTGAAAATACTGAAGCAAAAGCGCGGCAGCCGGTTTCAACGCAGCCTCCCGCATCGCGGTTCCCGGCGGCTAAGGCGCTGGAAGGGCTCTGCTTTTGTTCACGAACTCGTGTGAATTCAGCCGTAACAAGTCCCGTCGTCGCCCGTATCTTGGAGACACTGGGCCGGCCGCCGGCGTTGCGAACCGCGGCGGCCGCTCTAGACTGCAACCCATCCGCTGATGCCAGAGGAAACCTCATGTCCCGCAGTTTTACTCGCCTTTCGCTCCGTGCCGCCGCCCTCGGCGCGCTGGCGTTCTCGGCTCTGGCCATCGCGCCCGCGCGCGCCGCCGAAGAGGCCGTGATCATCCCCGCCCCCACGCTTGACGTGCAGCCGACCGACGGCGTCCAGACCGCCATTCTCGCGGGCGGCTGCTTCTGGGGCGTGCAGGGCGTGTTCCAGCATACCGCGGGCGTGATCAACGCGGTGTCCGGCTATGCCGGCGGCAGCAAGGCGACCGCGAACTATACCCTGGTTTCTACCGGTTCCACCGGCCATGCCGAGACGGTCGAGATCAAATACGACCCGAAGAAGGTCAGCTACGGCAAGCTGCTGCAGATCTTCTTTTCCGTCATCCACGACCCGACGCAGTTGAACCGCCAGGGTCCTGATGTCGGCGCGCATTATCGCTCGGCGATCTTTACCAATTCCGACGAGCAGAAGAAGGTGGCGGAGGCCTATATCGCCCAACTCAACGCCGCCAAGGTCTACAAGAAGCCGATCGTGACCAAGGTCGGGCCGCTTGAGGCGTTCTATCCCGCGGAGGCCTATCACCAGGACTACCTGACGCTGCACCCGACGCAGCCCTATATTGCCTATAACGACATTCCGAAGGTCGAGAACCTGAAGAAGATCTTTGGGGAGAACTACCTCGACAAGCCGACGCTGGTGAGCCAGGCGAAAGTCACCAACTAATAAGGAGAGCCAATTGTCCGACACCAAAACGATGGGTGGCAAGATCGAGAAGAGCGAGGCCGAGTGGCGCAAGGAATTGACGCCGATGCAGTATGCGGTGTTGCGCGAGAAGGCGACCGAGCGGCCGTTCTCCGGCGAATACGACCATGAGCACCGGCCGGGCACCTACACCTGCGCCGGCTGCGGCCAGACGCTGTTCGAATCCGACGCCAAGTTCGATTCCGGCTGCGGCTGGCCGAGCTTTACCCAGCCGGCGCGGGAGAGCCATGTCGACGAGGAGCGCGACGTCACGCACGGCATGGTCCGGACCGAAGTGCTGTGCTCGAAATGCTCAGGCCATCTCGGCCATGTCTTCGAGGACGGCCCCGGCCCGACCGGCCTGCGCTACTGCATCAACTCGGCCGCGCTGAAGCTGCAGCCGAAGTAAGGTGGCACCAGGAGCGGCGGCGCCACTCCTCCAACTCGTCATGCGCGGGCTTGACCCGCGCATCCATCAAACAAGAACTTCTTTCGAAGGTGATGGATTGCCGGGTCAAGCCCGGCAATGACAACAGATAACATCGAACTTGTTTCCCGCCCCGGGCGACCAACAGCTGGTCGCGCGGGGTTTTTGTTTGTCGTTTCGCCTCACCTGCCTTGCGCGCAAATCCGGAGAGAGAGTTTTGAAATGTCGCCAACCTCGTCCCGCCTGCTGTTCGGAATCGGCCTCGCCGGCCTTCAGTGCATCGTGATGCAGCCCGCCTTTGCCGCCGACCAGGTTTCCCTGTTCAAGGTCATCACCGCGAAGGATGAAATCGTGATCGGGTTGACCGCGGACGAACTGGCGAAGCTCGAGGGCAACCATGCCGGCGGCATCGCCAGGATGCTGGTGGCGAAGGGCTCGATGACCGCGTGGCAATATGCCGTGCGCAAGGCGCCGACCGGCGACCTCGAACAGGCGCCACTGCGCCAGGTCGGCCTGATCGCCAGCGAGTCGCTGCGCGTCGAACCCTACGCCTCGCCGCTGAAGGTGGTGCCGATCGAGAACGGCAGGAAGTAGATTCCAACTCCGACCGGCGCGAGGTTCTTCTCCCTCTCCCGCTTGCGGGGGAGGGCCGGGGTGGGGGTCTCTCACACTCGGACTCGCGGATAGAAGCCCCCACCCGCGCGCTTTGCGCGCGACCTCCCCCGCAAGCGCAAGCGGGAGAGGTAAGAAGGCGCCGACTTCCTCCCTCTCCGCATCCTGCCCGGTTCCCCGCAATGGAACCTTGGCCCGGGATATGCTTTGCTATGCAGGGCGGGATGACGGATTTTCATCCGCCGGCCGCCTTCGGGGAGAGTGCCATGTCGCTCGGACTAATACTCGTCATCATCCTGATTATTTTCCTGCTGGGCGGCTTCAGCGGCCGGTTTGGCGGCTATGGCTACGGCATGGGCCATTCCGGCATGGGTCTCGGCGGCGTTATTCTGGTCGTGCTGCTGATTTTGCTGCTGCTCGGCAAGCTCTAGGCCTCACAAGCCCTTGTAATAAAACGATATATTTCTTGAGCGGTACTGAGGTGCCCGGATTCATCATCCCCACCGTCAGGAGTCGCATTTCTGGCAAACGAGCTTATATTAAAGTCTGTCCTGAAATGACGTGTGCCGACGCGCCCTTGAGCCCGCCCGCACGATACGTTCGCGATTTCCGAATCGCGTTCTCACGAAAAAGATTAGAGGTCACTGACCATGGCTGCCTTCAGTTACAACACTGCCGCTGAACTATTCCCCGCCGCGATCCGCAAGAAGAAGCGTGCGGGCTTCGCCTATCGGCGCTTCGGCACCGCGGCCGAAGCGGTCCGCTTCGCGATCGAGGAATTGCCGGCGGATTCGCTGAACGGCGCCTATCTGCAGGTCGACGAAGCCCGCTTCGACCAGAGCGGCATCCGCACGCTCTACGAAAGCCAGGACTTTCCGCTCGAGCGCCGCCCGCGTGCTCCCGAGCCCGTGCCCGCCGGCAACGACGCCAACGCGGACGCCGCGTAAATTTCATGTTCGATGATCCCGCGCTAGTGCCGTCTTTCGCGACGCGCTAGCGCGGCTGCTTGTCCAGCCAGCGCTGCAGCATGCGCACGTTGCGGACGTTGGCGCGGAACATGACGTCGAAGGCATCGCCGGCGAGCGGCACCAGACCGACCACGCCATCGAGCGCGACATTGCCCAGCATCCGCGTCGTCAGATGCCACGGCGCGCCGAGCGCGCGCGCCTCGCGCACCACCCACAGCGAAATCGCCGTCGTGATGATATCGCCGACAACAGGGATCAATCCGATCAAGCCGTCGATGCCGTAGCGGATATTGGTGCCGGGCACGATGAAGGCGACGTCGAGCAGCTTTGAAAGCGCGTCGAGCCGCGCCAGCCGCTGCTCGCGGGTGAGATTGCCGAACGGATTGGCGCTCGAACTGCCGAAGTCGAACTGAAAGCCGCCGGTCTGCGGCCCCAGCCTCTCGGGGCGAACTTCCCGCCCGTCCTGATCGATCACCGGACCACGCGGCGCGGCGCCGCGAAACGTGCCGCCGGATTTGGTCCGGGACCGCGCGGGGTTGGGGGCGATGATTTCTTCGTTCGACATAGCCATGACATGGTAACGCGCCAGCCGGCCGCAAGTTGCGTCACGCCGTCGCGGTCAGACGGCCGGCTGCCGTTGCGGCTCGGCGTATTTGTGCGACAGCCATGACGCCACCAGCGCCGGGACCATGCCCGGGAGGCCGTAGAGAATGAATTGCACGACGCTCGGCTCCAGCCGCAGACCTCCATAGATCAATTCCGCCATGGCAAAGGCGATCGCGCCGACGATCAGCATCCGCGCCACCCAGCCGATCCGCCTGACATGAAACAGAATATCGTCCACCGCGGCGATCATCAGCGCCGGCACGATGCCGAACAGGTAGGCGAATTGCAGCGTCTTGCCGAACACGACGAACAGTTTTGTCACCTCGGCGGCGCTGGTCTGGGTCCAGTAGCCGGACGCGTAGGTGGTGGCCACCAGCATCAGGAACCCGCCGAGGAAGGGGCCGACCGCTGCGAATATCAGGTAGCGTTTCATGGTTTACCTTCGCGTCTTCTGACCCAGCATAGCTGAATTCGCCATCGCGCAAAGAGGGCGTGGGCACATGCGCCAAATCCCCTCGACCGTCATCACCCGCGAAAGCGGGTGATCCAGTATTCCAGAGGCGGCAGCGATGGAATCGAGAAGCCGCGGCGTACTGGATCCTCCACTTTCGCGGAGGATGACGAGTTGCGGGGAGGCGACCATCAGCGACAACAGAAATGAATGTCCCGCAGCCCGGATGGAGCGCTTGCGAAATCCGGGGCGACCGCCGCAACCGTTCCCGGATTTCGCCATCGGCCCGGCGCTGACGCGCCGGCCGCTGGCTTCATCCGGGCTACGAAGTTTCGCTGGACCAGCGAAACCCCTACTCGCCCCAGGCCATGAACGCCTCGTTGAAGGCGCGTTCGCCCGGCGCGCCCTTTTCGATGGCGATGATGGCGCGGCGCTGGTTGACGTAGACCAGCGGCACGTCGAACCAGGAGCGTTCCTTCAGCAACTGGATGTTGCGCGAGCGCTCGGAGTCGATGTTCGACAGGCCGACCAGGAACAGCGCCTTGGGGCCGTCGGTGACCTTCACCGCGTAGCCCGCCAGCGGCGTGCCGCGGGCCTGCTCGTTGGATTTCATCAGCACGCCCGGCACGTTGCCGATGCCGCCGCCGGCGAAATCCTGCGGCAGGATGAAGGTCAGTTCCGCGGTGTGGCTGGCCGGCAGCGACGCGTCGGTATTGCGCAGGAACGACATCGTCATCTTGAACTTGCGGTCGGGAATCTCGATCTCGGCCCGCACGGCGATATCGGCCTTCTGGGCGCCGGAGGCCTTGATCTGTTCGGTACGCCAGATCACCGAGCCGACATATTGCTTGCCCTTGGGATCGGACGGATCCTCGTCATACAGCACCACCTTCTGCGCCACCGGCGCGACCTGGTCGGATGACGAGGGCTGGCCGACGCGATCGGGAATCTTCGGCTTCGACAGCGGCGTCGAGGGGTCCTTCGGCGCGTCCGCCACCGGCTGCGACTTGAACAGCCCGGAGACCATCGTCACCGCCGACTTACCCCACAGGATGCCGGCGCCGACCAGGATCAGCACCACGCCGACCGCGATCGCGCTCTTGAACGGGAACACGGTGCCGGACCGGATCCGCTTCTTGGCCTCGCTCTCGCGGTCCTGGGTCAGGCGCGAACGCTGCGGCCGCTGCGGCGGTTGCTGCTGCTGTTGCGCCGCGGGCGCGTAGCGCTCGGCCTCCTCGACGGATTCGTCATAGGAATAGGGCGCGTCGGGATCGGCGCCGCGGTTCTCCATGCTCGGCTCGAGCCGGTCGAATTCCGGCGAGGGCGACGGCACGTTGGCGTAGGTCTTGCGCGCCGAACGGGTGGCCTGGGCGGCGGCGCGGCCGAGATCGTCGGCGTCGGCGGCGATGTCGCGGAAGCCGCGCATGCCGGGCGCCTGCGGCGCGTTGTTGTCGGGGCCGCGGCGCGGCGCGCCCGTGCGTTCGCGGGTCGGCGGCAGCTGCGGATCCTGCATCGGGACCTGCGGCTGCGGCGGACGCGGCGGCGGCGCTGGTGGAGCGTCGGGGCGAAGGTTGCGCGGCGGGCGGTCGTCCTGGCCGGGCGGCGGACGGTCGTTGCGCGCCGGAGGCGGCGGCGACGGCGGGCGTGGACGCGCCGGCGCCGGCGGCGGGGTCGGTGACTCCGGCGGCGGCGCGGAGACCGGCGGCGCCGGCTCGCCCGGCCGCGCCGTGGGCCTGGTGGTGGCGCGGAAGGAATCGCCGGCGCGGGCGCCGCCGCGCGAGGCGTCGCGGGCGCGCTGGGCGGCTTCGGATTCGACCTTGCGGACGGCCTCCTCCAGCGACAGCCGCTCGCGGGTGATTTCGGATTCGCTCAAGGGCGGCTGCACGCTGCGCAGCTGCGCGATCAGCGCGGCGCGGGCCCGCTCATACAGCGCGCGCCGGCTCTCGCCGGGGGCACTGGGGTCCAGGCCGGCAATGGCGCGGGCGATCAGCGGGTAGTAGTCAGCCATATCGTCTCAACATTGCAGGCATTCCGGTAACATCTCGTTAAGCCTCAAACGGGTTCTGCACCAGAATAGTATCTTCGCGTTCCGGGCTGGTGGAAAGCAAGGCGATGGGACAACCCACCAGTTCCTCGACCCGGCGGACATATTTGATAGCCTGGGCCGGCAGATCCGCCCAGGAGCGGGCATTGGCGGTCGGCTCCTTCCAGCCCTCGATGGTCTCGTAGACCGGCTTGATCCGGGCCTGCGCGCCCTCGCCGGCCGGCAGATGGTCGATCTCCTTGCCGTCGAGCGTATAGCCGGTGCAGACCTCGATGGTGTCAAAACCGTCGAGAATGTCGAGCTTGGTCAGCGCCAGCCCGTTGATGCCACAGGTCCGCACGGTCTGGCGCACCAGCACCGCGTCGAACCAGCCGCAGCGCCGCGGGCGGCCGGTATTGGTGCCGAACTCGCGGCCGCGCTCGCCGATCTTGCGGCCGATCTCGTTGTCCTGCTCGGTCGGGAACGGGCCCTGGCCGACCCGGGTCGTATAGGCCTTGCAGATGCCAAGGACATAGCCGACCGCCGACGGACCCATGCCGGTGCCGGTCGCCGCCTGCGCCGCCACCGTGTTGGACGAGGTGACGTAGGG
>JAZJYY010000171.1:0-15031 GCA_040390145.1 Pseudomonadota bacterium
ACCCCACCCCGCCGCTCCTTTCAGTCGCGTCGACCCTCCCCCTCCAGGGGAGGGTGAACCAGAACGGACCTTGCTGAATGAACGCAGCGACCAATCCATCCGGCGCCAATCCATCCGTGGCGCATCTGCGCGTGGTGTCGGATCGCGCTGCCGGCGGCAAGCCCGGCATCACACTCTCCGGCGTGTCGAAAACCTACCGTTCGCGCGACGGCGAGGTGGTGTCGCTGAAGCCGCTGGATTTCCACATCAATGCCGGCGAGTTCTTTGTCGTGGTCGGTCCATCCGGCTGCGGCAAGTCCACGCTGCTGAAAATGATCTCCGGTCTGCTGGCGCCCTCGACCGGCGAGGTCTTCGTCGAGGGCGAGGCGGTGACAAAACCGCATGGCAATGTCGGCATCGTGTTCCAGAATTCGCTGCTGCTGCCGTGGCGCAATATCCTCGCCAACGTCATGCTGCCGATCGACATGAAGGGCCTGCCGCGCGACAAATACCTGCCGCGCGCGAAAGATCTGCTGAAAATGGTCGGCCTCGAAGGTTTCGAGAAGAAGCTGCCGTGGCAATTGTCCGGCGGCATGCAGCAGCGGGCCTCGATCTGCCGGGCGCTGGTGCACGATCCCAAGATCATGCTCATGGACGAGCCGTTCGGCGCGCTCGACGCCATGACGCGCGAGCGCATGAATGTCGAACTGATGCGGATCCAGCGCGAGACCGGCAAGACCGTGCTCCTGATCACGCATTCGATTCCGGAAGCCGTGTTCCTCGCCGACCGCGTGCTTGTCATGACCGAGCGTCCCGGCTCGATCGCGGCGATCTACGACGTGCCGCTGCCGCGGCCGCGCTCGCTCGACGCCATGGCCGAGCCTGTGTTCACCGAACTGGTGCAGCGCATCCGCAAGCATTTTTTCACCCAGAGCACGCTGGATTAGGGGCAGGGACACCATGCCGCCACGTATCGCCGTGCGGGACATTTCATTCTTCGAGCGGCCGATCCCGTTCGCAAAACCGTTCCGGTTCGGCAGCGTGGTCATCACCTCGTCGGTGCAGGTGTTCGTGCGCGCCACGATCGAGATCGAAGGCAAGGGTACTTCCATTGGTGCGGCCGCCGAAATGATGGCCTCGAAATGGTTTGACAAGCGCGCGCATCTGTCACCGCAACAGACCATCGAGGATTTGCGCCGCGCGCTGGCGATTGCGCGCGAACTTTATCTGGCGCGGTCCGGCTTCGACACCGCGTTCGGGTACCACGCCGCCGTGATCGCCGCGCAGGTCAATGCCTGCGCGAAGGAGGACATCCCGCCGCTCGCCGCCGGCTTCGGGCCGGCCGAGATCGACAAGGCCATCCTGGATGCGCTGCTGCGCGGGCTCGGTGTCAATTTCTTCGACGGCATGGCGCAGAATGTCGCCGGGATCGATGCGCGGCTGTCGCCTGACCTCGGCGATGACGACATCGCGCAATTCCTTCGCGGGCGCCAGCGGCTGGAGCGCGTCGCGGTCCGGCATACCGTCGGGATGGACGACCAGGTCGAAGGCAAGGGCGGTGTCGCCGACCCGCATGAGAATGCCGGCGCCCGGTATTTCAAGCTCAAGCTCAACGGCGATCCCGAAGCCGACGCCGCGCGGCTGATCCGGATCGGGGCTGAACTGACCACGCTGCCGTATGACTATCAGGTGACGCTGGACGCCAACGAGCAATATGCCGATCTCGCCGTGCTTGGCGCGCTGGTCGAGCGGCTCGACCGCGATGCCGCGCTAAAGCCGATCGCGGCGAAGCTGCTCTATATCGAGCAGCCGATGCCGCGCGACAGCTTCAGGCAGTCGCCGCTCGGCGCGCTCTCGCGCCGCGATATCATCATCGATGAAGCCGACGATTCCTACGACGCCTTTCCGGCCGCCCGCGCGTTCGGTTATCGCGGTATTTCCTCGAAATCCTGCAAGGGCATCTTTAAATCTGTCGTGAACGCCACGCGCGCCGCGAAGTGGAGCGCGGAGGGCGAGCGGTTCTTTATCTCGGGTGAGGACCTGACCTGTCAGGCCGGCCTCGGCGTGCAGCAGGATCTGGCGTTGGGTGCGCTGATTGGCGTCACCCATGCCGAGCGCAACGGCCATCATTATGTCGACGGGTTTGCCGATACCCCAGCGGCCGAGGCGGAGGCGTTCCTCGCCGCGCATCCCGATCTTTACTTCAAGGACGGCGTAACGATCCGGCTGGCGATCCATGACGGCGATCTGCTGACGGGATCGCTGACGGCGCCGGGTTTCGCGTCAAAAGTTCATCCGGACTGGGCGACGCTGTCGCCACTTCACCAAAAGCAAAAATCCTGCAGGAGCAATCAAGATGACGACGCACCGCCTCGGCGTGATCATGAACGGTGTCACCGGCCGCATGGGGCTGAACCAGCACCTGATCCGCTCGATCATCGCGATCCGCGATTCCGGCGGCGTGCTGCTCGGCAATGGCGACCGCATGATGCCGGATCCCATCCTGGTCGGCCGAGACGCCGGGAAAATCGAAGCACTCGCAAAACGCTTCAACGTGACGCGCTGGACCAACGATCTCGACGCCGCGCTGCGCGACGAGAGCGATACCATCTTCTTCGACGCTGCGACCACGCAGGCGCGGCCATCGCTGCTGACAAAGGCGCTCAACGCCGGAAAGCACGTCTATTGCGAGAAGCCGATCGCGACCAACCTCGATGAGGCCGTCGATGTGCTCAAGCTCGCCGCCGCCAAGGGCCTCAAGCACGGCACGGTGCAGGACAAGCTGTTTCTGCCGGGCCTGAAGAAACTCGCGTTCCTGCGCGATTCCGGCTTCTTCGGCCGGATCCTCTCGGTGCGCGGCGAATTCGGCTACTGGGTGTTCGAGGGCGACTGGCAGGAGGCGCAGCGGCCGTCGTGGAACTATCGCAGCGAGGACGGCGGCGGCATCATTCTCGACATGGTGTGCCACTGGCGCTACGTGCTCGACAATCTCTTTGGCGACGTCGAAAGCGTCAGCTGCCTCGGCACCACTGACATTCCCGACCGCTGGGACGAGAAGGGCGCGAAGTACAAGGCGACGGCCGATGATTCCGCCTATGCCACCTTCAAGCTCAAGGGCGGCGTGATCGCGCATATCAACATGTCCTGGGTAACCAGGGTCTATCGCGACGATCTCGTCACCTTCCAGGTCGACGGTACCCATGGATCTGCGGTGGCTGGGCTTTCCGATTGCGTGATCCAGGCCCGCCAGGCGACGCCGCGCCCGGTGTGGAACCCCGACGAGAAGCGCACCCACGACTTCTATGCCGACTGGCAGAAGCTGCCGGAGAACACCACCTACGATAACGGCTTCAAGGAGCAGTGGGAAATGTTCATTCGCCATGTCTGTGAGGACGCGCCCTACAAGTTTACGCTGCTGGAAGGCGCCAAGGGCGTCCAGCTGGCCGAATGCGCGCTGCAGAGCTGGCGCGAGCGCCGCTGGGTCGACGTCGCGCCGATCAAGGTGTGAGGAGGGGATCATGAACAAACCGGTTATGCCGATCTCGTCACTGTCGCTGAAGCTGCCGAAGGCCGACCGTTCAATCGAGACCTATCGTCTCGCGGCCTCCCGAACCTTTCCCGCCAAACTCGAGGGCACGCTGAATCGCGTGGCATTCTCTGCCGCGCATGTGGTGGCCGATCCGCTCGCTGACGTCGATCCGTGGCTCACCTCGGCCGTCGATTGGGACCGCACCATTGCCTTCCGCGAGCATATCTGGGATCTCGGCCTCGGCGTCGCCGAAGCCATGGACACCGCGCAGCGCGGCATGGGACTGGACTGGCCGACTTCACTGGAGCTGATCCAGCGTTCAGTGCGCGCGGCCAAGGCGAGGGGCGGCGCGCTGGTGTTTTCCGGCGCCGGCACCGATCACCTCGCGGTGGAAGATGCGAAGTCGATCGACGACGTGATCCGCGCCTATGAGGAGCAGATCGCGGCGGTCGAGAAAGCCGGCGGGCGCATTATCCTGATGGCTTCGCGCGCGCTGGCAAAACTCGGCCGCAACGCCGACGATTACGCAAAAGTCTACAACCGCGTGCTGTCGCAGGTCCGCGAGCCCGTGATCATCCACTGGCTCGGCGACATGTTCGACCCGGCGCTGGCGAATTACTGGGGCACCAAGAGCCTCGACACCGCGATGGATATCGCGGTCGGCATCATCAACGCCAACGCCGCCAAGGTCGACGGCGTCAAGGTTTCGCTGCTCGACAAGCAGCGCGAGATCGACATGCGGCGCCGACTCGATAAATCAGTGAAGATGTATACCGGCGACGATTTCAACTACGCCGAACTGATCGCCGGCGACGACAAGGGCTTTTCCCACGCCCTGCTCGGCATCTTCGATGCCATCGCGCCGGCGGCGTCCTACGCGCTGTCGCGGCTGGCGGCCGGTGATGAGGCCGGCTTCCACGACGTGCTGGGGCCGACAGTGCCGCTGTCGCGCCACATCTTCAAGGCGCCGACACGCTTCTACAAGACCGGCATCGTGTTCATGGCGTATCTGAACGGCCATCAGGATCACTTCACGATGGTCGGGGGGCAGGAGAGCACGCGATCGACGCTGCATCTGGCGGAACTGTTCCGGCTGGCGGATCAGGCCGGATTGCTTTCCAATCCTGAAATGGCGACGCGGCGGATGAAGGCGGTGCTCGGCTTGCGCGGTATCGAGGCGTGATGCGGGATTTTTCGGCGGACCATCGCTGGCTGTCGCTGAATACCGCGACGGTCCGCAAGCAGGGCGATCTCGTTGAGATCATCGACGCCTGCACGCGCCATGGCATCCGCGCGATCGACCCCTGGCGCGACCAGGTCGCGGCGGTCGGACTTGATCGCGCTGTTCGGGCGGTGCGCGACGCCGGACTCGAACTGACGGGCTATTGCCGCGGCGGCATGTTCACGGCGGACGCCGCGCACCGCACCGAGGCGCGCGACGACAACCGCCGCGCGGTCGACGAGGCCAAGGCGCTCGGCGCGCCCTGCATCGTGCTGGTGGTCGGCGGCCTGCCGCAATATTCCCGGCCGGGCAGCGCGGTTTCAAAAGATATCGTGGCCGCGCGGTCGCAAGTCGACGACGGCATCGCCGAGATGATGGAATACGCCAAACAAGCCAACATCCCGCTGGCGATCGAGCCGCTGCATCCGGCCTATGCCGCCGATCGCGCCTGCGTCAACACGACAAAGCAGGCGCTCGACATCTGCGACCGGCTCGATCCCGCCCGCACGGGCGCGCTCGGCGTCGCGCTCGACGTCTATCACATCTGGTGGGATCCGGAACTGCTGCCGCAGATCGCGCGCGCCGGAAAGGACCGACTGCTGGCGTTCCATGTCTGCGACTGGCTGGTGCCGACCAAGGACATTCTCAACGACCGCGGCATGATGGGCGACGGCGTGATCGACATCAAGTCGGTGCGGGCGGCGGTCGAGGCACAGGGGTTTGCGGGCTATTCCGAGATCGAGATCTTTTCCCACAGCTGGTGGGAGAAGCCGATGGATGAGGTGCTGCGGACCTGCATCGAGCGGCATCGTACGGTGGTTTAGGAGAGGACGCGCCGATTAAGCAGGGCAGCTGTCAGGTAAACTAGAAGCAGTATCGCCCCAAATAGCCAAAGTTCTAGGACAACAAATACGACTGGATCTCCTCCGGGACCGGAAGCTTCGCCCGCTTGCAGCCGATATCCATAGAACAATGAATAGAAGATGCCGAGGACCAGCGGAATGGTGAAGAGAGCCGCCATCATCAGAATGGATAAAAAGAACCTGGGAACGAAGTGACGGCCTTGCATCGCAAGGCGCTTGCTCCATCTGTGACAAGTCAGCGCGATGAACGACATCAGCGCTGCGCCTGCAACGGTAAGAACCAGCAACAAAATGGAATTATCCGAATTCTCCAATATTCGCTCTCGACATCGAACTTTGACGCGGGGAACGTAGTTCGGCCGCCGTCAAGTTGCAAACCATTGCAAATTGTTGACCATGACTAGACCGTCTGCCCTGGAGCCAAACCAATGACCGAGCCCGCCGAATATACCCCGCCGAAAGTCTGGACCTGGAACAAGGAAAGCGGCGGCAAGTTCGCCGGCATCAATCGTCCTGTCGCGGGGCCGACCCACGACAAGGAATTGCCGGTCGGCCGCCATCCGCTGCAACTTTATTCCCTGGCGACGCCGAATGGCGTCAAGGCCACGGTCATGCTGGAAGAGCTGCTGGCGCTGGGTCACAAGGGCGCCGAATATGACGCCTGGCTGATCAAGATCGACGGCAATCAGTTCGGCAGCGGATTTGTCGCGGTCAACCCGAACTCCAAGATTCCGGCGCTGATGGACCGCAGCGGGCCGAAGCCGATCCGGGTGTTCGAATCCGGCGCCATCCTGGTGCATCTGGCGGAAAAGTTCGGGGCGCTGCTGCCGACCGAGACCGCGGCGCGGGCCGAGACCCTGTCGTGGCTGTTCTGGCAGATGGGCGCCGCGCCCTATCTCGGCGGCGGTTTTGGACACTTCTATGCCTATGCGCCGAGCAAGATCGAATACGCCATTGACCGTTTTGCGATGGAAGTGAAGCGCCAGCTCGACGTGCTCGACCGGCGCCTGGCGGAGAGCGAGTATCTCGCCGGCCCGGACTATACGATCGCCGACATCGCGGTCTGGCCCTGGTACGGCGGACTGGCGAAAGGCGTGCTGTATGGCGCCGGCGAATTTCTCGACGTGCAATCGTACAAGAACGTGCAGCGCTGGGCCGACGCCATCGCCGCGCGTCCGGCGGTCAAGCGCGGACGCATGGTCAACCGCACCTGGGGCGAACCCTCGAGCCAGCTGCATGAACGGCATGACGCCAGCGATTTCGATACCAGGACGCAGGACAAGCTCGAGAGCGCGCCGGCTGCGGCCGGGGCGTGACATCGATATCGATCGCTATGTCGGCTTCGCCGACTGGCCGATTGCGCAAGGCACGCTCAAAAATCCGCGAAACCGGGCGCGGCCGCCGCGCACCGGTGCGCCGCTCTGCATGTAGTCCGGAAACCTGGCGAGGAATCGCGAAATCGCGATCGCGCCCTCGAGCCGGGCCAGCGCCATGCCGGCGCATTGATGCGCGCCGGTGGCGAAAGCGAGATGCCGGTTGGGGGTGCGGGCGATATCGAGATTCTCCGGATCGGAAAATTGTTGCGGATCGCGGTTGGCAGCCCCGATGCACAGCGTCACCGGCGTGCCGGCGGGAAGCGTGACGCCGCTGAGCTCGACTTGCTCGATGGTCATGCGGTTGCCGAGCTGGTTCGAGCTTTCGAAGCGCAGGATCTCCTCGACCGCGGTCTTGATCAGGTCGGGATGTTCGATCAGCCGCTGCTTCTGCTCAGGGTTGCCGGACAGCGCCACCAGCCCGTTGCCGATCAGATTGGTGGTGGTCTCATGCCCGGCGTTGAGCAGGAAGATGCAGTTGTGCAGCAATTCCTTCTCGGTCAGCCGCTCGCCATTGTCTTCGCCCTGGATGAGGCGGGTCAGCACGTCGCGTTCGGGATTGCCCGGCTTGGCGCGGCGCCGCGCCACCAGGATTTCCAGATAGGCGAGAAAATCCGTCACGGCCCTGTTGCCGCGGGCAAAAACCTCCGGAGAGATCACCGGCTCCAGCGCGCCCAAAATCGCCAGCGACCAGTCGCGCAGGGGCCCGCGTTCGTCCTGCGGCACATCCAGCAGATTGCCGATCACCTCGATCGGGATCGCGGAGGCAAAGTCGTCGATCAGGTCGACATTGCCTTTGGCGGCGATCCCGGCGAGCAACCGGTCCACCAGCGCGATCAGATCGGGCTCCATCCCGGCGATGGCGCGCGGCGACAGCGCGCCCATGATCAGCCGCCGCACCCTGGTGTGCGCGGGCGGGTCGTTGAAAACGAGGCTGGTGGTGTGGTGCTCGTAGAGCGGGGAGTCGCCGTATTTTGGGAAGAACTCCCGCTTCTTGTCGGATGAGAAAAGCCTGGTGCTCTTGTAGGCAGTGACCAGGTCGTCATAGCGGGTCAGGAACCAGGAACCGTTGGGCATCCGCTTGACCGGCTCATGCTCCCGCAGGGCGCGATAGGTCGGGTAGGGATCGGCGTAGAATTCGCCCGTCAGCTTCTCGATATCGAAGTCGGCCGCGAGCTCCCGTGCATCCAGACTCATGGCTCGTCATGCTCTTTCTGAAGGCGGACAAGGAAGCGCGACCTGCTCAAATTAGTCGCATTTGCAACTATCTTGAATCCCGGGCCAGGGGTCAACTCAATTGGCGCGACCCCGGCGCGATCGCGGCCTTTGCGCCTGCGGACGCTGGGTTCCACTCCCTCACTTCAGGCCTGATGCCGTAGTGGCCCGGTCGCGTGCACCGCAGCATGACGCTTGACTTTTGCGGAGGTGAGTGCTTACTCACAAGCATGAATACTCCCCTGCGAATGACCAGCGATCTGAGGCGGCAGCTTATCCTCAGTGCCGCCAAACGTTGCTTTGCCCGCCACGGCTTCGCCGGGACGACGACCAAGAGCGTCGCCGCGGCCGCCTCCATTTCGGAAGGACTGCTGTTCAAGCATTTTCCGTCCAAGGCGGCGCTGTATGCGGAGATTCTGGCGGAGGAATGCGAGGCCGATCCCGATCTGATGCACCTGCTCGGGCTGGAGCCGTCGACCGCGACCCTGGTCGAACTGGTCCGCGGCATGGTCGAACATTTCATGCAGATCACGGACGATGAGGAGGAAGCGCAACGCCTCCGGCTGATGACCACCAGCCATCTCGATGACGGCGAATTCGCCCGCCTGCTTTACGGCAAGGTGAGCGACCTGATCGGGTCGGTATTCACCTCGTCGCTCGATCGCGCCGTCGCGGCGGGCGAGGCGTCGCGGATCGGAAGCGAGCCGCTCAACCTGTTCTGGTTTGCGCATCACACGGTGCTGATGGCGGGTCTGACAAAACTTCCGGCCGTGCCTTGTCTCACCTACGGCAATGCCACCGATCTCGAACGGCAACTTTGCGAATTCATCCTCCGTGGAATTGGACTTAACGAAGCCGCAATTGCTTCGCATTTGGACCGCGAACGGTCGCCGGCTCCGGGGCAATCGGTTACTGCAGAAAGCGCATGACATGAACATCGTGACCGAACCCCATATCTCGGGCCAACCGATCATGGAGAAGCCGCCGAAGCGCCCGGTGCGCATGGTGCGCTGGTTCATCATCGTCGGTCTGCTGCTGGCGCTTCTGGTCGGCGGCATCGTCGGCTTCAATTACATTCGCGCCAACGCCATCAAGAATTTCTTCGCCACCATGAAGCCGCCGCCGACCGTGGTGACGGTGGCCGAGGCGAAGTCCGAAGTGATTCCGAACCTGATCAATGCGGTCGGCGATCTCGCCGCCGTGCACCAGGTCAACGTCACGTCCGACGTCAACGGCCGCATCACTGACATCATGTTTACCGCAGGCTCGACGGTGAAAGCCGGCCAACCGCTGCTGCAACTGTTCGACGGTCCGGAGCGGGGCGATCTAGCCAGCTTCAAGGCGCAGTTTACGGTGGCACAGCTCAACCTCGATCGCGCCAAGCAACTGGCGTCGCGCCAGTTTGGCCCGCAGGCGACGGTCGACACCGCGCAGGCGGCGTTCGACCAGGCCCAGGCCGGCATCGCCCGGACCGAGGCGGTGATTTCGCAAAAACTGGTTCGTGCGCCATTCGACGGCGTGCTCGGCGTGCGGCGTGTCGAAGTCGGTCAATACCTGACGGCCGGCACCCAGATCGTGACGCTGACCGATCTGTCGGCGGTCTATACGAATTTCACGGTGACTGAAAAGGACTCGGGCAAGCTCAAGGTCGGCCAGACCGTTCGGATCGCGGTCGATGCCTATCCCGGCCGCAAGTTCGAAGGCAAGCTCACCACCATCGAGCCCCAGATATCGTCCGACACCCGCAACATCCGGGTGCAGGCCACCATCCAGAATCCCGACCAGATCCTCAAGCCCGGCATGTTTGCGACCACCACGGTGGTGCTGCCGGACAAGCCGGCCGTCGTGACCGTGCCCGAGACCGCGGTCGACTACACGCTGTATGGCGATTCCGTCTATCTAATCACCGAAAAGAAGACGGATGACGGCAAAGGCGGCGAGAAAACCGACTTGACCGCGGTCCGCACCTTCGTGCGGACCGGCGACCGGATCGACGGCCGCGCCGTGATCACCACCGGCCTGAAGGCCGGTGATCGCGTGGTGGCGGTCGGACAGCTCAAGTTGCAGTCCGGCGCGGCGGTTTCGATCTCGACCCAGCCGCCGCCGCCAATTCCGGCGAAGCCGCCGCTGAACTAGCACCACGGGCGAGAGCGCCGCAGCGCGCTGCGCCCGCCGATTTACTGGATCAATTTCTCGCATCCGCGCCGCGGCCTGATGGCTCGTGCCGGATGCCGATGACGGAGCGGCCGCCATGGTGTTCACGGATATTTTCATCAAGCGGCCGGTGCTGGCGCTGGTCGTCAGTCTGCTGATCCTGCTGATCGGCTTCAAGGCCGCCACCAGCCTGCCGATACGGCAATATCCGAAACTGTCGAACACCGTGATCACCATTACGACGGTGTATCCCGGCGCCTCGCCGGACCTGATGCAGGGCTTCATCACCACACCGATCGAGCAGGCGGTGGCCGCGGCCGAAGGCATCGACTACATGACCTCGGCCTCGACCCAGGGCCAGAGCCTGATTTCGGTCTACGTCAAGCTGAACGTCGATCCCAACGCGGCGCTCACCGAAGTGCTGTCGAAGGTCAATTCGGTCAAATATCTGATCCCGCGCGAGGCCAACGATCCGATCATCCTGAAATCGACCGGCCAGACCACCGCCGTGATGTATCTCGGCTTCTCCAGCGACGAGCTGTCGGGCTCGTCGATCTCGGACTATCTGACGCGCGCGGTGCAGCCGATCCTGTCGACGGTCGACGGCGTGGCGTCGGCGGAAATTCTCGGCGGCCAGACCTTCGCGATGCGGCTGTGGCTCGATCCGCTGCGCATGGCGGGACGCGGTGTGTCGCCCGACGACGTCGCGGCGGCCATACGCGCCAACAACTTCCAGTCGGCGGCCGGCCAGACCAAGGGCTACCTGATCGTTTCCAACGTGACGGCGAACACCGACCTGCAGAACGTCGAACAGTTCAAGCGGATGACGGTCAAGGCCAAGGATGGCGGCTTCGTGCGGATGGAGGACGTCGCCACGGTCGAGCTCGCGGCGCAAAGCACCGACGCCAGCGTCGCGTTTTCGGGCGAGCGCGCCATCTTTATCGGCGTGCAGGCAACGCCGCAGGGCAACCCGCTCAACATCGTCAAGGGCGTGCGCGCGCTGTTCCCGGAACTCGAACGCAACCTGCCGCCGTCGCTGAAGATGAAGGTCGCCTACGACTCCACCAAATTCATCACATCGTCGATCGAGGAGGTCCGCGATACGTTGCTCGAGGCGGTCGGCATCGTCATCGTGGTGATCTTCCTGTTTCTGGCCTCGTTCCGCTCCGTCATCATTCCAGTCGTCACCATTCCGCTGTCGCTGGTCGGCGTCTGCAGCCTGATGCTGGTGATGGGCTTCAGCATCAACCTGCTGACGCTGCTGGCGATGGTGCTGGCGATCGGCCTTGTGGTCGACGACGCCATCGTGGTGGTGGAGAACATCCATCGCCACCTGGAAGAGGGCAAGTCGCCGGTGCGGGCCTCGCTGGAAGGCGCCCGCGAGATCGTCGGTCCGGTCATTTCTATGACCATCACGCTGGCGGCGGTCTATGCGCCGATCGGCTTTCTCGGCGGCCTGACCGGCGCGCTGTTCCGCGAATTCGCCTTCACGCTGGCCGGATCGGTGATCGTCTCCGGCGTGATTGCGCTGACGCTGTCACCGATGATGTGCTCGGTGCTGCTCAAGCAGGAAGAGCCGGGCTGGTTCGCCAAGAAGGTCGACAAGATATTCGGCGCCACCACGCGCTGGTACGGCCGCCAGCTCGATCGTTCGCTGGATTATCGGCCCATCACCGCGATGTTCGCGGTCGTGATCCTCGGCCTCGTCGTGTTCCTGTATCAAAACACCTCCAAGGAGCTGGCGCCCGAGGAAGACCAGGGCATTCTGTTTGCGGTCACCAAGGGGCCGAAATATGCCAACATCGACTACGCCGATTTCTACGGCGAGCGCATGGACAAGGTGTTCCAGCAGTTCCCGGAAACCGACCTCCGCTTCATCATCAACGGCATCAACGGACCGAGCAACGGCATCGCCGGCATGCTGTTGAAGCCCTGGGACGAACGCACGCGCTCGTCGACCAAGCTGAAGCCGCTGGTGCAGGCCGAGCTCAGCAAGATCGAGGGCGTCAACGCCTTCGCCTTCAATCTGCCGGCGCTGCCGGGCGGTCCCGGCGGCCTGCCGATCCAGATGGTCATCAACTCGACCAACGGCTTCCAGTCGGTTTACGAGGAAATGCAGAAGCTGAAGGACACCGCGCGCAAGAGCGGCTTGTTCATCGTCGCCGACAGCGATCTCGACTACAACCAGCCCGTGGTCCGGGTGAAGGTCGACCGCAACAAGGCCAACGATCTCGGCATCACCATGTCGCAGATCGGCTCCACGCTGGCGACGCTGCTGGGCGGCAACTACACCAACCGGTTCAACCTCGAAGGCCGCTCCTACCAGGTGATTCCGCAGGTGCCGCGCGGGCAGCGACTGTCGCAGGATTCGCTGGCCAATTACTACGTGCCCAGCACCAGCGGCCAGCAGATTCCATTGTCGACGCTGGTGACGGTTGAAACCGGCACCAATCCGAACGCGCTATCGCACTACAATCAGCTCAACTCCGCAACCTTCCAGGCGGTGCCGATGCCGGGCGTGACGGTCGGGCAGGCGGTCGACTTCCTGGAGACGGCCGCCAAGCAACTGCCGGCCGGCTTCAACCACGATTACCTCGCCGATTCGCGTCAATATGTGCAGGAAGGCAACCAGCTCGCGGTCGCCTTCGGCTTCGCGCTGATCATCATCTTCCTGGTGCTGGCGGCGCAGTTCGAAAGCCTGCGCGATCCCCTTGTCATCATGATCTCGGTGCCGATGGCGATCTCCGGCGCGCTGGTCCCGCTGTTCTTCGGGCTGGCCACGATCAACATCTATACCCAGGTCGGACTGTTGACGCTGGTGGGATTGATCAGCAAGCACGGCATCCTGATGGTCGAGTTCGCCAACGAACTGCAGCTGAAAGAAGGGCTCGACAAGCGGTCCGCGATCGAGATGTCGGCGCGGGTTCGTCTCCGCCCCATTCTGATGACGACGGCGGCGATGGTTGCCGGCCTGTTGCCGCTGCTGACGGCGGCGGGCGCGGGTGCGGCCAGCCGGTTTTCGATCGGCCTCGTGGTGGTCTCAGGCATGATGATCGGCACGCTGTTTACGCTGTTCGTGCTGCCTGCGGTCTATGTGGCGATCGCTACCGATCACCGCGCAGGCGCCGAATCCAGGCGTGCTCGGGAGATCGAGGACTTTGATCTCGGCTCGAAGGGGCTGAAGACGACCTGAGCAAGGCAGGATATACCGGCGACAGCGGAATTGACGTCCGCTGTCGCTTTCGTTTTGCCCCGTGCTATCTTGCCCATGCGGAGTGACGCCAACGGCGTCCGCATGCAGCAATAAGAACGCACCCAGGGGGCACCAGACATGACGCAAGACTTTCCGGCCGGCAATTACAGCTTCATTCCGGCGGTGTTTCAGTATTCGAGCGGTGCTGCGGCCAGCCCCGGTTACGAGGTCGAGCGGGTGCGCTTCGACAAGATGCCGCCTTTGGCCGAAGGCTTTGCGTTGATCAAGAAATATATCGAGGACGCGGGTCGGCCGCTGACCTCGTTCTGCGCCTGCGAGCTGCGCTCGCCGGCGGCGTTCACCGAGGACGGGTTTCTGAAATTCAACCAGCGCTACGTGCAGACGCTGGCGGAGTGGGGCCTGTTCGACGGCACGACCAATCCGGTGGCGCGCAGCAATGTCTGTCCGGAGATCGATCCGCCGGCCGAGCCGTCTTTTTTTGCTTTCTCGTTCACCCGTCCGAGCGGCAATCCCAGCCCCAGCTTCGTCATCGCCGGCGGCGCCGAATCCCGCGGCGGACCCGGCACCTATCCCGAGCGCACCGTGCGCTACCGCGACGTCAGCCCGGACGGGTTGAAGGAAAAGGTCCGCTTCACCGTCGCCTCGATGGAAAGCCGTCTCGGGGCCTTCGGCTTTGGCTGGAAGGAGACGACGGCCGCGCAGGCCTACACGGTGCATGACTTCCATCCGGTTATCGCGGAGGAGCTGGTCCGCCGCGGCGTCATGCGGTCCGGCCTTATCTGGCATTTTGCGCGGCCGCCGGTGATCGACCTCGAATACGAGATGGACTGCCGACGGGTGCTGCGGGAGACGGTGATCTGAGCCGTCTCGAAGCCCGCAGGTTTCAACTCTCCCTGATGGGATAGGTGAAGGAAGCGATACCGGTCGCGCGGGCTCAACGGACGTTTACGTCCGGCCCGCGATGCCGGCGTCGATGGTCGCATCCGAGTTCTACCGCCCCGCCGCGTAGCCCTGCATGCCCCTTGGATTGGCGGCGGCGCGGCGGCGGCGGCCGAGTTTCGAGGCGGCTGTGAGGCGGCCTTCCGACCAGGCGGGGCCGGTCTCGACGACATGACCGCGGTTCTTCAGGACATCGACCGTCGCCTTCGGCACGCGGTCTTCCACGACCAGCACGCCGGGCCGCGAGGTCCGCGGCCAGAACGAAATCGGAAAATGCTCGGAATGCCAGGCCGGCGCGTCGATGGCTTCCTGCAGGTTCATGTTGGCGTGGACGTGGCGCAGGAAGAATTGCGTGGTCCACTGATCCTGCTGGTCGCCGCCGGGCGAACCCCAGGCCATGTAGGGCTCGCCGTCGCGCAGGCACATGGTGGGGGAGAGCGTGGTGCGGGGACGCTTGCCCGGCGCCAATGCGGCGGGATGATTTTCCTCGAGCCAGAACATCTGGGCGCGGCTGCCGAGGCAGAAGCCGAGTTCGGGAATCAC
>JAZJYY010000172.1:0-9673 GCA_040390145.1 Pseudomonadota bacterium
TGCTGGCGCTGGAGGAAGGCCATCTGCCGACCGAGATCGAGCCCGGCACGCTCAATCGTCTCGGCTACTGCGACTACGGCAAGGCCATCGCCGGTCCGTTCACCGCCCATCCCAAGATCGATCCGGTCACCGGCGAGATGGTGTTCTTCGGCTACAATGCCGCGGGGCCGCTGACCCCTGCCCTGTCGTTCGGATCGGTCAATGCCGCGGGCGTGGTGACGCGTTTCGAACGCTTCGAGTCGCCCTATGCCAGCATGGTGCATGATTTCATCGTCACCGAAAACCACATGCTGTTTCCGGTGCTGCCCATCACCGGCAGCATGGAGCGCGCGATGCGCGGCAAGCCGGCCTACGCCTGGGAGCCTGAAAAGGGCGCCTATGTCGGCGTCATGAAACGCAACGGTTCGGCCAAGGACCCGGTCTGGTTCCGCGCCGAAAACTGCTACGTGTTCCACGTCATGAATGCGTGGGAGGAAGGCGACAAGATCATCGCCGACGTCATGCAGTTCGAGGAAGCGCCGCTGTTCCCTCATCCCGACGGCTCGCCGACCGACCCCGCCAAATCCCGCGCGCGGCTGTGCCGCTGGACCTTCGATCTGTCGGGGAATACCGACCGCTTCAGCCAAACCTATCTCGACGACATCACCGGCGAATTCCCGCGCATCGACGATCGCCGCGCCGGGCTCAAGAGCGGCCATGGCTGGTACGCCTGCGCCAACCACGATCTGCCGTTCATCGGCGCGCTCTCCGGCATCGTGCATGTCGACGGCAAGGGATCGCGGCTCGGCAGCTATCTGCTGCCGGCCGGCGACACCATTTCCGAGCCGGTGTTCGTCGAGCGTGGCAAGGACGCCGCGGAAGGCGATGGCTGGCTCTTGGCCGCGGTGTGGCGCGCCCGCGAAAACCGCAGCGATCTCGCGGTGTTCAACGCCACCGACGTCGATTCCGGCCCGGTCGCGCTGGTGCAGCTCGGTCATCGCGTGCCCGACGGTTTCCATGGCAATTGGGTGGGCGCGGCCTGATCCCAGGGACACTGGCGGGCGCGACGGCAAAGTCCGCGCCCGCCGGAAATCATCCGACAGGCGCCGCGACGCGAACCTGCTTCACTGCTGCAGCAGGTTTTCGCGCAGGGTCTTGCCGGTGTAGCTGGTTCGCAGCCGGCCGCGCCGCTGCAATTCCGGCACCACCAGATCGGTGAACTCCTCGAAGCATCCGGGCGTGTAGGTCGCCGCCAGCATGAAGCCGTCGGCGCCTCCCTCGTCCATGTAGTGCTCCATCTGGTCCGCGATGTCCCGGGCCGTGCCAACGGCGACGGGCATCCCCATGCCCTGTGCATAGATCATGGCCGCTTCCTTGACGGTGACCGGCGCGCCGCCCTTGGCATAGATGATCGACTCGAACAGTCCCTGAATGCCCGGCACTTCAATATTCTGCACGATGGCGTCCGGTGAGTAGGTCGAGAAATCGAGGCCGAAATGCCCGGACATCCATGCCAGCGCGCCTTCCGGCGGAATGCAGGCCTTGATCCTTTCATATTTGTCTTCCGCCTCCGATCGCGTTTCCGCGACCACGGTCTGCAGGCCGTAGATCAGCTTCACCGACCCGGGCGCTCGATTGAACTTGTTCTCGAGGCGGTCGTTGAGATCGGCGGCGTAAAGCTTCATGCGGTCGACATTCGGATGAACCGCGAAGATGGCCTCGGCGTGCTTTGCCGCGAAGTCCCGCCCCTGTCCCGAGGATCCCGCCTGCCAGAACACCGGCCGCCCCTGCGGCGACGGCGCGCAAAAATGGCGACCGAGAGTCTTGTAGTATTTGCCCTCGTGCTGGACCACCTTGACCTTGGCCGGATCGGCATAGATGCCGCTGACCTTGTCGGCGACGATCGCGCCCGGCTCCCAGGAATCCCAGAGCTTGTAGCAGACCTCCATATACTCCTCGAGGCGCTCGTACCGGCCGCTTCGTTCGGTCATGGCCTGCCCATACGCATCCCATTCGCTCTTCGAATAGGACGAGACGATGTTCCACGCGACCCGTCCGTTCGACAGATGGTCGAGGCTCGAAAGCCGGCGGCACATCGAATACGGATGCTCGAATGCCGTCGACAGCGTCACGCCGACGCCCAGATGTTTTGTAGCCGTGGTGATGATCGGCACGATCGTCGACGGCTCGTGCGTCGGACATTGCACCGCCCATTTCACGATCGCATCCGAGGAGTCCTCATGCGTGTTGTAGGGCGCCAGTTCATCGGCGATGAACATCGCGTCGAAAAAGCCGCGCTCCATGGTCCGCGCCATGTGCTGCCAGTATTCGGGGCGCGAAAAATCCCATCCCACCTTGTCTTTCGGATGCCGCCACATGCCGGTGGCATGGCTGTTGACGCCATGCTGGATGAATCCAAGGAGATGGGTCTTCTTCTTGCCCGATACCATTGTCTGCCTTTCAGGGGAGCAGCGGTTGCTGCCGGATGTTGGTGAGCTTTTCGTGTGACCTGAGGCGTCAGACAGTCGGCTTCTCGATCAGGAACGCGATGCCGATACCCGCGGCCGTGCACAGCGCCAGCAGCGGTCCGACGTAGATGAACATCGGGTTCACGCCGGCGAGCGCAATGATGATACCGGAGGCCACCACGGAGATTGCGGCTACTCCGACATAGTTGAAATCCGGCACGTCGGTCGGTTCGGGAGCATGGTTGCGGTATTCCATAATGGCATTGCGCAAACCGCGGCCGAAGCCGAACAGGAAGAGCGCCGTGGCTGCAAGTCCGAGAACGATGATGAGAGCGTACATGAGCGTTGTCCTTGTTTTGGTGTGTCGATGAAAGCGGCCGGCCACCCACGGGATGGCCGGCATCCCTGTCCTGCTATTCCGCGCCGACGGCGGGCTTCACCTCGTCCGGAATATTCCGCAGGCCCGAGATGTCGAAGCGCTCGGCGCCAATCAGGCCGGCAATGACGACGATAGCGCCGCCGATCGACACGATGGAAAGCGTGCCGATCAATTCGCCGGCCATCTGATAGATCGGCATCCCGATCAGGATGGCGCAGACCACCCCGCCGACGAAGCCCACGGTGTTGGTCTTCGGCCACAGGATGGCAAGCACCAGCGGCAGCAGGATCGAGGTCTTCAGCGCATAGGTGGTCAGGACCAGCGTCGTGAAGTCGATGCCCGAGAGCACGATCACCGTGGAGATGACGCCTCCCGCCAGCACCGACAATTTGGTGACGGCAAACAGCCGGCCCTCGCTGGTGCCGGGAAAGTAACGCCTGACGATATCGACCGCGACGATCGACGACAGCGCCGAACTGGCGCCGTCGATGGTCGAGTAGCAGGCGGCCAGGATCACCAGCACGTAGAGCAGGACGAGTGTCAGCGACAGCCCGATATGGGAGACGATATAGGGCCCCACCGCGGCGATATCGCCGCCGAAATCCGCGGGCACGAGGTTGGCGGCTATGCCGACCAGGCCGAGCATGCCCAAGCAGATCGGAATCGGATAGAACAGCGCTCCGGACCACAGGAACGTGCGGCCGACGTCGCGGCTCTTGATCGCCCAGACCTTCTGCCAGAACGTCTGGTCGGACACCGTGGCCGCGAGCAGGCCGAAGGCCAGCGTGATGCCGAAACCGGCGGCGGCGTCCCACCGCAGCACCGACAGGTTCTCCGGCCCGGCCTTGCCGACGGAGTCGAAGACCGTCTGCACCCCGCCCGGAATCTTGTTGTAGACCGCCGCCACCACGATGGCTGCCGGCACCGTGATCATCAGGGTGTTGAGCGTGCCGGTCATCACGCTGGTCCAAAGTCCGCCGAAATACGAATAAGCCAGCACACAGGTGATGCCGACCACGGTCGCGGTCTTCCAGTCGATTCCGAACACGGTCGAAATCACCACCGACGTGCCCTTCAGATTGATCAGGATCTCCAGGATGATGCCGAAAATCATCGTGACCGTGACGATGCCGGTGGCGACCTTCGATTGCTCGAACCGGTACTGGATGAATTCCGAGATGGTGTAGCCCTCCGGCATGTTCCTGCGCAGGACACGGGCGAACGGGATCATCGCCATGACCGCCAGGCCGTTGGGCACGACGAACCAGAACAGCCCGGACAGCCCCCATTTGTAGGTCATGGCCGAACTCATCATGACGGCCATCGCCCAGGTCCAGACCGATATGACCGAGCCGACGCCGAAACCGAAGCCGACGCGACGATCCGCAATGATGAAATCATGCGTGTTCCTGACCAGCAGCGTTTTGACGCCGTAGGACAAGGCCAGCGAGAACAGGCCCAGTCCGATCATGCACGCAAAACCGATCGCCGGTGTGAGCGCTGGCATTTCAGCGAATAACGACTTGTCCATTGCGAACTCCTCAAGAATAGTCCCCAGCCGGGACGGGCAAAGCGTTCAGGTGACGTGTAGGCTGTGATAGGCGCGCCGGCAGTAGAGCAGCGGACTGCCCTCGTTCTCCGTGTGCGCCGACGTAACGTCGCAAAGCACGATGGCGTGGTCGCCGGACGGGATCAGGTCGGTGACCACGCCGGTGACGTGGCCGAGCGCGCCATCGAGAAGCGGCGCGTTCTCGGCTCCTGCAGCCACGCTGATGTCGTCATAGGCGCCCGGGGCGACCTTGCTGGCGAACCGGTCGGACAGCGCGCGCTGATCCGCGTGCAGGATCGAAATGCCGATGGCGGAGCCAGGAGCAAGAAACGAATAGCTTTCGCTCGCCGCGGAGAGGCAGAACAGGACACGGGTCGGATTGATCGACACCGACGTAACGGAGGTGGCGGTGAATCCGTGCAGGCGTCCCGCGCGCCAGAACGTCACCACGCACACGCCGGAGGCCAGGCGGCTGAAGGTTTCCTTGAATGTCCGGGCCAGATCGTCTGCTGTTTCTGTCATGTTCATTTCCCGCGGGATCTGTTTCTTCGAATGGAGGCGTTTCATTCGGCGGCTTCGACGGCGCGACGCTCGCGCAGCGGACGGATCACGCGTTTCATGAACGGCCCGGCGTCGCGCATGGGATCGTCGAATTGACAGACGATGCGATCGACGCCGATCGACTGCAGGACCGGAATGCGGGCGCTGACTTCCTCGAACGAACCGATCAGCCCGAGTTCGAACCCGGCGTTGGAGTCCACCATCTGCTCTTCATCCAGGGCAGCCCAGGCGGCGGCGCCGGACCGGGCGATCACTTTTCGGAAGTAATCGATGGTCTGTGAATTGCGCCGGTCGATGACCGACTTCCACCGTTGCCGCGCCTGTTCCGGCGACTCCGTGGCAATCACATAGGCGTTGGCCGCAATCGAGATTTTCCGGCCCCATTTGTTGGCTTCCTGGCTGGCCGTCTCGATATGGCGCTTGAGATCGTCGTCGCGCATGCCGTTGACGAACAGACAGTGGCCCCATTCCGCCGCCATTTGAATCGCGCGTCCGGAATGCCCGGCGATCCAGATTTCAGGCAGTGCAGCCTGATCGAGGCCATAACTCGGCGCGTCCATCCCGCCGTCATTGCCGACGAACGAGGCGTCGGCTTGACCCGCGTCCCTGATTTCGGTCGGCGGCTGGAACAGGCCGTAGAGCGAGCGCAGGAATTCGCCGGCGCGGTCGTAACGGCCCTCATGGTCGAGCCAATCCACTCCCGAGAGTTCGAACTCCTCCTTCCACCATCCGCAGACGATGTTCATTCCGAGCCTTCGCTCGGCGATTTTGGACAGTGTGTCGAGCATGCGCGCGACCAGGAAGGGCGAGCGGAAGCCCGGCTTGACCGCGCCGCACAGCCCGACCTTGCTGGTGACGGCGGCAATCGCCGCCAGGATGCTCCAGGCATCGGCGACGCTCTCACGCGGGCCGTGGATGCAATTCAACAGATTTTCGGAGGCGTAGAGAAAGTCGAAGCCGAGCGCTTCGGCCTGCTGCGCGATCGCGAGACACGCCGCGACATCAGGCCCGGTCGGCTGGTCCAGAGAGCGCAACCAGCCGCCATACACCGGGAGCCAGATTCCAAACTCCATCACCGAACCTCTCGGGCTTTGCCGGCGAGATGAATGGTTCGGTGATGTTCCGAAGTTCGTTCGCAGGAACTCCGGTGCGCGACGTCATGCATGTTGGATCCGTGTCGATCGAGTTGCCATCCACATGGATTAGCAAGCACCGCGCCAAAACAGACCGCCGGGCGCAATTCATCCGACTTGCACGAAATATGCGCACGCCGGATGATTTAATGATCGATGTTTGCCTATGCTTCGCCCAGAAAAACCAGGTCCATGACTCCACTGAATACCCGTTGAAGCTAATCTATGGAGAACGGCCGGCATCGCCGTTCCTGCATTCGAGGATGAGCCGAATTCATCGGGAGCGAAAAGCTTGACTGGTTTCACGGCAGTCTCCGCGAAGAATTGTTTCGAAGCCTGGATCGACCAGTGCCGGCGCCGCGTCGGTTCGCTGTTCTTCCCGGCGGCAACCTCGTGGAGCCGCGCAACACGGACCGGGACGGCAGCATGACATTCGAACAGATGAGGATATTTCTCGAAGCCGCGCATTACGGCAGCTTCACCCATGCCGCCGAGCGGCTGGGCCTCACCCAATCGGCGGTCAGCGTCTCCATCAAGAAGCTCGAGGAGAGGCATAACGTTCTGCTGTTCGATCGGTCGGGCCGGCGTTTGATACTTACCGACGCCGGCCAGGTTCTGCTCAGTGAAGCCGAGCGTATCCTGCGCGACGTCGAACTCACCATCCGGCGCGTCGAAAGCCGGCGCGCGCCGGATCCTTATCCTGTCGTGGCGTGCACGGCGAACGCCTACGATTTCTGGATGCCGGAACTGCTGGCGCGGATCGAACGGTCGGGCGACGACGGCAATGTCGACCTCGTGCGCGGTTCGGTCGATGAGGTCGCCGCATGGGTGATGCGCGGCACCGCCGACTTCGGCATTACCAACGTCATTCCCAGCCATCCCCAATTCCGCCAGACCGGCGTATTCACCGATCGCATCGTTTTGTGCGGGTGCCCGGAAAAGGCGAGCCAAATCTCCGACGGTTTCGCCTGGCCCCAATTGATCGAAAATGCTCCGATACTCTGGGAACAGAGCGATCTGACACCTGCGCTGACCGCGGCGCTGGATGCGCACAGGGTGAACATAGCCCGTATCACGCATGCCCGGCTGAAGCTGACGTCCAGTTCGGCCGTCATCTCCGCATTGCAAGGCGGCCACGACATTGGATTTGTATCCGAGAAGGCCGCGAAGTCAGCGTTGGCGTCCAACACCCTGGCACGCATCGGAAGCATCGAGGTTCCGGTTCGCTACTGGATGTTCGCTTTACGGGAGCATGACCTCGAACCCTTCGCCTCCCGGATCGCCAAGGCGGCGATTTCGAAGTAACGGCACGCACCTCGGCTCGGCGCGCGGCCACCTGGCCGGCCGCCGATGTCGGGAGTTCGCGCCCTGCTCGTGCCGATTGCGCTCCGAAAGCCCTTCACGCTTCGATACGTCCGTGAGAAAGTCGATGCCGGAAGCCTCGCATGGCCAGGATTCCTGTCGGACTTGCAGCGGAGACGCATCATGCATTTGCCATCCATCACGGCAGCCTATCTCGGCCTCCTCGCCCTGCTCTACCTCGTGCTCGGTCTGCAGGTCTCGCGCCTGCGCCGCGGACACAGGGTGCTGTTCGGCGACGGCGACAACATCAAGCTGCGCAGCGCGATCCGCGCCCACGCCAACTTTGCGGAATATGTCCCCATCATCGTGCTGATGGTGGCCCTGCTGGAAATGTCCGGCATGGCGGCGATGCGGGTGCACCTGCTGATGGGTGCGCTGCTGGTGGCGCGCCTGCTGCATCCGCTCGGAATGTATGTCGGACCGCGAACCCTGCAGTTTCAAATCTGCCGGGTCGGCGGCATTTTGCTCACGCTGCTGGTCCTGCTCACCGCCGCCGTGCTGCTGCTGTGGCGGTTTTTGCCGGGCGCTTTCTGACCGATGACGGCCTAAGTATTTAGAATATCATCACTATAGCTCCGCGCTCACATTATTTTGACAGTGTAAAGATTTCACTTGACGCTGCCGCCTCCTGCCCGTAGTTATCTTTCCATTGTAAAGATAAGCCGAAGAGGTCCGTCATGATGATTTTCCTGATCCTGCTCCCCTTCGGTGTTTTCTCGGCCCTGATGCTGCTGGCCTCTGCCGAAATGGCGCTGTTCGCGGCCGCCGTGACCGGCCTTGCCGTCATCGCCTCGGACCTCTTCCGCGGCCGCCAGATCAAGACGCTCGGCGCCGGCGCCATGGTGCTGTTCCTCGGGTTGGGGCTTTATCTCGCGCTGGTTGATTCAAGCCTCAGCGCTTCGGCCATCAAGCTGGCGGTCGATGCCGGCGTGCTCGCGATCTCGCTGACGTCGATCGCGATCCGCAAGCCCTTCACACTGCAATACGCCCGCGAGGTGGTCGATGCCGAAACCCTCGAATTGCCCGGATTCCTGCAGGCGAATTACACCATCGCCTGGGCCTGGGCGGCCTGCTTCCTGCTGATGATGATCGGCAATATCCTGATGATCTATGTGCCGGGCCTGCCGCTGTGGTCCGGACTAGCGATCGCCTTTGCCGCCCGCAGCACCGCAGTCTATTTCACCAAATGGTATCCGGACTATCGCCGGGCCAGGCTGGCGACGCCGGCCGGCTCCGCCGGAGCGCTGTCCGGCTCCTGAAGTATTCTAGAAGAAAACAATTGATCCCAGGGAGGGCACGACGATGAAAGACATATTCGGCAGACTTGCCCAGGACTTTTTCTCCACCATCTTATTCCTGGCCATCTATTTGATCACCGACAACGTCGTGCTGGCGACGGCGGTGGCGATCGCCGGTGCCGTGGCGCAGGTGATCTATTCGAGGGTGAAGGGGCAGCCGCTGAGCTACATGACATGGGCGAGCCTTGGCCTCGTCATCGTGCTCGGCGGCGCGACGCTCCTGACCCACGATCCCCGCTTCGTATTGGCAAAGCCCGCGATCGGGCATTTCGCGGTCGGCGCCATCATGCTGAAGCGCGGCTGGATGCTGCGCTACATGCCGCCGATCGTGACCGAAACCGTTCCGGAATATGTCACGGCCGCGGGCTATGCCTGGGCGGCGCTGATGTTCGTGCTCGGCGCCGGCACCATCGCGGTGGCCGCGACCGGCGATCTCAAGCTGTGGGCCTTCTATATATCGGTGGTCCTGATCGGGGCCAAGGTCGCAGCCTTCGGCGTGCAGTATGTGGCGTTTCGCATCATCGTCGGCAACCGGATCCGCGCCGCGGCCCGCGCCTGATCGCCGCATTCATGACGGTTGGGCATGGGCCGCAAGATGCGCTATACCGCCGCCCGAGCCTGCCCTGTCCCAGAACCATTCCGGTTTTGCGAAGCAACGCGTGAGGAGAGCTGAAGATGGCCGTCGACGGAAACTGGAATATCGTCATGAACACCCCGATGGGCGAGCGCAAGGCGACGCTGACCCTTTCGAGCGCGGGCGGCACGCTCACGGGCACGCAGGGCGCCGACGGCAATTCCGGCGAGATTTTCGACGGCACCGTCTCCGGCGACGATGTCGCCTGGAAAATCTCGATCACCAACCCGATGCCGCTGACGCTGGCCTTCTCCGGCAAGGTTGCCGGCGACAGCATGTCCGGCGAAATGGGCATCGGCCCGATGGGCAG
>JAZJYY010000173.1:0-2677 GCA_040390145.1 Pseudomonadota bacterium
CGCATTTCGCTACGCTCCATACGAGCCGACCCTCCCCCTCCAGGGGAGGGTAAGTAAGAGCACCGCTCTCACCAACGCGACATCACAATGACCCCGGCGACAAAAATCCCAGTTGCAAAGTTCCGGCGGCGTGCTTCTAATTAGAACAATTAAAAATCATCGGGAGGTATCACGCGTGTCTACCATCAAACTGACGGTGAACGGCAAGGCTGTGTCGGTCGATGTCGAGGACCGGACGCTCCTCGTCCAGATCTTGCGCGAAAACCTGAACCTGACCGGCACCCATGTCGGCTGCGACACCAGCCAGTGCGGCGCCTGCGTCGTGCATATCGACGGCAAGGCGGTCAAATCATGCACCGTGCTGGCGGGACAGGCCGCGGGCGCCAACGTCACCACCATCGAGGGCATCTCCCGGGGCGACGAGCTGCACCCGATGCAGGCCGCGTTCCGCGACAATCACGGCCTGCAATGCGGCTACTGCACGCCGGGCATGATCATGTCGTCGATCGACATCGTCAACCGCTATGGCGACAAGCTCGACGAGGAGACGGTGCGGCACGAGCTGGAAGGCAACATCTGCCGCTGTACCGGCTACCACAACATCGTCAAATCGGTGCTCGACGCCGCCGGCCGCATGAAGGTTGCGCAGGCGGCGGAATAGTCCCGCGTCCTGCACGGCAAGAACTTCGAAATTCGAAAAACCGACCGCGGCCAGCGCCCTCGCGATTTTGGCGCTGACGAAGCGGTCCGACAGGGAGATATCCGATGGGTGTTGAGGGCATTGGCGCCAGCGTCGTGCGCAAGGAAGACCGGCGTTTCATCACGGGCCGCGGCCGCTACGTCGACGACATCAAGCTGGTGGGCCTGACCCATGCGCATTTCGTCCGCAGCCCGCACGCCCATGCCAGGATCAAAAGCATCGACATCTCGAGGGCCAAGGACATGCCCGGCGTGGTCGGGGTGCTGACCGGACAAGAGATCGTCGACGACAAGGTCGGCAATTTGATCTGCGGCTGGGCGATCACCTCGAAAGACGGCACCGGGATGAAAATGGGCGCATGGCCGGCGATGGCGCCGGAAATCGTGCGCTTTGCCGGACAGGCGGTCGCGGTGGTGATTGCCGAGACCAAGAACCAGGCCAGGGACGCGGCGGAAGCCGTCGCCGTCGACTATGAGGAATTGCCGGTCGCGGCCGACATCACCGCCGCGATCAAGCCGGGCGCGCCGCAGCTGCATCCGGAAGCCCCGGGCAACATCATCTACGACTGGACCATCGGCGAGGAAGCCGCCACCGACGCCGCCTTCAAGGCGGCGGCCAATGTGGTCGCGCTCGACATCACCAACAACCGGCTGGTGCCGAATGCGATGGAGCCGCGCGCGGCGATCGCGGAATACAACGACGCCGAGGAGCATTTTACGCTCTATACGACCTCGCAGAACCCGCATGTCGCCCGCCTGGTGCTGTCGGCGTTCTACAACATCGCGCAGGAGCACAAGCTGCGGGTGGTGGCACCCGACGTCGGCGGCGGCTTCGGCTCCAAGATCTTCATCTACCCCGAGGAAATGGTAGCGCTGTGGGCCTCCAAGAAGGTGAACCGCCCGGTGAAATGGACCGGTGACCGCTCCGAAGCGTTTCTCACCGACGCCCACGGCCGCGATCACCTGACCAAGGCCGAGATGGCGTTCGACAAGGCCAACAAGATCACGGGGTTGCGGGTGAAGACCTACGCCAATCTCGGCGCCTATATGTCGCTGTTCTCCTCCTCGGTGCCGACCTATCTCTACGCGACGCTGCTGTCGGGCCAGTACAACATCCCCAACATCTTTGCCGAGGTGATCAGCGTCTACACCAACACCACGCCGGTCGACGCCTATCGCGGCGCCGGGCGGCCGGAAGCCAGTTTTGTGGTGGAACGGCTGATGGAAACCGCGGCGCGGCAATTGAAGGTCGATCCGGCCGAATTGCGGCGCAAGAACTTCATCACCACCTTCCCGCACCAGACGCCTGTGATCATGGCCTATGACGTCGGCGATTTCGGCGCCTCGCTGGATTCGGCGATGAAGGCGATCGACTATGCCGGCTTCCCCGCGCGCAAGGCGAAGGCCAAGACCGAGGGCAAGCTGCGCGGCATCGGCATCTCCTGCTACATCGAGGCCTGCGGCATCGCGCCGTCGAAGGCGGTCGGCAGCCTCGGCGCCGGCGTCGGCCTGTGGGAATCCGCCGAGGTTCGCGTCAATCCGGTCGGCACCATCGAGATCCTGACGGGTTCGCACAGCCACGGCCAGGGCCACGAGACCACGTTTGCGCAACTGGTCGCGGGCCGGCTCGGCATTCCGATCAGCCAGGTCTCGATCGTGCACGGCGACACCGACAAGGTGCAGTTCGGCATGGGCACCTACGGCTCTCGCTCGGCGGCGGTCGGCATGTCCGCCATCTTCAAGGCGATGGAAAAGGTCGAGGCCAAGGCCAAGAAGATCGCGGCGCATCAGCTGGAAGCGTCCGAGGCCGACATCGTCATCGAGAATGGCGAGTTCAAGGTCACCGGCACCGACAAGTCGATCGCGCTGCCGATGGTGGCGCTCGCCGCCTATACCGCGCACAACCTGCCCGAGGGAATGGAGCCCGGATTGAAGGAAGGTGCGTTCTACGATCCCACCAACTTCACCTTCCCGGCCG
>JAZJYY010000174.1:0-29227 GCA_040390145.1 Pseudomonadota bacterium
TCGCGGTCCGACGAGGCGCCGAGATGATATTTGACGTCGCCGGAGCCCTCGACCGCGTCCGGATTGGCGGAGCCGCCCTTGAATTCGTGGAACAGCGCGCGATGCGGCTTGCCCATCACCTGGGTCAGCACATTGAGGCGGCCGCGATGCGGCATGCCGACCACGATTTCCTTCACGCCGAGATTGCCGCCGCGCTTGATGATCTGCTCCAGCGCCGGAATCAGCGATTCACCGCCGTCGAGGCCGAACCGCTTGGTGCCGGTGAACTTGACGTCGCAGAATTTTTCGAAGCCTTCGGCCTCGATCAGCTTCATCAGGATGGCGCGACGCCCTTCGCGGGTAAAACTGATTTCCTTGTCCGGGCCCTCGATGCGCTCCTGGATCCAGGCCTTCTGCGCGCCGTTGGTGATGTGCATGAACTCGACGCCGAGCGTCTGGCAGTAGGTGCGCTCGCAGATCGCGACGATCTCGCGCAACGTCGCGTATTCAAGCCCGAGAACATGGTCGAGGAAGATCTTGCGGTCGTAATCGGCCTCCGTAAAACTGTAGGAGCGCGGATCGAGTTCTTCGCGGTCACGCGCCGGCTCGATCCCGAGCGGGTCGAGCTTGGCGTGGAAATGGCCGCGCATGCGGTAAGCGCGGATCAGCATCAGGGCGCGCACCGAATCGCGGGTAGCCTGATGGATGTCGGCCGCCGTCAGCTCGGCTCCCTTGTCGCCTCCCTTGGGTTGCGCCTGCGCCTTGGCGGCGATCTTGGCGCCGACGGCCTTTTCGACCTGCGCCCAGTTACCGTCGAGCGCGGAGGTCAGGTCGTCGCGCGGGGTCAGCGGCCAGTTGTCCCGGCCCCAGGACGGCCCGTCCGCGTTCTTTTGCGCGTCGGCGGGGGCATCCTTCAGGCTCTTGAAAAAGGCCTGCCAGTCGGCGTCGACCGAGTTGGGGTCTTTCTCGTAGCGGGCATAGAGATCGTCGATATAGGGAGCATTGGTGCCCTGCAAAAACGAGGAGAGGGCAAAGGCGGCGTTCGCGTCTTGGCGAGACATAATGGCGTCCTGGTGATTTTCGAGCGCATGGAATACGGCGCAACGGCCGATCCGGGCACCGGATCAGCCTGATAGGGCACCTTTTACCCTATTTGGGGCGAATGTTCGCCCCGAAAAGAACCAAGGATTGAATTAAGACTTCAATTTTTCGACAAGAGTCTTGCCGAGCCGCGCCGGGGACGGCGAGACCGTGATTCCGGCCGCTTCCATCGCCGCGGTCTTGGAACCGGCGTCGCCCTTGCCGCCGGAAATGATGGCGCCGGCATGGCCCATGCGCCGGCCGGGAGGGGCGGTGACGCCGGCGATGAAGCCGACCATCGGTTTGCTGCGGCCGCGCTTGGCCTCGTCCCGGATGAACTGGGCGGCGTCTTCCTCGGCCGAACCGCCGATTTCGCCGATCATGACGATCGAGGTGGTGTTGGGATCGGCAAGGAACATCTCCAGCATGTCGATGAATTCGGTGCCCTTGACCGGGTCGCCGCCGATGCCGACCGCGGTGGTCTGGCCGAGGCCCTCCTGGGTGGTCTGGAACACGGCTTCATAGGTCAGCGTGCCCGAGCGCGAGACGATGCCGACATTGCCGGGCTTGAAGATATTGGCCGGCATGATGCCGATCTTGCATTCGCCGGCGGTCATCACCCCCGGGCAATTCGGCCCGATCAGCCGCGACTTCGATCCCACCAGCGAACGTTTCACCCTGACCATATCGAGCACCGGAATGCCCTCGGTGATGCAGACGATGAGCGGAATTTCCGCGTCGATGGCCTCGCAGATCGCGTCGGCCGCGCCCGGCGGCGGCACGTAGATCACGCTGGCATCGGCGCCGGTCTTTTCACGTGCCTCGGCCACGGTGTCGAAAACCGGCAGATTGAGATGCACCGAGCCGCCTTTGCCGGGCGAGGTGCCGCCGACCATCTTGGTGCCGTAGGCGATCGCCGCTTCCGAATGGAAGGTGCCGTTCTTGCCGGTAAACCCCTGGCAAATGACTTTTGTATTTTTGTCGATCAGGATGGACATGTCTGGATTTGCTTTCGCGGACGGCGGGACAAAGGGATCAGGAGATGCGCCGGTAAACGCCGGTGAGCACGTCGGCCCAGCCTTCCGCGTCGGGCGAGAACTGGATTTTCATGCTGTAGCTGTCGTCATCGATGATTTCGTAGACATGGCGCGCATTGCCGCGCAGCGAGCCGCGCACCAGGATCAGGGTATTGCCGGTCCAGCCGCCGGAAGCCGGCGACGGCGGGTAGTAGCCGAGCGAATCGTGCCAGAATAATTTGTAGAGCCGGTCCTCGCGGTCCCAGGTGAACACGCCATGGGTGGCGAAGGTTTCGTTGCCGTCGCGAATCTGGCGAGTGTCCTGGATCAGATAGAAGCCGTTGAGATCGATGCGGGCCACCACGTGGGAGGTAGCAGGACCGCCGGCGGTCCAGCGCGATGGATAAACCATCTCCTCGCCGTTCCACTCGCCCGCGAACGCCGCGAGCTTGCGATGCTCCTCGAGCGGCGTCGGTGCGGCGAGATGGTCCTGCGCCATCGCTCTACCCTTCCTTGACGGCCTTGACGATCTTCTGCGCGGAATCGTCGAGGTTGTCGCCGGTCAGCACGTTGAGGCCGGAATCCGAGATGATCTTCTTGCCGGCCTCGACATTGGTGCCTTCCAGCCGCACCACCAGCGGCACTTTCAGGCCGACATCCTTCACCGCCGCCACCACGCCTTCGGCAATGATGTCGCACTTCATGATGCCGCCGAAAATGTTGATCAGGATGCCCTTCACGTTGGGATCGGCGGTGATGATCTTGAACGCCGCGGTGACCTTGGCCTTGTCGGCGCCGCCGCCGACGTCGAGGAAGTTCGCCGGCGCCATGCCGTAGAGCTTGATGATGTCCATGGTCGCCATGGCCAGGCCGGCGCCGTTGACCATGCAGCCGATGGTGCCATCCAGCGTGATGTAGTTGAGGTCGTATTTCGACGCCTCGATTTCCTTGGCGTCCTCCTCGGTCTCGTCGCGCAGTCCCATCACGTCGGGATGGCGGTACAGCGCGTTGCCGTCGAACGACACCTTGGCGTCGAGCACGCGCAGGTCGCCCTGTTTTGTCACCACCAGCGGATTGATTTCCAGCATCGCCATGTCCTTGGCGGTGAAGGCGGTATAGAGCTGCTTCACCAGCTTTTCCGCCTGCTTGGCGAGATTGCCGGACAGGCCCAGCACCCTGGCGACGGTGCGGCCGTGATGCGGCATGATGCCGGTGGCCGGGTCGACCGAGAAGGTCACGATCTTTTCGGGGTTGTTGTGCGCGACGTCCTCGATGTTGACGCCGCCTTCGGTGGACACCACGAACGCCACCCGGGAGGTTTCGCGGTCGACCAGGATCGACAGGTAAAACTCCTTGTCGATCTCGGAACCTTCCTCGACGTAAAGCCGGTTGACCTGCTTGCCGGCCGGTCCGGTCTGCACGGTGACCAGCGTCGCGCCCAGCATCTGCTTGACGAACTGGTTGACGTCGGCGGCGGACTTGGTGACGCGGACGCCGCCCTTGTCGCCGGCGGAGGCTTCCTTGAACTTGCCCTTGCCGCGGCCGCCGGCATGGATCTGGCTTTTCACCACCCAGACCGGACCGCCGAGCTCATCGGTGGCAATGTCGGCGTCCGACGCCTTGAGGATGGCGACTCCGCGCGGCACGTTGACGCCGAACTCGCGGAGCAACGCCTTGGCCTGATATTCATGGATGTTCATCTGGACGTTCCCCGAACCCTCGTGCGGTGAATTTGGAATTCACCCGCCTTTGCCATCTGGCATACCATATACCACGGCCCTGCAAATTCAAAACGCTGCGGAAGTTCCCTTAGTCAGTCGCGGCGCCGGGGTCCGCATTCAACGAACCCCGGGCCATCCAGACGGGATCAGCGACCGAGCAGATCCGGAGCGATCTTCTTGCAGGCATCGACCAGACCCTGCACCGCGCCGACCGACTTGTCGAAGGCTTCGCGGTCCTTGCCGGCCAGTTCGATCTCGACAATACGCTCGACACCCTTCGATCCGATGACAACGGGCACGCCGACATACATGTCCTTCACGCCGTATTCGCCGTTGAGATAGGCGGCGACGGGGAGCACGCGCTTCTTGTCCTTGAGATAGCTCTCGGCCATCGCGATCGCGGAGGCCGCCGGGGCGTAGAACGCCGAGCCGGTCTTCAGCAGGTTGACGATCTCGGCGCCGCCGTTGCGGGTGCGGTCGACGATCTCGTCGATCCGGGCCTGCGAGGTCCAGCCCATCTTGACCAGGTCGGGCAAGGGAATGCCGGCGACGGTGGAATATTTCACCAGCGGCACCATGGTGTCGCCATGGCCGCCGAGCACGAAGGCGGTGACGTCCTCGACCGAAACGTTGAACTCGTCGGCCAGGAAGTAGCGGAAGCGCGAGGAATCCAGCACGCCGGCCATGCCCACCACCTTCTTGTGCGGCATGCCCGAGGCCTTCTGCAGCGCCCACACCATGGCGTCGAGCGGGTTGGTGATGCAGATGACGAAGGCGTCGGGGGCGTATTTCTTGATGCCGGCGCCGACCTGTTCCATCACCTTGAGATTGATGCTCAGGAGATCGTCGCGGCTCATGCCGGGCTTGCGCGGCACACCGGCGGTGACGATGCAGACCTTGGCGTTGTCGAGCGCCTCATAGGAATTGGCGCCGGTGAAATGCGCATCGAAACCGTCGACCGGCGAGGATTGCGCGATATCGAGCGACTTGCCCTGCGGCACGCCCTCGGCGATGTCGAACATCACGACGTCGCCGAGTTCTTTCAGGCCGATGAGATGAGCCAGTGTTCCGCCGATCTGACCGGAGCCAATCAAAGCAATCTTGTCACGCGCCATGGGAAATCTGTCCTGTAAAGGTCCTGGGAGGAGGGTAGAGAAGCTGGATGGCTGGTTATCCCTTTCGCGGGACCCGTTCAAGTCAACCTATGCCCAATTATCGGCCCTGCCTTGATTTCGATCAGGGGCGCTTGTCATTCCGGGGCGCGAGCGGCAGCGAGCGAACCCGGAATCTCGAGAATACGACCTCTGGATTCCGGGTTCGCGCCATCGGTCCGCGCCTTGCACGGACCCGTCGGCGCGCCCCGGAATGACAATAAGATTACGTCTCCACCAACCCCGTGCTCGACCCGCTCGCCGCCGAATCCTTGTGGCCGTGGGGCAGCGCCAGATAGGATTCCGAGCTCATTTCAATCAGCCGCGACGACGTCCGCTTGAACTCGTTGGCCTCATGGCCTTCGGTCGCGGCATAGAGCGACAGCGGATCGGCCTCGGCCGAGGCCATCAGCTTGACCGCGTTGTCGTAGAGCGTGTCGATCAGCGTGATGAAGCGCTTGGCGGCGTTGCGGTCGGCGTAATCCATCGCCGGAATGCGATCGATCATGATGGTGTGATAATCGTGCGCGAGCCGAAGGTAGTCGGAAGCCGCCAGCGGCTTCTCGCAGATATCGGCGAAGGCGAACCGCGCCACGCCATGCGCCGAGCACGGCACATGCAGCTTGCGGCCCTTGATCGCGATATCGCGCGGCCGGCAGGGCGCGTTGCCGGTCATCCTGGCCCAGGCCTTGTCGAGGGCACCCGCCGCCGCGTGATCCGCCGGCACCAGCCACATCTTCACGCCCGCGAGTTTTTCCAGCCGGAAATCGGTGCGGGCGTCGAGCTGCAGCACATCCATATGCGCGGAGATCTGCGCAATGAAGGGCAGGAACAGCGCGCGGTTCAAGCCGCCCTTGTAGAGATCGTCGGGCGCGACGTTGGAGGTCGCCACCACGACGGTGCCGAGCTCAAACAGTTTCGAGAAGAGACGGCCGAGGATCATCGCATCGGCGATGTCGGTGACGTGGAATTCGTCGAAACACAGCAGCCATGCCTCGTCGAAGATCGCCGCGGCCGTGAGCCCGACCACATCGCCATCGGGCATCTCGCCGCGCTTGATGTTCTGGCGGTAGCCGTAGATCCGCTCATGCACCTCCGCCATGAATTCGTGGAAATGGGCGCGGCGCTTGTGCTCGACCGGGCTGTGCTGGAAGAACAGATCCATCAGCATGGTCTTGCCTCGCCCGACTTCGCCGTGGACATAGAGTCCGCGCGGTGGCGGCTCGCTCTTGTCGGCGAACAGCCGGCCCAGCAGGCTCTGCTTGCGCAGCGGCTTGTAGCCGGTGAGCCGCGCCTCCAGATCCGCGAACGCGTCGGCGGCCTCCGCCTGCGCGGCATCGGCCTCGATCGCGCCCGAGGACACGAGGCTCTGATAATGGGCGCGGAACGAGGCGTCGGGCGGAGACAGCATGCCCTTTACGGCCCCAGCGGGAGGGAAATTGCAAGGCATGAAATGGTGTGAGGGGTATGCGCTTTTTTCTCCCTCTCCCCGTTCTTACGGGGAGAGGGTTGGGGTGAGGGGCTCTCTCAACCAACACGGCTCGCGGATAGTCCCCATCACCCGGCGCTACGCGCCGACCTCTCCCCGCAAGCGGGGCGAGGTGAATTCACGCGCTCAGCGCGTAGGAATCCTCGACCACATAGGGTCCGCCGCCGGTGGAGGCGCGCGAGGAGAACAGCACGAAGCGCGACGCCGTGAACACCCGCGTCGGAAAATAGCCGCGCACCGACAGATAGTCGGCGACGTCCTGGTTGGAGGCGTCGCGCAGCCGCGCCAGCGTTACATGCGGGGTGAATTTGCGGCCCTCGGGGTCGAGCCCGATGCGCTGCATCAGGCGCTCCAGCTCGGCCTGCAGCTCGATCAGGGGGCGGCTCGGCACCACGGAGGCGACCACGGCGCGGGGCTTCTTGCCGCCGAAACTCTGGAGGCCCTGCAGGGCCACTTCGAACGGCTTGCGGTTGATCCGAAACAGCAGCGAGGCGATCTCATTGGCCGAGACGCCGTCGATATCGCCGATGAAGCGCAAGGTGACGTGATAATTTTCGGGGTCGATCCAGCGCGCGCCCGGCAGGCCGCCACGCAAATTGGAAAGCGTCTGGCCGATCTCGGCCGGGATTTCCAGCCCAGTAAATAAACGCGGCATCGCCAGGACTCCCGATGCTGAAACCCGGTACCGAATCACCGATGGATATTTTTTACCGTAGTTATGTGACTCTGCGAAGCAGACGAGGCGCGCCCCAAAAAAACTCCTGTGCTTAAGGTTATCGCTGCCTGTTTTTCAACTGCGTTGCCCTGATATCGCGCCCAGAAATGCCTCCACCGTGGGCAGGATATTCTTGACGATCACGTCGATGCCATCAGCGGTCGGATGCAGGCCATCCGGCTGATTGAGTTTGGTTTCGGTGGCCACCCCCTCGAGGAAAAACGGATACAGCGGCACGCCGAACTGCCTGGCGAGATCGGGATAGATCGCGTTGAAGCGGGCCGAGTACTCGGCCCCGTAATTCGGCGGCGCCACCATCCCGCACAACAAGACCGCGATCCCGCGCGCTTTCAGCCGCGTCAGGATGTCGGTCAGGGCGGACCGGGTGACCTTGGGATCGACACCGCGCAGGGCGTCATTGGCGCCGAGTTCGACAATCACCGCCTGGGTTCCCTCCGGCACCGACCAGTCGAGCCGGTCGCGACCACCCGAGGTGGTGTCGCCGGAAACCCCGGCGTTGATCATGTCGACCGCTATCCCTTTGGAATGCAAAGCCTTTTGTAGCCGCGCCGGGAACGCTGATGGAGCCGACAGGCCGAAGCCGGCACTCAGCGAATCACCCAGAACCACCATCTTCACCGGCATCGTCTCCCGGGCCGCCGTGGCCTGCGCATGGCCCGTGGCGGGCGCCAGCAGCAGCAGGCCCAACACGAGCATGTGCGCGAACATCCACCGTGCCCCCTCGACCTGTCGCAGGAAAGTGCCATATGAGCGGACCATGGACAGTCTCATCAAACCCTCATCATTGGCCGGCCTTGCGCCGGACACCATTGCCATCACGAACGTCAACCTCTCGCTCGGCACCGGCGCGGCGCGCGTTCATATCCTCAAGGATATCAGCCTGCGGGTCGCTCCGGGCGAAGCGATCGGCCTGATCGGCCCGTCCGGTTCGGGAAAATCCACCCTGCTGATGGTGATGGCGGGGTTGGAGCGTCCTGACAGCGGAGAGGTGGTGGTCAGCGGCACCCCGTTCAATGCCCTCGACGAAGACGCGCTGGCGCGCTTTCGCGGCCGCCAGGTCGGCATCGTGTTCCAGTCGTTTCATCTGATCCCGACCATGACGGCGCTGGAGAATGTCGCGGTGCCGCTGGAACTCGCGGGCAATCCGGATGCGTCCAGCCGCGCGGCGCGGGAGCTGACGTCGGTCGGCCTCGGCGACCGGCTGCATCATTATCCCACCCAATTGTCCGGCGGCGAACAGCAGCGCGTCGCCCTTGCCCGTGCGCTGGCGCCCGATCCGGCGATCCTGGTGGCCGACGAGCCGACCGGCAATCTCGACGAAACCACCGGCAGGCAGATCGTCGATCTGCTGTTCACCCAGCACGCCGAACGCGGCATGACGCTGGTGCTGGTCACCCATGATAGCTCGCTGGCGCAGCGTTGCGACCGCGTCATTCGGCTGCGCTCCGGCCGGATCGACACCCAGCCGGCCGATCGCGAAGCCGCTTCATGAGTCTGGTCAGGACCGCCGGAACGATTGCCGCCGGACCCGCCTCCGGCAAAAGCGGGGCTTCGCTCGCGTTGCGCTATGCGCTGCGCGAACTGCGCAGCGGCCTGCGCGGCTTCTATGTGTTCATCGCCTGCATCGCGCTCGGCGTGTTGGCGATTGCGGGGGTCGGCTCGGTCGCGGCCAGCCTCAGCGACGGACTGGCGCGCGAGGGCCGCACGCTGCTCGGCGGCGACGTCGCCTTCTCGCTGATCCAGCGCGAGGCCAAGCCCGACGAAATCGCGTTTCTGCGCTCGCGCGGCGAAGTCTCCGTGGCGGCGACGCTGCGCGGGATGGCGCGTACCGGCGATGGCCGCCTCGCCCTGGTCGAGCTCAAGGCGGTGGACGGCCTCTACCCGATGCTCGGCGAACTGACGCTCAAGCCGGCGATAGCGGTGGCGGACTTGCTGGCCGAGCGCGACGGTGCGTTCGGCGCCGCCGCCGATTCGATTTTGCTGGCGCGGCTCGATCTCAAGATCGGCGACCGCATCTCTGTCGGCAATGCGACTTTCCAGATCCGCAGCGTGGTGTCGGCCGAGCCGGACAAACTGGCCGGCGGCGTCGGCCTCGGCCCGCGATTCCTGGTCAGCGAAGCCGGCCTGCGCGCCACCGAATTGCTGCAGCCGGGCAGCCTGGTGCGCTGGATCTACCGGGTCAAACTGCCGGATAACGCCGCCGACGATCGCGCCGCGACCGCGCTCGCCGACGACGCGCGAAAGACCCTGCCCGAGGCCGGCTGGGAGATCCGCAGCCGCGGCAATGCCTCGCCGCAGCTCGAACGCACCATCAACCGCTTCACCCAGTTCCTGACCCTGGTCGGCCTCGCCGCGCTGCTGGTCGGCGGCGTCGGCGTCGCCAACGCCGTCAAGAGCCACATCGATCGCCGCCGCGACGTCATCGCCACCTTCAAGGCGCTGGGCGCCACCGGCCGCGACGTCTTCACCATCTATCTGACCCAGGTGGTCGTGCTCGCCACCGTCGGCTCGGTGATCGGCCTGGTCGCCGGCGCGGCGCTGCCCTTCGCCATCGTCGGCGTATTCGGCAAGCTGTTGCCGCTGCCGGTGGTGCCGGCGCTGCATCTCGATGAGCTGGCGCTGTCGTTCGTCTACGGCCTGTTGACCGCGCTCGCCTTCGGGCTATGGCCGCTCGGCCGGGTGCACGACGTCCCGGTGGCGGCGCTGTTCCGCGAGGCGGTCAGCAGCGAATGGCATCGCCCGCGCTGGTCCTATCTGGTGCTGATGGCTGCCGTGATCGCGCTGCTGATCGCGGTGGCGATCGGGCTCGCCTATGACAAGCGGGTCGCGGCGGTGTTCGTGGCCTCCTCGATCGTGGTGTTCGCGCTGCTGCGCGGCATCGCCGCCGGCCTGATGGCGCTGGCGCGGCGGCTGCCGCGCACCCGCATCACCATGCTGCGGCTGGCGATCGCCAATATCTACCGGCCCGGCGCGCTGACGCCCTCGGTGGTGATGTCGCTCGGCCTCGGCCTCGCCGTGCTGGTCACCATCACCCAGATCGACGGCAATCTGCGGCGGCAATTCCTCGCGGCCTTGCCGGACCGCGCGCCGTCATTCTATTTCATCGATATTCCCACCGGCGAGTCCGCGCGCTTCGACGCCTTCCTGAAGCAGACGGCGCCGCAATCGACCGTCGAGGACGTGCCGATGCTGCGCGGCCGCATCGTCGGCGCCCGCGGCCTCAGGGCGGAGGATCTCAAACCGTCCTCCGACATCGCATGGGTGCTGCAGAGCGACCGCGGCCTGACCTATACCGGCGAAGTCCCCAAGGGATCGAAGGTGGTCGAGGGCGAATGGTGGAGCGCCGACTATAGCGGCCCGCCGCTGGTGTCGATCGAGAAGAAGATCGCCGACGGGCTCGGGCTCAAGATCGGCGACGAGATCGTCGTCAATGTGCTGGGACGCGACATCCCGGCCACCGTCGGCAATATGCGCACCGTGGACTGGCAAGGCCTCGGCATCAATTTCGCGCTGGTATTCTCGCCCAACGCCTTCAGGGGCGCGCCGCATACCCACATCGCGACCCTGACCGAGGCGCACCCGGACCCGGCCGGCGACGCCCGGATCGTCAAGGCGGTGGCCGACGCCTTCCCGACCGTGACCAGCGTGCGGGTCCGTGAAGCCCTGGAAACCATCGGCACGGTCGTGACCAATCTTGTGCTGGCGATCCGCGGCGCCAGCACGGTGACGCTGATATCGGCCATTCTGGTGCTGGGCGGCGCGCTGGCCGCCGGCCACCGCCACCGGGTCTACGACGCCGTCATTCTGAAAACCCTGGGCGCCACCCGGGCGCGATTGCTGGGCGCCTATGCGCTGGAATATCTGATGATCGGATTTGCCACCGCGATTTTCGGGGTGATCGCCGGTTCCGTGGCGGCCTGGCTGATCGTGACCCGGCTGATGACCCTGAGCTTCATCTGGCAGGCCGGCAGCGCCGCGGGCGTGGTGGCGGCGGCGCTGATTGTGACGGTCGGCCTCGGTCTCCTCGGCACGCTGCTGGCGCTGAACCAGAAGCCGGCGACCGTGCTGCGAAATTTATGACAAATTGAACAGGTCGCCCTCGCAGGGTTAACGGGTGCGGTAAACTGCCGCCCTGTCCGGGATTTCAGCACTCTCGCGGCAGTACGGCTGATAACATGCCGCAGAGCGACATTCAGCCGCGCATGGAAGCTTGCAGTGAATGTGTTAGTTTCCCACATACCAATCGGGTCAGACGCCGGTTTGTTGACGCAAATGTCAGCAAGAGACGGTATCTGAGATAGTTTCTAGCTGGCGCCGCTAACCCTTGCTGCGCCGGGCCAACCAACGGGAATTCGACCATGTCGGACCTAGACCGCAACTACGCTTCACCTTTCGGCCGGGCCGCCGGGCGCACTGACGCTGCGACCGTCGACGCCGGTCTGCGCTCCTACATGCTGCGCATCTACAACTACATGACGATCGGCCTGGCCATCACCGGCCTCGCCGCGCTCGGCGTCTATATGGCGGCGGTAACGACCGATCAGGCCTCGGCTGTCGCCAGGGTCGGCAACACCTATCTGACCTCGTTCGGCCAGGTGATGTTCGTCAGCCCGCTGAAATGGGTGTTCATCCTGGCGCCGCTCGCCATGGTGTTCGCGATCTCGTTCGGCATCAACCGGCTGAAGCCGGCCACCGCACAGCTGATGTTCTGGGCGTTCGCGGCGCTGATGGGCATCTCGCTGTCGTCGATCTTCCTGGTGTACACCCACACCTCGATCGTGCGGGTGTTCTTCATCACCGCGGCGACCTTCGGCGCGCTGAGCCTCTACGGCTACACCACCAAGCGTGACATGAGCGGCATGGGCTCGTTCCTGATCATGGGCCTGTTCGGCATCATCATCGCGAGCGTGGTCAACATCTTCCTCGGCAGCTCGATGTTGCAGTTCGTCGTGTCCGTGGTCGGCGTGCTGGTGTTCGCGGGCCTCACCGCTTGGGATACCCAGCGGCTGAAGAACGAGTACATCTACGGCTACGCGTCGGAAGGTGGAGACATCGCGGAGCGCGCGGCGATTACCGGTGCCCTGTCGCTCTATCTGAACTTCATCAACCTGTTCACGCTGCTGCTGCAGCTGCTCGGCCAGCGCGATTAAGCTTCTCGCTGAAGCCAGATAGTTCAAGCCCCGGCCTCGCGGCCGGGGCTTTTTCTTTTCTTCCCTTCTCCCCCTTGTGGGAGAAGGTGGCGCGAAGCGCCGGATGAGGGGTCTCTATCCGCGGAGACAAACCCCTCACCCGTCGCCTCACTTCGTGAGGCGCCACCCTCTCCCACAAGGGGAGAGGGGAAGAAGAGCGTCCCTTAAAACCGAATTTCACTTCGCCAAAAAATGATTCTATTCTGAGCTCATGCAAACCCTCGAGATCAGACCCACCGCCGCGGCCGACCTGCCCGCCATCACCGAGATCTACGAACACGCGGTCCGCTACGGCACCGCGACCTTCGAGCTGATCCCGCCCGACCTCGCCGAGATGACCCGGCGCTTCGGCGCGCTGATGGAAGGCGGCTTTCCTTATTTTTGCGCGGTCCTCGAGAGCCGCGTGATCGGATATGCCTATGCCGGCGCCTATCGGCCACGGCCGGCCTATTGCTTCACGGTGGAAAATTCGGTCTATCTGCAGCCGGCAATCCACCGGCGCGGCGTGGGCCTGCAATTGCTGCAGCGGCTGATCGCCGAATGCGAGGCGCGGGGCTATCGCCAGATGATCGCGGTGATCGGCGATTCCGCCAATGCCGGGTCGATCGGCGTCCACACCAAATGCGGATTCCAGATGATCGGGACCCATCCCGATGTCGGCTTCAAATTCGGCCGCTGGCTCGACACCGTGATGATGCAGCGCGCGCTGGGCGATGGCGGGAGCACGCTGCCGGCAACATGACCGTCATTCCGGGGCGGCTCGTAGAGCCGAACCCGGAATCTCCCGCGGAATGGATTGATTCATAACCTCTGGATTCCGGATCCAGCGCTGTGCGCTGGTCCGGAATGACGGGCAAATTTCAGACCACCGCCAGCTTGCGGTCGATCACCAGCAGCACGCGATCGAGTTCGTGGCCGCGGCGCAGGATCAGCCCGCTTGCCGAAATCACGCTGTAGATGCCCTGCTTGCGCGCCAGGCGCGGATCTTTCTCGATGCGGTAGATCGGAACTTCCGAGGCGCGGCGGAACACCGAGAACACGGCGCGATCCCTGAGAAAATCGATGGCGTAGTCGCGCCATTCGCCGTCGGCCACCATGCGGCCGTACAGATTCAGGATGCGGTTGAGTTCAAGTCGATTGAAGGTCACGAGGCTCGGCGCCGGGGTTGCAGGACCGCCACCCGCGGGGGCGCCGCGCGCCGTGCTTGGGTCGGCTTCCTCCGACATTGAACTCATGGGCGCCTCCTGTCATCTGGCCGACATGATCGCGCCAACCGGGCGCGGCTGCAAGAGGCCGCGGCGATCGAATTCGCCTGTCCGCATCCCGAAAAACGTCGTCACGGTAACGTTAGCGGAATCATAATACCGCCCCACTTCCGCCAAGCGACCGCCCTTTCAGGTTGCGACAAAGAAATCCTGCGTTGGCCCGGTCCTTTCAGCTCCGGATTCCTCAGCCCCCAGCCCCCCGGGGCAGTCGGGATCGGGCCTGTTCGCAGGATAGTTTATCCCCATACTGGGCCAACGAAAGTTGGTCCTTTTTCTTTTGCGGGGATGCCGTCATTCCGGGGCGCGAAGCGGAGCGAGCCCGGAGTCCATAACCACCATCGGGAGTCGTAACCACGATCGGGAGTATGGATTCCGGGCTCGCGCTTTGCGCGCCCCGGAATGACGATCAGAAATTTCAGTCTTGTGGAAAATTCAGTGCAGCGAGGCGGAGGCCGCGCCGAGCATCGCGCCGGGCTTTTCGCGGCTGCCACCCTGGACAAACACCACGGCGGTATCGATGCCTTCCCGCGAGATATTTTCCAGCGGCACGCTCCAGCTGCCGGCCGCGCCGTTCCAGTCGCCGACCTTGAGAAGGTTGCGCACCACATTGTGGTAGGTGACCTTCTGGCCGCGATTCTCGCCCTTCCCGATCGAAATCGGCACTTCCCTGGTGACCGAACAGAGCCAGACTTCGCCAAGCGAAGCCGAGGCGCCCTTGGTCGAGGCCGCGACCGAAACCGTCACCTGCTTGCCGGCCAGCTTGATCGACACCGGCACCGACATCACACCGTCAGCCTTCGCGGAATCGCCGATCGCGCCGTCGATCTTGGCACGATCGCTGCCGATCACCTGCACCGATCCATTGACGATGACCTGCGGCGTGTAAACGTTGCGATCGCCGCGCGCCGCCGAATAGGCTTTCTGGCGCGCGCTGAAGCGCGAATCCGCCAGCGTGTCCTTCCAGCCGAGATAATCCCAGTAATCGATCGGCATGCTCAGCGCGATCACGTTGGGATCCCTGGCCAGCTCGCCGATGATCTTGTCGGCGGGCGGGCATGACGAGCATCCCTGCGACGTGAACAGTTCGACCACCGCGCGCGGTTCGGCATGGGCCGGACGGATCATCGCGACAATGGCGCAGACGCCAAGCGTTCCCGACCATCGCGAAATAGAGTTATAGGCCATCAACACTGTCATACTGAAGAACCGCCGGGCATTCGCGTCAGGGACGTCGGGATCTGGCCGTCAAGTTTTTGCGGCTTAAACGCGCGAAGGCGGCCCTTCATAGGCCGCCTTCCCATCACTCGCCACTCACTTCGCAGTGAGGCACTGATCACGGTTACGCCGCCAGCTTGCGCAGCACGTAATGCAGGATGCCGCCGTTGCGGTAATATTCGAGCTCGTCGAGGGTATCGATGCGGCACAGCAGCGAAACGCTGCGCAGCGTACCGTCGGCCGAGACGATGTCAGCGACCAGCTTCTGCCGCGGCTTCAGATCGCCCTGCAGGCCGCGGATCGTCACCTTCTCGTCGCCCTTCAATCCGAGCGAGGTCCACGACGTGCCGTCCTCGAAGGTGAGCGGCAGCACGCCCATGCCGACCAGATTGGAGCGGTGGATGCGTTCAAAGCTCTGGCAGATCACGGCGCGGACGCCGAGCAGCCGGGTGCCCTTCGCGGCCCAGTCGCGCGACGAGCCGTTGCCGTATTCGGCGCCGGCGAAAACCACCAGCGGCACCTGCTCCGCCTGGTACTTCATCGCTGCGTCGTAGATCGACATCTGCTCGCCGTCGGGCCAGTGCTTTGTCAGGCCGCCTTCCGGAATGTTTCCGTCGGCGCCCTTCAGCATGAAATTCTTGATGCGGATATTGGCGAACGTGCCGCGCATCATGATTTCATGGTTGCCGCGCCGCGTGCCGTATTGATTGAAATCGGCCGGGCGCACCTGGTGCTCGGACAGGTACTTGCCGGCGGGCGAGGTCAGCTTGATCGCGCCGGCGGGCGAGATGTGGTCGGTGGTGATCTTGTCGCCGAACATCGCCAGGATCCGCGCGTCCACGACGTCGATGATCGGCTCCGGCTCCTTCTTCATGCCTTCGAAATAGGGCGGGTTCTGCACGTAGGTGGAGCTCATGTTCCAGCGATAGGTCTCGCTCTCGACGGTCTTGATCTTGCGCCAGTTGGTGTCGCCCTTGAACACGTCGGCGTAGCGCTTCTTGAAGATCGCCGCGGTGACGTACTTCTTCATGAAGGCGTTGATCTCCTTGGTGGTCGGCCAGATGTCCTTGAGGTACACCGGCTTGCCGTCCTTGCCGGTGCCGATCGGCTCGACCGAGAGGTCCTTGGTCACGGTGCCCGCCAGCGCATAGGCGACCACCAGCGGCGGCGAGGCGAGGTAATTGGCCTGCACGTCGGGGCTGACGCGGCCCTCGAAATTGCGATTACCCGACAGCACGGCGGCGGCGATGATGCCGTTGTCGTTGATCGATTTCGAAATGTCCTCCGGCAGCGGGCCCGAATTGCCGATGCAGGTGGTGCAGCCGAACCCGACCAGGTTGAAACCGACCTTGTCGAGATCGAGCTGCAGCCCGGAATTGGAAAGATATTCCGCGACCACCTGGCTGCCCGGCGCCAGCGAGGTTTTCACCCATGGCTTCGACGTGAGGCCCCTGGCGGCCGCGTTGCGCGCCAGCAGGCCGGCGCCGATCAGCACGCTCGGATTGGAGGTGTTGGTGCAGGAGGTGATCGCCGCGATCACGACGTCGCCATGACCGAGATCGAAATTGCGATTCTCCACCGCAAAGCGCTTCGAGGCGTCGGCAGCCTTCTTGTATTCGCTGGTCATCGCCGCGGCAAAACCTTCGGCAACCGCGGGCAGCGCGACGCGGCCTTCCGGACGCTTCGGGCCGGCCATCGACGGCACCACGTCGGCGAGGTCGAGAACCAGCTTTTCGGTAAACACCGGATCGGCCGATTTGGCGGTGCGGAACATGCCCTGCGCCTTGGCGTAGGCGGTCACCAGCGCGACGCGGTCGGCCTTGCGGCCCGAGGTTTTCAGATAATCGATGGTCGCAGCGTCGACCGGGAAGAAGCCGCAGGTCGCGCCATATTCCGGCGCCATGTTGCCGATGGTCGCCTTGTCGGCGACCGAGAGATGATCGAGACCGGGGCCGAAGAACTCGACGAACTTTCCGACCACGCCCTGCTTGCGCAGCATCTGGGTCACGGTCAGCACCAGATCGGTGGCGGTGACGCCTTCCTTCAGCGCGCCCTTGAGCTTGAAGCCGATCACTTCCGGCAGCAGCATCGACTGCGGCTGGCCGAGCATCGCGGCTTCCGCCTCGATGCCGCCGACGCCCCAGCCCAGCACGGCGAGGCCGTTGACCATGGTGGTGTGCGAATCGGTGCCGACCAGCGTGTCGGGATAGGCCACCTCGAAGGTGCCGGTCTTCTTGCCGACCGTCATCTTCTCCTTGCGGGTCCAGACTGTCTGCGCGAGATATTCCAGATTGACCTGGTGGCAGATGCCGGTGCCGGGCGGCACGACCGAGAAATTCGAAAACGCCTTCTGGCCCCATTTCAGGAATTCGTAGCGTTCCTGGTTCTGCTTGTATTCCTCGACCACGTTCTTGCCGAACGCCTTGTTGTCGCCGAAGAAGTTCACGATCACGCTGTGGTCGATGACGAGATCGACCGGCACCAGCGGATTGATCTTCTCGGCGTCGCCGCCGAGCGCCTGCATGGCATTGCGCATCGCCGCGAGATCGACCACCGCCGGCACGCCGGTGAAATCCTGCATCAGCACCCGCGCCGGGCGGAACGAGATCTCATGCTCGAGCTTGCGCTTCCTCAGCCATTTCGAGACCGCGATGATGTCCGCCTTCTTGACCGAGCGGTCGTCTTCATTGCGCAGCAGGTTTTCCAGCAGCACCTTCATGGAATAAGGAAGCTTGGAAATTCCCTTCAGACCGTTCTTCTCGGCGGCGGGCAGGCTGTAATAGACGTAGGTCTTGCCACCAACCTTGAGGGTCTTTTGGCATTTGAAGCTGTCGAGCGAGGTCATGTATGGCAATCCCAATTGTCAGTGATACCCGGCAAGGGTATTTACGCACCGTCGAAAAGGCCCAGCCTGATGGCTTGCGGCGGCCGATTGTGTGCTGCATCAAGTTCCGGCTTATAGAATCTTTCTAGGAATACCGCCACATCGGCAAGCGTGCCGCAGCAATGCGGTACCCACAAATTCTGCTGCGGTACCCCTCGGTTTCCAAAGGGCTGTGAAAGACCAGAATGCGGCTCTCGGGAAGCGGCGTCAGATGCGTGCGGGGCGGCCGGGAGGTATTTTCCGGCCTCGATTTCGCGGCGTCGGCGGGCGAGGCGCTGGCCGTCACCGGCCGCAACGGCTCCGGCAAGACCTCCCTGCTGCGGCTGATCGCGGGCCTGCTGACGCCGGAGGGCGGATCGATCGCCCTGGAGGGCGGCGCCGGGGAACTTACCCTGCCCGAACAGACCCACTATCTCGGCCACCGCGACGCGCTGAAGCCGGCCCTCAGCGTCACGGAAAACCTCGCCTTCTGGCGGGAATTTCTCGGCGGCGAGGCCTTCGACCTCAGGGAATGCCTTGAAGCGGTGGGGCTCGACCATGCTGCAGGGCTGCCGGCGGCGTTTCTGTCGGCCGGGCAGCGGCGGCGGCTCTCGATCGCCCGCCTGCTCGCGGCACGGCGGCCGGTCTGGCTGCTCGACGAGCCTACCAACGCGCTCGACACCTCCGGGCAGGCGATGTTCGCCGCCCTGATGGGCGATCATCTGGCCCGTGGCGGTCTGATCATCGCCGCGACCCATGCCCCGCTGGGAATAGCCGCGCGCGAACTGCGGATCGGGGATGCCCCATGACCGCGCTGGCTGCCTTGATTCGACGGGATATCCGGATCGCGCTGCGGGTCGGCGGCGGCGCGCTGATCGGCGTGCTGTTCTTCCTCACCGTGGTGGTGCTGATGCCGTTCGCGGTCGGGCCCGACCTCGCGCTGCTGACGCGGCTGGGGCCGGCGATTCTCTGGCTCGGCGCACTGCTGGCCAGCCTGCTCACCCTCGATCGGCTGTTCATGGCCGACCACGAGGACGGCTCGCTCGACCTGATCGTGATGAGCCGCACGCCGCTGGAACTGACCTGTGCCGCGAAGGCGCTGGCGCACTGGCTGGCCGCAGGCGTGCCGCTGATTCTCGCCACCCCGGTGCTGGGGCTGTTGCTGAATCTCGATGCGACGGCAACGGCCGCGGTGGCGCTGACCCTGCTGGCGGGCACCCCGGCACTGACCTTTACCGGCATGATCGGCGCCGCGCTGGCGGTGACGCTGCACCGCGGCGGGCTGCTGCTGGCCGTGCTGGTGCTGCCGCTGTCGATCCCGGTGCTGATTTTCGGCGTCGCCGCCTCGCAGGCCGCGATCGCGGGGCCGCTGGCGTTCGGAACGCCGTTTTCGATCCTGTGCGCGCTATCGCTGGTCAGTCTCGTCATCGGACCGTTCGCGGCCGCGGCGAGCCTGCGGCACGGGCTGGATTGATACCGATCAACTCTCGCGGAGCCGAAACAAACCAAACGAAGTCAGATTGCCTGCCGCGAGTGCGGCGACTATCAGGGATGCCATGACGCTGATCGATCTCGCCAACCCGACCCGGTTCCTCACCCTGACTGCCCGGATCCTGCCGTGGCTGGCGGCCGTAACCGCCATCCTGCTGCTGGTCGGCCTCACCCAGGCCGCGATGGCGCCCGACGACTACCAGCAGGGCGCCACCGTCAAGATCATGTTCATCCATGTGCCGAACGCCTGGCTCGCAATGTTCGTCTGGGGCGTGATGAGCCTTGCCGCCTTGGGCACGCTGGTGTGGCGGCATCCGCTGGCCGACGTCGCCGCCAAGGCCGCAGCACCGATCGGCGCGGCCTTCACCTTTCTGGCGCTGGTCACCGGCTCGCTGTGGGGGCGCCCGATGTGGGGCACCTACTGGGAGTGGGATGCCCGCCTCACCTCGGTGCTGATCATGTTCCTGATGTATCTCGGCCTGATTGCGCTGTGGCGTGCGGTGGAAGATCCCTCCCGCGCCGCGCGCGCCGCCGCGATCCTGACGCTGGTCGGCGCCCTCAATCTGCCGATCATCAAATTCTCGGTGGACTGGTGGAATACGCTGCACCAGCCGGCGTCGGTGCTGCGGATGGGCGGACCTTCGCTCGACCGCAGCTTCCTGATTCCGCTTCTGGTCATGGCGGTGGCGTTCTCGCTGCTGTTCGTCACGCTGCATCTGGCGGCGATGCGCAACGAGATCCTGCGCCGCCGGGTGCGCAGCTTGCAGATGATGCAAGCCAGCCGGCGCTCGGCGTGACCGCGATGGCGCTGGGTCCGCATGCCTCCTTCGTCGTGACATCCTACGTGCTGGCCGCGGCCGTGGTGCTGGTCCTGATCGTCTGGATCGCGATCGATTATCGCCGCCAGAAGGCGCGGTTGCGCGAGCTGGAAGCCAGCGGCGTGACCCGGCGCTCCGGCCGTGGCGTGGCGGACACCTGATGGCCGCGCCCCCGACCTCGGATGCGCCGCCGCGCGGCCGGCGCTGGCTGGTGGCGCTGCCGCTGCTGGGTTTCATGGCGGTCGCCGGCCTGTTCCTGCTGCGGCTGTATGGCGGCGATCCCTCGAAAATTCCCTCCGCCTTGATCGGCCGCCCGGCGCCGCAGACCGCGCTGCCGCTCCTGCCGGGCCTGGTCGATAACGGCGTCCAGGTCCCCGGGCTCGATCCCGCCGTGTTCAAGGGCAAGGTCAGCGTCGTCAATGTGTGGGCGTCGTGGTGCGTGCCCTGCCACGACGAGGCGCCGCTGTTGACCGAGTTGGCCAGGGACAAGCGGCTGCAACTCGTCGGCATCAATTACAAGGACGCTCCCGACAACGCCCGGCGCTTCCTCGGCCGCTACGGCAATCCGTTCGGCTACGTCGGCGTCGACAGCAACGGCCGCGCCTCGATCGAATGGGGCGTCTACGGCGTGCCGGAAACCTTCGTGGTCGGACGCGCGGGCACGATCGTCTACAAGCTGGTCGGCCCGGTGACGAAGGCGAATTTTGAAAGTGTGCTCAAGGCGGAGATCGAGAAGGCGTTGAAGTGACGACGCAGTCGTCATTCCGGGGCGCGAGTGAAACGAGCGAACCCGGAATCTCGAGATTCCGGGTTCATCGCTGCGCGATGCCCCGGAATGACGAACACCGCAAATAATTTTTCGCTTTTATCTGCCGTTCATTTGGCGGCCATGGCGCCGCCACGAATTCGAAGCTAGCTTGATGGCGTTACTTAAACCGTCCTTGGAGGGGCACCCACATGCGTCATTTCACGCTTGCTTCACTTGCTGCAACTGCGCTCACGCTTGGCCTGCTGACGGCTTCGCCCGTCATGGCGCAGGCTACTCAACCCGCCGCCAAATCCGACAGCAAAATGGCTCCGGCCGCTCCCGCGAAGGCGCCGGCCACCGAATCGAAGATGGCACCGGCTCCCAAGGTCGAACTGCTCGACATCAACACGGCCACCGCCGACCAGCTCGCCGAGCTGCCGGGCATCGGCAAGGCCTATTCGGCCAAGATCGTCGCGGGCCGCCCCTACAAGGGCAAGGACGAACTGGTGCAGAAGAAGATCGTGCCCGAGAAGACCTATGACGGCATCAAGGACAAGATCATCGCCAAGCAGAAGAGCTGAGCGGCTCGTCTTCACCTCTCCCGCTTGCGGGGGAGGTCGACGCGCGTAAGCGCGGCGGGTGGGGGAAATCTAACCGCGAGCACCGGCGTATGTTGAGACACCCCCACCCCAGCCCTCCCCCGCAAGCGGGAGAGGGAGCGCACCGCCGATATGGATCGCGCCAACCTCACCCCTTCGTCACATCGCCCGCTTCGGCTTCGCTTGCTTCCAGCGAAGCCGGCTCCAGATGATAGCGCTTGACCAGCGGCATCTGCGTCAGTGCGAACAGCATCGTCAGCGGCACCATGCCGAACACCTTGAAGCCGACCCAGAAATCGGTGCTCTGGGTGCGCCAGATGATTTCGTTCAGGACCGCCATGGCGAAAAACCAGAATGCCCAACGCAGCGTCAGCACACGCCAGCCCTGCGGCGTGAGATTAAACATCTGGTCGAACATGATGGCGATGAAGGAGCGGCCGAACAGCAGCCCGCCGCCGAGGATCGCCGCGAACAGCGTATAGACGATGGTCGGCTTCATCTTGATGAAGGTCTCGTCGTGCAGTATCAGCGTCAGGGTCCCGAACACGATGACCACCACGGCGGTCACGATCGCCATCATCGGCACGTGCCGCGTCACCACATAGGACGCGACCATCGCGATGATCACCGCCACCATGAAGGCGCCGGTGGCGATGAACAGATTGAACTTGGCGTTGGCGACGAAGAAGATCAGCAGCGGACCGAGTTCGGTCGCGAGCTTGAACATCGGATGCGGCGCGGTTTTGTCCATGGTCAGCTTTCAATTCCGGCGATCGCCTGCGCGAAATCGCGTGCGGTGAACGGCGCGAGATCGTCGATGCCCTCGCCGACACCGATGAAATGCACCGGCAGTCTGTGCTTCTCGGCCAGCGCCACCAGGATGCCGCCCCGCGCGGTGCCGTCGAGCTTGGTCATGACCAGCCCCGTCACGCCCGCAGTACGATGAAATGCCTCGACCTGCGACAGCGCATTTTGTCCCACCGTGGCATCCAGCACCAGCAGCACCGCATGCGGCGCCGAGGCGTCGACCTTTTTGATGACGCGAACCACCTTTTCGAGCTCGTTCATCAGCTCGGCCTTGTTCTGCAGCCGGCCGGCGGTATCGATCAGCAGCACGTCACGCTGCTGCTCGCGCGCCGCGGTCAAGGCATTGAAGGCGAGGCTGGCGGAATCCGAGCCCTGCGCGGCTGCGATCACGGGCGATTTGGTGCGCTCGCCCCAGATCTTCAACTGCTCGATCGCCGCGGCACGAAACGTGTCGCCGGCGGCCAGCATCACCTTGCGGCCTTCCGCGGCCAGCTTGGCGGCGAGCTTGCCGATGGTGGTGGTCTTGCCGGAGCCGTTGACCCCGACCACCAGGATGACGAAGGGCTTTTGCGCCGCGTCGATCACCAGCGGCTTCGCCACCGCGGCCAAGACCTTCTCGACTTCGGTCGCCACCACGGCTTTGACGTCGTCCGCCGAGATCGTCTTGTCATAGCGGCCGTGGCCGACCGCGGCCGCAATCCGCGCCGCCACCTCGGTGCCGAGATCGGCGCGCAGCAGCACATCCTCGATATCCTCGAGCATGGTGCGGTCGAGCTTGCGCTTGGTGACGAGGTCGGCGACCGCGGTCCCGAGCGAACTCGAGGTGCGCTTCAGCCCGCTGGACAGCCGCCGCCACCAGCTCAGTTTGGTCTTTTCCGGAGTGTCGTTCATGCCAGCGGTGTGTTAGCGGTTTCGCGCCATGAGCGAAAGTCTCGACCAAACGATCCCGGTTCCCGAGCTGACCGCCGAGGAAATCCAGTCCCGCGTGCTCCATCGCGACGGGCTGATGCTGGTGATCGACAAGCCGGCGGGGCTGCCGGTGCACCGCGGCCCCAAGGGCGGCGCCAACCTGGAAACCTCGTTCGACGCCTTGCGTTTCGGCCTGCCGCGGCCGCCGGTGCTGGCCCACCGGCTCGACCGCGACACCTCGGGCTGTCTCGTGCTGGGACGCCACCGCAAGGCCACGGCTTCGCTCGGCCTGTTGTTCAAGCATGGCAAGATTGCAAAGACCTATTGGGCGGTGGTCGAGGGCGGCCCTGCTGAAAATGAAGGCACCATCGACATGCCGCTCGGCCGCCTCAATGCCGAGCGCGGCTGGTGGCAGAAGCCCGACCCCGAGGGCCAGACCGCGGTCACCAACTGGAAAGTGCTGGGGCGCGGCGGCGGCCTGAGCTGGCTCGCGCTCGAACCGGTCACCGGCCGCACCCATCAATTGCGGGTCCACACCTCGGCCTTGGGCTGGCCGATCTTCGGCGACAACATCTACGGCAGCGGCCCGCGCTTCGGCGAACCGACCCTGCATCTGCATTCCCGCGAGATCGTGATCCCGATTTCCAGGAACAAGGAGCCGGTGCGCGTGGTGGCGCCGGCGCCGAAGCATTTGCACGAGCGGCTGCGGATGTGTGGTTGGAACGGGGAGTGACCTTCTTCCTTCTCCCCTTGTGGGAGAAGGGAAGAGTCACACCGTCAGCCGCGCGCCGTCATGTCCGGCGATAACAAGCGTCCGTACCGATCCCGGTACTTCGCCTGCAATCGCCACCGGTAAAAAATGTTCGGTGCGGCCCTGCGTCGGGCTTTCGATCAGAACGGCGCGCGTCGCACCGACCTCCGACGCCAGCCGCTTCTGCAGCGCAGCCTCACCGGTCGCGCGCAATCGCCTGGCGCGCGCCTTGATCGCGTTGCCGTCGACCTGCGGCATCCTTGCTGCCGGGGTGCCCGGCCGCGGCGAATAGGGGAAGACGTGCAGGAAGCTCAGGCCGCATTCCTCCACCAGATCCTGCGAACGCGCGAACATCTCTTCCGTCTCGGTCGGAAAGCCCGCGATGATGTCGGCGCCGAGCGCGATATCCGGCCGCAGCCGCCGCACCTGCGCGCAGAAATCAATCGCCTCGGTGCGGGAATGCCGCCGCTTCATCCGCTTCAGGATCATATCGTCGCCGGATTGCAGCGACAGATGCAGATGCGGCATCAGCCGCGCGTCGTCGGCGATGACGTCGAGCAGATCGCGGTCGACCTCGATGGAATCGATCGAGGAAATCCGCAGCCGCTTCAATTCCGGCACATGCCGCAAAATCTGCTTTGTCAGCGCCCCGAGTTTTGGCGTCCCCGGCAGATCCGCGCCGTAGCTGGTGAGATCGACCCCGGTCAGCACGATCTCGGCGTGGCCCCGTTCGGCCAGTGCGCGGACCTGGTCGACCACGGCACCCATCGGCACTGAACGCGAATTGCCGCGGCCATAGGGGATGATGCAGAAGGTGCAGCGGTGGTCGCAGCCGTTCTGCACCTGCACGAAGACGCGAGGCAGGCCGCTGGCAAAACCTTCCAGCAGATGCGGCGCCATCTCCGTGACCGCCATGATGTCGGCGACCGCGATCTTTTCGCTGGCCTCGATGCCGAAGGCCGGCGGCGCGTCGAATGCCGTGCGGGTGTCGTGCCAGGCCTGACCCTGCATCTTGTCGTCATTGCCGACGACCCGATCGACCTCGCTCATCCCGGCAAACATCGCGGCTTGCGTCTGCGCCGCGCAGCCGGTGACGACGATGCGCGCCGAGGGCCGTTCGCGCTTCAGCCGCCGGATCGATTGCCGGGCCTGCGCCACGGCCTCGTTGGTGACCGCGCAGCTGTTGATGACGATGGTGTCGCTGAGCCCGGCGCGCTCGGCCTCGCGCAGAATCACCTCGGACTCGAACGCATTGAGACGGCAGCCGAAGGTGACGATGTCCACGCCCATGGTCAGGCGACGCTGGCGAACAGAGCGGGATCGAACTGGCTCTCATATTCAAACGTCGCCGTGCCCGTCATCAGCACGTGATCGTCGCGCTCGCGCCATTCGATCGAAAGTTCGCCGCCGGGCAGCGCGATCTGCACGATGCGGTTGGTGCGCTTCAGCCGCGCCGCCGCCACCGCGGTGGCGCAGGCCGCCGAACCGCAGGCCCTGGTCAGCCCCGCGCCGCGCTCCCAGGTGCGGATCGTGATGTGGTCGCGGTCGACGATATGGGCCAGCGTGATATTGGCGCGCTCGGGGAACACAGGGTGGTTTTCCAGCAGCGGCCCGAAGCGGGCGAGATCGTAGGCGTTGACGTCGTCGACCCAGAAGATCGCGTGCGGATTGCCCATCGAAACCACCGACGGCGAATGCAGGATCGGCGCATCGATCGGCCCGACCTGCAACTCGATGTAACGGGTGTCGCGAAACTCTTCCGCCAGCGGGATGTCCTTCCAGTCGAATTTCGGGACGCCCATGTCGACGGTGTAGAGGTCGGGCGCAGGTCCCTGCCAGCAGTTCAGCAGGCCGGCCCGGGTCTCGAAGGTGACGGATGTCTGGCCGGTCTTTTCGAACAGCCGGCGCACCACGCAGCGCATGCCGTTGCCGCAGGCGCCGGATTCGGAACCGTCATTGTTGTAGATCCGGATGAACGCCTCGGTGCCGGCCAGACGCGGCGGCTGCAGCACCATCAGCTGGTCGTAATGCACGCCGGCCGGCGAGGCGACCGCGCGCGCGTCCTCCGGCGTGACGGCGGCGGGCGCATCGCGCAGGTCGACCACGACGATCTCGTTGCCGATGCCGTTCATCTTGGCGAATGCGTGGTTGGCGAGCGCGCTCATCGAATTTCCGTCACTTATGCCTCTCTTATATGGCGAACAGGGGCGGATTGGCCAGTGCGGCAAATCTGTGTCGGCCCCCTGCGCCCGGCGGGGGCGCGCATGACATATCTGTCATGGGACGAAATCGGGCCTCGCGTGCTAACATTGCTGCGTTGCGTTTTGCCGGCCTGATCCGGGCGAGGTCCGGCAAATGCGATCTGCACGACCTATGGGGACCATCCGAATGAATTTCAGGAACTGTTTTCGCATCGCGCTGATCCCGGTCGCGACGTTGGCCTTTGGGTGCGCCGCGCTGGCGCAAGCGCCGGCACCCGCGGCCAGCCCGTCGGCCGCACCGGCGCCTCCCGCGGCGAGCAGCGCCGCGACGCCGGCGCCCGTCCCGTCCGCAACGCCCGCCCCGGCACCGTCGAATACCCCGGCGCCGGTGGCCAGCCCAGCGGCCCCTCCCGCCGCACCGCCGGCGACCGCCCAGACCCCGGCCGTCCCGCCGGCCCCCGCACCGGTTCAGACCGCCGATCCGTTCGGCGAAGCGATCACGCTGGAGCCCAGGAAGGTCGTGATCATGAAGGGCACCGCCAACTGGGATTCGGCGTTCGACACGCTGATCGATTCGTTCAAGGCGCTGACCGCACTGCTCGACAAGCAGGGCATCAAGGCCTCAGGCAATTCGATGATCGTCTATACCTCGACCGACGACAGCGGCTTCACCTTCCTCGCCGAAATCCCGGTCGAACAGGATCCGAAGAACCTGACCAAGGACATGAGCATCGGCAAATCGCCCGACGGCAAGGCGCTGAAATTCGTCCATCGCGGTTCCTACGACAACATGGACAACACGTACGAGGCGATCACCAACCACCTCGACGAGAAGAAGCTGGAAGCCAAGGACACTTTTATCGAGGAATACATCACCGATCCGCTGAAGACAGCAGAAGACAAGCTGGTCATCAACGTCTATGTGCCGCTGAAGTGAGCCTGATGAAGCATCGCACCGTTTTCGCCGCCGCCATCGCCGCGGCCTCCATGTTCGCAGCACCTGCGCTGGCGCAGGCCGTTCCGCCGCCGTCGATTTCCGTCACCGGGGAGGCCAGCGTCTCGGTGCCGCCCGATCTGGCGCTGGTCGACGGCGGCGTCACCTCGGAAGCGAAAACCGCGCGCGAGGCCTCCGACGCCAACAACAATGCGATGATCAAGGTGGTGCTGTCGCTGAAGGCCACCGGCATCGACCAGAAGGATGTGCAGACCTCGCGGCTGTCGCTGCAGCCGCAAAGCGCCCCCAACCGCACCGGCCCATCCGCCATCACGGGCTACCGCGCCAGCAATCGCGTCACCATCCGGGTGCGCGACGTCACCAAGGTCGCCAATGTGATCGATACGCTGGTGGGCGCCGGCGCCAACGAGATCGGCGGGATCACTTTCATGGTGTCGCAGGCCTCGAAACTGCTCGACGAGGCCCGCGACAAGGCGGTCGCCGACGCCCGCCGCAAGGCCGAGATCTATGCCAGGGCCGCCGGCGTCACCCTCGGCGCGCCGCTCAGCATTTCGGAAGAAGGCAACGCGCCGCCGATGCCCTACCGCAAGATGTCGGCCGGCATGATGGCATCAGCCCCGGTGGCGCAGGGCGAAGAGACGCTATCGGTGACGGTGAGCGTGTCGTGGGCGATCAAGGCGAAGGAATAACAGCACTTGTAGCCGCACACACAGCCCTCATCCTGAGGAGCCGCGCCTCTTTGCGCGGCGTCTCGAAGGATGGCAACGGGCGGTGCCCGATGGTTCGAGACGCACATCGGTAGCGCAAGAGCGCCGCCGATGTGCTCCTCACCATGAGGGAGTCGAGCGTGGCGCTCTGAAACTGACCGCCAGCGCAAATCCCGCTACACTTCGAACACCTGCCCCGGCTTCAGCGCCACGAACTTTTCGCGCGCCAGCTTGGCTTCGTCCAGCGCCTCGCCCAGCGCCGTGACCGGTGCGTCGATCGCTTCATCGGTCAGCTGAAACGTGCCGTGGTGATGCGCCAGCGCCTGCTCGGCGCCGCAATCGGCCAGCGCCTTGACGGCATCGGCCGGGTTCATGTGCTGGTCCTTCATGAACCAGCGCGGCTCGTAGGCGCCGATCGGGAGGATCGCCAGCCGCAGCGGGCCATGTCTATCGGCGACCTTCCGGAAATGCGTGCCGTCGCCGTAGCCGGAATCGCAGACGATGTAGAGTTTCCCGGCCGGCGTTTCGAGGACAAAACTGGCCCACAGCGCCTTGTTGCGGTCGAACAGGCCGCGCGCCGTCCAGTGCCGGGTGGGCACCAGCGTCACCGCGAGGCCGGCGCCGAGATCGATGCGGTCGTGCCAGTCGAACGCCTCGGCCTTGATGCTGCTGTCGGCGCTGCGCATGGTCAGATCGTTGCCGAGCGGCGTGACCACGCGCGGGGCAAATTTCGCTGACAGCTTCGACAGCGTCGCGAGATCCAGATGATCGTAGTGGCCGTGCGACACCAGCACGATATCGATCTGCGGCAGCGCGTCGAACGCGATGCCGGGATCGTTGCGCCGCTTCGGCCCCGCAAAGCTCACCGGCGAGACGCGATCCGACCACACCGGATCGACCAGGATGTTCAACCCCGCGCTTTGGATCAGCCAGCTGGCATGGCCGACATAGGACAGTCGCACCTTTCCGCCATCGACCCGTGGGGGCGGGGTGTCGGCATGCGGGCTCGGCGCCCATTCCGGCCATGTCGCGCGCTGCCGGCCGCCGCCGAACTGCCAGCGCAGCACCTCGGCAAGCGATTTCGGCGGCACCCCGTCGGGATCGAAGAATTGAGTTCCATCGAAATGGTCGGAAACGGGACCGTCGTAGATTTTCATGGTTTGAATCCAGATAGCCGGCGCGCCGACGACCCCGGCGGCGCTGGCTAAGGTGGCGAGTACACGGCGGCGGGTAACTTTCATGGGTCCGATTGGCCCCAAAAAGCGTGTATCGGCAAGGGGGTGGCCGGCCCCCGGGGTTCACGAAAACGCCATCCGGCCCCGGCTTTTCTTGACTTTCCGGTGTTACGGGGGTTTAACCGCCCCACTTCTCGAAGAGACGTTCTTTTCGACCCGCCGCCCGGCCCTGGAGGCCGGAGGTCAACGCCCGACAGCGCGATGCGCCCTCGGGCGCAAAATTGTTTGGACTATCTTCTCCCTCGCCCCGCTCTTGCGGGGAGAGGGTTGGGGTGAGGGGCTCTTGCTTCTTGCTCCGGGGG
>JAZJYY010000174.1:29237-30175 GCA_040390145.1 Pseudomonadota bacterium
GCTCCGGTACCCCCTCACCCGGATCACATCTGCGATGTGATCCGACCTCTCCCCGCAGGCGGGGAGAGGTGAAGAAGGACGAATTTCGTGTTCGACAATCTGTCGGAAAAGCTTGGTGGCATCCTCGATAAACTGACGGGGCGCGGGGCGCTGTCCGAAAAGGATGTCGATGCCGCGATGCGCGAGGTGCGCCGCGCGCTGCTCGAGGCCGACGTCTCGCTCGACGTGGTCAGGAGCTTCGTCGATCGCGTCCGCGAGCAGGCGATCGGCGCCACCGTGGTCAAGTCGGTCACCCCCGGCCAGATGGTGGTGAAGATCGTCCATGACGAGCTGGTCGCCACGCTCGGCTCCGACGGCCAGACCATCGACCTCAATGCCGTGCCGCCGGTCGCCATCATGATGGTCGGCCTGCAAGGCTCCGGCAAGACCACCACGACTGCCAAACTGGCGCGACGCCTGACCCAGCGCGACAAGCGCAAGGTGCTGATGGCCTCGCTCGACATCTACCGCCCGGCGGCGATGGAGCAGCTGGCGGTGCTCGGGCGCGATCTCGATATCCAGACCCTCCCGATCGTGGCTGGCCAGAAGCCGGCGCAGATCGCCAAGCGCGCGCTGGAAGCGGCCAAACTCGGCGGCTACGACGTGGTGCTGCTCGACACCGCCGGCCGCACCACGCTCGACGAAGAGATGATGTCGGAGGCCGCGGAAATCAAAACCGCCGCCAACCCGCATGAAGTGCTGCTGGTCGCGGATTCCCTGACCGGCCAGGACGCGGTCAACCTCGCGCGTTCGTTCGACGAGCGCGTCGGCCTCACCGGCATCGTGCTGACACGGGTCGACGGCGACGGCCGCGGCGGCGCCGCGCTGTCGATGCGCGCCGTCACCGGCAAGCCGATCAAGCTGATCGGCACCGGCGAAAAGACCGATGCGCTGGAAGA
>JAZJYY010000175.1:0-15541 GCA_040390145.1 Pseudomonadota bacterium
GACGGTGGCAAAAGCGCATGGCTCACCGAGGAGATCACCTATAAGCCGTAAACCACTGCGCGGGGAGTGCCGGGTGATTCCGGTGTGACCTGACTAACGCGTGTGCCTTCTACCACTACCCATTGCACACGCGGCTATCGGGCGCATCGGGCGCCCGGCCTCCCCGCGCCCTCTGATTGAAGAGGGCGGAAAGCAAGGGCAAACCTCGGGCGAAACGCGCCGCGAGATCGCGAAGCCGTATCGACTGTTTGAGAATTGAAAAAAGACTCCCACAACGTCATTGCGAGGAGCACTTGCGACGAAGCAATCCAGCTTTCTTGTCGCGGCAAAGAAAGCTGGATTGCTTCGCTTCGCTCGCAATGACGTTGATGGGCCTGAAGCTACATCCGCCGGATGACGGTGCCGCCGGTGACCTTACGCCCCCTTCAAATAATAATTCGCGCGCTTGCCGAGTGCGATTCTTCGCAGCACGCGGCGCATCGCCAGCGAGGCGCGCAGCGGTTTGATCGCGGTGGTGACGGTGCGATAGAACGCCAGCTTCAGCGTGTCGCGCACGGGCTGGCGGCCCGGCGGCAGCTGCGGCAGGCCGATGCCGCGCAGCATCGAATTGAAGAAGTGCAGGTCGTTGAGCCGACGCACCTCGCGGGTCTTCCAGGTGATCGCCATCGAGATCGAGAAGCTGCCCGATGTGCGCACCCAGTGCGGCCACTGATACGGCACATAGCAGCCGTCGCCGGCGAACAGATGGAATTCGGTGCCGCGCGGCGCAAAACTGTCGTCGTATTTCAGGTTGCGGTGCTTGGTCATCGAGCGCTCGATCTCGTCGTCGGAGACGATCGAGCGGTCGTTGTTGTCGAAAATCGTGAAGAACTTCTCGCCGTGGATATGGACGAAGAAATTGTCCTCGCTGTCGAGATGGAACGGCGTGGTCGAGTTCGGCGACGACACGAAGATAAAACCTTCGAGCTGTTCGAAGCCGGCGTCGAGCAGGCTGTTGAAGCCGCGCGCCCGTGCCACCGACAAGAGCGTATCCTCCAGCAGCCGGCGGTATTCCGGCGAATTCTCCACGCGCTTTAGCACCATCCAGGCGCCGGCGGTTTCGATGCGTTTGACCACTTCGACCGGATCGAGATCGACGGTGGGAATCGCATCCGGGTCCTGGCTGATCGCGACCTTGCCGGAATTATACTCGATTAGGTCGCGCGGCAGCTCGCCCGCGAGCTGTGCGATCCGCGGCAGGGTAAGCAGCGGATGGCCGGCCAGCTTGTGGCGGATCGCAAACGGTTTCAGGGGAAAGTCGCGCCTCAGCGCGTCGTTTCCGGCCGTAATCACCGGGGCTACGGCGGTGACGGTATTCATGACGATTTCTCCTGGCGTTTCCGGATGAGATGGACGGCGCGGCGCAACGGCTCGCGGATCATGGTGCGCAATTTCAGGGCGCCGTGGACCAGCGGCACCACGGGATCGCGCGGCCGCAGCGGGATCAGCACGTCGCCGATGGCGAGCCGCCCGCGCCAGATCGGATTGATCATGGGATGATCGGCATTCGCGCTCGAATCGACCATCGCGATATCAGGGTCGGCGCAGAGATACCGGGTCAGGTCGAGCGTCAGCTGCACGCCGGGCGACAGTTTTGCAAAGCGCTCGTCGACGCCGAGCTTGAAATAGAACGCGCGGTCCTGATGCCGCAGCACGATCGCGGCCGCCACCGGCGTGTCGCCGGCGAACAGCGTCACGACCTCGCATTGGCCTGATGCGGCAAGATCGGCGGTGGCGCGGCGGATGAAACCGGCATCGCCGTCGTACTGCCCAAGCGCGGTGCCGCGCTGGCCTTTCCAGCCGGAGGCTTCCAGCGCCAGGAAGATCTCGACCGCGGTGGCGATCTGCTGCGCCGTGCGTGCGACCTCGAAACGGACCTCGCCGTGCTCGGCCAGCCGGTTGCGCTGGCGGCGCAGCTCCTTGAGCTTTTTCGGCCCGAGCGCATCGCGCAGCAATTCTTCGGCGTCGCGCCTGGCATCGAGGCAGGCACGAAGATGGGATTGCAGCAGGCGCGGGCGCATGCCGCCCTGCCGCAGCACTTCCGTGAACGTCCTGATGGCAGCGCCGTCGAGTGCGGCGTCGCGCAGGATCAACACATGGGCGCCGGCCTTGCGCGCCTCGCGCATCAACCCGAGGGCGGCATCCTCGGCCGCCTCGCGATCGAGTGGCGGCGTGCCGAGCGTGCCGTAGGGGTCGGCGCTGACCAGCGCGGGGAGGGGGATCTGGTAGGCGCGCCACATCGAGATCGCGGGCAACAGGCCGATCAGGCGCGCCGCGCCGTCGGACGCAGGCGCAGCGTCGCTCCATGCGGCGAGCGCCGAGACGTCGGTGCGGCCTCGCGCGGAGGCGTTCACCGCCAATTCCCAGTCGGGCAGATAATAGCCGTTCGGCTCAATGGCGCGTTCGGCGAGCGCCCGCCATTGGCTCGCGGCCACTGCCGCGAGCGGCGCAAAGCCCGCGCCATGGCGCGAAGCCGTCGCCGGCTGCGGCCGCTTCGCCGCGATCACCGAAGTGCCACGGGCTACCGCTCTATCAGCTATTTCGACCACGTCCCCGTTTCCCCGTTCGCGATCATCGAAGCGGGCGCGCGTGGCCTCGCTTCCTGCATTGCTTGACGGGGACGCTAATGGAAAAGATTGGAAAAACCCGCCTGCGCGGCGATGCAATTCGAGCGGAAATATTAACGCCGCATTCAGCATGCGGAGGCCGTTGCGGCCGCTAGATCGGCTCGTAGGTTTCCAACGCGCAATCGTCATCGCGCCGGCGGTCGGTGATCCCGCCGTCGCTGATGGTGATGCGATAGCTCTCGGTGCCCAGCGGCTTGCCCATGACCGAGGTCAGTTCGGCCCTGACACACGCGGTCCAGCCCCCCTTGACCTCGCGAAGCGGCGGCGAAACCCGCACCCCGCGCGGGTTCGAGGCGGCCGTGAACATCGAGTTCAGGTTTTCACGCACCAGCCGCTTGACGTCGGGCGGCGTTTCCGGCGGTGGCGGATCGGGGTCCTTGTTGCGCATGAACTCCGGCACCGGCGAGCGGCTGTCGGCGAGGCCGCAGCCCGCCAGTGCCAACGCCATGCCGACCATCCACATCAGGTGAACTATGACCCGTCGCATTCGCCGGTTTTATCCCGCCCCGGCTAAAATTGCCTGCAATTGAGGTCGTTTCGCGCTGCTGTATCATCAAGATTGTGGGAACCGGGTCCCTTGGGACACACCATCGCTCCGGGGTTTGCCATGATCGTTTCGCAGGGTAGGTTGGCAGCCGGAATGGCAGGGGAGACCAGGCGATGAAGATCCTTACGGCGGCGATGGCGGTGGCGACGACGGCTCTGCTGGCCATGCCCGCCCACGCCCAGGCCAACCGGCCCAAGGGGGAGGAAAGCCGGAAGGTCGAGGAGAAGAAACCGGTCGTCGACGAGAAGGCCTACAAGGCCGCGCTCGAGCGGATTCCCGAATCCCGGGAGAAATACGACCCCTGGGGCGTCGCGCGGCCGGCGGAACCCGCCAAAAAATCAAAATAAGAAAAGCAGCAGCGTATTCGTGATCCCGGCTTGAACCTGGACGCCGATGCGACTGACCAATTGGACAGCTTGGAGGTTTGCCATGATCAATCCCGTCGTTCGCCACATCGTTCTTGCCGCGGGGATCCTGTTGGGCTCGCACGCAGCACTTGCCGAAAGCCGGGTCGCGCTCGTGATCGGCCAGTCGAATTATCGCGCCGTGGTTCCATTGCCCAATCCGGCCAACGACGCCAAGGCCGTGTCGCAGATGCTGACCGAATCCGGCTTCGAGGTATTGACGGCCGCCGATCTGTCGCAGAACGAGCTGCGCGCCAAAGTCGGCGACTTCGCGGCCAAGGTGGCGGAGAAGGGTCCCGATACCGTCGCGCTGGTGTTCTATGCCGGTCACGGTCTGCAGATCGACGGCGAGAATTTTCTGGTGCCGGTCGACATCGATCCGAAACGGGAAACCGACATTCCGCTGCAGGCGGTACGCCTCAACGACATCCTGAACACGCTCAACTCGGTGCCGAGCAAGACCCGCATCCTGCTGCTGGATTCCTGCCGCAACAATCCGTTCCCGGACATCAACAAGACCGCCGCGCGCGGGCTCGCTCTCGTTGACGCCAAGACCGGCGCTCCCGGCACCTTCATGTCGTTCTCGACATCGCCAGGCGCGGTAGCCGAAGACGGCACTGGCGCCAACAGCCCCTACACCGCAGCGTTGCTCGCCGCGGCCAAGGAGCCCGGGCTTTCGATCGAGGATACTTTCAAGCGCGTGCGGGTGGCAGTGAACAAGGCGACCGAGGGACGGCAGACGCCCTGGGACAGTTCGTCGCTGACCGACGATTTCAGGTTGGTGGGTCCGGCCGTCGCGGGTCCGAAGCTTGCTTCGGTCAAGAGGTCGCTGTCTGAGTGGAAGCGCGACCTGAGCGGCAAGCCGGTCGAGGCGGCCAATGAACTGATCGTCGCCGACGGCACCGACGAGGCCTATGACGCCTTCGCGAGCCTTTACGCGCGAACAACGCAGGGCGCGCAGGCCCGCGACTGGCTCGATCGCCTTCGCCGCATGAGGGCCTGGAACAACGCCGTCCTCCTCAACACCGCGGCCGGCTACAACGCTTTCATCGCGCAATACCCCGACAGCGATCTGATGCCGACCGCGCGCAAGCTGGAAGAGCGGCTGCGTAATCGTCCGAACTTCGTTGCCACGGTTGCGACGGGCGTCGGCACGGCCAACGCCGCGGTCTCTGGTCCGGCCGGCGGCCCGCCGCAGCCGACCAACGCCTCGCTCGGCGGCCCGACCTGTCCTTGCACCACGCCGACCGCGCCGCTGAAGCGGGTCGATACGCCGAAGAAGAAAACCGAGCCCGATCCGCCGAAGCGCGTCGAGCGTGCCCCGCCGAGGCGTTATGTCGAAGACGACGTCGTGATCGTTCGCCGCCCGCCGCCGCGCTATTACGAACCGGCGCCCGGACCTCGCGTCGGCATCGGCATCGGCACCGGTGGCGGTTATGGAGGCGGCTACGGCGGCGGTGCAGTCCACCAGGGCCGATCGAGGGGCGGATACTGAGGCCCGCCCCTTGCCGCGGATGTCGACGGCTTGATTGATCCCAAGGCGACAATCGTGCTGCAGTGGGGGCATGCGACGATTTCTCACGCCGCTCATTTCCGTCATGCTCACCGCCGCACCGGCGCTGGCCTGGGAGCATTGGGGCGGCGATCGCGGCGGGATGCGGTTTTCGCCGCTGGCGCAGATCACCCCGGCCAATGTCGGCGATCTGGTGCGGGCGTGGGAATTTAGCACCGGCGATCTCGCGCGCCGGCCGCCTGCGGTGATGGCGCGAACGAAATTCCAGGCGACGCCGCTGCTGGTCGAGGACAGCCTGATTTTCTGTTCGCCGTTCAACGAGGTGATCGCGCTGGATCCCGGCAGCGGCGTCCAGAAATGGCGTTACGACCCTCAAATCAGCACCGAGCAGCGGCCGGCCAACCGCTATAATTGCCGCGGCATCGCCTGGTGGGTCGATGGCCAGGCGGCCGGGTCCGCGGCCTGCCGCGCGCGGATCTTCATGGGCACCAACGATGCCCGCGTCATGGCGCTCGATGCCCGCACCGGCATTCCCTGCGCCGATTTCGGCGCCGGCGGCGCGATCAAGCTCGAGACCGGACAGCTGGACTGGCCGGGCGAATACCAGATCACGTCTCCGCCGGTGGTGAGCCGCGACGTCGTCATCGTCGGCTCCGCGATTTCAGACAATCGCCGCGCCGAGGCGCCGCCCGGCACCGTGCGCGCCTTCGATGCCAGAACCGGGCGGCCGCGCTGGAGTTTCGATCCGCTGGTCCATAGCGGTATCACCGCGGGCCATGCCAACGTCTGGGCGCCGATGTCGGCGGACGAGGATCGCGGGCTGGTATTCCTGCCGACGTCGTCGCCGAGTCCGGATTTCTGGGGCGGCAAGCGGCCCGGCAACAACGCGCACGCCAATTCGGTGGTGGCGCTGCGCGCCGAGACCGGCGAACTGGTGTGGTCGTATCAGACCGTGCACCACGACGTCTGGGACTACGACCTGCCGGCGCAGCCGACGCTGGCGCGGATCGATACCGGGCAGGGCATGCGCGACGTCGTGATCCAGCCGACCAAGCAGGGATTTGTTTTTGTGCTCGACCGCGATACCGGCAAGCCGGTCTGGCCGGTGGAGGAGCGCCCTGTGCCGCAGGGCGGGGCGGAAGGCGAGCAACTGTCGCCGACGCAGCCGTTTCCGACCCATGTGCCGGCGCTGGTGCCGCATCGGATTGCAGCGGACGATATGTTCGGCCTCGTCCCGTTCAGGGATCGCGCGTTGTGCCGCGAGCAGCTCGCGGCCGCGCGCAACGAGGGCCTTTACACGCCGCCCTCGACCCAGGGCACGGTGGTTTTTCCGATGACCGGCGGCGGTGTGAACTGGGGTGGTGCGGCGTTCGATCCCGTCAATCAGATCCTCCACGTCAACACCAGCCGTGCCGTGCACATCGTCAAATTGATTCCGCGTAGCGATGCGGAGGGATTCAAGGCGCCGCCGGGCCATGATTTCGGACCGCAGCGCGGCACGCCGTTTGCGATGACGCGCGCGCTGCTGGCGTCGCCATTGGGCCTGCCGTGCAACAAGCCGCCCTGGGGCGTGACGATGGCGGTCGATCTGAAGGCGGGGAAGATTCTGTGGCAGTCGTCGGTCGGCACGGCGGAGGACCGGGCCCCGCTCGGGATGGCATTCAACTTCGGCACGCCGCTGGTCAACGGCGTCGCGGTCACCGCCGGCGGCCTGGTCTTCACCGGCGCGATGGACGCCTATCTGCGTGCCTTCGATGCGAAGTCCGGCGCCGAACTCTGGCAGGGCAGGCTGCCGGTCCCCGGCGTTGCCAATCCCATGACCTATCTCTGGAAGGGCGAGCAATATGTCGCGATCGGCGCCGGCGGCCATTCCGAGTCCGGCACCTCGATCGGCGACAGCCTGGTGGCGTTCCGGCTGGCGCGGCCGGGTGAGGTGCCTTCGTTGTGGTCGCGCACCATCGACCGGCCCGGCGGACGGTTTTGGACGATGGCGATGCTGTTCGCGCTTACGGTCGGGCTTCTGGCAGTCGCGGTGCGGCGCTGGCGCCGCCGGGCCAAACGGCGACGCTTGCCAGACCCGGCGGGATAAGGGACCGAGGCGCCGTTACGCCTGGGTGTCACCCCACCACAAGACGCCCGCGAACACTGCAAACATGGCGACGACAGCAACAGAAACCAGGATCGAATCGAGAGGCATTGCGGCACCCTTCGGCAAAAGAATGCTTAATTTTGTCCGACCGCGGCCGGCTTCTTCATTGATCTGGATCAATGCCAAGGGGCATGCCGGCCGTCCGGACAGCCGCGATCGCGGCGAAACGGAATTAGTGAGGCGGCGTTTCGCCGGTCTTGCGGGATGAAAGCGCCAACAGTCCCGCACTGGCAAACGCCAGCAGGGCCGACAGCTGAAAGGTCTGCTGAAAGGCGTTGAAGAAGTCATGTTGAACACGCAGGATTTCGAACACCATCAGGACGATCGACGCCGCGGCCACGGTGCCCAGCGTTCGCGTCAGCAGCGCGAGGCTGCCCGCCACCCCGCGATCGCGCAGGGGAAGTGCCGCCGTCACGATATCGGTGTAAGCGAGCTGGAACAGGCCGAGGCCGACGCCCTGGACGACGAGCCCCGCGACGCGCAAGGCCGTCGGTGTCTGTTCGGTCCACGCGCTCAGCAGGATGAGGCCGGCGCCAATTGCCGCGGCGCCGGCGAGCGCCAGCCGTTCGGCGGACATGCGCTGCCCGATCAGTCGGCCGCCAATCGGCGCGGCCAGCACCGCACCGGCAGCCCCCGAAGCCAGAATGGCGCCGCTCTCGCCGAGCGAATAGCCGGTCACGCGGGCCAGATAATAGGGCACCAGCAGCCAGACCGAAAAGGCCGCGAGATTGGCCAGCACGCTGACGAGGTTGAGGATCGCAAATCCGGGCAGGCGAAACACCGCGAAGTCGATGATCGGCCGCGCCGCGCGGGATTGCCGGAAGATGAAGCCCGCAAATGCCAGGACGGATAGCAGTCCGAGCCAGATGGCGGAGAGCTCACGAATGCGATTGAACGCCAGCAGCATCGTGACAAGGCCGAGCGCCAGCGCGATGCCGCCCGGAATATCGAAGGGATCGTGTGCCGCGCGCGGTTGCGACGCCGGCAGACCGCGCAACAGCAGCAGCGCGGCGACCGCGATCGGGATGCGGAACCAGAACACTGACGGCCAGCCCCAGGTTTCCACCAGCACGCCGCCGAGCAGCGGGCCAAGCATCCATCCGAGCGCCATCATCATGGTATAGATGCCGAGCGCCCGGCTGCGCTGTTCCTCGCTGTAGAGGCTTGTCACCAGCGCCGCGCCGCAACTCATCACCAGCGCCGCGCCGATACCCTGCATGCAGCGAAAGGCCAGCATCGCGCCGTAGCTCGGCGCGTAGCCGACGAGAAGGAAGGCCACCGCGCTGCAGGCCAGCCCGGTGCGGTAGACGATGGCGTGGCCGATGGTGTCGCCGATCCGCCCCAGCGCCAGCAGCAGGCTGGCATAGGCCAGCACGTAGCAGATCACCACCCACTGGATGTCGCCGATGGCGAGATCAAATCCCCTCGTGATGGCGGGGAAGGCGATGTTGACGGCGGTGTCGAGCTGCGTCGTGGCCGTGCCCAGCCCGATCATCGCGATCTGCCAGGCTCTCGAATGCAGCAGGCCGGGTGATGCGCCGCGCGGATCGGCCAACAACCGGTCCGATCAGTTCCGGTACGACGGATCGACCCGGTCGAGCTTGCGCAGCAGCGCGGGCCACGCCAGTTCGCCGTTCAGGTTCGGTTGATTGGTGCGAGGCTGCATTCTCCGGTAGGTCTCTTCGAGAACTTCCTGCGGCGGCCGGATCAGCTTGGTGTTGCAGGACAGCGCCATGACCTGCACCTCGCAGGCACGCTCCATGCGATAGAGCACATTGAACGCCGAGGGGACGTTGCGGCCGACCACCAGCAACCCGTGATTGCGCAACACCATGGCTTCATGATTGCCGAGGTCGGCTACCAGCCGCTCGCGCTCGCCGATATCGTCGGCGATGCCTTCGAAGTCATGATAGGCGACGTGGAGAAACCGCATCGAGGTCTGCGCCAGCGGCAGCAATCCGCATTCCATTGCCGACACCGCCATGCCGGCCGGCGTATGGGTGTGAGCTACACACTCCATTTCCGGCCGCGCCATGTGAATGGCACTGTGAATGACGAAGCCGGCGGCGTTGACGCCGTAGTCCGACGCGTTGAACAGCGTGTTGCCCTCGATATCGACCTTGATCAGGCTCGATGCATCGATTTCCTCGTAAAGCATGCCGTACGCATTGATCAGGAACTGGTCGTGCGTTCCCGGCACCCGGCACGAGATGTGGTTGGCGATCATCTCGGTCATGCCGTACATCGCGGTGAGGCGGTAGCAGGCGGCGAGATCGACGCGGGTTTGCCATTCCTCGGGGCTGACCTGGTCGCGAACCGATTTGACGACTTTGATGGCGGGGGAATTCACTGGGCGGTTCATGGAGCCTCTCCGCTGGAACGGTCTATGTTGCTTGCAAGAATCTTGCAGCAATCCTGGGGGTGGTTCTTGTCCGGCTTGGTCGATTTGCAGAATACTCGCACGAACGGCCGCGCGGCAAGCGGGGGATCGCGCCGTCCTCGCAACCCAGCCATCGCCGATGCGATGCAGCATGGATTCCCTCGCTTTCTCGATCGGCACCCGGAAATGGTGCTGGCGCGGCGCTCGTGAATCGGTTCTTGCTTCCAGGTTCGTTGAAGAAGTCACATTGCAATGGAGACTGTTATGAGAACGATGGTTGCGCTTTTGACTGCCGCCGGCCTGACGCTGTCGTCAGTGCCATCCCATGCTGTTGTGCTCGATCTGTCGACCATGACCTGCAAGCAGTTTCTCGAGGGCGGCGACGATACGATCAAGATGGTGCTGACCTGGATGGACGGCTGGTATAAGGGCGATTCCGACGAGGCGATCATCGACACCGATGTGTTCGTCGAAAACGCCAAGAAGTTCGGCAGCTTCTGCGGCAAGAATCCGACCATCAGCATCGTCAACGCCGCCGAAAAAGTTCTTGGCAAGTAGTCCGCCGCGGGTCATTCGCAGGCGGTGCCGCAGCGCGTCCGGGGCAGGGCGCTGGAAAGCTAACCCAGCATCGCGAACGCGCTGGAGACGATCGCCACCGGCTTGTTGTCGCTGGCGCTCGAAAGGGTGACGCGGCCGAAGCTCATGGTGCGGCCCATCCGGACTATCCGCGCATCCGCCAGCACGTCCGAAGCGGTCACCGCCCTCATGAAATGCGTGGTTTGATCGACCGTCGTCATCGGCCGGTAGCCGCGGTTGGCCGCGAGATTCGCGATCACCATCGCGGTATCGGCGAATGCCATCAGGGCCTGACCGCACACGATGCCGCCATTGCGGCACAGCCGCTCGGAGAACGGCATGCGCAGGACGGCGCCCGGCTGCCAGTCGGTGGCCGCACCCGGCGGCGCGTCAACGTCGATGCCCTCGATCGATAGTTTGAGGTCCTGCACCCACGGCGCAAACACGTCACCAAGCACGCGCCTGGCTTCCTCGATGTCGAATTCCCTGGTGGGTGGCTGGTTCTGGGTCAAATTCGGTACCCTCGCTGCAATCGGTTCCGCCGGGCATTCTTAATGCCTCCACCGCAAATGAACACTGCCGGCGCGGCTTGAAAATGCCTGAGTTCCGGCCGTATGATCGCTGATGTGGGGAGTGCGTATCCATGCTCAGACGGTCGGTACTGATTTTCAGCGTGGTTGCCATGGGTCTCGCCCTCAATGGCTGCACCAAATGCGGTCCGATATGGGACGACTGGGTGCAATCGCCGAAATCCTGCAAATCGGACCGCTAAATCGGACCGCTCTCGACCCCAAACGGGCTGGCTTGGCGTCGTGGCTGACGCGGTGATACATTGCCCGCAATTTGCAGGAGCTTCCTCGATGAGAATTTATGGCGCCGCGGCTGTCATCGTGTTGCTGGCAGGGCCGGCTTACGCGCAAACTCCCAACATCAACCTGATCCCGGAGATGTCATCCAGAACGCCGGAGGAGAAGGAAGCCGACGCGGCAAGGGACAAAGCCTACAAGGAATCGCTGAGGAAGATTCCGGACGCCAAGGGGTCTTCCGACCCGTGGGGCAATGTGCGCAGCACCGATACGCCGAAGACGGCGGCCCCGGCCAAGCCCCGCACCAAGACCGGCAGCACGACCAACTAAGGGCATCGCCGGTTCTGATTGATTCAGTACCGGGCTCTGGTCTGTTGCGTTGACGGGGGTGTCGCTGCGCAAATCGGCAGCCGACGTGATCGAAACAGCATTTGCGCCGCTACGCCCTCCGGCGGCCGAGGCTCCGCACCGAAGCGGACAGCCGGGACATGAAGTCTTTCACCCAGAGGTCTTCAGCCGCGGACATGCTGCCCTGCGCGTCCGGATTGAAGCGCGGGGCGTCCCTGGTTTCGTCGTCCAGGATTTGAAGTCGGCGCTTGGGCGATGCCGTTGCGGGTATTGTCATGATGGCTCCTTCATGAAAACAACGGACGACTCTTGATGGAGTTCCAATACGGATACAGTTAACGGTTGAATAACCGGGCGCCAACTCGATCAGGTCAGCGCGGCCGACTGGTCCAGCAGTGTCTCGTAGCACTCGCAGGACATCCGCATCAGCGCCGGCCTGTCCAGGATCTTGATCACGCCGCGCGAATAGGTGATGGCGCCGGCGGCCTGCACCTTGCTCGCGACTTCCGTTACCGAAGTGCGCCTGACCCCCAGCATTTCCGCGAGGAATTCCTGCGTCAGCGCCACGGTGTCGCTGGCCGCGCGGTCGGCGCTTTGCAGCAGCCAGCGGCAGAAGCGCGCCTCGATCGAGTGCAGCGCATTGCAGGCGGCCGTCACCCGCGCCTGCGACAGCAGCACCTCGTTGTAACGAATGCAGAGATTGCGAATGGGTTCGCTGTGGGCGGCGGCCGTCCTGAAATGGCTGGCGGCGATCTTGCTCACCGACACCGGCATCTGCACCACGACGCGGACCAGCGACTTGTAGAGGCCGAGCCCGGCCATTGCGCCGACCACGCCTTCGCGGCCGACGGTCGCGGTCTCGATCGCCTTGCCGTCGCGCAGCACGGCGAGCAGCGACAGCATGCCATAATGCGGGAAGAAGATCTGATCGACCTCGTCGCCCGCTTCGGTCAGGACGATCCCCTGTTGCAGCGTGACCGTCGATAAATGCGGCAGCAGCCGATCGAAATCGTCACGCGGCAGCGAGGCGAGCAACTTGTTGTCCAAGGGGAGACCGGCCTTCGAAACGGGTACTGGCACTGCGATATCCTGCCCGGTCGGTCGGGCCGATTTACCGCAGGGGTTTAGGGAGAACGCTCCGAGAGGGCGATCCGCGGGAAGGCCCTGTATAGGGATAAGGAGGGGGCGTTGTCGGTCCGGTAGCCGTCATAGCGAAGATTTCGCGAGATGCGGACTGCGGCAGTTTTCGTTGGTAGGACATCGTCGTGCAGCGGAATTGATTTGTCGGGAAGCGGACATGACGGGACGATGGTGTGGCCTTCCCCTCGACCTAGCCGACTTCCCGGACCGATCGATGCGCCTTGTCGGTTCGCGGCGCCAGCGGGGTATCCCCCAGCAGGCGGTCGAATTCCAGTTTCGAAATATCGTAGCACTCGCAGGTTCGCAGCCGCAGCGCCTCATGATCGAGGATGGTCACATGGCCGCGCCGGTAGCGGATCAGCCCGGCCTTCTGCAAGGATCCCATCACGTCGGTGACCGACGTTCGTCGGACTCCGAGCATCATGCCGAGAAATTCCTGGGTCAGCAGGAAATCACCTGACGGCATCCGGTCGCGCGTCATCAGCAGCCAGCGGCAGCAGCGCTGTTCCAGCCGGTGGAGGTGCGCGCAGGCGGCCGATTGCGCCACCTGGTTGAAGAAGGCGTGGGCATAGCGGAGCATCACCAGGTTGAGTGAGGCGCTGCGGTCGAGTTCACCGCGGAACATGCGGGCATCCATGATGAGCGCCGTGCCCGGTACCTGGACGTACATCGATGACGGCGCATCCCGATCTCCGAGGCAAACCGGCAATCCCACCATTCCTTCGCTGCCGACCGTACCAACCTCGGCGCTATGGCCTTCCGATGTCGTGATGACCAGCGATGCTACCCCGTTGATGGGGAAATACACCTGCTCGATCGGCCGCGAGGCTTCATAGAGGCTCTTCTTGTAATCCAGCACCACCGGCGACAGATGCGGCCGCAATCGCTGGTAGTCTTCATCCGACAACAGCGAGAGCAAACGGTTGGTTCGTCGATCACGATTCGGCATGCCGTGCGGCTCTCCTTGGTCGGTGCTGTGCTCGGCTGGTTCGCGAAGGGGTAGAGACTGCGCCATCTCACTCGCTCCCAATGAGGCGGGAGTCCTTGCGGGGCTCTCAGTCGCCGGCGCCCTACGGGTCGCTGCCGGCAATGTTTTCAATTGTAGCCCCATTATGTCCGGCAAGCGACTCAATTTCCCCGATCCGTCCTTGGTGTTCCCGATGGCCGACCTGATCGGCGGAGACTCGGATTGGCGCCTGTGCGCATTATATTGGAAAGGTCAGCAGTAGTTGGAGTTCCGACATGGCCGCTCGCCCGCGCGATCTCGCCGACCGGATGGCCGCCCGGCGCAAGCCGGACGACGGCTTTTTGCGCGAGAGCTTCACCCTGCCGCGCGCCGAGGCGCGGACCGCGGCACGGGACTTTCTCACCCGCTTCCCCAAGGCCGCCTATATGAGCGAGGTCGAAAGCTGGCGCGAACTGCCCGGCGGCGATATCGAATTCACCATGCGCAGGCTGGGCAGCGCTGACTAACCCGCCGTTCTCCGGATCGGGCGCGGGCCGAGGTCACCGGCTAAGCGTGAGTCGGCCAAACTGCGCGGCTGAGCGGGGCGCACCGGTAACTCCGATCAATCTTCTTCGTCTGCGCCCAACAGTTTGCCGCTCGACCGGTTGATGAAATGAAGCCGGCTGCAAGCCTGGCAGACCACGGTTTCGTAACTGGAATGAGTATCGTCAGCCGGCTCGTCCGCGAGCCAGTGCTGTACATTCATGCTCGTACGCGGGCATTTGAAGATGATGTTGGCCATACACCCACAAATTTGACACCCGCGTGAATTCTCGCCTTGATCCTGATCAACGTTCTTGAGCGAGCGATGTGCCAGTGGACTGCCGCGCCGCGCCAATCGGAGCGGGCTGAACGCCCGGCAGCCACCTCGCCTCAAGTGCGAGGGATTCCTACGGGTCCAAAGTACGATCCCGGTCCTTCGGCGCGGCTTTTTTGAGTTCGCGGTCAATCCGCAACTGAACCCGGCGAATGGCGAGCAGCCTGATCCTGGTCTCGGTCTTGCCGGATATAATCGCGTCGCCGATCTGGAACTGCCATTGCCAAACGCCCGGCGCTGAGGAGGTGACGGTGTATTCGACGCCCCGATGCATCATCGGAGATCCCCATGATTGATAAACTATAGGTTGTTATTTTCAGTAATACACTTTTTTGAAACGGGTTGTCGAGGAACAGAACAGGGAAGGGTACCGCCGGCATGAAGGGTGTCGGGCGGGATGCCGGGCGGTCGCTGCGCTCAATGCGGGTGGTACGGGTTGACGGCGATCGTCTTGGTCCGGAACGACGCAAGGGCCGAGAAGCCTCATCAAACGCGATGGGCCAAAGCAGGCCATTTCCGGGCTCTGGCCTTATCTTGGCGGCCTCAAGCCCGGGGATGCCAGCCAGCTGCCGATGATGTCGGATGCGGCCGCCATCCTGCGGGCCTTCTGCAGCAAACCGTCCCGCGCGTTGCCGCAGGGAAGTATTTCGGCGGCTTCACGCAGTTCGGAGGCCCTGAGTTCAAGACATCCCTGGACCGTCTGCTGGGGGTAGTGAGCCATCTGGCGCTCCGGATCATGCCGCGTTGCGTGATTCATCCAAATTCTGGCACGGCGCCTGCCCGGCACATGATCAATAAGGCTCATCTCCGTAGTACTACGTAGAACATTTAGGGGCGTGTTAACCAGTTCAACCCTCGGGCGAAATCGGAAAATGCCAGTGGCATTTCCCACTTACGCCACTGGGGAGAGGGCAGGCCGGCCGTGGTCTTCTAAAAAGAACATATTGCGAACTTAGAACAAATAGGGTACGTTGTTCCTCAGCACGCCACGTAAACACTGTCAAACCGCTGCCCGTTTGTCCCTCTAGCGAATCCCCGTCATAAGGAGCACCACCAATGGCCGCCGCCAACACCTCCCTGCGTATCGTCGAAGGATCCTCTATGGACAAGACCAAGGCCCTGTCGGCCGCGCTCTCCCAGATCGAGCGCCAGTTCGGCAAGGGCTCGGTGATGAAGCTGGGCAAGAACG
>JAZJYY010000176.1:0-6367 GCA_040390145.1 Pseudomonadota bacterium
ATTACTGGATCCGCGCCGGCTCGGGTTTGATGTCACGGTGTTCGCTTCGGTGCACCTGTCCAGCCAGACCGATGCCGACCTGCGCGCGTTCGAGGAGTTCGTGCGCGCCGAGCCGCTGGTGCGGGAATGCTGGATGCTCTCGGGCGAGGTCGATTTCATCCTGAAATGCGTCGCGCCCGACATGGCGACGTTTCAGGATTTCGTCACCCACCTGACCGCGGCGCCGCATGTCCGCAACGTCCGGACCTCGCTGGTGCTGCACAATTCGAAATACGAGGCGGCGGTGCCGCTGGAATTGAAAGTGCCCGGCTGACGGCTTTCCGGTCAGCGCCCGCCGGGCGTCGCGCCGAGGGCCCACGGCCCGCCGCCGGCGCAGGAGAAGTAAAGGCAGGCGAAGCAGAACAGGATCGCCGCGTTGCCGCCGTTCAGCAGCGGGATGAACGCCGGCGCGGCGATGCCGTCCTTGAACATGTGGCCGATGAAGTAAGCGCACGCCATCTGGCCCGACAGGATGAACGCCACTGGCCGTGTCAACAGCCCGAGCGCCAGCAATGCGCCGCCGATCAGTTCGATCGCGCCGGCGACCGTGACCAGCGGTGAAATCTTCAGGAAAGCAGGCAGCAGCGGAATCTTGTAGATCTTGGCGAGGCCGTACTGAAACAGCAGCGATCCCGTGACGATCCGGTAGATGCTGAGAACTGCCGGTTCGAAGCCCACGAGCGTCCTGTCGAACTTGTCCATGGCCGCCCCCCTCGGGCGCGACGCGTCGATGCTCCACCGCCCCGCGCCCGCGCTCGACAGGTAGAGGCAGCTGAAGAGATACAGGATAGTCAGCGTGCCGCCGCTGACCAGCGGGTGAAAGCCTTTCGGCAAGTACCCGGTGATGTAGGCGATCGCGAGGTCTGCCGCGAGGATCAGGGCCGCCGGCCGCGTGCGCAGCCCGAGGATCAACAGCGCGCCGCAGACGAGTTCGATGAATCCGGCCGCGCCGGGCGGCGACAGCAACGGCGGCCTGGTGAAAGCCTCGATTGCGGGAAAGCCGATGACCTTTGCCATGCCATGCTGAATGATCAGCAAGCCCGTGACGATCCGCAACACGCTCAATGCGCGCGGCGGCCATGCCGCGGCTGCTTCAGTCATGGCTGCCTTCCCCGGGTTTAACGCCTGCAACCCCTATCGCGTCGCGGCTTCGGGGGAAAGCACGTCGACGCGGCAGATCCCTGGCGTCTCGCCATGCCGGACAGGAATTACGCGGGCGGTGCGGTTGCATTCAGCCGACGGTCGCGCATTGACGCGGGCCGTCGGCTCGCCGTGAAGAATGCGGTAGTCAGCGCTTGCCACGCATCGTCGCGTCGAGGCTGAACGGCCCGCCGCCGGCCGTCGCCAGATAAAGGCAGGCGAAGCAGAACAGGATCGCTGCGTTGCCGCCGTTCAATATCGGCGTGAACACGGGAGCGTCGCCCTTGAACATGTGCCCGATGAAGTAGGCGAACGCCATCTGGCCTGACAGGATGAACGCCACTGGCCGCGTGAACAGCCCCAGGATCAGCAAGGCGCCGCCGATCAGCTCGATAGTGCCGGCGGCGGTAATCAGCGGCGTCAACTTGGCGAAATAGGGAAGCACCGGAAATTTCAGTAATTTGGCGACGCCATACTGAAACAGCAGCAATCCCGTCATGATGCGGAAAATGCTGAGAACCGCCGGCTCGAAGCCCGCGAGCGTTCTGTTCAACTTGTCCATGGTCATCCCCCCTCAGGCTTTTTTCATCGATTCGTCAACGCTCCACGGCCCGGCGCCTGCCGTCGCCAGATAGAGACAGGCGAAACAGTACAGGGCCGCCAGCGTGCCGCCATTCAGGAGAGGGTGGAATACGGGTGCGGCGACGCCGCCCTTGAACATGTGTCCCATGAAATAGGCGAACGCCATCAAGCCCGCCAGGATGAAAGCCACGGGACGCGTGTACAGGCCGATGATCAGCAGCGCGCCGCCGATCAGCTCGATGAAACCGGCCGCGCCGATCAGCGACAGCGGCTTTACGGTGGCGTACATCGCAACAACGGGAAAACCGATGATCTTTCCCATGCCATGCTGGATGATCAGCAAGCCTGTGATGATGCGCAGCAGGCTCAGCGCCTGCGGCTTCCATGCCGCCAGCGCCCTCTCGAATGCGTCCATGTGGTCGTCCCCCAAAATTTCAATGCACGCAATTCGTATCGTGTCGCGGCTTCGAGGGAAAGCATGTCGCCGCAAGAAATCCGCGGCGTATTTGCAAGGCAACGAAGGAATAATGCCGCTGGCAAAGTGTTTGCGGCTGCCCGATCACCTTCTCGAAGGTTCGCGGCGCGGCGAAGCTGAGGTCGCGGGGGTCTTGCCTTGTCGCAGCGATGCTGGGGCATTGAAAAAGGCCGGGAAATATCCCGGCCCTTTCATGCTGACACTATTCGAAAGCCGGCGCGATCAGCGCCACTCGACCTTGGTGATCTCGTAGGCCTTGGCGCCGCCGGGGGCCACGACTTCCACCGAGGCGCCCTTCTTCTTGCCGATCAGCGCGCGCGCCAGCGGCGAGGTGATGGAGATGCGACCCTTCTTGGCGTCGGCCTCCGGCTCGCCGACGATCTGCCACACCGCCTTCTTTTCGGTGTCCTCGTCGACCAGCGTGACGGTGGCGCCGAACTTGATGGTGTCGCCGGACAGCTTGGAGATGTCGATGATATCGGCGCGCGCGAGCTTGTCCTCGAGCTCGGCGATGCGTCCCTCGTTGTGGGACTGCTCTTCCTTCGCGGCGTGATATTCCGCGTTCTCCGAAAGGTCGCCATGCGAGCGCGCCTCCGCTATGTGTTCGATGATCCGCGGACGGTCCACCGACTGGCGCTGCTTCAACTCGACTTCGAGGGCGGCATAGCCGCCCGCGGTCATCGGAACCTTTTCCATCATAGCTCTTCGTCCTTCAACTTCATGCGGACCAATCCGCGGCACGCACAAACGCCGAAACAAAACACGCTCATGACTGGCGAGTTCCAGCCATGCCGAATTCATTACCGATTCCTTGCCGGGCGCGGACGCCCGGTCAAAGGATCAGGTTTCGGAAAAGTAACTCTGCAGCGTGCGGACCTCAAGGTCCCCGCCCAGATAGGCGCGGATACCCTGCGCGGCTGCCACGGCACCGGAAAGAGTGGTGTAATATGGCACTTTATGCAAGAGGGCAGCGCGCCGCAACGACCGGCTGTCGGCCAGCGCCTGAGGCCCCTCGGTGGTATTGAAGACCAGCTGGATGTCGCCGTTCGTGATGGCGTCGACGATATGCGGCCGTCCCTCCAGCACCTTGTTCACCTTTTCGGTCGGTACCCCCGAGTCGGTGAGGAAACGCTGCGTTCCGGAGGTCGCGATCACCTTGAATCCCAGCGAGTGCAGCAACCGCACCGCCTCCAGAATCCTGACCTTGTCGATCTCGCGGACCGAGACGAACACCGTGCCCTTGCGCGGCACCCTTGTGCCGCCGCCGAGCTGGCTCTTGGCGAACGCCACCTCGAACGAGCGGTCGATGCCCATCACCTCACCGGTCGATCGCATCTCCGGGCCGAGCACGGTATCGACGCCGGGGAAACGGGCGAACGGGAACACCGATTCCTTGACGCCGACATGATCGAGCTTGCGCTTCTTCAGATCGAAGTCCGCGAGCTTCTCACCGGCCATGATTCTCGCGGCGATCTTCGCCACCGGCATGCCCATCACCTTGGCGACGAACGGCACGGTGCGCGACGCCCGCGGATTGACCTCGAGCACGTAGATGTCGCCGTCCTTGATGGCATATTGCACGTTCATCAGCCCGACCACGTCGAGGCCGAGCGCGAGCTCGCGGGTCTGCCGCTCCAGCTCGCCTATCATCGCCGCATCCAGCGAATGCGGCGGCAGCGAGCAGGCGGAGTCGCCGGAATGGATGCCCGCCTCCTCGATGTGCTCCATGATGCCGACAATAAAAGTGTCCTTGCCGTCGCATAGGCAGTCGACGTCGATCTCGATGGCGTCGGACAGATAGCGGTCGAACAGCAGCGGATTGGTGCCGAGCACGGTGTTGATCTGGCCGGTCTTGTCGTTCGGATAGCGTGCCTTGACGTCGCCGGGGACGAGTTCCGGCAAGGTGCCGAGCAGATAGTCGCTGAGCTGGTTTTCCTCGCGGATGATCTGCATGGCGCGGCCGCCGAGCACGTAGGACGGCCGCACCACCAGCGGCAGGCCGAGATCGGCTGCCACCAGCCGCGCCTGCTCGACCGAATAGGCGATGCCGTTCTTCGGCTGCTTCAGGCGCAATTTGTCAAGCACGCGCTTGAAGCGGTCGCGGTCCTCGGCAAGGTCGATGGCGTCGGGCGAGGTGCCGAGGATCGGCACATTGGCCGCCTCCAGCGCGCGCGCTAGTTTCAGCGGGGTCTGGCCGCCGAACTGCACGATGACGCCGTGCAGCGTGCCGTTCTTGCGCTCGGTGGCGATGATCTCCAGCACGTCCTCGGCGGTCAGCGGCTCGAAATACAGCCGGTCCGCGGTGTCGTAGTCGGTCGACACCGTTTCCGGGTTGCAGTTGATCATGATGGTCTCAAAGCCGGCGTCGTGCAGCGCGAAGCATGCGTGGCAGCAGCAGTAATCGAATTCGATGCCCTGGCCGATCCGGTTCGGGCCGCCGCCGAGAATGATGACCTTTTTGGCGTCGGTTGGCGCGCTCTCGTCGGCCAGCGCACCCGCGAACGGCGATTCATAGGTCGAATACATGTAGGCGGTGGGCGAAGCGAACTCGGCGGCGCAGGTATCGATGCGCTTGAACACCGGGCGAACGCCGAGCGCCTGGCGCTGCGCCGTCACGGCGGCCTCGGTGGCCCCGGTCAGCACCGCGAGCCGCGCGTCGGAAAAGCCCATCGCCTTCAGGGTGCGCATGCCGAACGCATGCGTCGGCAGGCCGCTCTGCTTGATCTTGCTTTCCATCTCGACGATGCCGCGCATTTCCGCCAGGAACCAGGGATCGATCTTGCAAGAGGTGAAGATCTCCTCGTTGCTCCAGCCGAGCCGCATCGCCTGCGCGACCTGCAACAGCCGGTCCGGCGTCGGCGTGCCCAAGGCGGCGCGGATCGCGTTCTTGTCGTCGCTGCGGCCGAGGCCCTCGATCTCGATTTCGTCGAGTCCGGTCAGCCCGGTCTCGAGCCCGCGCAGCGCCTTCTGCAGGCTCTCCTGAAAAGTACGTCCGATCGCCATGACTTCGCCGACCGACTTCATCGAGGTGGTCAGCGTGGTGGAGGCGCCGGGAAATTTTTCGAAGGCAAAGCGCGGAATCTTGACGACGACGTAGTCGATGGTCGGCTCGAACGACGCCGGCGTAGCACCTCCGGTGATGTCGTTGGCGATCTCGTCCAGCGTGTAGCCGACCGCGAGCTTGGCGGCGACTTTCGCAATCGGAAAGCCGGTGGCCTTTGAAGCGAGTGCGGAAGAGCGCGACACCCGCGGATTCATCTCGATCACGACCATGCGGCCGTCGGCCGGATTGACGCCGAACTGCACGTTGGAGCCGCCGGTCTCGACCCCGATCTCGCGCAGCACCGCCAGCGAGGCGTCGCGCATGATCTGGTATTCCTTGTCGGTCAGCGTCAGCGCCGGCGCCACGGTGATGGAATCGCCGGTATGCACGCCCATCGGATCGAGGTTCTCGATCGAGCAGATGATGATGCAATTGTCCTTCTTGTCGCGCACCACCTCCATCTCGAACTCCTTCCAGCCGAGGACACTTTCCTCGATCAGGACTTCGGAGGTCGGCGAGGCATCGATGCCGCGCTCGACGATCTCGATGAATTCCGCCTTGGTGTAGGCGATGCCGCCGCCGGTGCCGCCCATGGTGAAGGAGGGGCGGATCAGGGCAGGGAAGTCGATGACGTCGAGCGCGCGCAGCGCGTCCGGCAGGGTCTTCACCTGGACCGAACGCGGCGTCTCCAGCCCGATCTTGGTCATGGCCTCGCGAAAACGCTGGCGGTCCTCGGCCTTGTCGATGGCATCCGCGGTGGCGCCGATCATCTCGACGTCGAATTTGTCCAGCGTGCCCTGCTTGCGCAGCGACAGCGCGCAGTTCAGCGCGGTCTGGCCGCCCATGGTGGGCAGCAGCGCGAAGCCGCCGGGCAGGACGTGGCGTTCCTTCTCGATGATCTTGGCGACGATTTCCGGCGTGATCGGCTCGATATAGGTGGCGTCGGCCAGTTCCGGATCGGTCATGATGGTGGCCGGATTCGAATTGACCAATACGATGCGGTAGCCCTCTTCCTTCAGGGTCTTGACCGCCTGGGTGCCGGAATAGTCGAATTCGCAGGCCTGGCCGATCACGATGGGACCGGCGCC
>JAZJYY010000177.1:0-5967 GCA_040390145.1 Pseudomonadota bacterium
AATTGCGGCCAGATCAAAACCGGCTCGCTGGCGCGCTCCGACCGCACCGCCAAGTACAACCAGCTGCTGCGGATCGAGCAGGAACTCGGCGCGCAGGCGAAGTATGCGGGCAGGGCGGCGCTGAAGGCGCTGGCGTAACGGATGGGAGCCGCGTCCGCTGCTGGCGCGCCGACGGCCTCCAAACAAAATTGCGAAAACGAGCCCATGCAAAGATAGCGGACCGTTGTATTTCAACGGGTTGGACGTCGTCAGGCGGGCCACGACGTGATCGTCTTGAGGGTGCCTAAATACCGATATTAGGTCTAGGTACTCGGACGTGACTTGCGCTTCCCGCGCGAGCGGTTAATACTGAACTTCATGGTTCAGTATTCAAATCCCCCGCTCGATCTCTCTTTTGCGGCGCTGTCCGATGCGACCCGCCGCGGGATCATCGATCATCTTGGCCGAGCGGACGCGTCGATCACCAGTCTCGCGGACAAGTTCCAGATGACGCTGACCGGCATGAAGAAGCACGTCCAGGTTCTCGAGCGGGCGGGGCTCGTCGTCACGCAGAAGGTCGGACGGGTGAGGACCTGCAAGCTTGGGAAACGCGGCCTCAAGGCGGAGGCCGAGTGGATCGAGGCGCATCGCAAGCTCTTCGAGGCCCGCTTCGAAGCGTTGGACGAAATCATCAGCGAAATGAAACAGGAAGGAAGCGATGAATCAGCGAGTTAACAGTGCAGGTGGTGCGCAGAACCCCACGTCAGTCGAGCGCAGAGGGGATCGCGAACTGGTGGTAACGCGGACATTCAACGCGCCGCCGAGCACGGTCTACAGGGCATGGAGCCAGCCCGAACTGTTCCAGCGCTGGTGGGTGCCAAAATCGGTGTCCGGCGTTTCGCTCGTATCGTGCGATATGGACGTCCGCACCGGCGGAAAATATCGGCTGGAATTCGCTGCCGGCGGTTCCGACACCATGGCCTTCCACGGCAAGTATCTCGAGGTGGTGCCGAACGAGCGCATCGTCTGGACCAACGACGAGGGCGAAGAGGGCGCGATCACGACCGTGACCTTCGAGGACCAGGGCGGGAAAACGCTGCTGACTTTCCACGAAGTCTATCCGTCCAAGGAGGCGCTCGAGGAAGCACTGCAGGGCTCGGCGGCCGGATTGCCGGAACAGCTGGAGCAGCTCGACGAATTGCTTTCGAGCATCGGCGAGTAGCGCGGGTCGGGAAATTCGCTTCGGGGGAACGTCTGCTCTTGGCTCATCGCGACATTTGGCGCCGTCGCACAGACGCCGTGGGGGTCGGGCCGAAGCGGACATCACCGATGATGATGAGTACGCGTCCTAGCGCGCTTCGGCGACCCGGGCGGTCGGCTTGCTGTTCGACGATGTCGCGGCAACCTGGCGCTTTGCCGCGGCCGGCCTGGCGTGCGCGACATGGGCATGGGCATGGCGGTGGCGCTTCTTCACATCCGCGGCGGCGACCTTGGTGCCGCCGCGGCGGGAGACGTATTCCGGGCCGTCGATGGGGCCGACATGCGGCGGATCGAATCGGAGATACGGCCGTCCGATCCCATATGGCTTGCCGTTGGCATCGACCCATTTCCACAGCGTTTCGGTCGAAGCCCAGCGTTGCGCGCGGTTGGCGCCGTTGACGCTGACGATGTCCGCCGCCAGCCCCCGGCCATAGCCGCCGCGCAGGCTGCCGCCATGGTACGACCGGTTGCTTGCGGCCTTCAGGCCGCTGGCGATGCCTTGACGATAGTCGTCGCGAAACGCGCTGGTGATGCCGGGCTGCAGTCCGGCGGCCTCGGCGGCGTAAAGCGTGTGAAACAGTTTCAGCTTGAAGCTGCGGTCCATGCCGCCGATCACGTAGTCGATCATCGACATGCCCACGCGTTCCGCCGCATGGGGATCCTTCCAGGTGAAATCGTTTTCGACCAGCTTGGTAAAGCTTCTGGTGACCGTCACCATTTTGCCTTTCCGCTTGATCTGCACCTTCCGGAGCTCTTTCTCCTTGATGGTGTCCTCCTTGGGCGTCCGCTGGTAGAGCGCCCAGAGGAACTGGTCGATGCAGGCTTCGGCCACCATGCACTCGCCGACCAGCTCGATGCGGTCGGCTTTGGCGACAAGCGTGGTTGCGGTTGCGTCCTGTGCGGGCGCCGTTTCCGTCGGCAGAACTTCCGCCGGATCGGTCAGTGCGGCCACCACGACGGGTTGCGGCTTCTCCGGGGCTGCTGTTTCGGCGGCGACGGGTTGTGCCACAACCTCGGCGGCGGTCGCGACATCCTGAGGCTGCGGATCGGCCATGTTTGCGGGGGTCTGCGCGGGCGGGACCGTGGCGGACAGAACTTCCGCGGCATCGCCCAGCGCGGCCACGACGATGGGGCGCGGCGCCTCCGGGGCTGGCGTTGTCTCGGTGAGGGGCTGGGTCACGAACTCGGCGGCGGCCGCCACCTCGCTGTCGCCGACCGCGGCGTAGCTCAGGGCGACCTTGGGGACAGCCTTGGACACAGTGGTCCGCGGAGCAGCCGCCAGTTCGAGGTTGGCGGCCAGAGCCGGCGCCAGCCGGTCCACGGCGTGCGCCGCAGCGGCGCTGTCGATACGAGGTGAACCCATGCCGCCAAAACTGACCACAGCCCAGGCTGCAATCACGACGGCCGGATAACACGCCGCGGCTACGGTTGTTGATCCCTGCGGGGTCATGGTACCAGCCTCCGAAGGCTCCAGGCGAGCCAGGTTGCACAGCCAAGCATCCGACGCGACGAAGTTTCGGCGCACAATGTGGACGCGCAAGGGCGGACTCGGCAAGTCCCAATCGTTTCCGGCCAGGTGTTGCCGGCGTGCAACGCGCCGCCGCGGCCGGCTTCGGGGCGACCTTGCGTTTCCTGGCCAACGTGAGAACACTCCCGGCCGAAATTCGGTCGAACCGAAAGAAAAGGGAGTTTCACGATGAGCGCCGACACCACCACCGGACTGCAGCTTCGATCGCTGATCAAGAAGAGCGGCGAACTGGAAATCTCTCTCGTCAGCGTGCCGGTGCCGGAGCCGGGCCCGGACGAAGTCGTGGTCCGGGTCGAAGCCTCGCCGATCAACCCGTCCGACCTTGGGCTGCTGGTCGGCGCCGCCGACATGTCGACGGCCAAGGCATCCGGCACCCGGGACGCGCCCGTCATCACGGCTAAGGTGCCTGATGCGGCGATGCGGGCGATGGCCGGACGGCTCGATGAATCGATGCCGGTCGGCAACGAGGGCGCCGGCGTGGTGATCAAGACCGGATCGTCCGACGAGGCCAAGGCGCTGATGGGCAAGACCGTGGCGATGATCGGCGGCGCCATGTATGCGCAATATCGAACCATGCGGGTCAAAGAGCTGTTGCCGCTGCCTGACGGCACCACGCCGGCGGAGGGCGCATCCTGTTTCGTCAATCCGCTGACCGCGCTCGGCATGACGGAGACCATGAAGCGGGAGGGGCACAAGGCGCTGGTGCACACGGCAGCCGCATCCAATCTCGGCCAGATGCTCAACAGGATCTGCCTCAAGGACGGCATCGATCTCGTCAACATCGTGCGCAGCAAGGAGCAGGCGGATATCCTGCGCAAGATCGGCGCGAAACATATCGTCGATTCCAGCGCTCCTGATTTCATGGACGATCTGACCAACGCGCTGGTGGAAACCGGCGCGACCATTGCGTTCGACGCCATCGGCGGCGGCAAGCTCGCCGGCCAGATCCTGACCTGCATGGAAATCGCGATCAACAAGACGGCAAAAGTCTACAGCCGCTACGGGTCGAGCGTTCACAAGCAGGTCTATATCTACGGCGGGCTCGACATCCGTCCGACCGAGCTGAACCGTTCGTTCGGCATGGCCTGGGGGATCGGCGGCTGGCTGCTGTTTCCGTTCCTGCAGAAGATCGGCCCGGCCGACGGCGCCAAGCTGCGGGCGCGGGTGGTGGCCGAACTCAAGACCACCTTTGCAAGTCATTACACCCAGGTGGTGTCGCTGCAGGAGGTGCTGCAACTTGACCATATCGCGGTCTACAACAAGCGCGCCACGGGCGAGAAATATCTGATCAATCCGAACAAGGGTGGGTGAGGGCGCCTGGTTTCCAGCGGTCGCGTCCGCTGGAAACTGTTATTCATGCACTTGCATCTTTTTTCGGAGCGGTTAGGGTGCGCCCGAGCCGCTTCGGCACCCTATTCAGTAAGGACATCCCATGGCCCACAATATCGTCGCGATCGTCGGCAGCCTGCGCAAGGAGAGCTTTACGCTCAAGATCGCCAACGCGCTGGCCAAGCTGGCGCCGGCGACGCTGAAGCTCGACGTCGTGACGCTGCACGACATCTCGTTCTTCAACCAGGATCTGGAAGCCACGCCGCCGGCCGACTGGCTGGCGTTCCGTGACAAGCTGCAGAAGTCGAACGGCGTGCTGATCGTGGCGCCGGAATATAACCGCTCGATTCCCGGCGTGCTGAAGAACGCCATCGACGTCGGCTCGCGCCCCTATGGCAAGAGTTCGTTCCTCGGCAAGCCGATCGGCATTGTCGGCAATTCGCCGGGCGCGCTCGGCGGTGTTGCTGCCGTCAAACACCTGCAGAACATCATGCCGGGCATTGCCGGCCCGATCATGGGACAGCCGGAAATCTATCTGAACGGCGTCGGCGACGCCTTCGACGACAAGGGCCAGCTCACCAAGGAACCGGTGCAGAAGGTGCTGCAGCAGTACATCGACGCCTTCGCCGCTTTCGTGGAAAAGCAGAACAAATAGGCCGGCGGAGCTGCTGGACGGTCCGGGTTTTAAGATACTCTTAACCGGGCCGTCGCATCGTCGGGGCATGGTCTCGCGCTCCCGACTCAAATCCCTGCTCACCGGGCTTGCCCTCTATGCGATGGCGGCGGCGATGGTCGGCTATTTCGGCGTCAACGCCTATACCGGCAAGTATGGGCTGAATGCGCGGCAGGAACTCGACCAGGAGATCATCGCGCTGACGTCCGAACTGGCGCGGCTGAAGCGCGAACGCCTCGACGGCGAGCAGCGGGTGTCGCTGCTGCGGTCCGACCGGGTCGACCCCGACATGCTGGACGAGCGGGCGCGCTACCAGCTCGATTACGCCAATCCACGCGATCTGGTGAAGACGGTCAAGCCGAAGTAGGCAGCTTCTGATCTGCCCGCCGAATAGACAGCCGTCATCCTGAGGTGCGCGCTCTTGCGCGCCTCGAAGGATGGCAGCAAGCACGGAGCCAGTCATCCTTCGAGGCTCGCAAAGAGGCTCGCACCTCAGGATGACGGTCCATCCAGTTTCAAATTTCAAAAAACCTCGAAATCGATTTCGAAAATGTCGCTGGTTGCAGTGCGGTATAGCCAAATTTTGCTGCGACCACGCAATCCTTTCATGGCGGTTTGAGTTGGGATAGAGAGGGCTATTCGTTCTCTCATCCGGAAGTGCCATGGCCGCAGCTAAAAAAAGCGTCACAAAGGAATCGGGACAGGAAAAAGGGAACGGGGCTGACACGCCGCCTGATTTCACCAGGGAACAGGAACTGCGCGCCTTGCGCGACATGCTGCTGATCCGCCGCTTCGAGGAAAAGGCCGGCCAGCTCTACGGCATGGGCGCGATCGGCGGCTTCTGCCACCTCTACATCGGCCAGGAAGCCATCGTGGTCGGCATGCAGATGGCCCTGAAGCAGGGCGATCAGGTCATCACCGGGTACCGCGACCACGGCCACATGCTGGCCTGCGGCATGGAAGCCAAGGGCGTGATGGCCGAGCTGACCGGACGCAATGGCGGCTATTCCAAGGGCAAGGGCGGCTCCATGCACATGTTCAGCAAGGAGAAGAATTTCTTCGGCGGCCACGGCATCGTCGGCGCCCAGGTTTCGCTGGGCACCGGCCTGGCCTTCGCCAACCGCTACCGCGGCAATGACTTCGTCAGCCTGGCCTATTTCGGCGACGGCGCCTCCAACCAGGGCCAGGTCTACGAGAG
>JAZJYY010000178.1:0-12702 GCA_040390145.1 Pseudomonadota bacterium
GTTCAACGCCTCGCGGCTGGTGACGGTGTGGGGCGGCTGGTCGCTGCGCTGGTACAGCGAATTCTTCAACGACCGCGCCATGCTGGATGCGGCCTGGATGAGTTTCAAGGTGGCGGTGGTGTCCGCCACGCTGGCGACGCTGCTCGGCACGCTCGCGGCCACAGCGCTGGCGCGCGGCGAACGTTTCCGGGGCCGTACGCTGTTCTCCGGCATGCTGTATGCGCCGCTGGTGATGCCGGAAGTCATCACCGGGCTGTCGCTGCTGCTGCTGTTCGTCGCACTCAATGCCGAGCGCGGCTTCTGGACCGTGACGATCGCCCACACCACGCTGACCATGTGTTTTGTCACGGTCGTGGTGCAGTCGCGGCTGGGCAAGCTCGACCGCAGCCTGGAGGAGGCCGCGATGGACCTCGGCTGCGATCCGCTGCGGGCGTTCGTCAGCGTGACGTTGCCGCTGATCCTGCCCTCGATCGTGGCGGGCTGGATGCTGGCCTTCACGCTGTCGCTCGACGATGTCGTGATCGCGAGCTTTACCACCGGCCCCGGCTCGGCGACGCTGCCGATCCGGATCTATTCGGAGGTGCGGCTCGGGGTAAAACCCGAAATCAACGCCATCTGCACGCTGGTGCTGGGCCTGATCACGGTCATCATCGTGGCGGCGTCGTTCGCGACGAAATTGACCAGCGCGCGCGGCGAGAGCCCGGCGCCCCTGTAGATCTGTGCAGGTCCGCCCCGCTTGCGCAGGAGTGAGCAATATTGACCACCTTCAGCAGCCGGTTTGGGGCATGTTGGCGCCGTTATGCCGCCCGCAAATCGCCAACGCTTGAACACGATAGCGCGCGAGACACCAGGCTGGTTCATGTCATTCAGCGAGGCCGATCACCATGGCGCCTACCGATGCAGTTGGCGCAGCCGACGGCCCGAACGTACCCTCGCGCGTCTGCGACAAATGCGATGCGGCCATGACGCATCTCAGCGACCTCCAGCCCATGGTCGGCAGCGCCGCCATGCGGATCTTCCGTTGTTATTCCTGCAACCACGTGGTCTCCGAAGACAGGTGAGGGCGGCGCGGGGCCACAATCGGTACTGTGACAGCCGTGTTTGTTTGCGAATTCGAATCTCAACAGCCAAAGCGTCGCAGCCGCACGTCCGCGATCTCGCGGCGCCCCGTAGAATGAGAGGGAGAAGCTGTCGCTCCGTCTCCGGGAGACGAGACTATTTCCCGATCACGCCCTCGCGCTTCTTCAGCACCCGGTAATAGCTCCACCACAGGTGCGCCGCCGCCCCCCGAAGCGGCCGCCACGGCTCCGCCAGCGGTGCCATCTGTTTCGGGGTCGGCCGCGTCGGCAGCCCCAATCCGACCTTGATGGCTTCCTGGATGGCGATATCGCCGGCAGGCCAGGCGTCGCCATGGCCGAGGCAGAACAGCAGATAGACGTCGGCGGTCCACGGGCCGATGCCGTGCAGTGCGGTCAGGGTGTCGTGCGCGGCGTCGGCGTCCTCGTTCGCCAGCACGTCGAGATTGAGCCGCTCCGCGGCGATTTCGCGCGCCAGATTTTTCAGGGTCTTGATCTTGGCGCCGGACAGGCCGAGCCGGCCGAGCCGGTCGGTGCGCGCCTTGCGCAAGGCGTCATGATGAAAGGGATCGAACGCGGCGCTGACCCGGCCCCAGATCGCCGCGGCGCTGGCGGTGGAGACCTGCTGGCCGCAGACGATGTGGGCCAGACCGGCGAAGCCCGGCTCACGCCGCCGCAGCGCCGGCATCCCCGTCAGCGCAAGGATCGGTTTCAGCCGCGGATCCAGTTTGACAAGCGCATGGACGGCGTCTTCGAGGTCGGACTGGGTTTCGAGGTGGAGGGGCATTACGGATCAATTCCAGAGGTCGTCATGCGCGGGCAAAAGCGCGAAGCGCGTCTTCGCCATGGTGACCCGCGCAACCATCTTCTATCGTAACTGAGTCTCTGTCAGGGGATGGATTGCCGGGTCAGACCCGGCAATGACGAGTGTTGGGAAGTCATGCCGCCCGTTTTCCGCTTCGCCCCGAGCCCGAACGGCTATCTGCATCCCGGCCACGCTTATTCGGCGCTGCTGAATTTTGATCTGGCGCGGCAAAGCGGCGGCCGCTTGCTGCTGCGGATCGAGGATATCGATCCGGCGCGCTGCCGGCCGGAATTCGAGGCTGCGATCTACGAGGATCTCGTCTGGCTCGGGATGTCCTGGGAAACGCCGGTTCGGCGGCAGTCCGGGCACCTCGCGGACTATCGCGCCGCGCTGGATAAGCTCACGGCGATGGGCCTGATCTATCCCTCCTTCGAAAGCCGCGGCGAAATCGCCAGACTGGTGGCGCAGCGCGAGGCGCAGGCGCCCTGGCCGCGCGACCCCGACGGCGCGCCGCTCTATCCGGGGGTAGCGAAATTGCTGTCGCCGGATCAGCGGGCGTACCTGCGTGATTCGGGCGTGCCCTATGCGCTGCGGCTCGACATGGCGGCGGCGCTTGCGCTGGCCCCTGATCTCGGCTGGACCGAGCGCGGCGAGGGTCCCGATGGCGAGACCGGTGCGGTCGTCGCCCGGCCCGAAGCCTGGGGCGACGTCATTGTCGCGCGCAAGGAGACGCCGACCAGCTATCACCTCTCGGTGGTGATCGACGACGCCTTGCAGGGCGTTACCGAGGTGGTGCGGGGCGCGGACCTGTTCTGGTCGACCAGCGTGCACCGACTGCTGCAGCATTTGCTCGGTTTGCCGCAGCCGGTCTGGCGGCACCACCGCCTGGTGCGCGACGACGCGGGGCGGAAGCTGTCGAAGTCGACGGGGGCGAGCGGACTCCGCGACCTCCGGGCGCAGGGGGCGACGCCGGCCGACATCCGCCGCCAAATCGGCTTGCCCTGACAAGCCGGCCCGGCGTGACCGGCAAGCCCGTCGCCGGTGAAAACGCCCTTCGTGACTCTCTGCCGCGCTCCATGGCATGGTGGGACCGGCAAGGGTCGGGGGAATCATGGCGCCCAAGTCGCGCGCACAGCCGTCTGCGCCGAAAAAACGGATGTCGAAACAACGTGTTCCAGCCCGCGCCGCGGGCAAGGCGCGCAAGCGCGCGGCCGCGACCGCCGGATCCCGAATGGTCGAGGTGGCGCTGGCGGCGTTTGCCCATGAGGTCCGCACGCCGCTGACCGGAATTCTCGCCATCAGCGACCTGCTGGCGACCTCCGATCTTGACGAGCGCGAGCGGCGCTGGGTCGATACCATCAAGGCCGGCGCCGAGCATCTGGCCAGCCTCGCCACCTTGTTTGTCGATGCCGCGAGGAGCCGCGGCCCCGGGCTTGGGGTGCGGCAGGATTTCTTCGACCTGCGCGCGCTCGCCCGCAGCGTCGGGGATTCGCTGGCCGGCCGGGCGACGGCGAAGGGCTTGCAGTCCGAGGTCGAGATTTCCGAAAAATTGCCGGCGTTCGTGATCGGCGATCCGGTGCGGCTGCGCGCGGCGCTGGAAAACCTGATCGACAATGCGGCCAAGTTCACCGAAGCTGGCGGCGTCGGCCTCACGGTCAGGCCGACGCGCGGGCCGAAGGGCAAGGTCAGCATCGCCTTCGCGGTGTCCGACAGCGGCATCGGTCTCACGCTCGCCGAGATCAAGCGCCTGTTCCGCCCGTTCTCGCAGGCCAATGTCTCGATCGCATCGCGCTTCGGCGGCGCCGGGCTCGGGCTGTCGTCGGTCAAGGCGCTGGCGCGGGCGATGGGCGGCGACATTATCGTGACGCCGCGGCGAGGCGGCGGAACCACCTTCACCCTGAGCGTGACGCTGACCCGCGCCAAGGCGCCGAAAGCGGCCAACTCGGGCGCGGATGCCGGCTCTCCGCCGGATCAGGGCAGGGGCTTGCGCGTCCTCAGCGTCGAGGACAATCCGTTCGGCCGCGTCGTGCTCAACGCGATCCTCACCGAACTCGGCCACCAGGCGGAATTCATCGGCCGTGGCGAGATCGCGGCCGAGCGGATCGCGGAAGGCGCGTTCGACGCGGTGCTGATGGACATGGTGCTGCCGGGCATCAACGGCATCGAGGCGATCCGGCGCATCCGCAAGCTGCGCGCGCCGTTCGGCCGCGTCGCCATCATCGGGGTGTCGGGCCGTGGCGACGATGAGGCGGCATCGCGCGAAGCCGGCGCCGACGCCTTTCTGGTCAAACCTGTGAGTCCAAGGGCTCTAGCGACTGCGCTGCTTGAAGCGACACGCCGTGCGGCAGCCGCGACTTGATGATCGCCGCGTTCAACTCGCCGCCGAACACGAAGATCGCGGCGATGAAGTACAGGAACACCAGCGCGATGATGACCGAGGCGAGGCCGGCATACATCGTGACGTAATTGTTGGCGAAGCGGGCGAGATATTGTCCGAACACCATGCCTGACAGCAGCGACGCCACGAAGGTGAAGATGATGCCGGGCAGGATCTGCAGGAAGCCGCGGCGGCCCGCCGGCAGCCAAGCGTGCAGGATGAACAGCGCGATGACCAGCGCCGCGACGGTGATGCCGTAGCGCGCGACGTTGAGGAAATGCTCATTGGTCTCCACGATCAGCGGAATCCAGCGCCGCGCGGCTTCCAGCATCAGCGGGCCGAGCACGATCAGGAACGCCATCGCCAGCGCGGTGAAAGCGGCGATCAGCGTGTAGCCGATCGATTCCAGCCGCAGCCAGTACCAGCTCCGCGGCTCGATCACCGAATATGCGCGGTTCAGTCCGACCCGCAGGCTTTCGATGCCGTTGGAAGCAAAATACACCGCGAGCACGAGGCCGATGGTCAGGGCATCGCCGCGCGTGGTGGTCAGCACGTCGTGGATTTCGCCGGACAGCGTGTCCGCGACCTGCTGCGGCCAGACCTGCAGCATTAGCGTCACCGCCTGATCGGCGAGTTCCTTGGAACCGAAAAACCCGGCCAGCGACGTCAGCACGATCAGAAACGGAAACAGCGCCATCAACGCCGAAAGCGCGATGTGACTGGCGATCGCCCAGCCGTCATCGGCGAGAAACGTGTAGAACGCATCCATCGCGACCAGATAGACGTAGCGGATCTGCCTCACATTTCACCCTGACCGAGCGGACCACGCGTTCAACCGGCGACAAATCGGTAGTGCTGCCCATCCTTCGAGACGGCCGCTTCGCGGCTTCCTCAGGATGAGGTTAACTTGCTGAAACACAACGACCTCATGCTGAGGAGCGAGCGGCGCGAGCGTCTCGAAGCATGGACCGCAAGCGACTCGCCGATCGCACACCGTCAGCAGCGGCTAGCATCTGATATTATTGCACAAAAAGCCAGATCGTTGCGCCGGGGGCGGACCTGTCCTGAACGGATGGCGGAGCGCCCGGTGCGGTGTTATGTAGCGGCAATGGCATCCTTCCTGAGTTCAATCATCCTTCCCGTCGCGGTCGGCGCAGTTGCGATCGTCCTGCTGCTCGGTCTCGTCAACATGATGCGGGGCGGATCGCCTGATCGCTCGCAGAAACTGATGCGGGTGCGGGTGTTGCTGCAATTTATCGCGATCGTCATCACCATGCTCGCGGTCTGGGCGATGAATCGCTGAAGGGGAGAGCCATGGTTGTTCTCAATCGCATCTACACAAGGACCGGCGACGACGGCACCACGGCGCTCGGCAGCGGCGAACGCCGCCCGAAATACGACCTGCGCATCGCCGCCTATGGAACCGTCGACGAGACCAACGCCGCGATCGGCATGGTGCGGCTGCATCTGGCGGAGGCGCGCGAGATCGATACGATGCTCGGCCTGATCCAGAACGACCTGTTCGACCTCGGCGCCGACCTTGCGGTGCCCGAGCGCCAGGGCAAGGTCGAGCGCCTGCGGATGCTGGCAAGCCAGGTCGAACGGCTGGAGCGCGACATCGACACCTTGAATGCCGGACTGGCGCCCCTGACCTCGTTCGTGCTGCCCGGCGGGACGCCGGCGGCGGCGCATCTGCATCTCGCCCGCACCATATGCCGCCGCGCGGAACGGATCATGGTGGAACTCGCGGCCAAGCCCGACGAACCGGTCAGCGACGCCGCGATCCAGTACATGAACCGGCTGTCGGATTTCCTGTTCGTCGCCAGCCGCTCTGCCAATCACAACGGCGCAGGGGACGTGTTGTGGGTGCCCGGCCAGAATCGCTGAAGCCCCATGCTCCGGCGGTGGCCGAGGCGATGCCCAGCGCGATGCCCAACGCGATTCTGGGGCGATTTTGGCTTTCGCGCGTTGACCGCCGATAGCGAGACCTTTAGGTTCCGCGCCCAAGCTGATTGATACCAAAAATCCAAGCGAAAGAGGGTCGATGAAGGTTCTGGTGCCGGTAAAGCGGGTGGTCGATTACAACGTCAAGGTCCGGGTCAAGAGCGACGGATCGGGCGTCGAACTGTCCAACGTCAAGATGTCGATGAATCCGTTCGACGAAATCGCCGTCGAGGAGGCCCTGCGCCTGCGAGAGGCCGGCAAGGCAACCGAGGTCGTGGTGGTGTCGATCGGCCCCGCCCAGGCGTCCGAAACCATCCGCACCGGTCTCGCCATGGGCGCCGACCGCGGCATTCTGGTCAAGGCGGACGGTAACGTCGAACCGCTGGCGGTGGCGAAGATCCTCAAGGCCATCGTCGACGAAGAGCAGCCCGGCCTCGTCATTCTCGGCAAGCAGGCGATCGACGACGATTCCAATCAGACCGGCCAGATGCTGGCCGCCCTGCTCGGCTGGTCGCAGGCGACCTTTGCCTCCAAGCTCGAAGTCGAAGGTTCCGATTTCAAGGTGACGCGCGAGGTCGACGGCGGCCTGCAAACCCTGAAACTCAAGGGACCGGCGATCGTAACTACTGACTTGCGGCTGAACGAGCCGCGCTACGCCAGCCTGCCCAACATCATGAAGGCCAAGAAGAAGCCGATCGCCGACAAGAGCGCGTCCGACTACGGCGTCGATCTGACCGCGCATCTCGAGATCATCAAGACCACCGAGCCGCCGGGCCGCAAGGGAGGCGTCAAGGTCAAGGACGTCGCCGAGCTGGTGTCGAAACTCAAGAATGAAGCCGGGGTTCTCTGATGACCACGCTGTTGATTGCCGAAACCGAACACGCCACCCTAAAGGACTCCACCAACAAGGCGCTGACCGCGGCCACCCAATTGGGCGCCGAGGTCCACGTGCTGGTCGCCGGTGGCGGCGAGGGCACCAAGGCCGCGGCCGAGGCCGCCGCCAAGCTTGCCGGCGTCACCAAGGTGCTGGTCGCCGAGGGCGATGCCTATGCCCACGACCTGGCCGAGCCGCTCGCCGCCCTGATCGTGGCGCTGGCGCCCGGCTATGACGCCTTCGTCGCGCCCGCGACCTCGCGCTTCAAGAACGTGATGCCGCGCGTCGCCGCTTTGCTCGACGTGATGCAGGTGTCGGAGATCATCAAGGTGGTGTCGCCCGATACCTTCGAGCGGCCGATCTATGCCGGCAACGCGATCCAGACGGTGAAATCCAAGGACGCCAAGAAGGTCATCACGGTGCGGACCTCGACGTTTGCGGCGGCCGGTGACGGCGGCAGCGCGTCGATCGAGAATGCCGCCTCTGCAGCCGATCCCGCGCTTTCCAGCTTCGTCGGCGAGGAAGTGGCAAAGAGCGACCGGCCGGAACTGACCTCCGCCAAGATTATCGTCTCCGGCGGCCGCGCCATGCAGAGCCGCGAGAACTTTGCCAAATATATCGAGCCGCTGGCCGACAAGCTCGGTGCCGGCGTCGGCGCTTCGCGCGCCGCGGTCGACGCCGGCTATGCGCCGAACGACTGGCAGGTCGGTCAGACCGGCAAGGTGGTGGCGCCGGAACTTTATGTCGCCATCGGTATTTCAGGCGCCATTCAGCATCTCGCCGGCATGAAGGATTCCAAGGTGATCGTCGCGATCAACAAGGATGAGGACGCGCCGATCTTCCAGGTCGCCGATTACGGTCTGGTCGCGGACCTCTACCAGGCGGTTCCCGAACTGACCGAGGCGCTCGGCAAGCTCGGAAAGTAACGACGATTCCAGGTTCCGGCCGGATGGATCGGACTCCGGCCGGTGTTTATGCAAGAGAGGGTCGACGCGCAGGCCGCGTCTTCCCCGGTGAGATGGTAATATGGCGGTGATGATCAAGAAGGTCGGCGTGATCGGCTCGGGCCAGATGGGCAACGGCATCGCGCATGTGGCGGCGCTGGCCGGGCTGAACGTGGTGCTGAACGACATTTCCGAAGATCGTCTGAAGTCCGCCATGGCGACCATCAACGGCAATCTGTCGCGCCAGGTGGTCAAGAAGATCATCTCGGAGGATGCCCGCAAGACGGCGCTGGACCGGATCGTGACGGCAGATACCATGGACGGGCTCGCCGACTGCGACCTGGTGATCGAAAGCGCGGTCGAAAAGGAAGAGATCAAGCGCAAGATCTTCCACGATCTGTGCGCGGTGCTGAAGCCGGAGGCCATTGTCGCCTCCAACACCTCCTCGATTTCGATCACGCGGCTGGCCGCCTCCACCGATCGTCCCGAAAAATTCATCGGTATTCATTTCATGAACCCGGTGCCGCTGATGGAGCTGGTCGAACTGATCCGCGGCATCGCCACCGACGACGCGACCTTCGACGCATCGAAGGAATTCGTCACCAGGCTCGGCAAGCACATCGCGGTATCCGAGGATTTCCCGGCCTTCATCGTCAACCGCATCCTGCTGCCGATGATCAACGAGGCGATCTATACGCTCTACGAAGGGGTCGGAAACGTCGAGGCGATCGATGCCGCGATGAAGCTCGGCGCCCACCATCCGATGGGGCCGCTGGAGCTGGCCGATTTCATCGGGCTGGATACCTGCCTGTCGATCATGCAGGTGCTGCACGAGGGCTTGGCCGACTCGAAGTATCGACCTTGCCCGCTGCTGGTGAAATACGTCGAAGCCGGCTGGCTCGGCCGCAAGACCCAGCGCGGCTTCTACGACTATCGCGGCGACAAGCCGGTTCCGACCCGCTGAGAGCGCTGTTGATAAAGTCTCGGTAAGCGCCGGGACAATACCTCGATTATTCCCCCTCTTGAACGGCTTGCGCGGATTTCGCGGAATTTTCCGCGCCTGTGGAAAACTCTCGCTTGATCCGCGACGGATCCGACCAACGCGTCCGGTTACCGCTTCGGGGGATACCCATCGTTAACCAGCGGCCGGGTAGGGTGCCTCCGTTAGGGAGTATTGCGTATGGATATGATGGCAATGGTGAGCAGCATGCTCGCGATGAAGGCGGCAGGCACCCAAGGGCAGATCGCCGCCTCGTTCATCAAGCAGAACGCCGATGCGGAGAAATCCGCTGTCCTGACCCTGTTGGGGGCGGGCCAGGGCTCCGCCAATCTCGGCGCCGGCGTCGGCGGCAATCTCGACGTTTCAGCCTAAAAATCTCTTCTTCTGTCATTCCGGGGCGATGCGCAGCATCGAACCCGGAATCTCGAGATTCCGGGTTCACGCGAAGACGCGTGCCCCGGAATGACAAAGGTGTGGCCTCACTTCATCGCAGCCTTGATCAGCTTGACCGCGTCGTCGCTGGCCCATTCCGCGGGTCCGGCGATGGTGGCGATCTCGCAGCCCTGGCGGTCGACCAGCACCGAGGTCGGCATCCCCAGCGCCCGCCCCACGGCTTTAAGGTCCTGAAAAACCTTGGCTTTTGGATCGGCAAAATAGCCGAGCCGGGTCAGGTTGCCGTCTTTCAGAAAATTCTTCGGCTTTTCCGGGTCGCGGGTGTCGATATTGATTGCCACCACCTCGAAATCGGCCCCTCCGAGCTTGGCCTGCAGCTCGTCGAGCGCGGGCATCTCCTTGCGGCAGGGCACGCACCAGGTGGCCCACAGGTTCACCAGAACCATCCGCCCGCGCCAGTCCGATAGTTTCTTCGGCTGGCCGCCGGCGTCGTCGAAAGCGAGGTCCGGCAGCCGCAGCGGCGCCGTGGCCATGGTCAGCGCGGCCACCTCGCCATGCGCCAGGGGCGCGATCTTGCGCGCCAGCTCGACCGCGGGGCGGCAGGCGGCATCGCCGGTCTGCCGGTTCAGCCCGCCGGTGCCATAGGTCACGATGGCGAACCCGATCCCGGCCCCGATCAGCACCCCGCCGACCGCTAGCAGAATCCGGCGCGAGGCGGGCCGGGGCTGCGTGGCGTCCGGGGGAGGCGGGGGCAGTTCGGGCATATCGTTTGTCATCCTGTATCAGATACGGCTATGCAGAGCCGGGATTGCGGCCGGTTCGCATCAGTGCGGCCTGTCAGCTCCCGGGCGTGACGGTCAACGGCAGGCATGAGTAATAGGTCATGAGTAACAAGTCATGAGCAACAAGATGTGGGGCGGCCGGTTCGGTGAGGGCCCCGATGCGATCATGGAGGAAATCAACGTCTCCATCGACGTCGATCGCCACATGTATGCCCAGGATATCGCCGCGTCCAAGGCCCACGCCGCGATGCTTGCGGCCCAGGGCATCATCACCGCGACTGATGCGAAAAATATCGCCAGGGGTCTAGACACGATTTTGTCAGAAATCGACAAGGGATCGTTCGATTTCAAGCGCGCGCTTGAGGACATTCACATGAATGTCGAGAGCCGGCTCGGCGAGCTGATCGGGCCTGCCTCCGGGCGGCTGCACACCGCGCGTTCGCGCAACGACCAGGTCGCGACCGATTTCAGGCTCTACGTTCGCGACACCATCGACGAGATCGATGCGTCGCTGGCGGCGTTTCAGCACGCGCTGGTGACGCGGGCGCTGGAACATGCCGGCACGGTGATGCCGGGTTTCACCCATTTGCAGACCGCGCAGCCGGTGACGTTCGGGCATCATTTGCTGGCCTATGTCGAGATGGCGGCGCGCGACCGCGGCCGTTTTGCCGATGCGCGCAAGCGGCTCAACGAATCGCCGCTCGGTGCCGCGGCGCTGGCCGGCACCTCGTTTCCGATCGATCGCGACGCCACCGCAAAGGCGCTCGGCTTCGACCGGCCGATGGCCAATTCGCTCGATGCGGTGTCGGACCGCGATTTCGTGCTGGAAACCCTGTCGGCGGCGGCGATCGCCTCGGTGCATCTGTCGCGCTTCGCCGAGGAAATCGTGATCTGGACCTCGCCGCTGGTCGGCCTGGTGCGGCTGTCCGACAAATTCACGTCGGGCTCCTCGATCATGCCGCAGAAACGCAATCCGGACGCCGCCGAACTGGTGCGCGCCAAGACCGGCCGGGTGATCGGGTCGCTGATCGCGCTGCTGATCGTGATGAAGGGCCTGCCGCTGGCCTATCAAAAGGACATGCAGGAGGACAAGCAGGGTGCGATGGAGGCGTTCGGCGCGCTGTCGCTGGCGGTCCGGGCGATGACCGGCATGGTGCTGGATATCGTAGCGGACGAGGCCAGGATGAAATCCGCCGCCGGCGAGGGCTACGCCACCGCCACGGATCTCGCCGACTGGCTGGTGCGGACGCTGAAAATGCCGTTCCGCGACGCCCACCACGTCACCGGGCGCATCGTGGGCGCGGCGTCGGACAAGGGCGTGCCGCTGCACGAACTGCCCTTGAAGGACATGCAGGCAATCGAACCGAAGATTACCGGGGAGGCGCTGGCGGTGCTTTCGGTGGAAGCCTCGGTGAAGAGCCGCACCAGCTTTGGCGGAACCGCCCCGAAAAACGTGTCGGCGCAGGCCAAGGCGTGGCTGAAGCGGCTGGAAAAGCAGCGAAAGTTGGGCTGAGACTGCAAAAACAGGCGCAATTTCATGCCCATCCTGCTCTCGCCAGAACCGGTCAATCTTTGTATGGTGCCGCCGCATTGGGGATTTTGTCGTGAATCGTAAGTTGAGCCCGACATCTGCGGGATGGGCCATCATCGTTTTGAGCGCGGCTGTGCTGGCGCTCGGGGGCTGCGGCCGCAAGGGCGGACTCGATCTGCCGCCGAACGCCTCGCCTCAGGCATCCGCGGTGGCGCCGAGCGAGACCGACATCGAGGCCGAACGGGCGGCGCGGGGCACCTTCAATCCGTCCTCCGGAACGACCGATCCGTCGGCCACCGCGCCGCGAGGCCGCAAGAAATCCTTCGTCCTCGATCCGCTGCTCGACTGAAACCGCCATGAACCACTTCGACTATCGCAACGGCGTGCTTCACGCCGAGGCGGTTAATCTTATCGAACTGGCTGAGACGGTCGGCACGCCGTTCTATTGCTATTCGACCGCCACCCTGGAGCGCCATTACCGGGTGTTCAGCGAGGCCTTCGCCGGCGAGAAGACGCTGGTGTGCTACGCCATGAAGGCGAACTCCAACCAGTCGGTGCTGCGCACGCTGGCGAAGCTCGGCGCCGGCGCCGACGTGGTGTCCGGCGGCGAATTGAAGCGGGCGCTGGCCGCCGGCATTCCGCCGCACAAGATCCTGTTCTCCGGCGTCGGCAAGACCGAAGCCGAGCTGCGCGCGGCGCTGGCCGCGGACATTCTCTGCATCAACGTCGAATCGGAACCGGAACTCGAACTGCTGTCGCGCCTCGCCGTCGAGGCCGGCAAGACCGCGCGGATCTCGGTCCGGGTCAATCCCGACGTCGACGCCGGTACCCACGCCAAGATCGCCACCGGTAAATCGGAGAACAAGTTCGGCGTGCCGATCGCGCGGGCCCGCGCCGTCTACGCCCACGCCGCGAGCTTGCCGGGGATCGAGGTGACCGGCACCGACATGCATATCGGCAGCCAGATCACCGATCT
>JAZJYY010000179.1:0-2621 GCA_040390145.1 Pseudomonadota bacterium
TGCGTTCTACGATCCCACCAACTTCACCTTCCCGGCCGGCGCCTATATCTGCGAAATCGAAGTCGACTCCGGCACTGGCAAGACCTCGTTCGTCAATTTCGTCGCCGCGGACGATTTCGGTACGCTGATCAACCCGATGATCGTCGAAGGCCAGGTCCATGGTGGCCTCGCCCAGGGCATCGGACAGGCGCTGCTGGAAGGCGCGGTCTATGACAGTTCCGGCCAGCTCCAGACCGCGTCGTTCATGGACTACACCATGCCGCGCGCCGACGACCTGCCGTCGTTCAAGCTGTCGCACACCACGACGGAATGTCCGGGCAACCCGTTGGGCGTCAAGGGCTGCGGCGAGGCCGGCGCGATCGGCGCATCCGCCGCCGTCATCAACGCCATCACCGACGCCATCGGCAACAACAAGCTGGAAATGCCGGCCTCACCCGACCGGGTGTGGTACGCGATTCACGGTTGAGAGGGAGAGCACCATGTACGAGACCACTTATCATCGCCCCTCCTCCGTCGACGAGGCCGTGGCCCTGTTCGGCAAGGGTTCGGACTCAAAGTACCTGGCCGGCGGCCACACCTTGCTGCCGGTCATGAAGCAGCGGCTGGCCTCGCCATCCGACGTGATCGACCTCGGCAGGATCAAGGAGCTGGTCGGCATCGAACTGTCCGGCGATGCGCTGACCATCAAGGCCGCGACCACTTATTTCGACATCCTGCAGAGCGCGGATGCCAAGAAGGCGATCCCGGCGATCGTGCACCTCACCTCGGTGCTGGGCGATCCCCAGGTGCGCTACCGCGGCACCATCGGCGGCTCGGTCGCCAACAATGACCCGGCGGCGGATTTTCCGGCCGCCGTGTTGGCGCTCGGCGCGACCGTGAAAACCAACAAGCGCTCGATCGCGGGCGATGATTTCTTCAAGGGCCTGTTCTCGACGGCGCTGGAGGACGGCGAGATCATCACGGCGATCTCGTTCCCGATCCCGGCCAAGGCCGGCTATTCCAAAATGCGCCATCCCGCCTCGCGTTTCGCCCTGACCGGGGTGTTCGTGGCGCAGACCAAGGCCGGCGACGTCAGGGTCGCCGCGACAGGTGCCTCGCAGAACGGGGTGATGCGGGTGCCTGTTATCGAGGCGGCGCTGAAGGCGAACTGGTCGTCGGGCGCACTCGACAACGTCACGATCTCCACCGACGGGCTGTTGGCCGATATCCACGGTTCGTCGGCCTACCGCGCCAATCTGATCAAGGTGATGGCGCAGCGCGCGGTAACCGCCGCCGGCTGACCGCCGGATTCACTTGTGGTATCCACTTGGAGATATGCAAGCGGCGCGCAGGGATGCGCGCCGCTCTGCATTTGGTCACATTCCAGCCAAATGGCGCTTGCCATGGGCTCGCCAAGGCGGGACTATTTAGCTAATCAGCTAATTAAGAAACGCCTTGGGAGATCAACGTGCTCGATAAACCAGCCCAGAATGCCTCCACCCGCACCTCCGGCCCGCTCGCGGGCTTCCGCATCGTCGAATTCGCCGGCATCGGGCCCGGCCCCTTTGCCTGCATGATGCTGGCCGACATGGGCGCGGAAGTGGTGACGCTCGATCGAATCGGCGCCAAGAAGAACATGAAATCGGTGGCGGCGCGCGGACGCAAGGTCGTCGAGCTCGACCTCAAGGACAAGGCGTCAGTGGCGCAGGTGCTCGATCTGCTCGCCAATGCCGATGCACTGATCGAGGGTTTTCGGCCGGGCGTGATGGAGCGGCTGGGGCTCGGGCCCGACGTGGTGCAGGCGCGCAACCCGCGCCTGGTCTATGGCCGCATGACCGGATGGGGCCAGGACGGCCCGCTGGCGCAGGCCGCCGGCCACGACATCAACTACATCTCGGTGACCGGTGCGCTCTCGGCGATCGGGCCGAAGGAACGGCCGGTGCCGCCGCTCAACCTGGTCGGCGATTTCGGCGGCGGCGCGCTCTACGTCGTGGTCGGCGTGCTCGCCGCAATGCTGGAAGCCTCGAAATCCGGCAAGGGCCAGGTGGTGGACGCCGCGATGTGCGACGGCGCGGCCTCGCTGATGTCGATGTTCTTCGACATGACCGCGATCGGACGCTGGACCGAAGGCCGCGAGCAGAATTTCCTCGACGGCGGCGCGCATTTCTACGGCGTCTATGAATGTTCCTGCGGCAACTTCGTCTCGATCGGCTCGATCGAACCGCAATTCTACGCCCTGCTGCGGAAGCACGCCGACCTGACCGACAGCGATTTCGACGCCCAGATGGACCGCAAGGCATGGCCGGCGCTGAAGGAAAAGCTGGCAAAAGTGTTCAAGAGCAAGAGCCGCGACGAATGGTGCGGCATCATGGAAGGCACCGACATCTGCTTCGCGCCGATCCTGACCATGGCGGAAGCGCCCAAACATCCGCACAACGTCGCGCGCAAGATCTTCGTGGAACGCCACGGCGTGACACAGCCGGCGCCGGCGCCGCGGTTTTCCCGCACGCCGTCAGCGATCCGCGAGCCGGAGGCGGCGGATATCGGCACGTTGACGAGCGCGTGGAAGGCGGGGAGGTAGCCGTGATCTTACCCTCCCCTGGAGGGGGAGGGTCGACGCGACTGAAAGGAGCGGCGGGGTG
>JAZJYY010000180.1:0-10335 GCA_040390145.1 Pseudomonadota bacterium
GGGGCGATGCGAAGCATCGAACCCGGAATCTCGAGATTCCGGGTTCGCGTCTGCGACGCGCCCCGGAATGACGGCTGAGACGCCGTTGCGCTCCTACTCGCTTTTGACGCCCGCGGCCTTCACCACATTCGACCAGCGCTCGTGATCGCGGCGAAGGGTGGCTTCGAACGCTTCCGCCGAGCCGCCCACCGGCAGCAGGTTGACTGTCTGCAATCCCGCCACGCCCTCGGGCGAGGCGATGATGCGGGCCAGTTCCGACGACAGTTTTGTCACGATATCCCTAGGCGTCGCAGCGGGCACGAATACGCCGACCCAGCCTTCGGCTTCGAAACCGGGAAGGCCGAGCTCCAGCAGCGTCGGCACGTCAGGCAGCTGGGGCTTGCGCTTCTCGCCGCCGACAGCCAGCGCCCTCACCTTGCCTGCGCTCAGTTGCGGACCGGCCGTCGTGAGATCGACGAAGGCAGCGGTGATCTGATTGCCGAGGAGATCGTTCAGCAGCGGCGCCGAGCCCCGATAGGGAACGTGGGTCATGTCGATATTGGCGGTCTTCTTGAGCAACTCGCCGTAGAGATGGGACGTCGTGGCATTGCCAAAACTGCCGTAGGGATATTTGCCCGGATTGGACTTGGCGAGATCGACCAGGTCCTTGAAGGACTTCATCGGCTGCGCATCCGGAATCGTCAGGACGATCGGCGACAGCGCGACCTGGGTCACCGGCGCCAGATCCTTGAAGACATCGTAGGGCAGGTTCGAAACCAGGCTCGGCGCCTGGATGATCTGGGTAATGGCGATCAGCACGGTGTAGCCGTCGGGCTGCGCCTTGGCGACGAAGTCGTTGCCGACCACGCCGCCGCCGCCCGACTTGTTCTCCACCGTCACGGGCTGCTTCCACGCTTCCGATAGTTTCGCGGCGAGCAGCCGGGCCGAAACGTCGGTGGCGCCGCCCGCGGGATAGGGCACGACGAAGGTGATGCGCCGGTTCGGATAGGACTGCGCGGCTGCCTGCTGCGCGAACGTCGACAAGGCCGTCATAGCGACCAGAGCCAGCAGGACAGGCGCCCTCGCGGCGCGCATCACCTTGTTGAGCGAACAGAACTTCATCGGTTTCTTTCTCTTGATCGGATGGATGGATCTTGTGGGCGAACGGCGCGGAGCGCGCGACTCGCCCGGGGTCCGGTAGCATGGCCAAGCCGTGGGTTGAAGGCCGTTCAGACCCGATCGAGCGAATGCGCTGATACACCACAGCCGCGGAATCCTCGCGTCGCGCCCGCAACCATCGTCGTCATTCCGGGACACGCGTCTTCGCGTGGGCCCGGAATCCATACTCGCGATCGTGGTTATGGATTCCGGGCTCGCGTCTTCGACGCGCCCCGGAATGACGATGGGATATTCAAGGACCTCAGAACCAGCGTTCGCCGACCAGCACGGTATCGCCGGGGCTGAGTGCGGTGCCGAGCGGCACCACCGTCCGCATCGATCCCGATGCATCGGTATGGGTGAGCGTGACGCGGTCGCGACGGGCGCGCGGCGAGAAGCCGCCGGCGATCGCCACCGCACTTTCGACCGACATGTTCGGCACGTAGGGATATTGGCCGGGGGCCGCGACCTCGCCGAGGATGAAGAACGGCCGGTAAGCCTCGATCTCCACCGCCACCGAAGGCTCGCGGATAAAACCGTTGCGCAGCTTGGCGGTGATGTCGGCGGCAAGGCGCGCGGGCGTTTTGCCGCGCGCCGGCACCGAACCGATCAGCGGCATGGTGATGGAGCCGCCGGCGTCGATGGCGTAGGTGTTGGTGAGACCTTCCTGGCCGTAGACCACGACCCGCAGTCTGTCGCCGGCGTCGAGATGATAGGATGTGTCGTAGGCCACGGGCATCGGCACCGCCATCGGCGCGGCGGCGTAGACGACAGGAGCTGCCGCATAGGCCCGACCGGGGCCGGCAAAGCTCGAGCGAAGGGCGGCGATCGCGCCGCCGCCGGAATCGGCGACAACGGGCGGAGCAGGATTGTGCGGCTGGCCGTAGGCCATCGAATCGAGATCGGCTTGCGGCTGGGCGACGGCGACAGGCCCCGGCGTGCGCATGCAGCCCGACAGAGCGAGCGCGGTCATGGCGGCCATGATCGGTAATCGAAACGCGCGCGCAACCCGCACCGGAGCCATCCCTCATACGAGACAGCTCAAGTCTTGCACCGGTTATGGTTAACAAACCGTTGGCGCGGGGGGTGGCGCGGGTGGCAGTGTTCACCCTCCCCTGGAGGGGGAGGGTCGACGCGAATGCAATGAGCGGCGGGGTGGGGTGAAGGTGTCTCGTATCGAACGGTGCGGGGATGAGAGACTGTCACCCCACCCCGTCGCTACGGACGATGCTGCGCATCGCCGGGCGCGAGCGACCCTCCCCCTTCAGGGGAGGGTAAGAACAGTCACGCGCTGACGGCGGTGCCGATCGGACACGACACGCCGGTGCCGCCAAGTCCGCAATAGCCGGCCGGATTCTTGGCGAGATATTGCTGATGGTAGTCCTCGGCGAAATAGAATTTTTCCGCCGGTGCGACCTCGGTGGTGATGGCGCCAAGGCCCTTGGCCGCCAGCGCCTTCTGATAGGCCGACTTCGACGCGTCGACGGCTTTGCGCTGCGCATCGCCAAAGGTGTAGATCGCGGAACGATACTGGGTGCCGACATCATTGCCCTGACGCATGCCCTGCGTCGGGTTGTGGCTTTCCCAGAACGTCTTCAGCAGCCGCTCGTAGGAAATCTTCTTCGGATCGAACACGACAAGCACCGCCTCGGTGTGACCGGTGCGGCCCGAACAGGCCTCCTCATAGGTCGGGTTCGGGGTATGACCGCCGGCGTAACCCACGGCTGTCGTGTAGATGCTGTCGCCGAGCTCCCAGAACTTGCGCTCCGCGCCCCAGAAGCAACCGAGTCCGAACACCGCCTGCTCCAGCCCTTCGGGATAGGGCGGCTGCAACGGGCGGCCGTTGACGAAATGAAACTTGGCGGTGGGGATCGGTGTCGAACGGCCCGGCAGCGCCTCGGCTGCGCTGGGCAATGCGGTGGTTTTGCGCATGAAGAACATGGGATCACCTCTCGATGTCGGCGGCGGCTGCCGGGCACTTGCCGGCTCAGGCGCGCTTGGACGCATCATCTGTGGCTTTACTATATGTCTTTACGCACGCCACGGCAGTCCTGTTACGCCGGCTAAACAAGGACGGCCGACGCAGCCGATCAGTTCCGGGAATAACCGATCAGCGGCTTGCGCGGCCGGAACAGCAGCATCAGCAGAATGCCCAGCACGCCCAGCACCGCAAAGACCGGCTGGTCCAGGATCACCTTGACGACGCTGCTCCAGAGCCAGGGAGAGGTGCCCTCGAGCCAGGCCCGGAACGCCTGTTGGCTGGACTGGTGGATATCGTTCCAGAACTGGCCAAACCGGGTAAATTGCAGGGTCTGATCGGCGACCCAGCGGGCGCCGTCATAGACCATGAAGATGAATCCGCAGGCCAGCAGCAACAGGCCTACAAGTCGGAAGAAACCGCGGATCATGCGTCACCTTATGTCTGTCGCGCCCCGAACGCGGTCAGGGATTAACGGGCCCCTTCAAGAAATTCAACCACTTCAGCAGCTTATCCGGGCTTTCGAGGCCCGCCCCGGGCGCCCCGGGGGGCTGGAAGGCGTTGACGCTGCACGGCGCGCCCTCTATAAGACCGGCAATGGCGGCGGGCGCAATCCCGCCGCCGCTGTTCTTTGAACGACGCCGTCGGTTGGGCATATTCGCCTGGCCTGCAATGGCATCTCGGGAGCATCCGGAAAACACCAGCTTCGATCAGGCGGTTGAACGGCCGGCGCGCTCAAGCCCGACCACTCAGCGACCGGTCACCGCCGAAGGATATTTGAGAACATGGCCAATACAACTTCCGCCAAAAAGGCGACGCGCAAGATTGCCCGCCGCACCATCATCAACAAGTCGCGCCGCACCCAGATGCGCGGCGCGGTTCGCACCGTCGAAGAAGCGATCAAGAGCGGCGACCGCGAAGCGGCGCTGAAGGCGATGACGCGCGCGGAACCGGAGCTGATGCAGGCTGCGCAGCGCAACATCATTCACAAGAACAATGCCAGCCGAAAGGTTTCGCGGCTCGCACACCAGATCGCCAAGCTCGCGAAATAAAACTGACCGAAAAAGATATTCGTCAAAAAAGCCCGGCCTCGCCGGGCTTTTTCTTTTTGCACTTGCACCACACCGCCGTCGTCAGCCCCAGCGAAAGCCGGCGCGCCCGTAATTTACCGGGCCTATGTAGGAAGGCGAGCTTATGAAATTCGCCGACTTGATGCAGCTTGATGCTCCGCCACGTTTTTCAAATAGCAACCGCAAGGGCGACCGCAGGCGCGCAACGTTTCAGGAGTTACCCTCTTCCAACGATCAAAAAAAAACGCGCTTGCGTAGTCACTTATCGGCATAGCGGCGACGGCTTGTTCGAAAAGTGATTTCCGCCTCGTCCATTCGTAAACAAATTATGAATTTATTTTGGGCAGTTGTCAGAAATGTCACAGCGGTTCGGCGTTTCGAATCTGTGCGCAGATTCAAAACCTTGTCGCTCGCTACGAAACATGACGAGTGTTTTTGCGACTGCGAAGTGGTTTCTTGAGGCGCTCGCGCTGAATCATTTTCGTTGCGGCTAAACGGGCATGATGTATCTCTTAGATCGTTCGCGGCGCCCACGGCTCTTCAGACCAGCGCGGTTTAAGAAACGGGGCGGACGTGCAAATCGGCGGCGGTGTGCGCGTTGGCGACGCTTTCCAAGCGATTGTCGGAGTAAACCTCATAGCGATGTGAGGAATGTAGGTCTGTGTCGAAATTTCTCAAGGTGGGGCATTCGTGTCCCGCTCGGTTCGAAAAAGAGAGATACGAAACTGGCCAACCGGGTAGCGCAAGGCGAAGCATGCGAACGGGTAAAAAAACGGGCTGAGCGACACGGCATAGCGTCTGAAATCCAAGCTTCGGGCACTGCCGGCTGAATTTGAAACACGCGTAAACTGACACCTCGCCGCGGGCAATCGTGGCGAGTGGGGGAGGCTGTATGCTTTACGGAATCATCGTGGCAATCGACCAGATACCGGTTTCAACCGATGACGTATTGAACACCCTGGCCGCCGCCTGCACGCGGCCCCCCGCGCGAGCTCCGGACAAACCGTTGAGTACGCGCTGACCTCGCGAACGCTTCTTCTCCAGCCGACGATTTAGCCAGCGGCAACCTGCCGAACGGCCGGTCTATGGCTGGAGACCAAGTCTCGCTCGAGGTCGCGACTGCGGAACACGCACGGCGATTTCGCCGGGAACATTTCTCCATCAGAAAAGTCGTCAGAAAATGACAAATATCGAACAGGATCGCTGGTCACGCGTGAAGGGCCGGCTGCGCTCGAGCGTCGGCGAAGACGTCTATACGAGCTGGTTCGCACGGATGGACCTGGAAAGCGTGCAGGACGAAAGCGTCCGCCTTTCGGTGCCGACGCGGTTTCTCAAGAGCTGGATCCAGGCGCATTATGCCGAGCGCGTTCTCACCTGCTGGCAGGCCGAGATGCCGGAAGTGCACCGGATCGATCTCACCGTGCGCACGGCGATGCGCTGTGCGGCGCCCGCCAAGGAAGCCGTCGCCCCGCTCGATGCCCGCCGCCCCGAGCGGACCGACGGACGGCCGGCGCCGGAATTGCGCGCCACCGCGATCGCGCCGGTGTCCGCCAGTCATGACGCGCTCGGCGGCTCGCCGCTCGATCCGCGCCTGACCTTCGGAAGTTTTGTCATCGGCCGCTCCAACACGCTGGCGCATGCCGCCGCGCGCCAGGTGGCGGAAGGACGACGCGGCGACAGCGTGATGTTCAATCCCCTCTACATCCATGCGGGGGTCGGCCTCGGCAAGACTCATCTCTTGCAGGCCGTGACCTGGGCCGGCAATTCCGGCAGCGAACGCAAGGTGCTGTACCTGACCGCGGAAAAGTTCATGTACGGTTTCGTCGCCGCGCTGAAGACGCAGACGGCGCTCGCCTTCAAGGAGGCGCTGCGCGGCATCGACGTGCTCGTGATCGACGACCTGCAGTTCCTGCAGGGCAAATCGACCCAGGCCGAATTCTGTCACACCCTGAACGCGCTGATCGACGCCGGACGCCAGGTGGTGATCGCGGCGGATCGCCCGCCGTCCGACCTCGAGAGTCTCGACGACCGCGTGCGTTCGCGCCTTGCCGGCGGCCTGGTGGTCGAGATGGGATCGCTCGGCGAGGAACTGCGGCTCGGAATCCTCAAGTCGCGCGTCGCGGCAGCCCGCGCGCATCATGCGACCTTCGACGTGCCGGCGCCGGTGCTGGATTATCTGGCGCGCACCATCACCCATAACGGCCGCGACCTCGAAGGCGCCATCAACCGCCTGCTGGCGCACTCAAAGCTCAACGCCCAGCCGGTGACGCTGGAAATGGCCGAGCGCGAGGTGCGCGACCTGATCCGCCCGCAGGAGCCCAAGCGCATCAAGATCGAGGACATCCAGCGTGTGGTGGCCCGGCAGTACAATGTCACCCGCTCCGACCTGCTGTCGTCGCGGCGCACCGCGAATGTGGTGCGCCCGCGCCAGGTCGCGATGTATCTGGCCAAAACCCTGACGCTGCGGAGCCTGCCGGAAATCGGCCGCCGCTTCGGCGGACGCGACCACACCACGGTGCTGCACGCCGTGCGCAAGATCGAGGCACTGGTCTCCAAGGACGTGGCGCTCTCCGAAGAGGTCGAATCGCTCAAGCGCCAATTGCAGGAGTGAGGTCTGCTGGTTCCCCAACCCCCGCCCGGCCTCGTGCGCAGAGCGCGATGATCAGGTTGAGCTGGAGCAGCCGGCTTCACCTCTCCCTTCGGGAGAGGTCGGCGCGCAGCGCCGGGTGAGGGATTACGGTCCCTGATAAGTGCAGGGCCCCCTCACCCGATTTGCTCCGCAAATCGACCTCTCCCCGCTGGGGAGAGGCAATGCGACCGCAGACGACCGATTCAACCAAAGGCCATCTCGTACGAGGCCGGGACGACCAAAAACCTTGAATTTCTGCAGCAAAACGTGGGGAACGCCCCCGCGTTCCGCTTGCGCTGGCGGCCCATCCGAGCCACCTTGCGGTCCCCCCTTAGGGTTTGGTCTAATCCAGCTTCGATCAGGCTTTTTGGGTTTCAAATGCCGCGGCGCGCCTTTTGGGCCGCCCGGCTTTTCCATCTTAGGGATCAGGCGGGTATTGCAATGAAGGTCACCGTCGAACGCGCGCAACTCTTGAAATCGCTGGGCCACGTCCATCGCGTGGTCGAGCGCCGCAACACCATTCCGATCCTGGGCAACGTGCTGATCCGCGCCGAAGGCACCCGGCTGTCGCTGAAAGCCACCGACCTTGACCTCGAGGTGACGGAGACGCTGGCGGCGGAAACCGCGACCGCCGGCTCCACCACCGTGCCGGCGCACATGTTCTACGACATCGTGCGCAAGCTGCCCGACGGCGCGCAGATCGTGCTGGAAGGCGACGGCGACCGCTCGGTGCTGGCGATCCGCGCCGGCCGCTCCCGCTTCACGCTGCAGACCCTGCCCGAAAACGATTTTCCGGATCTTGCCGCCGGCGACATGACCCATTCGTTCGCACTGGCCGCCGCCGATTTGAAGCGTCTGATAGACCGCACCCAGTTTGCGATCTCGACCGAGGAGACCCGCTATTACCTCAACGGCATCTACCTGCACGCCGCTGGCAGCGCCAAGGCGGCGACCCTGCGCGCGGTCGCGACCGACGGCCACCGCCTGGCGCAGGTCGATCTGGCCTTGCCCAAGGGGGCGGAGGGCATGCCCGGCGTGATCGTGCCGCGCAAGACCGTCGGCGAAGTGCTGCGGCTGATCGACGACAATGAGGGCGAAGTCGGGGTCGAACTGTCGCAAGGCAAGATCCGCTTCACCATCGGCCATGTGGTGCTGACCTCGAAACTGATCGACGGCACCTTTCCGGATTACGGCCGCGTCATCCCGCAGAACAACGACAAGGAACTGATCGTCGACAAGAAGGATTTCGAGGCCGCGGTCGACCGCGTCTCGACCATCTCCAGCGAGCGCGGCCGCGCGGTGAAGCTGGCGCTGTCGGCGGGCAAGCTGGTGCTGTCGGTGACCAACCCGGATTCCGGCAGCGCCACCGAAGAACTCGAAGTCGAATACGCCTCCGACGCGCTCGATATCGGCTTCAACTCGCGCTATCTGCTGGATATCGCCGCCCAGATCGAGGGCGAAGTCGCGGTATTGAGGCTGGCCGATCCGGGTTCGCCGACCCTGGTGCAGGACAAGGATTCCAAGGGCGCGCTGTATGTGCTGATGCCGATGCGGGTGTAGGATACGAATTAACTCGTCATTGCCGGGCTTGACCCGGCAATCCATCTCGTTCGAAAAATGGCCTATTGGGTATACATACTCGCCAGTAAGCCCGGTGGAACGCTGTATGTCGGCGTGACCAACAATCTGGTGCGGCGCGTCTACGAGCACCGCGAGGGCCTGGCTGAAAGTTTCACCAAGCGTTACAGCATCAAGACGCTGGTATATTTCGAACCGCATGACACGATCGCCGCGGCGCTTCAACGTGAAAAGAACATCAAGCATTGGTCGCGCGAGTGGAAAATCGATCTGATCGTCGCGAGCAATCCGGATTGGCGAGATTTATACGAAGATATTGTCCGCTGACGCGGACGATGGATTGCCGGGTCAAGCCCGGCAATGACGATTTGGGCTCATGACCGCCTCCCGCATCCACCGGCTGACGCTGACGCACTTTCGCAATTATCGCAGCGCGAGTTTGCAGACGCGCGGCGATGTGGTGGTGCTGGTGGGGCCGAACGGGGCCGGCAAGACCAACTGCATCGAGGCGATCTCGTTTCTCACGCCGGGCCGCGGCCTGCGCCGCGCCACGCTCGACGACGTCGCCGACATCCAGGGCGACGGCTCCTGGGCGGTGTCCGCCGAGGTCGAGGGCGCGCTGGGGCTCGCCACGCTCGGCACCGGCATCGACCCGCCCGGCAGCGAGGGCGCCGTCACCAGCCGGCGCTGCCGGATCGACCGCGAGCCGGTCTCCTCCGCCACCGCTTTCGGCGATCATTTGCGCATGGTGTGGCTGACGCCTGCCATGGACGGGCTGTTTCTCGGCGCCGCATCGGAGCGGCGGCGGTTTTTCGACCGGCTGGTGCTGGCGATCGACAGCGAGCATTCCAGCCGGGTGTCGGCGCTGGACCGCTCCCTGCGCTCGCGCAACCGGCTCTTGGAAGTGCGCAATTACGACGACCATTGGTGTGACGCGATCGAGCGCGAGACCGCCGAGCTCGCCGTCGCCGTGGCGGCGATGCGCGGCCAGACCGTGACACGGCTGGCCGCGATGCTGCGCGAACGCGGCGACGCCTCGGCGTTTCCGTCTGCCCGGATCATGCTCGACGGCTGGATGGAAAACGCGCTGGTCAACGAACCCGCCACCGCGGTGGAGGATCGCTACCGCGAGATCCTGCGCGCCGGCCGCGCCCGCGACGCCGCCGCCGGCCGCACCCTCGACGGCCCGCATCTCACTGACCTGCAGGTGATCTACGCGCCGAAGAACATGCCGGCCCGCGACGCCTCCACCGGCGAGCAGAAGGCGCTGCTGATCGGCCTCGTGCTGGCGCATGCCAGCCTGGTCGCGGAAATGACCGGCATCACGCCGCTGCTGCTGCTCGACGAGGTCGTGGCGCATCTCGATCCCGGCCGCCGCCGATCGCTGTTCGAAGAACTCGCCAAACTGGGCTCGCAGGTCTGGATGACCGGCGCCGATCCCGCCGCATTCGCCGACATCGGCACGTCGGGCGAAATCTTCGAGGTCGATTCCGGCCAGATCACCCGCCGGGCGTGACGGCGCGGCATTGATCCGGCCGGGCACTTCGGCGCGGGAAAAATCCGGCCTGCCGCGACTAAAAATTAATCTTCGAATCGCGCTTTTTCCAGCCTGCCAAATCGGCTTCCGGCGGCCTTGAAAAACCCTCAAAAAATCCCATTTATTCAATAGCTTGCCGATAGAGACTTTGCGCTAGGCGCATGGCCCCTTTCATGGCACAAATAGACCAATCAGCGCCCGTTTTGCGCCGCTGATTCGGGACATCCTCGAAGGCCTCACATGACAGAACCTGCCCGGCAAACCATCGCCGACACTGAGCATTCCATTCCTATCGAATACGGTGCGGAATCGATCCGGGTGTTGAAGGGCCTCGACGCCGTGCGCAAGCGGCCGGGCATGTATATCGGCGACACCGATGACGGCTCCGGCCTGCACCACATGGTCT
>JAZJYY010000181.1:0-4830 GCA_040390145.1 Pseudomonadota bacterium
GACGGGAGCGCCGTTTCGGCGGTCTGGCCGCGAAAACCGGATCGTGACCGAGGGCGAGGCCGCGCCGGCGGCCGGGCCGGAGTCGCGCAATCTGATGATGCGCGTGCTCGTCGCCCTGGTGCTGGCGCCGGCAGCCATCGCCATCGCCTATGCCGGCGGCTGGCTGTGGGCCGCGCTGGTGACGCTGGCCGCGATCGGCCTCTATGTCGAATGGCTGGGGATCGTCGGTGCGGGGCGGGAACCGCGCGTGATCGCGCCGGGCGCCGCGGCCCTGGCCGTCGGCGGAATCTGTCTGGCATTGGGGCGGATCGATACCGCGCTTGTCGTGCTGGCGGTCGGCTTTGCCGCCGTGGCGTTGCTCTCGGCTGAACGCCAGCGCTGGACCGCGACGGGATTTCTCTACGCCGCTGCCGCCGAGTTTGCATCGGTGCTGGTGCGCCAAGACCCGATCAAGGGATTTTCCGCGCTGATGCTGATCCTGCTGGTGGTCTGGATGAGCGATATTGGCGGCTATTTTGCCGGCCGCGGCATCGGCGGCCCCAAATTGTGGCCGCGGATCAGCCCCAAGAAGACCTGGGCGGGCGCGATCGGCGGCTTTGCCTTGAGCCTTGTCGTAGCCGGCGGCTTTGCCGCCTTCGGCTACGGTCAGGTCGGCCCGCTATTGCTGCTGGCTGCCGTGCTCTCGGTTGCGTCGCAACTCGGCGATCTGTTCGAATCGGCGGTGAAACGCCGTTTCGGCGTCAAGGATTCCAGTCACATCATCCCCGGGCATGGCGGCCTAATGGACCGTCTCGATGGCTTCGTCGCCGCGGTCGTCCTGGCGGCGATTTTCGGCTTTTTGCGGGGCGGCGCCGATGGCGTCGGCCGCGGTCTTATGGTTTGGTGAAAATATGAGCGCTGTCCCGTTGCGTAACAATAAGGCCGCGGCATCCGCCGTGCGCTCCGTGACCGTGCTGGGCGCTACCGGCTCGATCGGCGACAGCACGATGGATTTGCTGCGGGCCTCGCGCGACCGCTACGAAATCGAGGCCTTGACCGCGAACACCAATGTCGAGGGGCTGGCAAAACTAGCCCGCGAGTTCGGCGCGCGATTTGCGGCGGTGGCCGATCCCGATCGCCTCGGCGAGTTGAAGGCCGCGCTGGCGGGCACGAGCACCGAATGCGGCGCCGGCGAAAGCGCCATCATCGAAGCCGCGGCCCGACCGGCCGACTGGGTGATGGCTGCCGTCAGCGGCGCGGCTGGATTGAAACCCGCGCTCGCGGCGGTCGATCGCGGCGCCACCGTCGCACTCGCCAACAAGGAATGCCTGGTTTGCGCCGGTGACTTCTTCATGCAGCGCGCCTTGAAGGCAGGGGCCTGTATCCTGCCGGCGGATTCCGAACACAACGCGCTGTTTCAGGCGCTGGGTTCCGGCAACCGCGAGGAACTGGTTCGCGTCATCATCACCGCATCAGGCGGACCGTTCCGGACCTGGGCCGTCGCCGACATCGAGCAGGCGACGCTGGCGCAGGCCCTGAAGCACCCGAACTGGAGCATGGGACAGAAGATCACGATCGATTCCGCCTCGATGATGAACAAGGGGCTCGAGGTCATCGAGGCCTCGTATCTGTTCGCGCTGACGCCGGACGAGATCGACGTTCTGGTGCACCCGCAGTCGATCATCCACGGCATGGTGGAATTTTCCGACCGTTCCGTCGTCGCCCAGCTCGGCGCGCCCGACATGCGCACGCCGATCGCGCATTGCCTGGGATGGCCCGATCGGATCGTCGGGCCCGCCGCCAAGCTCGATCTCGCCAAGATCGGGCAGCTGACCTTCGAGGCGCCCGATTTCGACCGGTTCCCGGCGCTCCGGCTGGCTTACGATGCGCTGCGCACCGGGCGCGGCGCCACCACGGTCTACAACGCCGCCAACGAGGTCGCGGTGGCCGCCTTCATCGCAGGCAAGATCAAATTCGGCGCCATCGCACGGCTGGTGGAAGCCACCATGAACGACTGGATCCGATCCGGGAACCTGGCGCCTTTGACCTCTGCGGACGATGCGATTTCCGTTGACCATAACGCGCGAAATAAAGCTGCCTCCCTATTGCCTCAAATTGCCTTAAAGGCATCCTAGACGGTTGGGGACAGGGCCCGCGGTCCTGCTTGAGGGTAATTGGATGTCCGAGTTTTTTCTAAACAGTTTCAATACGTTAAGCCATGGCATCATCGGATATGCCATTCCCTTCCTGTTCGTGCTGACCATCGTCGTTTTCTTCCATGAGCTTGGCCACTTCCTGGTGGCGCGCTGGAACGGCGTAAAAGTACTGACCTTCTCGCTCGGTTTCGGGCCGGAACTCGCCGGCTTCAACGACCGCCACGGCACCCGCTGGAAGCTCTCGGCGATCCCGCTCGGCGGCTACGTCAAATTCTTCGGCGACGAGAGCGAGGCCTCGACGCCTTCGTCCGAAGCGCTCTCCGCCATGACCGCGGAAGAGCGCGCCGGCAGTTTTCACCACAAGAAGGTCGGGCCACGCGCCGCGATCGTGGCGGCCGGTCCGATCGCCAACTTCCTGCTGGCGATCGTGATCTTCACCTGCCTGTTCACGTTCTTCGGCAAGCCGAGCACGACGGCGCGCGTCGACAAGGTGGAAGCGGGCAGTGCCGCCGACAAGGCCGGTTTTCAGGCCGGCGATATCGTAACCTCGATCGACGGCAAGGCGATCGGAAGCTTTTCCGAGATGCAGCGCATCGTCGGCACCCGCGCCGGCGAGCAGCTGACTTTCACGATCAAGCGCGGCGATTCCAGCCTGCAGATTCAGGGCACGCCGCAGCAGAGGGAAGTGAAGGATTCGTTCGGCAACGTTCACCGTCTCGGCGTGCTCGGCATCACCCGCTCGACCAATCCGGGCGACGTCGTGACCGAGCGGGTCGATCCCGCCACCGCGCTCGTGCTCGGGGTCAAGGAGACCTGGTTCGTGGTCGAGCGCACGATATCCTATATCGGCGGCATCTTCACCGGGCGCGAAGCGGCCGACCAGGTCGGCGGGCCGATTCGGATCGCGCAGATTTCCGGTCAGGTCGCCACCATCGGCATTGCCGCCTTGATCCATCTCGCCGCGGTGCTGTCGATTTCGATCGGACTGCTTAACCTGTTTCCGGTACCGTTGCTCGATGGCGGTCACCTTTTGTTCTATGCGGTGGAAGCAGTGCGCGGACGTCCGTTGTCGGACCGGGCGCAGGAGATGGGATTCCGAATCGGACTGGGCCTGGTGCTGATGCTGATGGTGTTTGCGACCTACAACGACATCCTGCACCTGGCGGCATCGTGAAACGGCTTTTTTGTGACGTGGCCTATTGGCAACGTCTTGGAATGAAAATGAAATTGCACTGCGATAGGGCGTTTGCCGGTCCGGCAAAATTGTCTACAAGCGGGGCAACAAATGGGAATCTGTTGGTTCGTGGGGTGCGGACCAACCGTGTAATCACAAGGGCGCTTGGCGCATGAATGTTGGAATGCGAGTGCGGGGCGGCTTGTTGGCCACTCTGATCATGTTCGCGATGCCGGTCGCCGTTACGCTGGCCGCTGTGCTTGTGCCGTCTGCGGCCGTTGCCCAGGCAGCTTCCTCGATCGTGGTGGAGGGGAACCGACGCGTCGATGTCGAGACCGTTCGCTCTTATTTCAAGCCGGGACCCGGCGGGCGCCTCGACCAGGCACGGATCGACGATGGTCTGAAGTCGCTGATCGAGACCGGCCTGTTCCAGGACGTTCGGATCAACCAGGCGGGCGGGCGTCTCGTGGTGACCGTGGTGGAAAACCCCGTCATCGGCCGCATTGCCTTCGAAGGTAACAAGAAGATCAAGGACGAACAGATTTCGACGGAAATCCAGTCCAAGCCGCGCGGGACGCTGTCGCGCCCGGTGGTGCAGTCCGACGCCCTGCGCATCGCCGAAATCTATCGTCGGTCCGGCCGCTATGATGTGCACGTCGTTCCCGAAATCATCGAGCAGCCGAACAACCGCGTCGATCTGATCTTCACGGTGACCGAGGGCCAGAAGACCGGCATCAAGTCGATCGAGTTCATCGGCAACAATGCCTATTCGTCGTATCGCCTCAAGGACGTCATCAAGACCCGCGAATCCAACCTGCTGAGCTTTCTCGGCGGCGCCGACGTCTACGATCCGGACCGCGTCGAGGCCGACCGCGACCTGATTCGCCGCTACTACCTGAAGAACGGCTATGCCGACGTTCAGGTCGTCGCCGCGCTCACCGAATACGATCCGGAGCGCAAGGGCTTCCTGGTGACCTTCAAGATCGAAGAGGGCCAGCAGTACCGGGTTGCCGAGGTCAATTTCGCCTCCAGCATCGGCACGCTCGACGGCAATACGCTTCGCCGGTTCTCGCGCGTCAATGTCGGCTCGCTCTATAACGCCGAGGCGCTGGAGAAATCCGTCGAGGAAATGCAGATCGAGGCCTCGCGCCGCGGTTACGCCTTTGCCATCGTGCGCCCGCGCGGCGACCGCAATTTCGAGGCGCATACCGTCTCGATCACCTTCGCCATCGACGAAGGCCCGCGAACCTATATCGAGCGCATCAATGTGCGCGGCAATACCCGCACCCGCGACTACGTGATCCGCCGCGAATTCGACCTGTCGGAAGGCGATGCCTACAACCGCGCGCTGGTCGACCGCGCCGAACGGCGCCTCAAGAATCTCGATTTCTTCAAGTCGGTGAAGATCACGGCCGAGCCCGGATCGTCCAGCGACCGCGTGATCCTCGTGGTCGACCTCGAGGAGAAATCGACCGGCGACTTCTCGGTGTCGGGCGGCTATTCGACCACCGACGGTGCGCT
>JAZJYY010000182.1:0-5946 GCA_040390145.1 Pseudomonadota bacterium
GGGTGCCGGAATAGTCGAATTCGCAGGCCTGGCCGATCACGATGGGACCGGCGCCAATGATCAGGATGGTGGAGATATCGGTTCTTTTGGGCATCAAGTCTCGCGAACTGGGATTTGGGCACAAAAAAAGGGCGCGCCTGCCGCGCGTCCCTCAAACCCGGCGCTTGGGATCAACCTCGCGCGCGGGTGGTCTTTAGACCAGATTCCGCACCCGCGAAAGGGTTTTGGAGGCCCCATCAACCGGCATTTTGGTGGAGGTTTCAGGGCCTGGGGGCCAGTCCGTCTACGGTTTCGCTTCGCTCAAGCTACGCGAAGCGTGGAGGCCCGGCCTGGATTCGAACCAGGATAAAGAGCATTGCACTGCCCCCGCGTCGACGCTTCCGCCACCGGGCCGCTGCAATCATCGCCGATCACGCCGCGGTGAGCCATCGCTTGCGCCTGTTAACCCTAACAGGGCGTTAGAACGCGTGCCGCGCCACAAAGGTCATCCGCCACGGGTTGTGCCCGATGTTGGAATGCGCGCGGGAAGCGGTAAATCCGCTGGCGGCCAGTTTTGCCACCATCTCGGCCTCGCTGTAGCGCTGCAAGCCCACCTTGGAGCGCAATTGCCGGTAGTCCGACAACGCGGTCGAGACCAGCCCGATCAGGGCGTCCTTCAGGAAACCGTGGGTGAGCGCAAAGCGCAGCAGCGCCGTCACGTCCCTGATCATGCCGACCTCGGGGCGCAGGATATCGCCCACCACCAGCCGGCCGCCGGGCTTCAGCAGCCGTTTGACCACCGCAAAGGCCTGGTCGAGTTCGGCTGGTGTCATGTATTGGGCGACCGAGTTCATGATGACGAGATCGATGGATTTTTCCTCCATTTTCCTGGTGTCATCGAGCGAGCGGACCCTGATTTTGGTGTTCGGGGCAAAGCGCGCGATCAGCCGGCCGCGCACGCCGGGCGCCGGTTCGGCGAGGTAAAGCTTGCCGCAGGCCTCGGCGACCCTGGCCGCCGACAGCGCCTCGCCGCAGGCGTAATCCAGCACCACCGCATCGGGGGAGGAGATGTAGCCGATGATGTCCCGGGCGATGATCTGGAAATGCAGGTCGCGGTGCAGCCTGCTCGCATAAATTGTATGCGTGGAATCGTAATAGTCGATCCAGTCGTCCATCGCGGATGTGTCCGGCAAAAACGGGTTCCGGGGGTGGAACCCGTGCGCATATGCTGCGTTAGATGGTCCGACGACCGGTGTCCAACGTCTAATGTCCGGTTCCTAACAGGAAGGTGCAGCGTGAGCAAAGCCAAGCAAGACAGCAAGTCCGACAAGGTGTCCCCGGACCTCGATACGCCCACCGATCTGCCGCAGGAGGGGGTGGACAAGATTTCGGCGGCGCTCAACGTGCTGCTGGCGGATGCCTTCGCGGTCTATATGAAGACCAAGAATTTTCACTGGCACGTCTCGGGCCGGCATTTCCGCGACTATCATCTGTTGCTCGACGAGCAGGCCGCGGCGATCTTCGCCACCACCGATGAGTTGGCCGAACGCGTTCGCAAGATCGGCGGCGTCACGCTGCGCTCGATCGGTCAGGTCGCGAAACTGCAGACCGTCAAGGACAACAACGAGGCCTATGTGCCGCCGCGCGAGATGCTGCGTGAATTGATGGAAGACAACAAGAAGATGGCGGCGGCGATGCGCAAGGCGCGCAAGGTGGCCGACAATTACGAGGATGTCGGCACCACCTCATTGCTGGAAAACTTCATCGACCAGACCGAGCGCCGCACCTGGTTCCTGTTCGAAGCCAGCCGCCAGGAAGGCGACAACGCGTCGTAAGGCTCAGCGGGCCGCGCGGCGCGGGCGCAGTATCCCGACGGCCAGCAACATGCCGGCGCTGACGGTTGCCAGGCCGGCGACCTGGAGGGCTGTGGGCATTTCGCCCACGGCGGGGATGCCGATCAGGATCGACAGGGCCGGCACCAGTGCCGGAAACAACACCGCCCTGGAGACACCGAGGATTGCGATCGAGCGGTTGTAGGCCATGATGGTCAGTACCGCCTGCACCAGCCCCTGCACAACGCCCTGGAACACAAGCGGGCCGAGCGGCAGGGCCGCCAGATGCTGCGGGCCGCGATAGACCAGATAGCAGGGCGCGAAAAAGCACAGCGACAGCACGGCGACGACCGCCGTTGCCCTGATCGCATCGACCTTCCAGTATCGGATCAGCACGGTGAAGCCGGCCCAGAACAGGCTGGAGACGAAGAACAGGATGTCGCCGATCCAGGCGGTGTCGCCCACGGTGGCGCCGGTGATGCCCTGCCAGCCGATCAGGACAATGCCGCTTACGACCAGCGCGGCGCCGATCAGGTGCGAGCGCGTCAGCGTTTCCCCCAGCAGGATTCCGGCCGCGATGGTGCTCACAATGGTCACCGTTGACGGTGCGATCACCGCGCCATTGGCCAGCGGGGCGAAGGCGTAGCCGCCGGTTTGCAGCAGCGCGAACGGGGCGCCTCCGAGGATCGACAGGATAATGCCGCGACGCCAGCCGAGGCCCGCCAGATCCGGCAAGCCCCACCAGATCAGCGCCGGCAGCATCACAACGCCCGCAACGATATAGCGGGCAAAGATCATGTCGTCGGGCGCCAACCCGACGAGAATGCCGGCGCGGGCCGCCGCGAACGAGATGGCAGCGCCGAGCGCCATGGTGATGCCGCAGCCATAACCGAACGCACGGCTGGTGCTCTTCCCGGACGGGAACTCGGCAGCGACTGTCATTGCATGGATGTTCGCACGATGACGCACGCCATAGCATGGCGTTGTCTGCCCGAGGTATGTGAAATCGCCGTGCGGTCCCGATACGTCAGTCGATCGCGTTGGTTCATGCGCGCCACAGGCGTCGGAGCGGCCCGTCTTCTCCCCGCACCGGATCGGTCTGCGGCAGCTTCACCTGGGGAATCGTCTTCAGCGCCTTGGCGTGATTTTCCGGCGTCGGCCGCGTGACCTGCATCGCGGGGCCGGGCGGATAGGCGCCGACCACGCAGAAATCGGCGCTTGCCGACAGGCATTGATGCCCGGTGCCCGCCGGCAGGATGGCGACGTCGCCCGCCGAGATTTCAAATTCCTGGCCGCGGTCGCCGCCGAACCGCACCCGCGCATGACCGCGCGCGACGCCGAGCGCCTCGTGAACCGTCGCATGGTAATGCAGATAATCGTAGACGCCATTGCGCCACATCTGGCCCCAGCCATTGGCGCCGAACAATCCCTCGATGGTCTTTTCGGGATGCGCGTTGGCGACGTCGATCGCGTCCTTGTAGACCAGGAACGGCATCGGATTGTTCGGGACCAAGCCGTCGTCCGCGAACACGAAGGCGAGCGGTTCGAGTGAGTCGCTGACAACCGACATGGCCATTCTCCCGCATCAAAATATATGCGGGGAATAAACCGGTGTCAGCCGCCGGCGTTCCCATCGGGGAGCCGCGAAGTTCCCGCCTAGCTGCCCACCGGCGAGGTGGCCGGAAGCTCGAACACGAGACAGGTCGTGGTGGCATGCGCCAGCAGCCGGCCCTTGGCGTCGGTAATGCGCGCTTCCGCGGTCGCGGCGCGGCGGCCGACACTCAGCGTGCGGCCCTCGGTCCGCACCGGACCGGTATCCTTGCTCATGCCCTTGATGAAGGAGATCTTGAATTCCAGCGTGGTGTAGCCGGTGCCGGCCGGCAGCGCAGAGTGCACCGCAAGCCCCATCGCCGAATCCAGCAGGATCGCGGCGTAGCCGCCATGCACCGAGCCGATCGGATTGTAGTGCCGGAAGCCGGGGATGCTGTGGAACGCGACCACGCCGGGCTCGGCGGTGGAATCGAAGGGTTCGACGGTCTGCATGATCGGCGGCGCCGGCAGCTTGCCGTCGAAAATGGCGCGGACGAAATCGAGCCCCGCCATCGAGGCCATCACCTCCAGCGGCGTTACGCCGTATTCGACATGCGGGGCGGGTCGGTCATTCATGGGAGCGGCTTCCGATTTATTGATGACGATCATCATATGATAAATCGGAGACCTCGACCAGCGACATTTGTTCTGCCGGCGAAGTATTGGCTGGTTGGGTCGTTGCGGCAGCGAAAGCTAACCGGCCTTCTTCGCTCGCATCAAATCCGCGAACCGCTTGAACAGATAATGCGAGTCGCGCGGGCCGGGCGAGGCTTCCGGGTGATACTGCACCGAGAATACCGGTTTGCCCTCAAGCTGGATGCCGCAATTGGAGCCGTCGAACAGCGAGATGTGGGTTTGCGTCGCGCCTTGCGGCAGGGTGTCCTGGTCGACCGCAAAACCGTGGTTCATCGAGGTGATCTCGACCTTGCCGGTGGTCTCGTCCTTGACCGGATGATTGGCGCCGTGATGGCCCTGATGCATCTTCTTGGTCTTGGCGCCGACGGCGAGGCCGAGCATCTGGTGGCCCAGGCAAATTCCGAAAGTCGGGGTGCCGGACGCGATCACCTGCTGGATCACCGGCACGGCGTATTTGCCGGTTTCGGCGGGATCGCCGGGGCCGTTCGACAGGAACACGCCGTCGGGCTTCATCGCCAGGATGTCTTCGGCCGACGTGGTCGCCGGCACCACCGTGATCTTGCAGCCTTCGCCGGCGAGCAGGCGCAGAATATTGCGCTTGATGCCGTAGTCGATGGCGACGACGTTGAACTCCGGCGCGGTCTGCCGGCCAAAACCCTTTTCCCACGCCCACGGCGTCTCGTCCCAGGTGAAACGCTGGGCGGATGTCACCATCGGCACCAGGTCCATGCCCTCGAGGCCGGGCCATTCGCGGGCTTCTTCCTTCAGGCCATGCAGGTCGAATTGGCCGTCCCTGGCATGCGCGATCACGGCGTTGGGCATGCCCTTGCCGCGGATCAGCGCGGTCAAGGCGCGGGTATCGATGCCGGACAGGCCGATGATGCCGCGCACCTTCAGCCACTGGTCGAGATGTTTGGCGGAACGGTAGTTCGAGGGATCGGTGATACCGGCCCGCAAGATCACGCCGCGTGCGCCCGGCGTCGCCGCCATGTTCACCGTCTCGATGTCTTCGTCGTTGGTGCCGACATTGCCGATATGCGGAAAGGTGAAGGTGATGAGCTGCCCGGCATAGGAGGGGTCGGTGAGGATCTCCTCATAGCCGGTCATCGCGGTGTTGAAGCAGACTTCGCCGACCGCCTGGCCTTCCGCGCCGAGGCCGAAGCCCTCCAGCACGGTGCCGTCGGCAAGTACGAGGAGCGCGGTCGGTTTGTGGTCCGGCCAGGCTGAACTGTTTTCTGAGGATGTCATGAACGCATTACATAGTCTCAGCCACCGGACACGTCAAAGCCGGAACAGGCGGATTCACATACAAAATACCCGATTTGCGGCCATTCTGGCCGCGGAACCGAGTTGTCTAGGTGCCGCGAACCGCCTAGATCATGGGCACAGGCCCCGAGAGGACATCACGATGCTGCGCGATGACATCAACAACGCCGTCAAGGACGCGATGCGGGCCAAGGACGAGCGCAAGCTTTCCACGCTGCGCATGGTCAACTCGACCATCAAGAACGCCGACATCGCCGCGCGCGGCGAAGGCAAGCCGCCGCTCAGCGATGCGGATCTGCTCGGCGTTTTCCAGAAGATGATCAAGCAGCGTCAGGAGTCGGTCGAGCTCTACGACAAGGGCGGCCGCGCCGAGCTCGCCAACCAGGAGCGCGAGGAAATCGCGATCATCACGGCCTACCTGCCGAAGCAGATGTCCGACGACGACGTCAAGGCGGCGATCTCCGCCGCCGTCGCCGAAACCGGCGCCGCCGGGATGAAGGACATGGGCAAGGTGATCGCGGTGCTCAAGGCGAAATATGCCGGGCAGATGGATTTCGGCAAGGCCAGCGGCCTGGTGAAGGCGGCGCTGGCGGGGTAACTTTTTCACCTCTCCCCGCTTGCGGGGGAGAGGTCGAAATTCGCG
>JAZJYY010000182.1:5956-22827 GCA_040390145.1 Pseudomonadota bacterium
CCCCCCCCCCCCCCCCCCCCCCCCCCCCCCCCCCCCCCCCCCCCCCCCTCTCCGCGATCGCGGTGGCCGTGGTGACAAGCCCCTCACCCGCTCGCTATGCTCGCGACCTCTCCCCGTGAAGAACGGGGAGAGGTGAAAAAGAAACGGGAAAATCCCATGTCATCCTCCGTAACCGACAGCGTCGCCTCTGCAGGCCCATTGCTATTCCAGCCGTTCCAGATCCGCGGCCTGACCCTCAAGAACCGCCTGGTGGTGCCGCCGATGGTGCATTACCGCGCCGGGCCCGGCAGTACCTGCGGCATGTTTCACAACGTGCATCTCGGCCGCTATGCGCTGGGCGGCTTCGGGCTGGTCTTTGTCGAGGCGACCGGCGTCGAGGAAATTGGCCTGATCAACGAGCATGACCTTGGCATCTGGAATGAAGAGCAGGCGCGAAGCTTCAAGCCGCTGATCGAGTTCATGCGGGGCGAGAACACCGCGATCGGCATTCAGCTGGCGCATGGCGGGCGCAAGGCGTCGTCGCAGCGCGCGATGGACGGCATGGGTCCGCTGACGGCAGAGCAAATCAAGGCGGGAGCCAGGGTCTGGCAACCGGTCGGCCCCACCAGCGAGCCGGTCGCGCCGGGATGGCTGACCCCGCACCAGCTCACGACGGAAGAGTGCAGGGCGATGGTGGCCACCTGGGCCAACGCCGCCCGCAACGCGGTTGCCGCGGGTTTCGATACGATCGAAGTCCACACAGCCCATGGCTATCTGCTGGCCTCGTTTCTCTCTCCCGTTTCCAATACGCGCAACGACGAATATGGCGGCGACCGCCAGGGGCGCATGCGTCTGCCGCTCGAGATCGTCGAAGCGGTGCGCCGCGAAATGCCTGATGCGATGCCGCTGTTCGTGCGCGTTTCCGCCGTCGACGGTGCGCAGAACGGCTGGAATATGGATGACACGGTCGCCTTCGCCATTGAATTGAAGGCCCGCGGCGTCGACGTGATCGACTGCTCTTCCGGCGGCATCTCGGGCTCGGCGACAGCCGCGCAAGTGCCGCGCGGTCTCGGTTTTCAGGTGCCTTACGCGGAGCGCGTCCGCAACGAGGTGGGCATTGCATCGATGGCGGTCGGCATCATTCTCGAAGCCGAGCAGGCCGAAGCTATCCTGGAGAAGGGGCAGGCCGACCTGATCGCCGTCGGCCGGCAATCCCAGTTCAATCCCAATATCGCGCAGCACTGGGCGCATGATCTCGGGCTGAACCGGCGGTTCGAGCACTGGACTCCCGAATATGGCTGGTGGCTCGAAAAACGCATTCGAACGATGGAAGGTTTTGCCACGCCCACCGGAGTCGTTACGCGACTTTCATAGGAAGCCAAGGCCTCATCCATGCTCACCGAAGCCTCCGACTACGACACCCTCTACCGCGACTTCCGTTGGGATATTCCTGATCGGCTCAACCTCGCCACCGTGTGCTGCGACCGCCATGCCGACGGCAGCGGTCGGCTCGCGCTGATCTATGTCGACGAGGACGGTGCGGCGACGCGCACCTCGTTTGACGCGGTCAGCGAGTTCTCCCGCCGTTTTGCCAACGTGTTGAAGGCGGACGGGCTGGTTCGCGGCGACCGCGTCGCGGTGTTTCTGTCGCAATCGCTGGAACTGCCGATCGCGCATCTGGCGGCGTTTCGATCCGGCCTGGTGTCGATCCCGCTGTTCGCGCTGTTCGGCGAGGACGCGCTGGAATTTCGGCTGTCGAATTCCGGCGCCAGGGCCATCGTCACCGATGCGGCCGGCTACGAAAAACTGACAAAAATCCGCGACCGCCTGCCGGACCTGCAGAACATCTACGTCATCGCCGATGGCGCGCCGGGGGGCACGAAAGCGTTCTGGCCAGAGCTGAAGGCGGCATCCGCTGATTTCGCGACCGTCGATACCTCGGCCGACGATCCCGCGCTGATCATCTATACGTCAGGCACCACGGGCAATCCAAAGGGCGCGCTGCACGCGCACCGCGTGGTGCTCGGCCATCTGCCCGATGTCGAGATGACCCACGATTTCCTGCCCAAGCCCGGCGACCTGATGTGGACACCGGCCGACTGGGCCTGGATCGGCGGGCTGATCAACGCGCTGTTCGCGGCCTGGTACCACGCGGTGCCGATCGTCGGCCATCGCGCCCGCAAATTCGAACCGCAGGCGGCGATGCAAATGATGGCCGATTACGGCATCCGCAACGTGTTCCTGCCGCCGACCGCGCTGAAGCTGATGCGGCAGGCCGGCGTCACCCATGATGGCGTCAAATTGCGCAGCATCTTTACCGGCGGCGAATCGCTGGGCGGCGAATTGCTGGACTGGGTGCGCGCCACCTTCGGCATCGACGCCCACGAAGTGTTCGGCCAGACCGAATGCAATCTGGTGATCGGCAGCAATTCAAAACTGTTTCCGATCCGGCCAGGCTCGATGGGCAAGGCGACGCCAGGCTTCGATGTCCGCATCGTCAACGAGCGGGGCGAGGAACTGCCGCGCGGCAGGCGCGGCGTCATCGGGGTGCGGCAGCCCAATCCCTGCACCATGCTGGAATACTGGCGCAACCCCGAAGGCACGGCGAAGAAATATGCCGGCGAATTCCTGCTGACCGGCGATCTCGGCATCCAGGATGAGGACGGCTATTTCTGGTATGTCAGCCGCGAGGACGACGTCATCACCACAGCCGGCTATCGCGTCGGGCCGTCCGAAATCGAGCACACGCTGATGAAGCACCCGGCGGTGGCGATGTCGGCGGTGGTCGGCATTCCCGATCCGATCCGCACCGAGTCGATCAAGGCCTGGATCGTCCTGCGTCCGGGTTTTGCGGCAAGCGACGCGCTGGCGCGCGAGATCCAGGATTTCGTCAAGGTGCAGCTCGCCGCCCACGAATATCCGCGCTTCGTGCAATTCACCGACACGTTGCCGATGACCGCGACCGGCAAGGTGCTGCGCCGCGAGTTGCGGACGCTTGGGTAGATTGCAGTCGTCTCTGCTTTCGCAGGGCCGACAGAGGAGACGCCGCGCGACGTAGTTTGACCCAGATCAATACGCGGTGCGCCGCGGCCTGCACCAATTCCCCAAACACAAGGGGAGGAAATGGCCATGGCATCGGTTTCCGGCAAGGTCGACCCCGTGGTGCGGCGCATCACCGCCACCGACATCGCCGAGGCATTGGGCCGGGGCCTGCGCGATTTCCAGGCTATGCCGCTGTTTGGCCTCGCGTTCGGCGCGCTCTATGCCGCGGGTGGCAGCATCATTCTGCTCAGTCTGACGGCGTTCGGCATGGTCTATCTGGCCTATCCGCTCGCCGCCGGCTTTGCACTGATCGGTCCGTTCGTGGCGATTGGCCTCTACGAAGTCAGCCGCCGGCGCGAGGCCGGTGAGGCGGTTACGATCTCCGGCATCTGGGCCATGGTGAGATCGCGCAGCGAAATCGGCTGGATGGCGTTCGTCACCTTGTTCATCTTCCTGGTCTGGATGTTCCAGGTGCGTCTGCTGATCGCGCTGCTGCTCGGACTCAATGCCTCGCTCGCGACCCTGCCGCAATTCATCACGGTGGTGCTCACCACCACCGAGGGGCTGATGTTTCTCGCCATCGGCAATGCGGTCGGAGCGGCGCTGTCGCTGATACTGTTCTCGCTCACGGTGGTGTCGTTCCCGTTGCTGCTCGACCGCGACGTCGATTTCGTCACGGCGATGGTCACCAGCGTTCGCTCGGTGGTAGCGAGCCCGCTGCCGATGATCGGATGGGCCGCCATCATCGTCGTCCTGCTGATCGTCTCCGCGCTGCCGTACTTCCTCGGCCTGCTGGTGACGCTGCCGGTGCTCGGCCACGCCACCTGGCATCTCTACCGGCGGATCGTCGAGCCGATGCCCGGTCAGCACAGCCCTGCGGCCCCGGTCACCCCGCCTGCAGCACCGAACGCAGCATGAGCGCCAGATCGTGCCGGCGGAACGGCTTGTTCAGGATTCGGGCATCGGGCCGGTCGGCCGATGTGACCGGATGTTCGCTGTAGCCGGAGGTGAAGAGAACCTTGAGTTCAGGCCGCAGGCGCGACGCCTGCTCGGCGAGTTGCGGCCCGAACAGGCCGCCGGGCATCACGACGTCGGTGAACAGCAGGTCGATGTGCCCCGGTCGGCGCAACACTTCGAGTGCTGCCGGCCCGTTCGATGTCACGGTGACGGAATAGCCAAGCGCCTTCAGCTCGTTTTCCATATACGCACGCACCATGTCGTCATCCTCGACAAGGAGAATGGATTCATTGCCGGCGGGTGTGGCGATGGGGTCGGTTGGCCTTGAGCCGGCCGCATCGGGCGGGCCAACCCGGGGAAAGAACAGCGTGACGGCGGTACCGTACCCGGGCCGGGAATTGATCTTCATCGACCCGCCGGATTGCTGCGCAAAGCCGTACACCATGCTCAGGCCGAGCCCGGTGCCCTTGCCGACCTCCTTGGTGGTGAAGAACGGCTCGAAGGCGCGGGCGGCCACCTCCGTAGTCATGCCGCAGCCGGTATCCGTCACTGCTATCATGACATAGTCGCCGGGCCGCGCGTCGCTGTTTTGCTCCGCATAGGCCCCGTCAAGCGACGCGTTGCGGACCTCGACGGTCAGCCTGCCGCCTTCGGGCATGGCGTCGCGCGCGTTGAGCACCAGGTTGAGCAGCGCGGACGCCAATTGCCCGGGATCGACGCTGGCCAGCCACCGGTTCTGGTCGAGCAGGAATTCACACTCGATATGTTCGCCCAGGGTTCGCCGCAGCAATTGTTCCATGTCGAGAACCCGCCGGCCGATGTCGATATCCTTCGGCATCAACGGCTGCTTGCGCGAGAACGCGAGCAGGCTGCGTGTCAGTTCGGCGCCGCGTTCGGCGGCCGTCACGATGCCTTCGGCGAACGTCCGCAATTCGGCATGCGCCGTCAGGTTCTCGGCGATGTATTCTGCATTGCCCAGGATGACCGTCAACAGGTTGTTGAAATCGTGCGCCACGCCGCCGGTGAGCTGGCCCATCGCCTCCATTTTCTGCGACTGGCGGAGCCTTTGATTGAGGTCGTCGATCGCAGCACGCTGACGCTCAAGCGATTCGGCGGTGCCGTTGAGCAGCGTCATCAGTCCGCCGAGTTCGCCGCGCGGATAAGGCGGCGCGATCCGCGCGCTCAAATCGCCAAGTCCAAGTTTCGTCGCCATCGCCGCGAGGCGTCCGACCTGGCGGCCGATACCTACCGTGGCCAGAACCCATACGCCTGCCAGCAGCAACAGCACGGCCACCGCTAGAATGGCCATATCCTCGTAAAGACGGCGATTGGCCGTCGCGACCAGGCTTTCCTTGGGAACTCCGACCATGATGTGCAGTCCCGCATCCCGGATCGGAGCCAAGCGGGCCGCAGACCAGACGTAAGTCCGGCCGTCCGCATCAGCCGTCTCGTGGAATTGCCCGCGGGGGGCTGCGGTCGCAAACCGAAACAGCCCGGAGTTCGCGATCGAGGCGCCCGCGGCATCGGTCCGGTACTTGCCCGGATAGGTGACAAGGACCGTGCCCTTCTTGTCGACGAACATAATTTCTCCGGCGCCGACGCTTTCGCTCGCGATGCGTTTGTAATGTTGCTCCGCAAATTTCTGCAGGTTGAGCGACGCGAGCAGAATGAAGCTCAGCCCGGCGGTTTCCGAACGCACGGGATAGGCGATCTGCAGCACGGATATCCCCGTCAGCCGTCCGAACACGGGCTGCAGCGTGACGATCCCGTTCGCGACCAGCGCCTGCCTGAAATAGTCGCGATCCCGCAGGTCGAGGGTCCGGTTGCTCCGCAGCGAGTCGCAGAACAGGCTGCCGTCCGGCTTGATGGTCAGTATCCCGGTGAACTGCGGATATTCTTCCAGAACGGCGGAAAGGAAAGCCGAGCAGGCCGCCCTGTCGCTCGTATCGAGGTCGCGGGCGCGCGCCAGGCCGTAGTGGAGCTGGGCCGTGCCCTGGATTTTTTCGTCCAGGTCGTTGGAGATGGCATTGGCCGTTGCCGACAATTCGACCAGCGCGGTGTTGATTTCGCTGGCGCGGTTCTGGACAAAGCGCAGTCCCACGAGGACAGCCGGCACCAGCATGGCCACGATCACCAATATCAGCAGCCGGGTGCGCAGGCTCATCGGTCCGTCATTTCGTACTCAAATCAGTATTTTCGTGCGTTCGCATAATGTGCGGCACGTGCAATAAATTAATTCATAAGAGCAGATATGGGGCAATGCGTCACCGGAAAACTACGGGGTTTTCCTGCCGCTCAACAACCAAGGAGATGGTGCCGCTACGGCGTCGCGATCCCCGTCTTCTTCAGCGCCGCCAGCATCCGCTGCGGCGGCTCCATTTTGATGACCAGGGCCTCGCCCGTCTCCAGCAGGCTCTTCAGGCCCGACAGGATCGCCGGCCAGCCGGTTCGTCCGCCCGACAGGATGTCGTCGTCGATCGGCCGTTCGTGCGCTTGCGTCAGGGTGAGCTGGATTGCGCCGTCGCCGGCCGGCTCGATTTCATATGTCACCAGCGTGATCCCGAGCTTCTCCACCAGGCCGGGCCAGTTCACGTTCCAGGTGACGGTGAGCCTGCGCGGCGGATCGCATTCGATCACTTCGCCGCTGATGTGGACGGCGCCATCCGGCAGGCGGACCACGAACGCGCCGCCGACTTTCAACTCGGTCTCCACCGCCAGGCCGGAGAAATACGCGCGGCTGAATTCCGCCGTCGTCAGAGCCTGCCAGACCTTCTCCGCCGTCGAGGCGATGTAAATCGTGTAGACGATCGCGGGCTTGAAATGCTCGACCTTCATGATACGCCCTCGATGCCAAGGCAGGAGGGCGGAATCGCCAGCGCCGTGCCGGTTTCGAGCAGGCTCTTGAGGCTGGAAAGGATGGCAGGCCATCCCTTCGAGATGCCGTCAAGGATCACGCTGCCTTCGTCGAAGTCTTCATGGGTGAGGGTCAGCTTCACAAGCTTGCCGGCCGGTTCGAGATTGAAGACGACCCTGGTCGGCCGCTCCTTCTTCGCCGCCTCGCTCAGGATGTGACGGAACGTGTAGGACAGCCGCCGCGGCGGGTCGAATTCGAGGACCTCGCCGACGTCGGTGGTGGTCCCGTCCATCACCAGCGCAAAAGGCGAGCCGACGCTCCAGTCCGAGACCACGGACGTATTCCACCAGTAGCGCCTTGAAAATTCGCTCGATGTCAGCGCCTCCCACAATTTTTCCGGCGTGGTTTCAATGTAGGTGACGTAGACGAATTCCGGTTTACTCATCACGCTTCTCCAATTGCCGTTTCAACTCGCTGAGCGCGGCGAGCCTGCCGCGCTCGAATTTCTTGATCCACCGTTCGCCGATCTGATGGATCGGCACCGGATTGAGGTAATGCAGCTTCTCGCGGCCATGCCGGATCGTGCTGACGAGGTTGGCCGCCTCGAGAATCCCGAGATGTTTTGTCACCGCCTGCCGCGTCATGGCGAGGCCGTCGCACAGATCACCCAGCGTCTGCCCGTTCCTGGCGTGAAGCCGGTCCAGCAACGACCGCCGCGAAGCGTCGGCGAGCGCTTTGAAGACCTCATCCATGGTGGCGATAATAGGCAACTAAAAGGTTGCATGTCAAGCGAGCGTGATCTTCTTTCCCTTCTCCCCTTGTGGCGCGCGGAGCGCGCCGGATGAGGGGTTCTATCCGCAAGCGATATGCTTGTTGGACCAACCCCTCACCCGCCCGCGATGCTGCGCATCGCGGCCACCCGAGAGCGAGCTTCGCTCGTCTCGGCTCCCACAAGGGGAGAGGGAAGAGGGCAGCTTCTCTAGCGCGCCCGTTCGTGCATAATCAAATCCATCGTCTCGATTCACACCGCGAGCCCCCATGTCCCTTCAAGTCTATCTTGCCTTTGTCGCCGCCTGCATCGGGCTGGCGCTGATTCCGGGGCCCGTCGTCACGTTGGTGCTGGCCAATGGACTGCGCTACGGCACCCGTGCGGCGCTGATCAATATCGCCGGCGTGCAGGCCGGCCTTGCGATCGTGATCGGCATCGTCGCGGTCGGGTTGACCTCGCTGATGGCGACGATGGGCTACTGGTTCGACTGGGTGCGGTTTGCCGGCGCGGCCTATCTGGTCTGGCTCGGCATCAAGCTGATCCGCAGCCCCGTCGAAGGCGTCGATGCCGATGCGCCGCCACCGCCGCCGCGCGGCGGGTTCTTCCTGCAGGGTTTCGTGGTGCTGCTCAGCAATCCCAAGGTGCTGGTGTTCTTCGGCGCATTCATTCCGCAGTTCGTCGACATGAACAGGGACCACTTCTCGCAAGTGGCGCTGCTCGGCATCACCTTTATGGTGACGGGAGCGGTCACCGATTCGATCTACGCGGTGCTGGCCGGCCGCGCGCGGCGGTTCTTCTCGGCGCAACGGACGAGGCTGGTGTCGCGCATCTCCGGCGGCTTCATGGTCGGCGGCGGCATCTGGCTGGCGCTGACCCGGGCGCGGTAGCTCCGCCGTTCCGTCATTGAACCGATCGGCATCTCGATCCGTCCAAGGGACGGGCGGTGTTCGTCGCCCGCGCTTCCCCCAAGGAAACATCTCGTGCCTGACTTGCCGTGGTTCGTCTACGCGATGCTGCTGGCGCCGCTTGGGCTCATTCTCATCGCCGCCGTCTACAAGACGTTGCAGGTGCGCGCGGCGCGGGAGTGGCCGTCGACGCCGGGCAGGGTGGTGGTCTCGAACTCCGAACTGCGTGACGTCAAGGTGATCGACAGCGAGCGCGAAGGCGGCCGCAAGCTCGAGCAGCGCAATTTTGCGAATATCGTCTACGAATACTCCGTCAGCGGCCAAAAACTCCGCAACAACCGCGTCAGCATCGGCGAAGACCGCGGCGATTTCCAGGTCGCCGAAACCATCGCGAAGTATCCGGTCGGCACCGCCGTGATCGTCTACTACAATTCGCGGCATCCGCGCGAGGCGGTGCTGGAGCGCGACCTGCCGCAGGGCCTGTGGGGCTGCCTCGGGATCGCCACTGTTGTCGCCGTCGTCGGCCTGTTCGGCGCGTCGATCGGGCTCACCCGCATCGTGGAACTGGTCAGCACGCGCGCGGCCAATCCGCAGATGGCGGTGCCGGCGGTGGCGCTGGCCGGCTTCGGCCTGGTCGCAGCGCTATTTGCTCTGGTGCTGCATCGTCAGTCGGCGCTGGCAAAAACCTGGCCGGTGGTACCGGGCGTGATAAAACTGTCCGGCCTGGATCAATACCGCGCGGCCCCTAGCGACAGCGGCCGGCGTGGCTCCATCATGTACGAGCGCAAGGTGTCCTACAGCTACCGCTTCAAGGACATCGCCTATACCGCCGTGCACGGCAGCTTCTCCAGCAATTCAAAGACGACGTCGCGATGGGTGCTGCGGCTGTTCGGGATGGATTTTCAGGACGGCGCCGGCGTCGAGGTCCGGGTCAATCCGGTCGATCCGTCGGAGGCCACGCTCAATCCGCGCGCGCCGTTCGGCTCGCTGCTGTGGGTGATGGCGCTGGGATTGTGGACGGCCGCATATCTGATGGCGACGTCGGGTTAATATTGTCGCCGCCGATTCCTACTTACCCTCTAGGGGAGGGTAAGAAGAACAGCTTCTGCGTTCGCATCATGGTTTCGATCTCGCCAAAGATGCGCGCCAGCCGGTCGGCCCATTGCTTTTGCCCGGCGGGGTCCGCGATCAGATCCTGGCGGATTTCAATTCCGGTGTTCATCAGGCCGCGCGCTTCGCCATGTACGGGGATGCCGTAGTCGGTCTCGTCGCTGACCGCATAGGGTTCGTTGTCGCCGACCACGAGATCGGATTCTTCGCGCAGCAGCTTCAGCAACAGCGGCGGCAACCGTGTGTCGCGGTGGTACAGCGTGCCGATATGCCAGGGGCGCGCGATGCCGGCATAAACAGGCGTGAAGCTGTGCAGCGCCACCAGCACGGTCGGCTGGCCAAGGCGCAGCCGGGCGTCGATCACCTCGGTAATGCGGCGGTGGTAGGGCTGGAAGATCTCGCGGCGTCGCGCCTCGGCGGCGGCGTGGGAAAGGTTTTCGTTGCCGGGGATGGCGGTCGCCTCCGACATCAGCGGAATCGAGCTTGCCGCCTCATGCGGCCGGTTGCAGTCGATCACCAGGCGCGAATAGCGCTGCGCGATCAAATGCGCGCCGATCTGGTTCGACAGTGCCTCGGCGACGCCGGCGATGCCGATATCCCAGGCGATGTGGCGGGTGAGTTCGCCGCTGGGTAACCCGAGGTCGCCGAGCGCGCGGGGGATCAGGCGGCCGTAGTGATCCGCGGTCAGCAGGAACGGCGAGCGTCCTTCCGGATTTTGTTCGAGAACCGGCGGAACTTCGTCTTTGTCGAGGGGTAGGGATGTATCGCCCGCGTTATCCAGAGTCATGTCTTGCCTGTTGCCTATCGAAGCAGCACACCGAGTTAGAAATGAGCAGCAATCTCTATAGATTAGATTGCGAAAAATCACGATGATTGCTTCGACGATGCCGCTCCTGACGATCCATCACAAGACCGAATATCGCTATGCCCATCCGGTGGCTTTCGGCGAACACCGCATCATGCTGCGGCCGCGCGACGGCCATGATCTGCGCGTGCTCAAGAGCAGCCTCGAGATCGGGCCGGCCCCGATGTCGCTGCGCTGGATCCACGATGTGTTCGGCAACAGCGTCGCGATCGCAACCTTCGACGAGCGTTCGGAGCGCCTGACCTTCACCTCCACCGTGACGGTCGAGTACAGTCCTGCCGAGGAATTCGCGCTGACGCCGGACGATATGGCGTATTTCTATCCGTTCCGATATGGCGACGAGGAGTTTACCGACCTCGTCGAATTCATCAGGCCGCAATACGGCGATCCCGATGGTGAACTATCGGCCTGGGCGCGGAATTTTCTCGATGGCGAGGGGCCGACGCCGACATTCAAGATTCTCGCCGGCATGACCCACGGCATCCGCGCGCAGTTCACCTACCGCAAGCGACACGAGCACGGCACCCAGCATCCGCTCGACACGCTGCAGACGAGGTCCGGCACCTGCCGCGACTATGCGCTGTTCATGATCGAGGCGTTGCGCCGGCTCGGCATCGCCGCCCGTTTCGTGTCGGGCTACATCTTCATCCCCGGTGACCGCGCCCACGGCTATGTCGGCGGCGGCAACACCCACGCCTGGGTGCAGGTGTACCTGCCGAGCGCCGGCTGGATCGAGTTCGATCCGACCAACGGCATCGTCGGCACCCGCGACCTGGTCCGCGTCGCGGTGGCGCGCGATCCGCGCCAGGCGATTCCGCTGCACGGCACCTATCTCGGCTCCGCCGACGCGTTCGTCGGCATGGAGGTCAGCATCAACGTCGTGTCGGTCAGTGAGGACGAGAAGGTCTGATCATGCAAATAAAGGTGGGATTCGAGATTGCCTACGCGGCGGTGCAGCCGACCCCGATGGTGATCATGCTCAGCATTCACCCCTCGCGCTTTCAGGACATCGTCGGCACCGAGAGCATCATCGCCGAACCCAACGTGCCGATCGGGTTCTACCGTGACGCCTTTGGCAATGTCTGCGGCCGCCTGGTGGCGCCTGCCGGCGGCGTCACCCTGCGTGGGCAGGCGCTGGTGCGCGATTCCGGATTGCATGACGTGGTGATGCCGACGGCGCAGCAGGTCCCGATCGAGCTTTTGCCGGACGACCTTCTGCTCTATCTGATGCCGAGCCGCTATTGCGAGACCGACAAGCTGACCGATATCGCCTGGTCGCTGTTCGGCAACACCCCGCCGGGCTGGGCGCGCGTGGCGGCGATCACCGAATTCGTCCACAACCACGTCACCTTCGGCTATCAGCACGCGCATTACATGAAATCGGCGCACGACGTCTACGAGCAGGGCGCCGGCGTCTGCCGCGACTTCGCGCATCTGGCGCTGACGTTCTGCCGCTGCATGAACATCCCGGCGCGCTACTGCACCGGCTATATGGGCGACATCGGCATCCCGCCCGATCCGGCGCCGATGGATTTTTCCGGCTGGTTTCAGGTCTATTTGTCCGGCCAGTGGTACACGTTCGACGCCCGCCACAACCATCCGAGAATCGGCCGCATCCTGATGGGCACCGGCCGCGACGCCGCCGACGTGGCGCTGACCACCAGCTTTGGCCGGATGGATCTGATCAAGTTCGTCGTCATCAGCGACGAGGTGGTGACGGCGTAGGTGCACCGCTCCCTGTACGTCATTGCGAGGAGCGCTTGCGACGAAGCAATCCACCATCCAGTACGCTGCTCGATGGATTGCTTCGCTGCGCTTGCAATGACATAGAACCTGCATGACCTCCGATCGCCTCTTCGTCTACGGCACCCTGATGCGCGGCTTCGACCATCCGATGGCGCAGCTGTTGTCGCGATCTGCCGATTTCATCGGCGAGGCGCGCTGCCTCGGCCGGCTCTATCTGATAAGACATTATCCCGGATTGGTGCTGTCGGACGATCCCGCCGAACGCGTGTTCGGCGAACTGTACCGGCTGCGCCAGCCCGAAGGGTTGCTGCGCGAGTTCGACATGTACGAGGCCTGCGGCGAGGGTTTTGCCGAGCCGACCGAATACATCAGGCAGATGCTGCCGGTGACGCTCGCGGATGAAGGTGTCAAGGAGGCCTGGACCTACATCTACAACTGGCCGGTGGCCGGCCTGCCGCGGATCGCCTCGGGCCGGTTTCTGGAGAAGTAGCCGCGCGGCGCTCAGCCCGCGAGATCGAGCCTTGCGACGCGGATATCGATCTCGCGCTCCACAAAACTCCATTCCTCGGTGCCGCGCAGCATGCCGACCAGGTCCTCGAACAGGCCGGCATGTTCCGGCGCGTATTCGAACCAGGTGAGAAAGTCGAACGGCTCGCCGAGATCGCGGCAATGATAGAGCTGCCGCGCGACCATGGGCAGGTATTTCAGCGAGCCGGCGATGTGGTGCGACTGGTCCTCGAAAATGCGGCGGCGCTCTTCCTGAGTCAGCTCCCACCAGGCGGCCGATTTCCGGATCGGGATCAGCGCCGCACAGCTGGCCTCGATCCGGCCGAGCCCGGCCTGCACGGCAGCGAGTTGCGTCTTCTCGCCCCGCTCGACATAGCGGACATGGCTGGCCACCCCGGCCAGCCGCCACGCGGTCGATGACGGCAGCAGCGGCAGCGCGATGGCCTCGGAATGCACCACCGACAGCGAGGGCATCGCCGGCAGCGGCTGGCCCTTCACGGCCGAAAACGCCGTAACCCGCCACGCCCCGCTCTGGCCGCCCCTGAAAGTCGTGAACATGGCGCTATCGAAGCGTGGAACCGGGCGCGGATCAAGTCCGGACCGTGCGGCGGTCTCTTTCTTACCCTCCCCTGGAGGGGGAGGGTCGACGCGACCCGGCGATGCGAAGCATCGTCCGGTGCGCGGCGGGGTGGGGTGACAGTCTCGTCTTCAGCGGTGTCCGCGTTGAGAGATCACCCCACCCCGTCTCGCATCTTGCGATGCGAGCCGACCCTCCCCCTCCAGGGGAGGGTAAAGAATGACCCTGTGAATAGCGGCGAGAAGCCCAACAATTCTCGTATTTTACGCCCGCCACCCTATATCCCTGTTCGGCTGGCTTCAGGCTTGCGACTCATCGAAAATCACCCCATGCGCTTCACGCCCCAGTTTCTCGACGATCTGCGCGCCCGGCTTCCGGTTTCGGAAGTCGTCGGCCGGCGCGTGAAGTTGAAGCGGGCGGGAAGGGAGTGGAAGGGGCTGTCGCCGTTCCAGCAGGAGAAATCGCCGTCCTTCACGGTCAACGACCAGAAGGGATTTTACCACGACTTCTCCTCCGGCAAGCACGGCGACATCATCTCCTTCCTGATGGAGACCGAGGGCGTCGGCTTTACCGAAGCCGTCGAGCGGCTGGCGCAAATGGCGGGCATGGCGCTGCCGGCCGTGACGCCCGATGCGGCGCGGCACGAGCAGCGCCGCAAGACGCTCTATGATGTGATGGAGCTCGCGGCAAAATTCTTCGCCGAGACGTTGGCCTCGCGCAATGGCGCCAAGGCGCGTGGCTATCTCGCCGACCGCGCGATTTCGCCGGCGGTGCAGCTCCAGTTCCGCATCGGCTATGCGCCCAGCGAGCGCTTTGCGCTGAAGGAATTTCTGGGCGGCCACGGCATCCCGGTCGAGGACATGGTCGAAGCCGGCTTGCTGGTATCGGGCGACGACATCCCGGTGCCGTGGGACCGTTTTCGCGACCGCGTAATGTTTCCGATCACCGATCTGCGCGGACGCGTCATCGCCTTCGGCGGCCGCGCGCTGGAGAAGGACGTTCCGGCGAAATACATGAATTCGCCGGAAACCCCGCTGTTTCACAAGGGCGACAATCTCTACAACCTCGCCGCCGCCCGCCTCGCCACCCATAACGGCGCTGCATTGGTGGTGGTGGAAGGCTATGTCGACGTTATCGCCATGGTCGGGGCGGGATTCCCCGCCAGCGTCGCGCCGCTCGGCACCGCCCTCACCGAAAACCAGCTGATGCTGCTGTGGAAGATGACCGACGAGCCGATCCTGTGTTTCGACGGCGACAAGGCCGGGCAGAAAGCGGCATGGCGCGCCGCCGAGCTGGCGCTGCCGCTGCTGGCGCCCGGAAAAAGCCTGCGCTTCGCGCTGCTGCCGGAAGGACAGGACCCCGACGATCTCGCCCGCTCCGGCGGACGCGGCGCGATCGAGGAAGTGATTGGCGCGGCGCGCGGGCTTGCCGACGTGATCTGGTCGCGCGAGATCGAGAGCGGCACCTTCGCTACGCCCGAGCGGCGCGCCGCCCTGGAAGCGCGGATCAAGGAACTGACCAACGGCATCCGCGACGAGGTGGTGCGGCGCTATTATCGCCAGGATCTGGCGGAGCGGCTGCAGCGCACCTTTGCGCCGGAAGGCGGCCGCGGCGGCTTTGGCCGGGGCAATTTCGCCGGCCGCGGGGCGGGCGGTTTCGGCCGCGAATCAGGCCGCGGCTTTGCGCCCCGCGCCACCTTCACGCCGGGGGCGGCGGGCCGAATCGATCCGCGCAGCCGGTTCCAGGCCTCGGCCGGCAGCCAGACCATCAACCGCGGGCCCTACCAGGCGGCGAGCCCGCAGCTGGCGCTGAGCCCGATCATGCGCGGCCAGCGCAGCGCGATTTCCCGCCGCGAGGCCTTGATTCTGCAGTCCCTGATCAACCACCCCTGGCTGCTGCACGACCACCTCGAGGAGGTGGCGGCGCTGGAAATGGCCCATCCGGAGGCCAACAAGCTGCGCGCCGCCGTCATAGCCGCCTTCGCCAGCGACCATCACCAGAGCCCGGAACCGGAAGAGGCCGCCGAGAAAATGCGCGCCGACCTCGCCGCGAGAGGATTTTCCGAGGTTCTTCAAAGGGTTGAGCGGGCGATCACGACCCAGGCGGTGTGGGGCGTCCAGGTCGGCGCCGCCCGCGAGGACGTTCTTTCCACCTGGCACCAGCTGGTCTCCTTGCATCGCCAATGGCACTCCTTACTTAGAGAATTGAAGGATGCCGAGCAGGCCCTTGGCGACGAGGCCAGTGAAGCCAATCTGGCATGGCTGCGCGATATCAAGGCCCGGCTTGAGGAAGTGGACGGCACCGAGGCCCTGATCGAGGGTTTTGGGGAGTTATCCGGCCGGTCCCAGCGCAGCGTCTGATGAAAAAATGCTGCGGACGGCAGCCGCCGGAACCGCGAAAAGACTCGCCAAACCCATGGTTTGGCTGCAAAAACAGGATCGACAGGGTTAATCGAAGCTTAATTGCCTGCGGGCTAGAAGCTCAAACCCGGCGAGAGATTATTTGAAGGGTGGCGAGGTGTGTGCGCCGCCCTTTCCGCGTCAGAGCATGATCCGGAAAAACATGAGAGCGTGATGACGTTTCGACGAAACGTCGTCAGGCAGAAGCGACACCAATTCAATTCGGGAAGCGGCAACGCCCCGGCATGAGCGCGTTTGGAGAGCACTGAATGGCCACCAAGGCAAAGACGCTGCAGACAAAAGACAAGGAAAAAGACGACAAGGCAGCGGACGCCCCCGAGAAGGATTCCCCGGACGCGCCGTCGCCGTTGCTCGATTTGTCCGATGCCGCCGTCAAGAAGATGATCAAGCAGGCCAAGAAGCGCGGCTTCGTGACCTTCGATCAGCTCAATGAAGTGCTGCCCTCCGACACCACGGCGCCGGAGCAGATCGAGGACATCATGTCGATGCTCTCGGACATGGGCATCAATGTCTCCGAGGCCGAGGATTCCGACTCCGACGAGGAGAAGCAGGAAGAGGCCGAGGACGAGACCGACAACGAACTGGTCGAGGTCACGCAGAAGGCCGTCACCGAGGTCAAGAAATCCGAGCCCGGCGAGCGCACCGACGATCCCGTCCGCATGTATCTGCGCGAGATGGGCACGGTCGAGCTGTTGTCGCGCGAGGGCGAAATCGCGATCGCCAAGCGCATCGAGGCCGGCCGCGAGGCGATGATCGCGGGCCTCTGCGAAAGCCCGCTGACCTTCCAGGCCATCATCATCTGGCGCGACGAACTCAACGAGGGAAAGATCTTCCTTCGCGACATCATCGATCTGGAAGCGACCTACGCCGGTCCCGACGCCAAGAACAACATGAACCCGCTGCTGGCGGCCCCGGTCGGCCCCGACGGCCAGCCGGTCCCGGCCGGCGCCAACAATGGTGCGGCGATCGCCGCCGCCGCACCGGCGCATATCGCGCCGCCCGCCGCCCCGCCGGCGCCGACCCCGTTCCGCGCAGCACCCGCCGCCGCCCCTGAAGGCGAAAGCACCTCGGAGTCTTCCTCCGAAGGCGACATGGACGACGACGAGTTCGAAAACCAGATGTCGCTCGCCGCCATCGAGG
>JAZJYY010000183.1:0-7592 GCA_040390145.1 Pseudomonadota bacterium
GTCAGCGGCCGTTCCACCGGCACGTTGATCTCGACGCTGGCCCCGGTCTGGTCGGTTCCGGCGACGCGTTCGGTCAGCCTGGGATCGCCGGGATTGGGCAGGATCAGGGGGACGGGGGCCTTGTCGATCTTCATCATGGGTTGCAGGCTAGCATGACATTCGGGATTGGCCGATATAAAGCATCTGACATCAGAAGCGAAATCGGGTCTAACCACGTCATTGCGAGCGCAGCGAAGCAATCCACCTTGCAAAGCAAAGAAAGAATGGATTGCTTCGTCGCAAGAGCTCCTCGCAATGACGGCGAGAGAGTGGTGCGGGTTCCAGCGCGCAGCGGAGAATACGATGAAAGTGATTGGCCTTGCCGGATGGAGCGGCGCCGGCAAGACCACCTTGCTGACGCGGGTGATCCCGCATTTGATCGGTGAGGGCCTGCGCGTTTCCGTGATCAAGCACGCCCATCATGCCTTCGACGTCGATGTTCCCGGCAAGGATTCCTGGCGCCACCGCGAGGCCGGCGCCGCCGAGGTGCTGGTATCCTCCGGCAAACGATGGGCCCTGATGCATGAACTGCGGGGCGCCCCCGAGCCGCGGCTGCCGGAACTGCTGGCAAAGCTGTCGCGGGTCGATCTCGTCGTGGTCGAAGGCTTCAAGTCCGAGCCGCATCGCAAGATCGAGGTACATCGGCTGGCCAATGGCAAGCCCATGCTTTTCCCCGACGACCCTGCTATTGCCGGCATCGCCACCGACACGGAGGTGGAAACCATGCTGCCGACGGTTCATATCGATGACATCGCGGCGATCGCGGCTATGATGCGGAAGTTCGCGATTGCGGTCGAGGACGTGCTGGCCGCAAGCGTGATCGAAAGCCAGGAAGCACGATGGCGCAACTGACCGACGATTGCTTTGCCTTTGGCGGGCCGATGATGTCGGTCGACGAAGCCGTTGCCATCATCGCCGCGCGGGTCGCCGCGGTGCATGAGGTCAACGCGATTGCGCTCGGCGAAGCGGACGGCCGCGTGCTCGCCCGCGATGTCAGGGCGCCGCTGCCGCTGCCGCCGTTCACCAATTCCGCCGTCGATGGCTATGCGGTGCGCGGCGGCGATCTTCCGCAAGGCGAAGCGCAGGCGTTCACGGTCGCCGGCCGCATCCAGGCCGGCGCCGCGGCCGATGCGGCGATCCAGCCCGGCCACGCCGTGCGGATTTTTACCGGCGCGCCGATGCCCGAGGGCGCCGACACCGTGTTCATGCAGGAGGATGTCCGCATCGATGATTCCGGCCGGGTCATCCTTCCGGCGGGCCTGAAGCCGGGCGCCAATGTGCGCCCCGCCGGCGAAGACATCGCTTCGGGCTTTGTCGCGCTCCAGAAGGGTCACCGGCTGCGGCCGCAGGATATTGCGCTCGCCGCCGCCTTCGGCATGACCCATCTCGACGTCCGCAGGCGCCTGCGCGTCGCGGTGTTCTCGACCGGCAACGAACTGGTCTCGCCCGGCAGCCCGCGCGGGGCCTCGCAACTGTTCGATTCCAACCGTTTCATGCTCGGCGCCATGCTGGCGCGGCTCGGCTGCGATGTCAGCGATCTCGGCATTATCAGGGACGATCGCGCCGCGATGGCGGAGGGCCTCAAGAAGGTCGCAGGCGCCCATGATCTGATCCTCACCACCGGCGGCGTCTCCACCGGCGAAGAGGATCACGTCAAGGCCAGCGTCGAAAGCACCGGGACGCTGGTGCTGTGGCGAATGGCGATCAAGCCCGGCCGCCCCGTCGCCATGGGCATCATCGGCGGCACGCCGCTGATCGGACTGCCGGGCAATCCGGTCGCGAGTTTTGTCACCTTCGTGCATGTGGTGCGGCCGACCGTACTGGCGCTGATGGGTGCCACCCAGCAGCCCTTGCTGCCGATGCCGGTCCGCGCCGCCTTCGCCTACAGGAAGAAAACCGGCCGCCGCGAATATGTCCGGGTGAACCTGCGCAAGGGCGACGGCGGCGTGCTGGAGGCGACCAAATTTCCGCGCGAGGGCGCGGGTTTGCTGTCATCGCTGGTCGATACCGACGGGCTGGTCGAACTGGGCGAGGAGATCACGCAGGTCGAGCCGGGACAGATGGTCGGTTTTCTGAGCTATGCGAGTCTGATGTGAACTTACCCTCCCCTGGAGGGGAGGGTAAACGAGAGGTCCGTTGACGATGCCATCCCGCTTCGCCATGTTCGCGGCATGACACAGACAACCCTCGATCTGACCGGCCTGAAATGTCCGTTGCCGGCGCTGAAGACGCGCAAGGCGCTGAAATCAGTGAAGCCGGGCGACCTGCTGGAAGTTCACTGCACCGATCCGCTATCGGTGATCGACATTCCCAACCTGATCCGGGAAACCGGCGACAAGGTCGAGATCACCGAGCGCACCGACCAGCGCATCGTGTTCCTGATCGAAAAGGCGAGCGGCGCGACGATCTGAACCGGGCCGGCGGGTTTCTGATCTCCATCAATCCCTTCTCTCTTCAACTGGGCCAGATGGTGCAGGGTCCCATACGATCGAGAGAACAGATGGCTGCAATCTACCGCAACGGCTGGGTGAATGGCACCCTTGCCGGTCTTCTCGACCGCGAGCGGACGATTGCGACGGCGGGGTTCAATCGCTGGCTGGTGCCGCCGGCGGCGCTCTGCATTCACCTGTGCATCGGCATGGCCTACGGCTTCAGCGTATTCTGGCTGCCGCTGTCGCGCGCCCTCGGTGTCGGCGCACCGAAGACCTGCCCGGACATGTCGCTGCTGCAGGAGCTGTTCACCACCACCTGCGACTGGCGGGTCGCCAGCATGGGCTGGATGTACACGCTGTTCTTCGTGCTGCTCGGCGTTTCCGCCGCGATCTGGGGCGGCTGGCTCGAGCGCTCCGGCCCGCGCAAGGCCGGTTTCGTTGCCGCCCTGTGCTGGGTCGGCGGCCTCCTGATCGGCGCTTTCGGCATCTATGTGCATCAGCTGTGGCTGTTGTGGCTCGGCTGCGGCGTGATCGGCGGCATCGGCCTCGGTATCGGCTACATCTCCCCGGTGTCGACGCTGGTAAAATGGTTTCCCGATCGCCGGGGCATGGCGACCGGTATGGCGATCATGGGTTTCGGCGGCGGCGCCATGATCGGCGCGCCGCTCGCCGATCTCCTGATGAACTATTTCGAGACACCGGCCTCGGTCGGCGTCTGGCAAACCTTCGTCGCCTTGGCCGCGGTCTATTTCTGTTTCATGATGGTCGGCGCGTTCGGTTACCGCATTCCACCGGCCGGCTGGCGTCCCGACGGCTGGACCCCGTCCAGCAAGGCCGGCGCCATGATCTCGCAGCACAACGTCCACCTCAACGACGCGCACAAGACCAGGGCGTTCTGGATGATCTGGATCGTGCTCTGCATGAACGTGTCGGCCGGCATCGGCGTGATCGGCATGGCATCGCCGATGCTGCAGGAGATTTTCGCGGGCGCGCTGATCGACCGGCCCGGCGTCACGTTCAATGCGCTCTCGACCGAGCAACAGGCCGCCATCGCGGTGATCGCCGCCGGCTTCACCGGCCTGTTGTCCCTGTTCAACATCGGCGGCCGGTTCTTCTGGGCGTCGCTGTCGGACTATATCGGCCGCCGCAACACCTATTACGCGCTCTTCGTGCTCGGCATCGCGCTCTATGCGCTGGCGCCGAGTTTCGCCAATATGGGCTCGATCCTGCTGTTCGTCGGCGCCTTCTGCATCATCGTGTCGATGTATGGCGGCGGCTTCGCCACGGTGCCGGCCTATCTCGCCGACATGTTCGGCACCCAGTTCGTCGGCGCCATTCATGGCCGGATCCTGACGGCGTGGTCGACCGCCGGAATCATCGGTCCTGTCGTGGTGAACTATATCCGCGAAGCGCAGCTCGCGGCGGGCGTGCCACGCGATCAGCTCTACAACACCACCATGTACATCCTGTGCGCCATGCTGGTGGTCGGCCTGATCTGCAACGCCATGGTCAGGCCGGTCGATCCCAAATGGCACATGAGCGCCGAGGCCGTCGCGAAGCTGCAGGCGGCGGGAACGCACGGCGCGGCCGCGGCTCCGTCCGGTTCGTTCGGCATCGGCAAAGGCGGCCTCGACGTTCAGGCCGCGTTGTTCTGGGCCCTGGTCGGGATCCCCCTGGGATGGGGTGTCTGGAAGACATTGCAAAGCGCGGCCAGGATCTTCTGATGCGGACCGGACGACGGAGGCCTCGCTGGCATTGCCGCGGTTAAGCTGGCAAAACTGGACCAACGCGCGGCCCGACCCTTGGCGGCGGCCGGATTGAACAGGACGCATGGCTTGATCGACAAACTCGAACTCCTGCTGGCGCTGGCAAAAGAACGGCATTTCGGCCGCGCCGCGGAGGCCTGCGGCGTCACCCAGCCGACGATGTCGACCAGCCTGAAGCAGCTCGAGGAAATCCTGGGGGTGATGCTGGTACAGCGCGGCTCCCGCTTCGTCGGCTTCACGCCGGAGGGCGAGCGCACGCTGGACTGGGCGCGGCGCATCGTCGGCGACGTGCGCGGCATGCGCGAGGAAATCAATTCGCTCAAGGCCGGGCTGTCCGGCGAAATCCGCATCGCGGCGATCCCGACGGTGCTCGGCATGGTGGCATCGCTGACCACGCCGTTCCGAGCCCGCCACCCCAATGTGCGCTTCCGCATCGTGTCCTGCACCTCGATCGAAGTGCTGGGACTGCTGGAGAATCTCGAAGTCGATGCCGGCCTGACCTATCTCGACAACGAGCCGCTCGGCAAGGTGCGCTCCGTGCCGCTCTACGACGAGAGCTATCGCCTGATCACGGCGCGCGACGGCCAGTTCGGCGATCGCGATCAGGTGACCTGGAAGGAGGTCGGCGAGGTGCCGCTCTGCCTGCTGACGCCCGACATGCAGAACCGCCGCATCATCGACCGTGCGCTGCTGGCAGCGGGAACCGAGGCCAAGCCCAGCCTGACCTCGAATTCGGTCATCGTGCTCTACACCCATGTGAAAACCGGACGCTGGGCCAGCGTGATGCCGGCCAAGCTCGCCGATACGCTGGGCCTGTCGGATACGGTGCGGGCGATCCCGATCGTCGATCCGCTCGTCACCTACCGGGTCGGACTGGTGGTGCCGCTGCGAGACCCGATGACGCCGATGGTCGCGGCCCTCGTGCACACCGCGCGCGCCGTCGCGCCGACGCTCGCCGGCTGACGGCCTCGTTGAATCCCTGATCGATACGATTTCCCTATCGCCCGATGGGATGGCTTTATTGATCTTTGCCAAGACTGTGGCTCTCATCGCCTTGCACCGTACTTCTGCACGGCACGGCGGACATTCCCCCGTGGTGACGAAGCAACGTGCTGATCTTAAATCCCAATTTTCTGTTGGCATTTGGTATGCCAGTGATTAGAGTTGGTCCAACAAACGATCCGGGAATGAGATGCTTCAATGAGCCATGCCGACCAGACCGTCCGCTCGTTTGAACATCCCGGCCAGGGTCGCAAGCGGGCCAAGTCGACGCCGAAGGGCCGCCAGATCGATCCCCTGGCTGCCGAACAGATTGCGCTGTTGCTCGGTGACCGGCCGCGGCGGCGCGACCTGCTGATCGAGCATCTGCATCTCATCCAGGACAAGTATCACCAGATTTCCGCCGCTCATCTCGCAGCGCTCGCCGACGAGATGAAACTGGCCTTCGCCGAGGTGTTCGAGACCGCGACCTTCTACGCGCATTTCGACGTGGTGAAGGAGGGCGAGCCCGACATCGCGCCGCTGACCGTCAGGGTCTGCGATTCCCTGACCTGCGCCATGCTGGGCGCGGAAAAACTGCTGCTGGAGTTGCAGACGACAGCAGGCCCGGGCATTCGCGTGGTGCGCGCGCCCTGTGTCGGGCTGTGTGATGTCGCCCCGGCTACGGAGGTCGGCCATCACTTCGTCACGAAAGCGACCGCTTCGGAAGTGCTCGAGACGGCCGCGCGTGGCGAGACCAAGCCGGTGATTCCGTCCTATGTCGATTACGCAGACTATGTGAAGGGGGGCGGCTACAAGCTCTTGAACGATCTGCGCGCCGGCCGCGTCAGCAAGGAAGATATCCTCAAGCCGCTCGACAATTCCAGCCTGCGCGGGCTCGGCGGCGCTGGATTCCCCACAGGCCGAAAATGGCGCGCGGTGCTCGGCGAGCCCGGACCGCGGGTGATGGTCGTCAATGGTGACGAGGGCGAACCCGGCACTTTCAAGGATCGCTTCTACCTGCTGCGCGACTTGCACCGTTTCCTGGAAGGCATGCTGATCGGCGCCCACATCGTCGATGCCACCGACGTCTACATCTATATCCGCGACGAATACCCGGCCGCGCTCAAGGTGCTGCCAATGGAGCTTGCCAAGCTGCCGGAGGGCGGTCCGACCCTGCACATCCGCCGCGGCGCCGGCGCCTATATCTGCGGCGAGGAATCCGCGCTGCTCGAGAGCATCGAAGGCAATCGCGGCATGCCGCGCCACAAGCCACCCTACCCGTTCCAGGTCGGGCTGTTCGGGCTACCCACGCTGATCAACAACATCGAAACCTTGTTCTGGGTGCGCGACATCGTCGAGAGGGGCGCGGACTGGTGGAGTTCGCAGGGCCGCAACGGTCGCCATGGACTGCGCAGCTACTCGGTGTCCGGCCGCGTCAAGGATCCCGGCGTCAAGCTGGCGCCCGCCGGCCTGACGGTGCGCGAGTTGATCGACGAATACTGCGGCGGCATGGCCGACGGACATCAATTCCACGCCTATCTGCCGGGTGGCGCGTCCGGTGGCATCCTGCCGGCTTCGATGGACGACATCCCGCTCGATTTCGGCACGCTGGAAAAATACGGCTGCTTCATCGGCTCCGCCGCGGTCATCATCCTGTCCGAGCACGACAGCGTGAAGGGCGCCGCGCTCAATCTGATGCGCTTCTTCGAGGACGAGAGCTGCGGCCAGTGCACGCCGTGCCGGGTCGGCACCCAGAAGGCGGCGCTGCTGATGCAAAAGCCGGTCTGGAACCGGGAATTGCTCGACGAATTGAGCCAGGCGATGCGCGATGCCTCGATCTGCGGGTTGGGCCAGGCGGCCTCGAATCCGCTGACGACGGTGATTAAATATTTCCCTGACGAGTTCCTTCCGAAGGAAGCCGCGGAATGACCAGGATCCAGTTCGAACTCGACGGCCAGCAGGTCGAGGCCATCAACGGCGAGACCATCTGGCAGGTGGCAAAGCGGCAGGGCCGCGAGATTCCGCATCTGTGCTATTCGCCCGAGCCGGACTATCGGCCGGACGGCAATTGCCGCGCCTGCATGGTCGAGATCGAGGGCGAGCGGGTGCTGGCGGCATCGTGCAAGCGCACGCCCAGCGTCGGCATGAAGGTGAAATCGGAAAGCGCGCGTGCGGTCGCGGCGCAGAAGATGGTGATGGAATTGCTGGTCGCCGACCAGCCGGCGCGCGCCACCTCGCACGATCCCGATTCGAAATTCTGGCACTGGGCCGAAAAGATCGACGTCACCGAAAGCCGTTTTCCGGCGGCGGAACGCTGGCAGGGCGATACCAGCCATCCCGCGATGAGCGTCAATCTGGATGCCTGCATCCAGTG
>JAZJYY010000184.1:0-10558 GCA_040390145.1 Pseudomonadota bacterium
GATCGGCGCATTGGTCGAACCGCGGATCGCCGAATTGACCACGATGCAGTTTTCGAACGCTTTCCGGGTCAGGATGTCGGACGGCTTCAAATCCTCCCAGACCATGCCGACGATGCGTATGCCGGTCTCGTAGGCGATCTGGCCGCGTTCGCGGTAGGGAGCGGGGATCGCGGCACAGCCCGGCAGCGACATGCCCAGCGCTTCCGCCAGCGAATTCATCGTCGAGGCGGTGCCCATGGTGTTGCAATGGCCGACCGACGGCGCCGACGACGCCACGATGTTCATGAACTCTTCGTAGTCGATATCGCCGGCGGCCAGTTCCTCGCGGGCCTTCCACACCACGGTGCCGGATCCGGTGCGCAGTCCCTTGTGCCAGCCGTTCAGCATCGGGCCGCCCGACAGCACGATCGCCGGCATGTTGACGGTAGCCGCCGCCATCAGGCAGGCGGGGGTGGTCTTGTCGCAGCCGGTGGTCAGCACCACGCCGTCGAGCGGGTAGCCGAACAAGAGTTCGACCAGCCCGAGATAGGCGAGGTTGCGGTCCAGCGCCGCGGTCGGGCGCTTGCCGGTTTCCTGGATCGGATGCACCGGAAATTCCATCGCGATGCCGCCGGCGGCGCGGATGCCCTCGCGGACCCGGTGCGCCAGTTCGAGGTGATGGCGGTTGCACGGCGACAGATCGTTGCCGGTCTGCGCGATGCCGATGATCGGCTTGCCGGACTGCAGCTCGTGCCGGGTCAGGCCGTAATTGAGGTAGCGCTCGAGATAGAGCGCCGTCATCCCCGGATTATGCGGGTTGTTGAACCATTCGCTGGAGCGAAGTTTGCGCCTGGTGACTCCGGTGAGCGGCTTGTTCATTGTTGTTTCCCCGCATTCTGTTGCTTGCGATTTCTTGGCATTTCTTGTCGCGTGAGCCTAGCGCGCGAAATGCGTGTTCTGCAAACCCGGGCTGGTCCCGGTTCGCTCGTCTACCAACTTAGTATTAGCCCCGCGCAAAAGGTAGCGCTACCATTTTTTGCTACGATGATTTGATCGCGGCCATCGGGCGATCAGGTGCGCCGCGGCGACGAGCTTTCCCGGATCATGAGCTGGAAACCGAGATCGACCACCGGTTCCGGTGGGCGAGTACCTTCGATCGCCGCCAACACCATGGAGACGGCGCTGTGGCCCATTTCATAGCGGTTGGTGCGCACGCTGGACAAAGGCGGGACGGCGGAAGCCATGAACTCCATGTCGTTGAAGCCGACGATCGCCATGTCTTCGGGCACCGACAACTGCCGGCGCTGGCATTCGAACAGCACGCCGAGCGCGAGGTCGTCATTGCCGCAGGAGACCGCGTCGATGTCGGGCGCCTTCGACAACAGGTCGGCGAACAGCGTTCCGCCCAGCGTGATGGAAGTGGGCACCGGCGTCGTCATGATCAGGCGTGGATCGAACAGCGAGGCCGACTTCATCGCATCGCGGTAGCCCCCGAACCGCCGCTGCATCCGCGGATCCATCTGCGCGCCCACAAACCCGATGCGCTGGAAGCCCTGCGTCACAAGGTGGGAAACCGCTGCAAATTCGGCGTCCTGATGCGAAAACCCGACCATCATGTCGACCGGGTCGGGGCCGATTTCCATGATCTGGACCATCGGGCAATTCATCGCCTCCAGCACGGCGCGCGATTCCGCGGTCTGGTCGATGCCGGTCACGATCAATCCGGCCGGCTTCTGGGCCTGGAACAGGCGCAGCAACTGCTCCTCCTGCAGGATCGAGTAGCGCGTATTGGCGAGCTGGATGCTGTAGCGGCTGCCCTCCGAGGCATCGTAGATGCCGCGCAGCACGTCGGAGAACACGTTGTTGGTGAGGGAGGGAATCAGGACGCCGATCACCTCGGTGCGTTGCGAGGCCAGCGCGCGCGCCGCGAGGTTCGGCACATAGCCCAGTTCCTTCGCCGCGCTCGCCACCCGTTCGCGTTTGCTCGGCGACAGCGCTTCCGGATTTCGAAAAAACCGCGACGCGGTGATGGGGCTGACCCCCGCCAATTTGGCGACTTCCGTGAGCCGGATTTCGCCAGACTTCGCTCGTTTTCGTTCCATGCTGCGTCCATATCACAACAAAACAGGCAGTTGAACAAAGATTGACAGCGCTACCAACGGATTGCTAATGCTTGTCGGATTGCGGACAATGCAAAATCAAGCTCAACTTCGCGAAGCGGAGTGAGAAACAGAGCAGCGACGGCGTTCGCCGTACGGTGCCGAAATACATGGAGGGAATTAGATGTCGTCGGTGCAGATTCGTGACGTGCGCAAGTCGTTTGGTGGCTTTGAAGTGCTGCACGGCGTGTCGATTCCGATCGAGGACGGCGCCTTCGTGGTGCTGGTCGGTCCCTCCGGCTGCGGCAAGTCGACCTTGCTGCGGATGCTCGCCGGACTCGAGAACATCACCTCCGGCACGATTTCGATCGGCGACAAGGTCGTCAACAATGTGCAGCCCAAAGAGCGCGACATCGCGATGGTGTTCCAGAATTATGCGCTCTATCCGCATATGACGGTCGCCGACAATATGGGATTTTCCTTAAAACTGCGCGGCGCCAGCCAGGACGAAATCAACACCGGCGTCCGGCGCGCCGCGGAGATTTTGGCGCTGACGCCGCTGCTCGAACGCTATCCGCGGCAATTGTCCGGCGGCCAGCGGCAGCGCGTGGCGATGGGGCGCGCCATCGTGCGCGACCCGCAGGTGTTCCTGTTCGACGAGCCCTTGTCCAATCTCGACGCCAAGCTGCGCGTGGCGATGCGCACCGAGATCAAGGAACTGCATCAGCGGCTGAAGACCACGACGGTCTATGTCACCCACGACCAGATCGAAGCCATGACCATGGCCGACAAGATCGTGGTGATGCATGACGGCGTCGTCGAGCAGATGGGCACGCCGCTCGAACTCTACGACAAGCCGGACAACCAGTTCGTGGCGGGCTTCATCGGTTCGCCGGCGATGAACTTCCTCAAGGGCAAGGTGAAGTCGAACGGCTCCGCCGCGTTCGAGGGGCCGAACGGCGTCATGCTGCCGCTGGGATCCGCGCCCGCCAATTCTGAAGGCAGGCCCGCGGTGTATGGCGTGCGTCCGGAGCATTTCACCATCGCCGACGACGGCGTGGAGGCCGAGATCGTGGTGGTCGAGCCGACCGGCTCGGAAACCCAGGTGTTCGCCAAGCTCGGCGGCGAGCAGGTCGTCGCCGTGTTCCGCGAACGGCATCAATTCAATCCGGGCGACAAGATCCGGCTGAAACCCGACCCGGCGCTCGTTCATCTGTTCGACGAGGCCACCGGGAAGCGACTGAACTAAAAAAACATAATCAAATCCAAAAGGGAGGATCGACTATGCATGACTTTACCCGCCGTTCTCTGCTTCAGGGCGGCACCGCGCTTGCGGCTGCCGGCGCATTGACCGGGCCGGCTCTGCTTGATTTCGCCAAGGCCTGGGCACAGGCCGCACCGTGGAAAGCCGAGAAGGGCGCCAAGCTCACCGTGATGCGCTGGAAGCGCTTCGTGCCGGCCGAGGACGACGCCTTCAACGCCATGGTCGCTGCCTTCCAGACCGCCACCGGCACCCAGATGAACGTGTTCAGCGAGTCGTTCGAGGACGTGCAGCCGAAGGCGTCGATCGCCGCCAACACCGGCTCGGGTCTCGATCTGGCCTGGGGCCTGCACACGCTGCCGCAGCTGTTCCCGACCAAAGCGCTGAAGATGAACGACGTCGCCGATTATCTCGGCAAGAAGTACGGCGGCTGGACCGAAGCCGCGGAAAAGACCTGCAAGCAGGGCAACGATTGGCTCGGCATTCCCGTCGCCACCATCGGCGGCTACATGACCTACCGCAAGTCGTCGATGGAGAAGGCCGGCTTCAAGGAATTCCCGAAGGATTTCCCGGGTTTCCTCGAAATGTGCAAGGCGCTGAAGAAGAACAACACGCCGGCCGGCTTCCCGCTCGGCCACGCCACGGGCGACGCCAATGCCTGGCTGCACTGGATCCTGTGGGGTCACGGCGCCTATACCGTCGACAAGGACAACAAGGTCATCATCAACTCGCCGGAGACCGTCAAGGCGCTCGAATACGCCAAGGCGTTGACCGACACCTTCATTCCCGGCGTCGCGTCCTGGAACGACTCGTCCAACAACAAGGCGTTCCTCGCCGGCGAACTGCATTGCACCGCCAACGGCATCTCGGTCTATGTGGCCGCCAAGGACGATGCCAGCAAGAAGGAACTCGCCGAGGACACCTACCACGCGTTGTGGCCGGTCGGCCCGGTCGGCAAGCCGACCGAACTGCAGCTCGCGGTTCCTATCCTGGCGTTCAACTTCACCAAATACCCGAACGCCTCGAAAGCCTTCATCGCCTTCATGCTGGAGAAGGAAAACTTCGACAAGTGGCTGTCCGGCGCGCGCGGATACCTGACGCACACGCTGAACGCCTACGACAACTCGCCGGTGTGGACCGCCGATCCGAAGAACCAGGTGTTCAGCCAGGCCAGCAAGCGCGCATTGCCCGCTTCCGGCATCGGCACGCCGGGCGAGAAGGCGGCGACCGCGATCGCCGACTTCCTGATCGTCGACATGTTCGCCAACTACTGCACGGGGCGCGAAGATGCCAAGGGCACCATCGCGGTGACCGAACGGCAGTTGAAGCGCATCTACCGCTGACGCGGCGACGAAGCGAGCCGCCAGCGATGGCGGCTCGTCCTTCCCTTATCCTATGGAAGACGGCGACACGCCGAACGAACTTGCGGGATTTCGCCAATGGCTGACGTAGCCCTTCAGACCCGGACTGCCCGGAAGCCGATCCGCGAGGCCACGACGTGGGATCAGGTGCGGACCAACCGCAACTGGCTCGGCTTCTGGTTCATGATGCCGGCGATGGCGTTCCTGGTCTTCTTCCTGGCCTATCCGCTCGGCCTCGGCATCTGGATCTCGTTCACCGACGCCAAGATCGGGCGGCCCGGCGAATTCATCGGGATCGAGAACTACGAGTGGCTGGCGGGCGACACCATCTTCTGGCTCTCGGTGTTCAACACGCTGCTTTACACCTTCGTCGCCAGCGCCATCAAATTCGCCATCGGGCTCTATCTGGCGCTGCTGCTGAACGAGAACATGCCGTTCAAGGCGATGCTGCGCGCGCTGGTGCTGATCCCCTTCATCGTGCCGACCGTGCTCTCCGCGCTGGCATTCTGGTGGATCTTCGATTCGCAATTCTCGATCATCTCCTGGTCGCTGAAGCAGATGGGATTGATCACGGAGAACATCAATTTTCTCGGCGACGTGACCTGGGCGCGGATCTGCGTGATCTTCGCCAATATCTGGCGCGGCGTTCCCTTCGTGGCGATCACGCTGCTGGCCGGCCTGCAGACGGTGCAGCCGTCGCTGTACGAGGCGGCCACGCTCGACGGCGCCTCGAAGTGGGAGATGTTCCGCTTCATCACCTATCCGCTGCTGACGCCGATCATCGCCGTGGTGATGACGTTCTCGGTGCTGTTCACCTTCACCGACTTCCAGCTGATCTGGGCGATGACGCGCGGCGGGCCGGTCAATGCCACCCACCTGATGGCGACGCTGTCGTATCAGCGCGCCATCATTGCCGGACAACTCGGCGAGGGGGCGGCGATCTCAAGTGCGATGATCCCGTTCCTGCTCGCCGCCATCATGGTTTCCTGGTTCGGATTGCAGCGCCGCAAGTGGCAGCAGGGTGAGAACAATGACTGACCTCCCCAATCCGCGGGTCGACCTCAAGACCATTCTGGCGACACCGGCGCGCACGGTGGCGCGGGACGATCACAGCGAGGGCATGAGCTACCTGCAATCGGTGCCGCGCCGCCTCGTGACGCTCTATCTGCCGCTGTTCATCATCGTCGTCGTACTGCTGTTTCCGTTCTACTGGATGGGCCTGACCGCGATCAAACCGGACGAGCAACTGCTCGATCTCGACAAGTTCAATCCGTTCTGGACCTGGAACCCGACCTTCAAGCACATCCACAAGCTGCTGTTCGAAAGCTATTATCCGTGGTGGCTTTGGAACACGATGTATGTCGCGGTCTGCGCCACCATCCTGTCGATCATCGCCTCCGTGCTCGCGGCGTATGCGATCGTGCGGTTGCGTTACAAGGGCGCGCAATGGGTCGGCGGGCTGATCTTCCTGTCCTATCTGGTGCCGCCCTCGATCCTGTTCATTCCGCTCGCCACCGTGGTGTTCCAGTACGGCCTGTTCGACTCGCCGTTCGCGCTGATCCTGACCTATCCGACCATCCTGATCCCGTTCTCGACCTGGCTGCTGATGGGGTATTTCAAGACCATCCCCTACGAGCTGGAGGAATGCGCGCTGATCGACGGCGCCAGCCGCTGGCAGATCCTGACCAAGATCGTGCTGCCGCTGGCGATCCCCGGCCTGATCTCGGCCTTCATCTTCTGCTTCACGCTGTGCTGGAACGAGTTCATCTATGCGCTGACCTTCCTGCAATCGACATCGAACAAGACGGTGCCGGTCGCGATCGTCAACGAGTTCGTCGACGGCGACGTCTATCGCTGGGGTTCGCTGATGGCGGGCGCGCTGGCGGGGTCGCTGCCGCTGGTGATCCTCTATGCGTTCTTTGTCGAGCACTACGTCTCGGCGATGACCGGCGCCGTCAAGGAGTGAGCCGGCAGGCCCGCCGGGCCTCGTCCCCGGGGAGCGTGCCCTTGGCGCGCGTCTCCAAGGATGGCAGCTTGTGGCCATCCTTCGAGACGCGTTGCTTTGCGACGCTCCTCAGGATGAGGTAAGCAAGCGATAACAACCAAGCAAAAAACAACAAGGAGTCGGGTCTTGCACATTCTGGTATTGGGCGCCGCCGGCATGGTCGGCCGCAAATTGACCGAGCGGCTGCTGCGCGACGGCCGCCTCGGCGACCGCGAGATCACGCGGATGACGCTGCATGACGTGGTGCCGGCGACCAAGCCCGCCAATGCATCGATACCGATCAGCATCGTCACCTCTGACTTTGCCGATCCCGCCACGGCGGCGCCGCTGGTGGCGCACCGGCCCGACGTGATCTTCCACCTCGCGGCGATCGTCTCCGGCGAGGCCGAACTCGATTTCGACAAGGGTTACAGCATCAACCTCGACGGCACGCGGATGCTGTTCGATGCGATCCGGCTCACCGGCGATGGCTACAAGCCCCGCATCGTCTTCACTTCGTCGATCGCCGTATTCGGCGCGCCGTTTCCGGATGCCATCGGCGACGAGTTCTTCCACACCCCGCTGCTCAGCTACGGCACCCAGAAGGCGATCGGTGAACTGCTGCTGGCGGATTATTCGCGGCGCGGTTTCATGGACGGCATCGGCATTCGCCTCCCGACCGTCTGCATCCGTCCCGGCCTGCCCAACAAGGCGGCCTCGGGGTTTTTCTCCAACATCCTGCGGGAACCGCTGGCCGGCAAGGAAGCGGTGCTGCCGGTGTCCGAGGACGTCCGTCACTGGCATGCCTCGCCGCGCTCGACCGTCGGCTTCCTGCTGCACGCCGCAACCATGGACAGCGCTACCGCCGGCCCGCGCCGGAACCTCACCATGCCCGGCCTGTCGGCCACCGTCGGCGAGCAGATCGCGGCGCTGAAGCGGGTGGCGGGCGACAAGGTGGCAGCGCGGATCAAGCGCGAGCCCGATCCGTTCATCATGGGCATCGTCGCCGGCTGGCCGCGCAATTTCGATGCCAGGCGTGCGCGGGAGTTGGGCTTCACCACCGCCGAACAGACCTTCGATGATATCATCAGGATTCACATCGAGGACGAACTCGGCGGCAAGTTCGTCGCGTAGGCCGATCAGCGTCATTGCGAGGAGCGCAGTAGCCTCGGGGCCGACCCCGATGGATGAAACAAACTCCGCCGTCATCGCCCGGCTTGACCGGGCGACGACAGTTTTGTTGTGGCAGGCGGCGTGGCACAACATTCATGACCAAAGTAGCCTGCATCGGCGAATGCATGATCGAGCTGAAGCAGGCTGATGGCGGCCTGTTTTCGCGCGGCTATGGCGGCGATACCCTCAACACGGCGGTCTATCTGGCCCGGCTCGGCGTCGGCGTCGACTACATCACCGCCCTTGGTGACGACCCCATGAGCGACGAGATGGTGCGGGGTTGGGCCACGGAGGGTGTCGGCACAAGCCGGGTTGCACGGCTGAAAGGCAAATTGCCCGGCATCTACATGATCCAGACCGACGCCGATGGCGATCGCCGGTTCTTTCACTGGCGCGAGAGTGCCGCCGCGCGCAGCCTGATGGATTTGCCCGAGACCGACGACATTCTTGAATCGTTGGCGAGCTATGACGTCATCTATCTCTCGGCCATCACGCTGTCGATCTACAGCCCTCAGGGGCGGACGAAGCTGATCGGCGCACTCGGCAGCGCCCGAACGCATGGCGCCCGCATCATATTCGACACCAACTACCGGGCCCGTGGCTGGCCCGATCCCGACGTCGCGCGCGCCGTCTTTGCCGAGGCCTTTGCGGTATCCGACATCGTGCTGGCTTCGCCGGAGGATCTGCTGCCGCTTTACTCCGACGAAAGCGACGAACAGCTGATGACGCGCATTCTCTGCAGCGAAGTGGTGCTGAAACTTGTCAGCCCCGGCAGCATCGTGCGGTTTGAGGCAGCCTCAAAGGAGGTGAGGCCGGAGCCCATCACACGGCCTGTCGTCGATACCACCGCGGCCGGGGACAGTTTCGCGGCGGCCTACATCGCCGCGCGGCTCGCAGGCGCGGAACCTGTCGATGCCGCGCGTGCGGGGCACCGCCTTGGCGGCGTCGTGGTGTGCTATCCCGGTGCCATCATCCCGCGTTCGGCCATGCCGGCAAACAGTTTGCCCGGGCCGGGATCTTCTCGGAAGGCCTCAGCATGACACCAAAACAGGAAAAACTCACCGCGCTGCTGAAATCCGGCTGCGTCATCCCGGTCCTGACCATCGAGCGGCTGGCGGACGCGGTGCCGCTGGCGCGGGCGCTGGTCGCGGGCGGGGTGCGGGTGCTGGAAGTCACCCTGCGCACGCTGGTGGCGCTTCCGGCCGCGAAGGCGATCATGGCGGATGTGCCGGAGGCCGTGGTCGGCATCGGCACCATCCTGAACGCCGACGATCTGGCGCGCGCGGAGGATATCGGGGCGCAATTCGGCATCAGCCCCGGCGCCACCCCGGAACTGCTCCGGGCGGCAGCCGCGAGCGATTTGCCGTTCGCTCCAGGTATCGCGACGGCATCCGAACTGATGCAGGCGCTGGCGCATGGTTTTGGACCCGTAAAGTTCTTTCCGGCCGAGCAGGCCGGCGGTATCAAGGCGCTGCGCGCCCTGGCGGGGCCGTTTCCCGACATGCGGTTTTGCCCGACCGGCGGCATCGGTGAGGCCAATGCCGCCACCTGGCTGGCGGAACCGAACGTGGTCGCGGTCGGCGGTTCCTGGTTGTGCCCGGCGGCCGAGATCCGCTCGGGCAACTGGACGGGCATAACCGCCATGTGCGAACGGACGATGAAATCGCTGAAACCGGCCTGAAGATGGGTTACATACCATCCCGAACGAGACAGGGAGAACCACCATGACAGCCAGCATCGTCGGATGGGCGCACACGCCATTCGGCAAGTTCGATACCGAAACCGTCGAAAGCCTCGTGGTGAAGGTCGCCGTCGATGCCCTGGCCGACGCCGGCATTTCCGCAGGAGATGTCGACGAAATCGTGCTCGGGCATTTCAATGCCGGCTTCTCGCCGCAGGATTTTACCGCCTCTTTGGTGCTGCAGGCCGACCCGGCGCTGCGCTTCAAGCCGGCGACGCGGGTCGAAAATGCCTGCGCCACCGGATCGGCCGCAGTGCATCAGGGCATCCGGGCGATCGCCGCGGGTGCCGCGAAAATCGTGCTGGTGGTCGGCGTCGAACAGATGACGCGGACGCCGCCGGCCGAAATCGGCCGCAACCTGCTGCGCGCGTCGTATCTGCCCGAGGACGGCGACACCCCCGGCGGCTTCGCCGGCGTGTTCGGCAAGATCGCGCAGGCCTATTTCCAGAAATACGGCGACCAGTCCGATGCGCTGGCGATGATCGCCGCCAAGAACCACAAGAACGGCGTTTCCAATCCCTACGCTCAGATGCGCAAGGATTTTGGTTTTGATTTCTGCCGCTCCGAGAGCGAGAAGAATCCGTTCGTCGCCGGCCCCTTGAAGCGCACCGACTGCTCGCTGGTGTCGGACGGCGCCGCCGCGCTGGTGCTGACTGACTCCGAGACCGCCAAGACCATGGGCAAGGCGGTCAACATCCGCGCCACCGCGCATGCGCAGGATTTCCTGCCGATGTCGAAGCGCGATATTTTGCAATTTGAAGGCTGCACCGTGGCCTGGCAGCGCGCGCTGCAATCGGCCGGCGTGACGCTCAACGATCTCTCGTTCGTCGAAACCCACGACTGCTTCACCGTCGCCGAACTGATCGAATATGAAGCGATGGGCCTGACGCCGCGCGGGCAGGGCGCCCGCGCCATCAAGGAAGGCTGGACCCAGAAGGACGGCAAGCTGCCGGTCAATCC
>JAZJYY010000185.1:0-1918 GCA_040390145.1 Pseudomonadota bacterium
GAAGATCACCCGGCTCGGGTTGCGGTCGAAATTGTTCACGGCGCGGCTGATGTCGGCGAGCGTGCGGCGGCCATCGGCCATCAGGGCACCCGCGCGCTTGTCCATATCGTCGGCCAGTTCGCGGATCGACTTCACCATCAGGTTCAACTCGCCGCCGGAGGCGCCGCCCGCGATGGTGTTGAGGCCCAGCATGAGATTGTCGGCCTTGAGCATGACGCCGTCGACCTTGAGCATGACGTTGTCGATTTTCTCGGAGTTGCGCGCCAGGGCGCCCGTGAAGGTCTCCAGGTTCCGCAGCGAGTTTTTTACCGATTCCTGATTGTCGGCGACGATGCGGTTGACGTTCTGCAGCGTGGCGCGGATCGACTCGGTGACGTCCTGCAATGCGGCCGGATCGGCGGTCAGCACCGGAACGCCGTCCTCGTCGAGCGGCACCGGGGGGGCGGCCTCATCGCCGCCCTTGAGCGAGATCGCCGCCACGCCGGTCAGGCCCTGGAATTCGAGCCCGACCAGGGTGTCTTTGCGGACCGGGGCGTTGTTCTCGATCATCGCCAGTGCGACGACGCGACGCGGATTGTCCAGCTTCACGCGGACGACCTCGCCTATCCGGATACCGTTGAAATTGACGCTGCCGCCATTGCGCAGGCCGGTCGCCGGCCCCTCGAAAATCACCCGGAGGGGGCTGCGCGCCTTGGTGGTGTGCAGGCTCTGGAACCAGAGCACGAAACCGAGCGCGGCCGCGATCACCGCCAGGGTGAAGGCTCCGATCAGGACGTAGTTCGCCCGCGTTTCCATCAAATACTCCTACACCACAACGGCGCGGGCGCGTTTGCCGTTGAAATATTGATTTAGCCAGGGATGCTTCGACGCCTTCATGTCGGCGATCGATCCTGCAGCAATGATCTTACCGTTCCCTAAAACGGCGATACGGTCGCAAGCCGTATAAAGGCTGTCGAGGTCATGGGTTACCATGAAAACGGTCAGCCCCAAAGTACGCTGCAGGGTGCGGACGAGCTCGTCGAAGTCGCCGGCGCCGATCGGATCGAGGCCCGAGGTCGGTTCGTCCAGGAAAACCAGTTCGGGGTCCAGCGCGAGCGCCCGCGCCAGCGCCACGCGCTTGATCATGCCGCCGGAAAGTTCCGACGGAAACCTGTCCGCGACTTCGGGCTTCAGGCCCACCATGCCGAGCTTGGCCACCATGACCTCGTCGAGCAGCCGCTGCGAGAGGTTGAGATATTCGCGCACCGGAAACTGGATGTTCTGCCGCACGGTGAGCGAGGAGAACAGCGCGCCCTGCTGGAACAGCACGCCCCAGCGCCGCTCGACCCCGCGCCGCTCGGCGGTAGAGGCGTTGTCGAGATCGACGCCGAACACCTCGATGCGGCCGGCGACCTTGGGCACGAGGCCGATGATGGTGCGCGTCAGCACCGATTTGCCGGCGCCCGAGGGGCCGACGAAGCCCAGTATCTCGCCCCGCTTCACGTCGAGATTGAGCCCGTCGAGAATCCGGGTCTTGCCGAACTGCACGGTGATGTCGCGGACCCGGATGATGGCGTCGGAGATTTCGCCCGCCATGGTCACATTCCGATCGATGCGAAGAAGATGGCGAATACGCCATCCATGACGATGACGAAGAAAATTCCCTTCACCACGGACGACGTGGTGTGTTGTCCGAGCGATTCAGCGCTGCCCTGCACCGCAAGCCCCTCGACGCAGGCTACGATGCCGATCACCGCAGCCATGACAGGCGCCTTGATGATGCCGACGATGAAATGATCGATCGAGATCGCATCGCGCAGCCGCAGCAGGAACGCCTCGGGATCGACGCCGCCATAGAGATATGCCACCAGGCCGCCGCCATACAGCGCGGCCATCGCGCCCAGAAACGCCAGGATCGGCAACGCCAGCACCAGCGCCA
>JAZJYY010000186.1:0-8828 GCA_040390145.1 Pseudomonadota bacterium
CGTCAGCTTGACGATCAGCGTTTGCCCAGGGTTCTCGATAAAGCGGATCAGCGCCTGCGAGATGGCCGTGACATCGGGATTTGCGCCCGCTGTTTGCTCGGCATTGGTCCTGATGCTGTCGACAACATTACGCCGGGCGGCATCGCGACCGATGCCTTGCGCGCGGGCAAATTGCGCGACCGCCAGATCGACGCCGCCGAGGTCGCGCAATGCGAGCTCCAGCGTCCCGGCATCGATCTGCGCCGCCATCGAGGTCGCCTGCACCGGATTGAACGAGAATACGCCCCGCGGAACGTTGGCGAGCGACACGCGCGCCGTCGCCTTCAGCAGGCTGCCGAGTTCGATCGTGACGGGTTCCAGCACGAATGCGCGTGGCTGCTCGCTCCAGGCTGCGCCGAGATCGAGGTCGAACGCCAGCCTGTCCATGCCGGCGTTGGCGAACGGCACTTGCGTGGGGTCGGTCGCGTCGACCGGCCCCGCCACCTTGGCGATCAGGCGCAGCCGGGTCGGGATCGGTCCGACAAACTGTCCCCAGTTCAGGTCGAGGTTGTCGATGATGATCGGTTTGCCGGTCTTCTTGTGGGGTGCGACGAAACCCTTGACCTCGATGCCGTCGAGCAGCGCCAGCATGCCAAGCACCTGGTCGGGCGAAGGCGTTTGCCCCGGACTGGAGAACTGCGCCGACATTCGCAGCAGGTTGGCGATGTCGAGGGATTTCAGGGCGAAGCGGCCGACCTTCACAGGCCCGTTTGGCGCCCGCGCGTCGAGGCCTTCGAACGCGAACTCGCCGATCTTGCCGTTCTCCAGGTTGAACCGTATCGCCGCGAGTTTGACCGGACCTTGCGGCGTCTCCATCGAGAAGCCACGCATCTCGATGTTTCCGACGCGCATGCCTTCATAGAGCTTGGCGGCCTTGTCGGTGAGTTCGCGTATTTGTGCCGGGGTTGGCGCGGCTCCCGGAGGCGGCATGGCCGCCAGCAGCGCCGGCAGTTGCAGCCGTGACGGCCGCATCGCGACATCGTCGATCGTAAATCCGTCGATGCGCATCCGCACGTCGGGATTGGCGGTGATGGTATAGGGACCGGTCGAGATCTGGCGGTAGACGCGGTAGGACCGTTCGTCGCTGGCCTTCTGCGGGTCGAGCGCGGCGGCGGCGGCTGAAGCATCGAAATCGTATGCCGCGAAATTTGCGAGATCGCCTGTCAGCTTCTGCGGCGGGCCGGCCTGCTGGCTGTTAATCGCGAAAGTAAACGCGTCAACCGTCATGGCGGCGATCGTGCCGTCCCTGGTGTCCCGCAGCGAAACGCCCGAATAGCTGAACTCGCCGCTCGCCGGACCGGCTGCGCCGAAGTTCATGGTGCCGGCAATGGTGGGGATCGTCACCGATGACGCGTTGGTGCGCACGAATTGCTCGATCACGGATCGGTAGACATCGACCAGGGCGGACGAAGCGGGCTGCTGCTGCCACCCGGCTGGACCGGAATAATCCTTCACGGTGACCCGTGGTGCCTTGTAGGTGACGCGCCCGTCCGGCTGGGCGATCGTCATGCCGACCTCGACGTCGGCGATTTCGATCGTGTCGGCGGCGAATCGTGTCGCATCCGGCTGACGGGTGCCCGAGGCGGTGATGCTGGCGATCTTCACGTTGACCGGAGAGGGGCCCGCCGTTTCACTGACGATGTCGGCGATCATGACGGTCCGCGTCTTGAGGTCGAACGATACCTTGCCATGGCTCGCCTTGCCGCCGGCGGCGTGGAGCTGCGCAAACCCGGCCTCGACCTCGCCGGCGACCCGATGCTGCATGTAGCGCTCGAAGCCGAAGAAACCTCCCGCCACGATCACGATCGCGGCGATCAGGCCCATCAAGATCTTTGCCATTCGGCCAGCTCCGATTGCTGATTGCAGGGGGCAAATTGCCATATTGTCGGTGGAAGGACGGGATAGGAGGGATCAGTGGTAGCGGCTTTGACGCTTTGCGTCGATATACCAGCCGGGGCCTGTTGACGGGTGCTGCGCCAGATGTTGCATCCAAGCGGCCGCACGTGCTTCACATGCGGCTCAATCTGCCGGAAAACTGACCTCTTCTGGGCCTATTCAAGAAACAATAATTCGGGGTCGGAAACGCGGGAGTACCAATGTCGTCCCATTCTGAAGAACTGCAAGCAGCGGCGCTGGCCTATCACCGGCTGCCGCGGCCGGGCAAGCTCGAGATCCAGGCGATCAAGCCGCTCGCCAACCAGCGCGACCTCGCACTGGCCTACTCGCCGGGCGTCGCGGCGGCCTGCATGGCGATCGCGGCCGATCCGGCGGAAGCCGCATCCCTGACCATCCGCGCCAATCTGGTCGCCGTCGTCTCCAACGGCACCGCGGTGCTCGGCCTCGGCAATATCGGCCCATTGGCGTCGAAGCCTGTCATGGAAGGCAAGGCGGTTCTGTTCAAGAAATTCGCCGGCATCGACGTGTTCGACATCGAGATCGCCGCCGATACCGTGGAGCGCGTGGTCGAGACCGTGGCAGCCCTCGAGCCGACCTTCGGCGGCATCAATCTAGAGGATATCAAGGGGCCGGAATGCTTCGAGATCGAGGCGCAGCTCAAGGCGCGCATGAAGATCCCGGTATTCCACGACGACCAGCACGGCACCGCGATCATCGTCGGCGCCGCGATCACCAACGCCCTGTTGCTCACCGGCAAGAAGCTCGCCGACGTCAAGATCGTCACGTCGGGCGCCGGCGCCGCGGCGATCGCCTGTCTCAATCTTCTGGTCGCGATGGGCGCGCAACGCAAGAATATCTGGGTGGTCGATATCGACGGCGTGGTGCATGAAGGCCGCAACACGCTGATGGACCGCTGGAAGTCGGTCTATGCGCAGAAGACCGATAAGCGCGTGCTGGCGGACGTGATCGGCGGCGCCGACATTTTTCTGGGGCTTTCCGCGCCCAACGTGCTGACGCCTGACATGGTCAAGGCGATGGCGGACAAGCCGCTGGTGATGGCGCTGGCCAATCCGAACCCGGAAATCATGCCGGAGGAAGCCCGCAAGGCGCGCCCGGACGCGATGATCTGCACCGGTCGCTCCGACTTTCCCAACCAGGTCAACAACGTCCTGTGCTTTCCCTTCATCTTCCGCGGCGCGCTCGACGTCGGCGCCACCGCGATCAACGAGGAGATGAAGAAGGCCGCGGTCGACGCCATCGCACAGTTGGCGCGGGATCCGCCGTCGGATGCGGTGGCGCCCGGTTTCGACAGCGGCGAAACCCAGGGGTTCGGGCCCGGCTCGCTGATCCCGAGCCCGTTCGACCCGCGGCTGATCCTGCGCATTGCGCCGGCGGTGGCGAAGGCGGCGATGGAGTCGGGCGTGGCGACACGGTCGATCAAGAATTTCGATGAATACACGGCGCTGCTGGAGCGCTTTGCGTTCCGCTCCGGCCTGGTCATGAAACCGGTATTCGCCAAGGCCAAGACCCAGCCGGTCCGCGTCATCTATGCCGAAGGCGAGGATGAACGGGTCTTGCGCGCGACCCAGGTCGTGCTGGAGGAGAAGCTGGCGCGGCCGATCCTGGTCGGACGCCCGTCGGTGGTCGAGGCGCGGATCAAGCGCTTTGGCCTGTCCATCAAGGCCGGTCAGGACTTCGACCTGGTCAATCCCGAGGACGATCCGCGTTACCGGTCCTATGTGCAGTCCTATATCGATGCCGCCGGCCGGCACGGCGTGACTCCCGATGCGGCGCGCACCGTGGTGCGCACCAACGCAACCGTGATCGCCGCGCTCGCGGTCATGCGCGGCGAGGCCGACGCCATGATCTGCGGCGTCGAAGGCCGTTACATGAGCCATCTGCGTCATGTCCGCGAGATCGTCGGCTTCATGCCGGGGGTCAGCGACTTCGCGGCACTGGCGCTGATGATCACCAGCAAGGGCGCTTATTTCATCGCCGACACCCAGGTGCGGCCGAACCCGACCGCCGAGGAACTCGCTGAAGTGGCGGCGCTGGCGGCGATCCATGTCCAGCGCTTCAACATCAAGCCCAAGGTCGCCTTCGTCTCGCATTCCGATTTCGGCAGCTACGACACCGACTCCTCGCGCAAGATGCGTCGCGCCACGGCGCTGCTGAAACAGAACCATCCCGAAATCGAGGCCGACGGCGAGATGCAGGGCGACACCGCGCTTTCGGAAGCCGCGCGCGCGCTGGTGCTGCCGCATTCCAAGCTGGAAGGCGTCGCCAATATCCTGATCATGCCGAATCTCGATACCGCCAACGTGGCCTATCAGATGATCAAGGTGCTGGCCGACGCGCTTCCGGTGGGACCGATCCTGATCGGCCCCTCGCGCCCTGCGCACATTCTCACCCCCTCGGTGACCGCGCGCGGCATTCTCAACATGACCGCGATCGCCGCGGTCGAAGCCCAGGAGCGCGCCGGCCGCCAGCAACCGACCCTGTTCGGATAGATCAGACGAAGATATGCCGGCTCCGTTTACGGTCGACGGAGTTGCGGAATTGATTTGAGCGTTTGAAAAGCCACGGCGGAGCGCCCATAATCGCTCCGCCAGCGACTCCGGCATTTGCAGCATTCAACGAGGCCAAGCATGCCAGCGTTTGTTACTTTCGGGCGGATATTGTTCTCCGTGCTCTTTATCTATTCGGGAGCAGCCAAGCTTTTTGGCATCCAGGCCACATCGGACGCTATCGCTGCCAAGGTTGTGGTGACGTTTCCCGCGCTGGTCGCGCCGTATGTGACGCAACTCGAAGGCATCACGGGGATGCCGATGCCGCAAATGCTCGCGATTTTGGTCGGGGCTTTCGAGGTGATCGCCGGATTGATGATCGCGCTCAATTTCGGCGCGCGGTTCTTTTCCATTCTGCTGATCTTGTTTGTCGGCGCTTCGACCTTCTATTTTCATGACTTCTGGAATCAGCCGTCGCCCTCGGACGGCAAGATGCTGACCGAGGCGCTGAAGAATCTGTCGATCATCGGCGCGCTGTTCATCATCGCCGGCTACGGCCGCTCGTCGCAGACGCCGGAGCCGGCCTATGGCGATGTCTGACCAACCCGCCGCCACGGCGTGACGCTGACGTCGTAAGCCGCGTCGAGGATCTGCGCCGCGCCGGCGGTCAGGCCATGATCGGCCAGAATCTGCTGCGGCGAGCGTGCGGGCACGCCGGGAAAACACGGCTGGCCGCCAGGCAGCGTCACCCGCGGAGCCAGCGACAGCCAAAATGTGTCGTAGCGGTCCATGAACATCTCGAACACGACGGGACCGCCGATCACGGCGATGGTGCCTGCGCGCACGCCGGCGCGTTCGCAGGCGGCCTCGAACGACGCTCCCGCCGGATTCCACAAGGTGGCCTTCGGGTTGGAAGGATCGGGCGCGAGCGCGCCGACCGACCGGGTCACGAAGATCCGCTTGCGCCTGGGCGAGTTCGGCTGATCCTCATAGGAATTGCGGCCATGCACGATCAGGTCGGCCTGATCGAGGGCGGCGGTGAAGAACCGCTTGTCGCCCTCGAATTTCAGCTCGGCCGGCATCACGCCGCGGGCGTCCGCCAGCATGCCGTCGGCGGACACAATGACGTAGCCGTCGATGCGCAGTTCCGACATCCGCGGGATCTCGCGCTGTCAGCGTTATTCCGAGATTGTCTGCACCACGCTGTTCAGCGGGCGGCTGCTCACGGTCGGAAGCTTCATGTCCTTGATGACGCTTTCGTCGAATTCGGCGATGGTCTGCACCGGCGCCTTGGCGCGCATGTGCACGACCTTGTAGCCGCCGGCCTTCAGCTTGCGCAGCAACTCCGGCAGGGCCTCTCCGGTGTGCTTCTGGAAGTCGTGCATCAGGATGATGCCTTTGCCCATCTTGTCGACCTTGCGCATCACGTTGTCGATGATGGTCTGGGCCTTGCTCGCCTTGAAGTCGAAGGAGTCGAGGTCGGTGGAGAAAATCCCGATGTTGCGCTCGCCGAGATAGGTGACCATCTCGGGCGGATGCTGCAGCGCCGGGAAGCGGAAGAACGGGGAGGGCGAGCCGCCGAGCGCCCATTTCACCGCGCTAAAACCCTTTTCGATTTCTTCCTTGCGCTGGGGCTCGGTCAGTTTCTTGTTGTTGAGGTTGGCGTGCGACCAGGTGTGCGAACCGACCGTGTGCCCGGCAGCGAGCACCTGCTTGAGGATTTCAGGGTAGTACGATGCGTGCTTGCCGATCGGGAAGAAGATGGCCTTGGTGCATTCCTCCGCCAGCGTCTTCAGCACCGAGGGCGTATTGACCGGCCACGGACCGTCGTCGAACGTCAGCACCACTTCCTTGTCGCGCAGGAAATCGAGCTGCTTGAAATGCTCGAAGCCGAAGCCGGGACCGCCGGTGGTGTCGATTTCTACGATACGGCCGACGCCGAGCGCGTCGGGATTGGCGCAAGCGGCTTTCGCAGGTGCAGGCGCCGGGGCTGGCGCAGGAGCCGGCGCCGCGGCGGGTGCTGGCGGTGCAGCCGCACTCTTGGCGCCGGGGGCCTGCGACCATGCTGCGCCCGTTGCACACAGCGACACCGCGCCCGCAAAAATCAAACCTGCCGCAATACGCATCTGATTCCCCTCAAATTGATCCCGTGCCCCGGGACTTGCCGGAGTCGCTTCCTGCCTTGATCTTAATAGCCTAAATGCGCCCGCGCCGCCACGGCCACGGCTCTTATCCAAAGCCTCGGTTAGTCGGTGGATCGGCTGATTCGGTTCGTCAGGAGTCTGCGAGCGCGCGGGCGATGGCAGTTTTGACGCGCGTATCCGACGGGGCGACGGATTCGGGAAAGACCTCCGCGATGTAGCCGTCGCGGCCGATCAGATACTTATGGAAGTTCCACCGCGGAACATCCCTGGGCCTGATCTCGGCGGCCCATTTGTAGAATGGATGCGCATTCGGGCCCTTCACAATGGACTTTGCCGTGATCGGAAAGGTAGCCCCATGCTGCTGCGCGGTGTGTGCGATCTCGACCGCGCCGCCCGGCTCCTGTCCGCCGAAGTCGTTGGAGGGCACGCCCAGGATCATCAGTCCCCGGCCGTGAAACTCGGTCCAGAGCTCCTGCAATCCGGCATATTGCGGGGTGTAGCCGCACAACGACGCGGTATTGACCACCAGAAGCGGCCGGCCGGCATGATCGGCGAGCCGGATGTCTCCGCCCGCGAGCGCGGGAAATGAAAAAGCATAGGCCGTGATCCGGCTGACCGCGGCTTGCGCCAGCGCGCTTCGTGCCGCGGCCGGGGCAGCGACCGCAGCGAGCGCTGCCGTGAGGATTGTCCTGCGGTCGATCATGGTCACCCCTCTCAGGTCCGGCCTCGCGCGACGATAGCGTAACGCGCACGCGGCCGCTTTCAACAACCCGTTATGAGCGGACCGGACACCAGGGCAGCGGCAGCCGCGGAAGGTAATCCGGGCTCCATTCGCAGATCGATTCCGGACCGCTGACCTTGGTGAAATATTTGACCGGATCGGCCTGGCCGACGGCGATATGCAGGACGGACAGTACGGTGGCGACCGGATAGGCCCATTTGTGAAAGCGCAGGTCGCTGAGGGATTCCAGCAGGATCGCGCAGGCGAGGATGATCAGGGGATCGGTAAACACGAAATATTCGGTTTTCAATCCGCGGCGCACCGTCAGCGTGTCAATTCCGATCGCCGCCAGCATCAGCAGCGAGGCCTGGATCGCGACGAGCTTTTCGCCGCGCGACCACGCATAGATGATGCAGGGGACGATCAGCCATGGCAGAAACATGGTCGGGCGCGGGGAGGGATGCAGCACGAAGGTGTAGCGCGCCAGCACCGTTCCGATGCCATTGAGCAGCGACAAGATTCCCAACGGTCCCGACGCACTTGCCGCGTCGGTGGTAGCGGCATCGGCAAACGCCAGCATTTTCTCCAGCGGATTGACGACGGCGATGATGTTGCCGGTGTTGTATTCGAAATGGAGCGCGAGCAGCGCGACCGATGCGCCGGCGGTCATGGCGAACATCGACGCCAGCGTCTCGGCGGCGTTGACGCGCCAGATCGCGGCGTAAGCCACCATGCAGCCGCCGACCAGGACCAGTAGCGCGGCCTGGTAGATGCCGAAGCGGCCGAACAGCAGGGGACGGAATTTTGCGGCTCCCAGCAAAGCGGGGTCAAGGCCGGTGGCGATGAGCGGCCACGCCGCAGTGATTGCGGCTACGGCCACGGCTGCCGCGATCAACGTTGCCAGCCAGCGTAAGGGCGAAGCGCGCCAGAACGCCACGCTGGCGCCGGCGGCGCTGCCGAACGGAATGATCAGAATCGGCAGCGCGGCGATCAGCAGGATGACCTGCACCTTGTTCTCGAGGCCGAGCACGCACAAGGCGGCTGCGGCCGCCATCGCCAGCGGACGCGCGAGGTGGCCACGGCGTCCGGCCGCGATCAGGATCAGCAGCGCGAAGATGACAGGACAGGCCGCCAGCAGCTCGCTGCGCAAAATACGCGAATGCACGGCGATGCCACCGGAGAAAGCGAAGGCGAAGGTGGCGAACATCGCGATCCGCCAGTCGCGCACCACGCGGCGGACCAGGCCGGCGAAGATCAGCACGCAGCCGGTGGCGGTCAGCAGCGCCAGCAGGCGTCCGGCGCGGACCGCGCTGGTCATGGCGGCATCGAAGCCCGCGACGTCCGATGCCGGCGGAATGGCGGATAGCGTCCAGGCGTCGAGCAGGCCGATCCCGTGCAGCAGCCGAAACCAGTATTTCACCGAGAGAATGGTGACGTAGGCGGTGTGGTCGAAGAAGTGCTGCGGCCTGCCGTCATTGAGGGCCAGCGCGTTGTAGACCACCATGAAATCCATATCGGCGT
>JAZJYY010000186.1:8838-20611 GCA_040390145.1 Pseudomonadota bacterium
AAGAACGACAGCGCAAGGCCGGCGGCAACGGCCACCAGGCCGCCTCGCCAGCCCATGAAATTGAGCCGCTCGAAAGCGTCATCCGCCGCAAGCGCCGGCGACGCGGTTGCAGGGGCCGTGGTGGGAAGGTCGTTCATGCCGGCGGTCTTAGCTCAGCCGCCGCCGCAAAGCGACGGCGGACAAGCGGCCCGGCCGGACACGATCCTTTAACGCAGCGAAACGATGAAATCCGTGCCTTCGCCGGTTTCGCCGCTCTGGCTGATGCCCTGGTCGGACAGCGTGATCGAGCCGCCTGTCGAGAGCGCCTCATTGATGCGCGCCATCGCTTCCGGCGGGATCGTGATGCGGTCGAGCGCCTCGGCCGGGCTGTTCGGCGCCGGCACCGGCTGCTTCACTTCGGCCGGCACGATGCCGGCGATCCTGCGCCGCCGCGACGTACGCTCGTCGTCGTCATTCTTCTGCGCGTTGCGCGCCGGGACCGGTAGCGAGACCACGGACCAGCGCAGCAGGTTGGCGTCGTCCTTGTCGGCCTGCGCCGTGAACACATGCGTGCCCAGCAGGCGGTCGCTCGGGGCGATCGTCACGGCTACGTCGAACAGCGGCTTGAAATTCTCCCGCACATAGAGCTTGCCGTCCTTGCGGCTGATCAGCACCGCGATCCGCCCGGCAGGCTTCGGCGGTTCGGGTTTTGCGACCACCGGCTTCTCGGCGTTCGGCAGGCGGGTCTGGTCCTTTGTCACGTCGGCAGCCGGAGCGGCATCGATCGTCGCGGTCACGCTGTCGTCGGGTTTTGCACGGGGGCTTTCGGCGGTCTTCTCGGTCTTTTCCGCCGCGTCCGGCCTGGCTTCCGCCGCGGGCTCGTCCGGTTTCTTTTCAGCCATGTCGGTGGCAACAGGGTCGGCGGGCTTGATTTCGGCGGTAGCCGTTTCGGACGGCTTGGCCTCGATGACCGGCGTATCCGATGACGCGACCTGTTGGGATTGTGTCGCCGCAGCCGGTTCGGCGTCGGCAGCGACGGTTTCCGATTTCACTTCGGCGCTCTCGGAGCGCGGCGCGGAGGGCGACGCATCTGATATCGTGACCGCGGCATTGGTCGCGCCGCTGGCGTCCGCGGTGCGCGTGCCGTGGCCGACCGACGAGCGCAGTTCGAGGCGCGCGGGGATCGCGGGAGTGCCGGCATCGGCGGCCTTGTCGGCTTTCGGCGCCGGCGTCGCGTTCAGATCAGGCTGCAGGGTGGCTGTCGGCTGCGGCGCAACCTTCTGTGCCGCGAGCAGCGGATGCGAAAACTGGGCGGGGCTGATTTCGCCCGGGGTGACGACAACCCGCGCGCCCATCTTGGTCCAGTTCCACATCCGGGCGGCGAACGCCATCGGCATGCGGATGCAGCCGTGCGACGCCGGGTAGCCCGGCAGCACGCCGGCATGCATCGCAATGCCCGACCAGGTGATCCGCTGCATGAACGGCATCGGCGCGCCGCTGTAGATGTTGGAATGATGCAGCTTGTGCTTTTGAATGACGCTGAAGACGCCCATCGGCGTCGGATGGCCCTTCATGCCCGTGGAGATCGGCGTCTGCGCGAAAAATCCGTTGGCGTCGTAGACTTTCAGGGTTTGCCGCTCGATCGAGATCGCGATGATCAGCGGTCCCTGCGGCTTGACCGTATCCTTCGGCGCATCGACCTTCCTGGCCTGACGCGGGCGAGGGCGCTGCGGCCGCGCTTGCGGCGGCGCCGGCCGGCTCTGGTAAAAGCCGGACTCGTAATCCGATATGTAATAGCGGGCGGCTTCCGCCGGACCAGCCGACCCGATCGCTCCGGCCGCCGTCAAAATCGCAATTTGCCAAAACCGTTCGGTCGCAATGTTACCCATGGAAATCCGATGTCCGTCCAAGCGAAATATCCTCGAATCCAGCCTTTGAAAGGTTAGTTGTCGCAGAGGCGCAACACGTTCACCAGCGCAGGCCCTGTGGAGCCTGTGAGTTTGGTCCCGACCGTAGCAAGAAAGCCTCACATTCGGTTAAACGAGCCGCGGTCGTCCGAGACCCTCAAACCTTACCGAGCGGCGTCAGCGCACCTACATGAGTGGAAACCCGCCACGGAGATACCCATGACATCCCAAGCCTTCAGCCAGTATGACGTCAGGTGGAGGCTTTGGGCCTTGTTGGCGCTTGTTTGTGCATCGTTGTGGCCCGCTGTGCCGGCCTACGCGGCGGACGAGCCTGACCTGATCTTCCGCCGCTCGACCGTGTTCAAATGGCTCAGCCCCAACGACAAGCTGGCGACCTATGGCCTCGACGACCCCGAAGTCGAGGGCGTCGCCTGCCATTTCACGGTGCCGGAAAAGGGCGGCTACAAGGGCTGGCTCGGACTGGCCGAGGAAGTCTCCGATATTTCATTGGCATGCCGGCAGATTGGTCCAATCCGCTTCAAGGCCAAGTCGGAGCAGGGGGAGGACATGTTCCGGCAACGGCGATCGCTCTTCTTCAAGAAGATGCAGATCGTCCGCGGCTGTGACGCCAAGCGCAACGTGCTGGTTTATATGGTCTATACGGACCGGATCATCGAAGGCTCGCCGAAGAACTCGACCTCCTCCGTGCCGATCATGCCGTGGGGAGCCGCCGACCCCGTTGTTCAGAAATGCGGGGAATTCATCCACTGAGCGGGGAGCTAAACCGGGCTTGAAGGCTTGGTGGGGCCGGGGCGCACCGATGGTCCGGGGCCGGCCTTGGGTTCACGGAAGCCCACCAGCTGGACCAGTTTCTGCGGCGTCGAGTAGTTGCCGCTGTCGCCGCGTTGCTGCGACATCGCGCCGCAATTTGCCGGCCGCTTCATCCTGACGGAATCGGGAGCTTCGATCCGGGCCCGGCCGTCGAAGGTCGGCTGGTCGGGATTCCGCGCCGCGGTCTTGTTGCCAACCTCGATGGTGTTGCCCACGAATGCTATCCTTTGCCCAATTTTAAGTCACAACGCGCAGCCAACGCGAATGGTTGCATGTCGTTGCCGTGAGACGGTTGCCGCGTGACTTCGGTTCAAGGTCATCGCGCCGCCCAAGGCCCCAGAGCGCCTTCTCCACCAGAGAAAGATTAAAAAATCGGCGCGGGGTGTCGAACCCGAGGTTCTTTGCTGGCGTCTGACCTGCAGAGATGCCCGGAGGAGAAGTCAGATGCGCGCCCTCAGCTATATGATCGTCCTTGTGCTGGTCCTGACCGGGCCCTCGCTGGCAGGTTCGGCCGATCGCGACGTGCCGGGGATCGGCACCTTCGTCTATTGCGGGTCGCCGATCATGACCCCGGCGCCCGAGCTGATGGCTGAGCTCAGCCAGTGAACGACTGATCCTGCGGACGACGGATCCCGCGGGGGCCGGGGACAGCCAAATCCATTCGACTGAATTAATTGAAGTTTTCGGACAATTGTTTCGTCACCTGAGCCGCGACGAAACAAATCTCCCGATGACGAAACCATTTCCCGCTTGTGGCGCAAACATCCGGAAACGACGGATGGCTATCAAGTCTCGCAACGACGACGGCAGGCCGATACCGGAGACAAGCACATGCGGACCCTCAGTTTCATCCTTGCCTTCGGCTTCGTTCTCGCGGGTCCCTCGATGGCCGGTTCGTCGGAAAACACGATGCCGGGGATCGGCACCTTCGCCTATAACGGCTCGCCGATTGCTGCTGCTTCCCAATCCGCTGCTCTCCATGGCATCGTCGTTGCAGCCCGCTGAGGCGCTGTCGAACCAAACCAAGAAAGTTGCCGGTAAGGCCATCATGCTTCTTCGTACCAGTTCAGCTGCGATCGTCGCCTCCGTCCTTCTCATGGGTGCGGCGCAGGCCCAGACCCCTCAGCAAGCACCTCAAGTCGCGCAGCTTCAACCATCGCAGTCCCAGGTGGCGCAGCCTCAGTTTCAGCGGGTCCGTTCGCTGATGAAGCTGTCCGATCCGCGCGGCGAGTTCGTGCGCCTGTGCGCCCCCCATATGGTGGGACGCTGGGCGCATCCGGAGTCCGTATGCAGCTGCCTGCACGACTATGCCGCCGCGAGCGTCGAAGACACCGACCTTCGCGAGGCGCTGCTGCGCGGCATCAGCGAGACCGGTGTGCCCACCATTGAGACCGAATGGGTGCCGCCGTCGAAACAATCCCAGATCGGCGCAACCTTCACCAAGATTGCGAAACCGACGCTGCAATGCATGTTCGAGCCCGTCGAACTGGCAGCCGTAACCCCCCAGCAATAGCAGTCAACGCCCGCCGGCGATGGCAGGCGCCGGCTCGACATTGCGGCAATCCCTGATGTAACCGTTGTGGACGGCGGGGTTGGTGCGAAGATCCGCAGCCATGGGGCGACCAATGCAGCTTCGGCTATTCCTGATGCCGTGCCTGGCGCTGCTCGCGCTGGCGTCCCCGGCCGCTGCAGCCCCGGACGAAGAGCAACTCGGAAAGAGCGCCGGCTATCCGATCGGCAGCCGCGCCAGCTGGTTCTACGACGAAGCCGTGCGGGTCGGATCGTTCAGCAACCTCGACAGCTTGCTGCCGCACAATACCCTCAGGAAGGCCGCTGCACCGCTGCCCCTTCCCGCCGCCGCCGGTCAGCCCAGGATCGAATACCGGTTCGAGAACCGAACGCTGGCCCTGGATGATTTTCTGGCGCGCCAGCGCGTCACCGGCCTGCTGCTGATCAAGGACGGCAACGTGCTGTTCGAGCGCTATCAGTATGACCGCACCCCGGCGCATCGCTTCGTTTCCCACTCGATGGCGAAATCAATCGTCAGCGTCGCGGTCGGAATGGCGCTTGCGGAGGGAAAGATCGCGTCGCTCGACGACGCGGTCGCCAAATACGTGCCCAGGCTTGCCGGCGTTCCCTATGGGGAAACATCGATCCGCAACGTCCTGCGCATGTCCTCCGGCGTCGCCTTCAGGGAAGTCTATGACGGCAACGACGATATCGCCCGGTTTGCACGCCTTCGAGTCCGGCAAGGGTCGATCGAGGCATTGCGGGAGTTCAGGGACCGCGAGACGGAGCAGGGCGCCCGCTTTCATTACGCCTCGAGCGAAACCGCCATCCTGGCGGTGCTGCTGCACGCCGTGACGGGCACGACGCTCGCCGAATATCTGACGCAACGGCTGTGGCAGCCGATGGGAGCGGAGGCCGACGCGACATGGGTCAAGACCCCTGATGGCATCGAATCCGGGTCGGGGAACTTCAACGCGACGCTGCGCGACTACGGACGACTCGGCGTGCTGCTGGCCAATGACGGAGCGGTCGGCGGCAGGCAGGTCGTGCCGAAGGATTATCTGCTCGAGGCGACCGACTGGCATCGCCATCCCACCTCATTCGCGCCGAGGCGCGCCACGCCGTTTTTTGGCTATGGCTATCAGTTTTGGACGTTTCCCGGCGAGAAACGGCGGTTCGCCCTGCTTGGCGTTTACGGCCAGTCGATCTTTGTCGACCCCGAACTCAAGCTCGTCCTGGTGATCACGGCCGCCGCGAAAAACGCCAGCGTCGGCAAGGAACCCTTTGCGGCGGAGCGTAGCGCGCTCTGGCGCGCATTGGTCGGCAAATACGGCAGCTGGTAACGGCGCGACGTATTCGCCGCCGCTATCGCGTTTTCGTCCCCAGCCGCGGAATGCATTTCTTCACCGCGACAATCCCGCTCGCCGTCATCTGGGAGCCGGCTACTTCCTTGATCTGGCCGGCGGGGCAGGAGCCGTCATCGACCAGGATGCGCTGGCCGAGCCGCAGATTGACGATGTCCTGCTCGCGCGCCACTTGCTCCGCCGCCGTCGCCGACGGCGCCAGCGCACACAGCAAGAAAGCCGTGGTCAATCCGGTCCGAAAACGCCTGACGTACGAGGGTTTCATGGCCGCGCCAATCCCGCCTTACTTGCTCTGGATCTTCAGCCCGCCCGGGCCGACATTGATCTGCACGCCCTCGGGTTCCTTCTTGGCCTGGTACAGGCTGTAGCCGAGCACCCCCACCGCGACGATCAGCGCGCCGACGATCAGGAACATGAGGTTGCGGTTGCCGGACATCTGGAATCTCCAAGGGAACGCTTCAAGAGAGCGTATTTTGACGCACTCTATGGGCGCGCCCGCGATTCTGAAAGCGATCAAAAACGGCAGCGAGACCGGGCAAAGTATGGTTTGATCGGCGCAGTCTGTCGAAATGCTTCTCCAGGAAATGGCAATGCAATCGAATACCAGCGATACCCAGCAACGAATCCTCGACGCCGTCGATGCCGGCTTCGACGCGCAGCTCTCGACCACCAGGGACTTTGTCGCGATTCCCTCCACCCGCGGCGCGGAAGGGCCGTGCCAGGACATGATCGGCGATCTCTTGCGCCAGCGCGGCTACGAGGTCGACGACTGGCATATCGACGTCGACGAGCTGAAGGATCTGCGCGGCTTCGGCCCGATCGAGCATGATTTTTCCAGGGCGCGCACCGTGGTCGGAACCTACCGGCCTCAAAGCAGCGCCGGAAAGTCGCTGATCCTGCAGGGGCACTGCGACGTGGTGCCGGCCGGCCCGCTGGACATGTGGGAGACGCCGCCGTTTTCGCCTGTGGTGAGGGACGGCAAGATGTATGGCCGCGGCGCCTGCGACATGAAGTCGGGCACCATCGGCGCGCTCTACGCGCTCGACGCCATCAAGGCTGCGGGCCTGAAGCCGACCGCGCGCATTCACTTCCAGTCCGTGATCGAGGAGGAGAGCACCGGCGTCGGCGCGCTCTCCACCCTGCAGCGCGGCTATCGCGCGGATGCCTGTTTCATTCCCGAGCCGACCGGCGGCAAGATGGTGCGCTCGCAGGTCGGCGTGATCTGGTTTCGCCTGCGTGTGCGCGGCTTTCCCGTGCATGTGTTCGAGGCGGGCTCGGGCTCCAACGCCATCACCGCGGCCTATCATCTGATTCACGCGCTGGAAAAGCTCGAGGCCGAATGGAACGAGCGCGCCAAAGCCGACCGTCATTTCAAGGCGGTGACGCATCCGATCAACTTCAATCCCGGCATCATCAAGGGCGGCGATTGGGCCTCCAGCGTGCCGGCCTGGTGCGACGTCGATTGCCGGATTGCGATTTTGCCGGGCTGGTCGGTCGCCGACTGCCAGAACGAGATTCTGGCCTGCGTCTCCTCGGCGGCGCGCGATCACCGCTTCCTTTCCAACAACCCGCCCAGCGTGGAATGGTCCGGCTTCCTGTCGGAGGGCTACGAGCTGAAGGAATCCGCCGAAGCGGAAGCTGCCTTCGGCAAGGCCTTTAATGCGGTCTATGGCGGCGCGGTGCAGGACCTCGTGTTCACCGCGCTCACGGACACCCGGTTCTACGGGCTGAACTACAACATCCCGAGCCTGTGCTTTGGCGCCAGCGGTGCGGCGATGCACGGCTTCAATGAATATGTCGATCTCGACTCGCTTCGGCAATCGACCAGGGCCACCGCGCTGTTCATCGCGGAGTGGTGCGGGGTGGAGAAGATTTAGTCGCTGTGTCCCGGACGCGGTGCGACGCTATCCCGGCGATGCGAGGCATCGTCCGGTCGCGCCGTTCCGAGCCGGGACCACAGCTTTGGCTACCCCAGCAGCTTGTCGAGCGTAATCGGCAGATCGCGAACCCGTTTACCGGTTGCGTTATACACCGCATTCGCCACGGCGGCGGCAGTGCCGGTGATGCCGATCTCGCCGACGCCGCGGGCGCCCATCGGGGTGTGCGGATCGGGGATGTCGGTCCACATCACCTCGATCTCGGGCACGTCCATGTGGACCGGAACATGATATTCGGCGAGGCTCGGATTCATGACCCGACCCTTGCGCTCGTCGAACTGCGTCTCTTCCATCAGGGCCAGGCCCAGCCCCATGATGATGCCGCCGCGAAACTGGCTTGCCGCGGTCTTGGCATTCATGATGCGGCCGCAGTCGAACGACCCCAGGAACCGGCTGACCCGGATCTCGCCGGTCACCGCGTTGACGCGGACTTCCGCGAACATCGCGCCATGGCTGTGCATCGACCAGTGCATCGTTTCCAGCGGATCGGGCGGGGCGGTCTCGACGCTGACCTCGCTGCGCTGGGCGCGGCCGAGGATCGACGCGTAGCTTTCGAACCGTTCCTGATCGTCAAGCTTGCACAGCCCGCCGTCACGGCTCGCCACCTCGTCCGGCTTGAGGCCGGCAAGCGGGCTGTCGTTGCCGGCAAGCTTCAGCAATTCCCCGACCAAGGCGCGATGCGCCGCGATCACCGACGCGCCGATGGCGGCCGTCTGCTGTGAGCCCCCGGCGAGGACCACGCCCGGCAAGGTGGAATCGCCATAGTTGAAAGTGATGGCATCCAGCGGCAGTCCGAGCCGATCGGCCGATATCTGGGTCTGCGCCGTCGCCGTGCCCATGCCCATCTCATGGGCGGCGATATCGATCCCGGCCTTGGCGTCCGACGTGAGCGTGATCCGTGCGGCACCGCCGGGCATGCGGTAATAGGGATAGGTTGCGGTGGCGCAGCCCATGCCGACCAGCCATTCGCCGTCCCGCTCGCTGCGCGGCGCCGCCTTGCGCCGGTCCCAGCCGAATTTCCCGGCGCCGTTTCGCCACGCCTGGTCGATATGTCGGGCCGAAAAGGGCAGGCCCGAGACTGGATCCTTCTCCGGCTCGTTGAGCAGGCGCAGCTCGATCGGATCCATGCCCAGCTTCTCGGCGAGTTCGTCCATCGCGCATTCGAGCGCGAAGGTGCCGACGGCCTCGCCGGGCGCCCGCATGAAGGTATTGGCGAGCATGTCGAGCTCGACGGCCTGCACGTCCAGCAGCAAGGTCTTCGAGGCGTAGGCGCTGCGCGTCGGCAGGATGAACGGCTCGGGCATCACATTGCCGTCGATCTTGGCCGTCGTCCCGCTGTGGATCAACGCGTCAAGCTTGCCATCGGCGCCGGCCCCGAGCGCGACCCGTTGCTCGGTCAGGCTGCGCCCGCCGACCACGCGGTAGACACCCTCGCGTGACAGCACGAGCCGAACCGGCCGGCCCACCAGCTTGGAGGCCGCCGCGGCGAGCACCTGGTGCTGCCACAGGCACTTGCCGCCGAAGCCGCCGCCCACGAAGGGCGATGTGACGATGACCTGCTCCTCGCCGAGCCCGAACATCTGCGCGATCGACCAGGCCGTGTGCGCGACAAGCTGGGAAGCGTCGTGGATGCGCAGGGTGTCGCCTTGCCATGTCACGGTGACGCCGTGGAGTTCGATCGCATTATGGTTGTGACGTGGCGTCGTATAGGCCGAGTCGATCTTGATCTCGGCGGCCGCAAGCGCCGCTTCGGCGTCACCCTTCTCGTTGTGAAGGGGGCCGCCCATGAATTCGGCCTGCTGCGTTCCCCTGGCAATCGCCTCGGCGAATGACGTCAACGCCTCCGCTTCGTCATAGCTCACCGTCACCAGCGATGCCGCGTGTTCTGCCTGCTCTTCGGTTTTCGCGAGCACCACCGCGACCGGCTCGCCATTCCAGCGCACGGTCGCATCCTGCATCACGGGCCAGCTGTCGCCGCCCGCGGCCTTCGCTGCCGACATGAACACCGGCGGCGGCTTGAGCCGCGGGGCATTTTCATGCGTCATCACCGCGACCACACCCTCCGCGGCTTCGGCGGCGGCCGTATCCAGCCGGACGATCTTGCCCTTGGCGATGGTGGAGTGGACCAGGGCGGCGTAAACCAGGCCGTCGAGCTGAAATTCGGCAGCGAACCGGGCTCGCCCCGTCACCTTCAGCGGCCCATCGATCCGCGACAGCGGCTTGCCGATGTGGCCGTGCTGGCGGCCGATCAGCGGGTCGGGCTCGCCTCCGGGAATCCAGCTATCCGGTGCGAGCGCGACCGCCTTGGCCATCGCACCCTGGATTGCACCTTGCACCGCTTGTTTCGCGTCCTTGACGATGCTCATGTCCGAGCCTCCGATGCCTTCGTGAGTTCGCCGAGAACGGCCGTGATCGTGCGCCTGACCAGTTCGACCTTGAACGCGTTGAGCGGCAGCGGAACGGCATTGGCCAGCTCCGCATCGGCAGCCGCATTGAAGCTGGCCTCGTTCGCGGGCTGGCCCATCAGAGCGGCTTCGGCCTTCGCCGCGCGCCATGGTTTGTGCGCGACGCCCCCGAGCGCGAGCCTGACGCCGGCGATGCTGCCGCCCTTGACTTCGAGCGCGGCAGCGACGGAGATCAACGCAAAGGCATAGCTCGCGCGGTCGCGAACCTTGCGATAGGTCGAGTTGCCCGCCAGCGATAGCGGCGGCAGTTCGATCGCGGTGATCAATTCCCCCGGCTTGAGCTGCGTCTCGACGTCGGGCCGTTCGCCCGGCAGCCGATGCAGATCGGTGAGCGGGATCGATCGCGCGCCGCCGCTGCCTTCCAGATGCACCACCGCATCGAGTGCGGCCAGCGCGACGGCCATGTCGGACGGATGCGTCGCGATACACTGTTCCGACGCACCGAGGATGGCGTGATAGCGGTGAAACCCTTGCCGGGCGTCGCACCCCTGTCCGGGCGAACGCTTGTTGCAGGCCGAACCGGCATCGTCATAGAAATAGGTGCACCGCGTGCGCTGAAGCAGGTTGCCGCCAACCGTGGCCATGTTGCGGATCTGGGCGCTGGCGCCGGCGACGATCGCGCGGGTCAGCATCGGAAAGCGCGAGCGAACCCGCAAGTCGGCTGCGAGCGTCGAATTACGAACCGCCGCGCCGATTTTGAGCCCGCCGTCCTGGGTGTCGACGATGTCATTATCCAGGCCAGTCACATCGATCAGCGCCGAAGGCCGCTCGATGGTTTCGCGCATCAGGTCGACAAGGTTGGTCCCGCCGCCCAGGAATTTTGCGCCGGGGCCGCCGGCAAGGCGAATGGCTTCGGCGGCAGTGTCCGCGCGGCTATAGCTGAACGGCGTCATGCTGCGGTCTCCACCGGTCGAGAATCATATTCTTGCGCGCCGTCGGCATAGGTCGCCTGGATCGCGGAGATGATGCCGTTATAGGCGCCGCACCGGCACAGATTGCCGCTCATGCGCTCGCGCAATTCGTCATGGCTGAGCGCGAAATTGTCGGCCAGCAGATCGTCGGAGACGTGGCTCGGGATGCCGGCGCGTGCTTCCGCGACCATCGCGACCGCCGAGCAGATCTGGCCGGGCGTGCAGTATCCGCACTGGAATCCGTCATGCTCGACGAACGCCTGCTGCAGCGGATGAAGTTCAGCGGTCGTGCCAAGCCCTTCGATCGTGGTGATCTCCTGACCGGCGAACTGAACGGCGAGGGCAAGGCACGACAGGATCCGCTCGCCGCCCGCCAGCACCGTGCAAGCCCCGCATGCACCCTGATTGCAGCCCTTCTTGGTGCCGCTGAGATGCAGCGTTTCGCGCAGATGGTCGAGCAGCGAAACCCGGGGGTCATCGGGCAAGGGAACGGTGGTGCCATTGACGGTGATAGACATGGGGCCTCGCTTTCGAGCTGGCCTTGGGGGCCTGCTCCTGATGTAATTCGACCGGCGTCAATGAAGTGCGGTGACCAGCAAACGCCCCGTCATAACGGCGTTGACGTTTGATCGTTCCGCCCGTTTGCAGCCCGGTTTTTGGGCAAGATCGGAAGCCCGGTTGAGGCGTTTTCGTGGCTTTTGGTGCCGGCTTCGCTGGCTGACCCGACGTGATGCGACAAATTAACCCGTCGGGCAAAATTTCGCTTTTCCCGAAGGGCGAAACACCCGTATCAATCACGCCATCCTGTCCCGGATGAAGGGGCGTTGGCCATCGTTACCGAACGTTGGGGCAGGAGTTGCGGTGGACGCG
>JAZJYY010000187.1:0-14363 GCA_040390145.1 Pseudomonadota bacterium
CCCGCGCCATCAAGGAAGGCTGGACCCAGAAGGACGGCAAGCTGCCGGTCAATCCCTCCGGCGGCCTGAAGTCCAAGGGCCATCCGATCGGTGCCACCGGCGTCTCCATGCATGTGATGAGCGCGATGCAGCTGGTCGGCCAGGCGCCCGAGGGCATGCAGATCAAGAACGCAAAACTTGCCGGCATCTTCAATATGGGCGGCGCTGCGGTCGCCAACTACGTCTCGGTGCTGGAGCCCGCGAAGTAGCCGTAGGGTGGGCAAAGGCGCACTTGCGCCGTGCCCACCACCTTGCTGACGTCGAAAGATGGTGGGCACGCAACCGGGGCGCGCATATGCGCGACCCGGTTGCTTTTGCCCACCCTACGAAATCTGTCCGGCCGCACGCATACGTCCATTCCCTGAGAACCCTTGCTCTTCGCAATCCCGTGCCGTTACTAGGCTCAATAACGGCATCCGGGAGCAAACCACGCATGGGACCACTCGAGGGCATCAAGGTCATCGACATGACGTCCGTGCTGATGGGGCCCTATGCCACCCAGATGCTCGGCGACTACGGCGCCGACGTTATCAAGGTCGAAACGTCGGACGGCGACGTGACGCGGCAGATCGGTCCAACGAGGCATCCCGGCATGGGCCCGGTGTTCCTCAACACCAACCGCAGCAAGCGATCGATCTGCCTCGACCTCAAGAAGCCGGCCGGGCGCGACGCCGTGCTGCGGCTGATCGCGACCGCCGACGTGCTGGTCTACAATGTGCGCCCGCAGGCGATGGCGCGGCTGCAACTCGGCTATGACGTGGTTTCGAAGGTCAATCCACGGCTGATCTATGCCGGCGTGTTCGGGTTCGGCCAGGACGGGCCCTATGCGGCAAAACCCGCTTATGACGATCTGATCCAGGGCGGCTCGGCGCTGGCGCATCTGATGGCGGTCGGCGGCGACGACACGCCGCGCTATGTGCCGAACGCGCTGGTCGACCGCATCGTCGGCTTGACGGCGGTGGGCGCGATCTGCGCCAGCCTGGTGCATCGCGACCGCACCGGACAGGGCCAGCGCGTCGATATCCCGATGTTCGAGACCATGGCGGGCTTTGTCATGGGCGACCACATGGGCGGCCTGACCTACGAGCCGCCGCTCGACAAGGGCGGGTACGCGCGGCATCTGTCGCGCGATCGCAGGCCCTACAAAACCTCCGACGGCTATATCTGCGTGATCGTCTACAACGACAAGCAGTGGAACGCGTTCTTCGAGGCGACCGGCCGCGACGATTTGCGCAACGATCCGAAGTTTTCGACGTTCGCCGGCCGCGCCACCAACATCAACACGGTCTATGCCGAGCTGGCGCGCATTTTCGAGACCCGCACGACGGCCGAATGGACCGAGCTGCTGGTCAAGGCCGATGTGCCTGTCATGCCGATGCACGACCTCGAAAGCATCCTGCAGGACCCGCATCTGGTCGCGACCAATTACTTCCCTGTGGTCGAGCATCCGACCGAGGGCAAGATCCGCAACATGAAAGTGTCCGCCACCTGGTCGGACACCCCGGCCGTGCCGGCGCGGCTGGCGCCGCGGCTCAATGAGCACGGCGAGGAAGTTCTTCGCGAGGTCGGCTACTCCGCCGACGAGATCGCCGCGCTGGTTCGCGACGGTGTCACCCCAAATACGCCCGCCACGAGGGATTGAGACCATGGATTTCGCACTCACCGCCAACCAGGAATCGATCCGCGACGCAATCGGCAAGATCTGCACCCGGTTCGACGACGCCTATTGGCTGAAGAAGGACAAGGAAGGCGGCTACCCCGCCGACTTCCACCGCGCGCTGGCCGATGCCGGCTGGCTCGGCATCTGCATCCCCGAGGAATATGGCGGCTCGGGGCTCGGGATCACCGATGCCGCGATCATGATGCGCACCATCGCGGAGTCGGGCGCCGGCATGTCCGGGGCCTCCGCCGTGCATATGAACGTGTTCGGGCTCAATCCCGTCGTGGTGTTCGGCACCGACGAGCAGCGCCGGCGCATGCTGCCGGGAATCGTCGACGGCCGCGACAAATCCTGTTTTGCGGTGACCGAGCCCAACACCGGGCTCAACACCACGCAGCTAAAGACGCGCGCGGTGCGACAGGGCGACAAGTATGTCGTCAACGGCCAGAAGGTCTGGATCTCGACCGCGCAGGTCGCCAACAAGATCCTGCTGCTGGCGCGCACCACGGCGCTCGACGAGGTGAAGAAGCCGACCCACGGGCTCAGCCTGTTCTACACCGACTTCGACAAGAAGCGCGTCGCGGTGCACGAGATCGAGAAGCTGGGCCGCAAGGCCGTCGACTCCAACGAACTGTTCTTCGAGAATTTTGAAATTCCGGTGGAGGACCGGATCGGGGAGGAAGGCCGCGGCTTCGAATACATCCTGCACGGGATGAATCCGGAGCGCATCCTGATTGCGGCCGAAGCGGTCGGGCTCGGCAAGGTCGCGCTCAAGCGCGCCACCGATTACGCCAAGAGCCGCATCGTGTTCAACCGTCCGATCGGCAAGAACCAGGCGATCCAGCATCCGCTCGCGAAGAACTGGATGGAGTTGGAGGCGGCGTGGCTGATGGTGATGTCGGCCGGCTGGCAATACGACCAGGGCATGCCCTGCGGTCCGGCGGCCAACGCCGCAAAGTACCTCGCCGGCGAAGCTGGTTTTCAGGCCTGCGAGCAGGCGGTGATGACCCATGGCGGTTTCGGCTACGCCAAGGAATATCATGTCGAGCGTTACCTGCGGGAATCCCTGATCCCGCGCATCGCCCCGATCAGCCCGCAACTCGTTCTCAGCTTCATTGCCGAGAAGGTGCTGGGCATGCCGAAATCGTATTAGAGATGATCGCATATCTTCACCCGTCATTCCGGGACGCGCCTTCGGTCGGCACTTGCCGATCGAAGACGACGGGCCCGGAATCCATACTCACGATCGTGGTTATGGATTCCGGGCTCGTTCGCTTCGCTCACGCCCCGGAATGACGAAATAAAATAAAGTTGTGCTGACATGAGCTTCATCACCGGCGTCGGCCTGACATCCTACGGCAAGCAGGAGGGCTCGTCCTCGCTCGACCTGATGAGCCAGGCCGCGCAGCTGGCGATTACCGATGCCGGCCTGAAGCGCAGCGAGATCGACGGCGTACTGTGCGGCTACTCGACGGTGTCGCCGCACATCATGCTGGCCACCGTGTTCGCCGAGCATTTTGGCATCAAGCCAGCTTACGCCCATGCCGTCCAGGTCGGCGGCGCCACCGGTCTCGCCATGACCATGCTGGCGCATCATCTGGTCGAGGCCGGCATCGTCAGGCACGTGCTGGTGGTTGGCGGCGAGAACCGGCTGACCGGGCAGAGCCGCGACGCCTCGATCCTGGCGCTGGCGCAGGTCGGTCATCCCGACTACGAGGTGCCGCTGGGGCCGACCATCCCGGCCTATTACGGCCTGGTTGCCTCGCGCTACATGCACGAATACGGCGTGACGCAGGAAGATCTCGCCGAATTCGCAGTGCTGATGCGGAGCCACGCGCTGACCCATCCCGGCGCGCAATTCCACGACGCCATCACCGTCGCCGATGTAATGGCCTCCAAGCCGGTGGCGATGCCGCTGAAACTGCTGGATTGCTGCCCGGTGTCGGACGGCGGCGCGGCGTTCGTGATCAGCCGCGAGCGTACCGGGGAGGCCGGCGTGCGCGTGCGCGGCTGCGCCCAGGCGCATACCCATCAGCATGTCACGGCCGCACCCGCGTTGAGCGAACTCGGCGCCGAGATATCGATTGCCAAGGCCAAGCAGGCCGGCGGTGTCGCGATTTCGGACGTGCGCTATGCCGCCGTCTACGATAGTTTTACCATCACGCTGGCGATGCTGCTGGAAGATCTCGGCCTTGCCGGGCGCGGCGAGGCGGCGGCGCGGGTGCGATCGGGGCATTTCAGCCGCGACGGCGCGATGCCACTCAACACCCATGGCGGCTTGCTGAGTTACGGCCATTGCGGCGTCGGCGGCGCGATGGCGCATCTGGTCGAGACCCATCTGCAGATGACGGGACGGGCAGGGACCCGTCAGGTGCGCGACGCCTCGATCGCGCTGCTGCATGGCGACGGCGGCGTGCTGTCCTCGCATGTCAGCATGTTCCTGGAGCAGGTACGATGAGCGCGCGCATCGAGGACTGGACCACCGGCGCCGAAGCCATCGTCTATCAATCCTGCGCCGCCTGCGGTCGCCTGCAATACTTCCGCCGCAGCTTCTGCGTCGCCTGCGGCGCGCAGGATCCGGTGGAGAAGCGCGCCAGCGGCGCGGGCACGGTCTACGCCACCTCGCTGGTGTGCCGCGCCGCTACTCCCGAGACCCGCGCGCATGTTCCCTACAACATTTTGCTGGTCGATACGGTCGAAGGATTCCGCATGATGGCGCATGGCGACAATGACCTTTCCATCGGCGACAAGGTAACGGCGAGATTTGTGCCGTTCGCAGGAAGACTGGTGCCGTATTTCGAGAAGGTGTGACCCCTCAACGTCATTGCGAGCGCAGCGAAGCAATCCATCCCGCATCGGTGTTGGTTGTCGAGAGATGGATTGCTTCGTCGCTTCGCTCCTCGCACTGATGAGGTCACCGCACGTAGAACACGAGGATGGCGATGACGAGCATGGCCATCACCGCCAGCGTTTGCGCAAGCGCCTCCGAGGCCGCCCGCTTGGTGGCTTCCTTCATCCCTATCTCCCTGGACTTGGACAATTTCCTTAAGGCATGAGTCATCGTCGCCCGCGAAGGCCCGACGGCTCAATGATTCGTACTCGGAACACCCCGCGACGAGTATTCGCTTCAATGAGTCCCCACTCAGCGAATATCGACGATCACAGAATCGTTGAGTAATGCGGCGGCTTTTTGACTCCGGCGTGACCAGATTGGCGAACCAATGACCGATAAAATCAACGGTTGATTTGCGCTGAATTGGCGCCACCGGGCAATTTGCAAGGCGGCACAGGCTGTTGCTACCGCCGCGAGCGGCGGATAGTGTTTTGATGGAACCTGCCTTCGACAGGGCAGCCTGAAAAAAATTCAACCCAAGGTGAATCATGGCCCGCATCGACTATTGCGACACGTCAAAATCGAACGAGCGTACCAAGGAAATTCTCGGCAAGAACCGCAACGCCAATATTTTCCGGATGATGGCGCATTCGCCGAGCTATTTCGAACAATATTGCCGGCTCGGCGGCGCGATCCGCCACAAGGGCGAACTCGATCCGGTGGTGCGGGAGCTCGCGATCACGCGCACCGGAATCCTGTGCGAGGCGCCCTATGAAATCGTCGCGCACAAGCGCATCGGCAAGAATGTGGGCGTGACCGACGAGCAGAACGCGGCGCTGGAAAACTGGCAATCGGCCACCTGCTTCAACGAGGTGCAGCGCGCAGCACTGGCCTTCACCGACGAGATCGTAAAGCTGCACAAGCCGACCGATGCGACCTTCAACGCCATCGCGGCCAAGCTGACGCCGGCTGCGCTGGTCGAGTTGCAGCTGTCGGTCGGATTTTACATCATGACGTCGAAGTTCCTGGAAACCTTCGGCATCGACATGCAGCCGGTGAGCGAGGTGGTGAGCTGATCGACTTCCCTCCCTCTACGCGCTTTTGCGCGTGGCGGGGAGGGGAGAAGTTTAATGCGCCGTCAGCAGATCCACCCTGGTATTCGCCACGATCAGCCGGTCGGCCAGCAGTTGCGCGAGGTTGCGCATGATGCGTTCGCTGGCCCTCGGATGCTGTTTGCGGAACCGCTCGAAATCGCGCAAGGCGATTTCGTAGGCGGTGGCGGTGGCGGCGGCGTCGGCCAGCACGTCGGCGGAGCGGTGGGATTCCAGCAGCGCCATCTCGCCGAACGCCATGCCGGCGGTGAGCGTCGCCAGCCTGATGCCGTCAGCCAGCGTGACGTGCACGGCGCCGCTGCGCAGAAAGAACAGCGACGTCGCGGGCTCGCCGGAAGTGACGATCTTCTCGCCCGGTCGATACGTCCGGATTGTCGCGATCGACGCCAGATCGGTCAGCTCCTCCGGCGTCAGGCCCGCCAGCAGCGCCTGTTCGGACAAGTCGGTGGTCTCGTGGAAGTCGATGGCGCCGCCGTAGCGATAGACCACCTGGTCCTCGGCCCATTCGATCGCGGTATCGAGCAGGAAGAAGTCGCGCACATTCGACAGTTCGCCGGTCCATTCACCGATCATGCGCCACTCCGGCGAGTCCCGCTTGATGCCGGACAGGATCACGGTGACGCCATGGGCCGCCAGTTCGCGGAATTCCTCGGCCACCAGGCGGGCGCCGGCGCGCGTCATCGAGGCCACCCGGTGAAGGTCAAAGATGACGAATTGCGGGCGCGGCTTGGCGGCGAGCTGACGCGACACGTAGTCGACGTTGGAAAACGACAGCGTGCCCACCAGCTCGATGACCCGGACATCGCCGTGATGTGCGACGAGGATATTTCGTTCATGCGGGCGGCGGTCGCGCCGCGACGGATTCTTCCCGATGTCGTAGTCGGCGATGATGCTGTTGCGGGCGTCGTCGCTGCGGTTGAGCATGTGCAGGTCGTAATGCCGGGACAGCGCCTCGCACACCTTGATGCCGCGCACGCTGTTGCCGTGGCTGTCGAGTTTCGGCGAGTAGCTGCCGAGCCCGAGCCGCGCCGGCAACGCCGCCAGGATGCCGCCGCCGACGCCGCTCTTGGCGGGAATGCCGACGCGATAGATCCATTCGCCGGCGTAATCATACATGCCGGATGAGGTCATCACCGACAGCGTCCGCGAAATCGCGTAGGGGGTCACGACCTGCTCGCCGGTGACGGGATTGACGCCGCGGTGGGCCAGGGTCGCGGCCATCACGGCGATGTCGCGTGCGGTGACCAGGACGGCGCATTGCCGAAAGTAGGTCTCCAGCACCGCGCCGACGTCTTGGTTGATGACGTGAGACGTGCGCAGCAGATAGGCAATGGCGCGGTTACGATCGCCGCTGACGCTTTCCGAGGCAAACACGGCTTCGTCGACGGCAAGGTCGCGTCCGGCGAACCGGCCGAGCGCCTGGCGGATATATTCGAACGCGCCGTCGCCCTTGGCCTCGCGGATCAGGCTGGTGCAGGTGATCGCGCCGGCATTGACCATCGCATTGAAGGGGTGGTTGTCGGCATTGAGGCGGATCGAATTGAAGGGATCGCCTGACGGTTCGACGCCGATCGCGCTCTCGACCCGCGTAGCCCCCAGCGTATCCAGCGCCAGCGCGAACACGAAGGGCTTTGACATCGACTGGATGGTGAAGGGAATCCGGGTATCGCCGGCCTCGTAGACGTGGCCATCGAGGGTGGCGAGGCTGATGCCGAAATGGGCAGGGTCGGCCTTGCCGAGTTCCGGAATGTAGTCGGCGACGGTGCCGCCGGTTTCCAGCGAGAAATCCGCATGGCAGCGGTCGAGAAACCGCAGCAGCGGGGGTTTCGAGGAGGCCCAAGAGGAGGGCGCGGCGGCAAAGGCTGGAGGCAGCTGTTTCATCGCCCCCAGTCTTGCCGTGCATTCAGCGAACGCGCAACGGGTGCGTCACGAGAGGCTGGCCGCGCATCAGCGCCATCGCGACCACGACGGTCGGGATCAGGATCGCCAGCCCGAGGCTGGTGATCTGAAGCTGCGAGAGCGGGTTGATGCCGCCGCCGGGGGTGGCGAGGGTAAATCCGCCGATCACCAGCAGCACCCGCAGCGGCCATTCCATCATCCCGGCCCGGCGGAGATCGCCGACGAAGGCCTGATAGCCCTGGATGCCGCCGCAGATGAACAGGGTACCCAGCGCGGCCAGCGTCATCAGGCCGAGCCCTTCGAGATAGGGGCTGGCGCCCTGCAGCACCAGCGCGGGGTTGAGCACGAAGAAGAACGGAATGAAATAGATGATGCTGCCGACCCACATCGATTCCCAGCCCGTTCGCATCGCCGGCGAGCCGGCTATGCCGGCCGCGGCGAACGAGGCGATGGCGACAGGTGGCGTGATCGACGACAGCATGCCCCAGTAGAAGATGAACATGTGCACCGCCATCTTGTTGAGGCCGAGCTTTTCCAGCGCCGGCGCCACCAGGATGGCGAGGAAGATGTAGCAGGCGGTCGTCGTCAGCCCGAGGCCGAGGATGAGGCTGGTGAAGGCGCACATCACGAGCAGCAGGAAGGCGTTGTCGCCGGCGATCCGCAACAGATCGTTGGCGAGGCTGGAGACCACGCCGGTCATCGAGAACGCGCCGATCAGGAGGCCGCAGCCGGCGAGAATGCCGACCAGCTCGACGAAGGTGCGGCCGTTGACTTCCAGGAACTTGTTGATGGTCTTGAACGTCCAGCGGGTTTCCCTGGAAAACAGCTGGTTCAGCACCAGCAGCAGCGCGGTGGCGAAGAACGGCGCGTGGCTCTCACGCTTGAAGTACAGCAGCATGACGACCAGCAGCGCGATGACGAAGATGTAGTACCAGCCGTCCTTGATGGTATCCATCACCCGCGGCAGTTCGGAGCGCGGAATGCCCTCGAGGCCGTGCCGCGCGGCATAGGAATCCACCTGCATGAACAGGCCGATATAGAACAACGCCGCGGGAATGATCGCGGCCAGCGCGACTTCGGCGTAACTGACGTTGAGGAACTGGGCGATCACGAAGGCGGTCGCACCCATCACCGGCGGCGCCAGCACCGCGCCGGTCGAGGCGCAGGCCTCGATAGCCGCGGCATAGGAGGCGCGGAAGCCGCTCTTCTTCATGACCGGAATGGTCATGGTGCCCGCGGTCAGCACGTTGGAAATGATCGAACCGGACATCATGCCGAGCAGGCCGCTGGCGAAGATGCAGACCTTGGCGGCGCCGCCGCGGAACGTGCCGCACATCGCGAACGACAGGTTGATGAAGAATTTGCCGGCCCCGGTCATCATCAGCGCGGTGCCGAACACCAGGAAGCCGATCACGGTGTCGGCGAAGGCTTGGATCGGAATGCCGAGCAGGCTCTCGCCCGACAGCACGTGATAGGAAGTCGCCTGTTCGAGCGTCGATTGGGTGCCGCGGAACGGCCCGAGCCAGGTGGCATCGGCGAACAGCGGATAGATCGTGAAGGGGAAGACGCTGAGCAGCAGGCTCCAGCCGCCTGTGCGGCGCAGCGCTTCCATCAGCACGAACCACATCACCAGGCCCGCGACGAACACGGGCGTCGGCGCGCCGCCGAATTCCCAGCCGGCCTCGGCGGCCTTGCGTACGCTGGTCATCAGGACGATGGCGGCGGCGAAGGTGAGGACGAACAGCAGGATGTCGTACCAGGGGATGCGGTCGAGCGGCGCGCGTTCGAACCCCGGAAAGATCAGGAAGGTGAACGGCAGCATCAGCGCGATCAGCAGATAGAAATACTCGGTGTTGAGCTGGGTGTAGCCGATGAAGAATCGCAGCGAGAACTGCTGGTTGATGCACAGCAGGATGGTGATGGCGGTGGCCGATATCAGCGCCCAGCGCCAGCCGCTGCGCAGGGTTCGCACCCGCGAGACCTCGGCCTCCTGCAGGTTGGCAAGGCTGCCGTGCGGATCGTCGAACTCGATCCGTTTTGCCGTCGGCTCTTTGGAAGCGGCGGAAGGTGAGGCAGACATGCGTTTTCCCGTCAAATTGAGCCGGCGCGTTGTCGCGCCGGCATTGAAGCTGAGCGAGGAGGAACGGGAAGAGGGCTAGTCCTCGAACCCGTTCGGCATGCCGGCCTTCTGCAGCGCCGCGGCGCGCGCCTTCATCCAGGCGCCGAGGAACTCCTTGTCATCGGAAGGTGGGCTGGCCTTGCCGAAATCGGCCCATGCCGCCGCCAGCACCGCCTGTCGCTTGAACAGCGCGTTGTTGTGCGCCTCCTGGTCGTCGCTCCACTGGCCGGCTTCCTTGAGCGCCTTCACCGCGCCCGGATGAACCGGCACCACCCATTTCTTGGTCTGCCGGTCGGCGGCAAGCCCGCTCGCGCCGGCGGCGGCATCCTTGTAGATGTCGTAGCCCGTGATCATGGCCTTGGTGACGGCATAGACCGCATCGGGTGTCTGCGTTCCGTACACCACGAAGATCGGATACGGATAGGTTCCCATTTCGATCGGCTTGTCCTTCGCAATACCGGCGCCACAGGTCGCCATGTGGCGGAAGAAGAACGATCCGACCTTCTGCACCCGTTCCCAGCCGGCATTGTCGCCGTGGGGCAGCGGCGGCCAGACCAGGCCGCGCGGCGAAGTCTCGGCTTCCTTGGCCGGACCGGTGATCGTGGTCGCGAAGGCCGCATCGGTATCGTTGTTGATCAGGCCCTTCCACATCGCGCCATAGCTGGAGAACTCGACGGTCTTGACGTCGCTCTGCTTGAGGCCGCCGAATGCCAGGATCGCCAGCGAGTTCTGGTTCAGTGCGGGCGAGCCGACGACGAAGCCGACCCGCTTGCCCTTGAGGTCCTTGACCTCCTTGACGCCGGTGTCCTTCGCCACGCCGAGCGAGGCGCCGTTGCAGTCGACCGTGGACAGCACGAGCTGCAGAGCCTGCGGGCCCCATTCCTTGGCGCCGAATTCGAACACGCCTTCCTGCGCGAAATAGCTGCCGGATCCCATCGCCGAGGCCGTCGCACGGCCGGCGCGCAGCGGAGAGAGCCGCGCCACGTCGTTGCCTGCGGGCAGAACCCGCAGATCGGTGCCGTATTTGTCCTTCATCATCTTGCCGACAGCGACCGCGATGTTGAAACCGGCCGTGCCGGTGTCATAGGCGGTAAACGTCATGGTCGGCGGCAGCTTGACGTCCTGGGCGTGAGCCGCAGGCGACGTCAGCAACGAGATGCCAGCGACAACAGCAGGCGCGAGCGCCATCACACGGTGAATCATGTTTCCTCCAGTGGTTTCGCTATGCGAAAGATGATTTTTGTTGGCCGGATCATGTCATCGCCTGATGGCGATGGCAACGTCCAGCGATTTATTGGTGGCCGCTGTCAGGTTTTCCCGCAATCACGCCCCGCTCGATGCGGGCTGGTGACAGGTAACTCACGTTTCGATGATGGCGAGCACCTGGCCTTCGGCTACCACGTCATCAATGTTGACGAGTATCAATTTGAGTTTGCCCGCTGCGGGTGAGGCGACGGGGATTTCCATCTTCATGGCTTCGACGAATGCGACGTCGTCGCCGTCGCCGACGCTGCCGCCGATTTCAACGGGAAGCGCGCAGACGCGTCCGGCCACTTCGGTCACAATCTTGATTTCTGGCATTCCGTTCTCCCCGGCACCGTCTGACGGACAAATGCCCTCGCGAACGGCTTGTTGTTGTGGACGCAGATTGCCTAGGGTAGCTTGATCCGCAAGTGGAATTTTATTCCGCCAGACGGAATGGAAAAAAGAACATGGGAAGACGCTCGGAACGGCTCAGTAAGCAGGGAATGCTCGCCAGCGATCTCGCAGGCGAGGGCGACGTCATTCAGGTGGTGTCGCGCGCGTTCGACGTGTTGCGCTGTTTCGACGGTCACGAGGCGCGACTAGGCAATCTCGAAATATCCAACCGCTGCGGGCTGCCGCGATCGACGGTGTCGCGCCTGACTCACACGCTGACCCGGATGGGCCAGCTGGTTTATCTGCCGCGCGACCAGAAATACCGCATCGGCCCGAGTGCTGTGGCGATGAGCACCTCGATGATGAAGGGCTTGCAGCTGCGCAACCTGATCCGGCAGCGCTTGCAGGATGTCGCCGAACAATTGCCGGGCACCGTCGGCTTCGTCATTCCCGACCGCTTCCATCTCGTCTATCTCGAATTTGCGCGCGCGGCCAATGCGCTCGGCCTGCATGAAAGCACCGGCAGCCGCATCGCGATGGCGAGCACGGCGGCGGGCCACGCCTATACGGCGGCGCTCGATGCCGATGTGGGCGACGCGCTGCTGGCGGAAATGGAGCGTGAGATTCCGGCAGGCGCCAAGGTGTTGCGGCCGCGTCTTGAAGCCAACCGCCGGTTCTTGCAGGAGCACGGCTATGTCGTCGCCTGCGGCCTGTGGAGTCCGCATATCAACGGCTGCGCGGTGCCGATCTGGTCGCCGCAATATCAAACCTTCGTCGTGGTGACGATCGGACTGCTGTCGGCGATGTATGACGAGAAGCGGCTGCACAAGGAAGTTGCGCCGCGAATGCTGGAACTGGGCTTTGCGGTCGGCAGCATGCTCGAGGGCGTCGACGGCGATGTCTTCAGCAATCGACTGAACCGAAAACCGCTTCCGGTCGCGACCCAAAACAACAAAATCATAAAAGCGGAGGATATCAATGACCTGGAAGCCGGAACTCGACGACCTCGCCCGGCGCGAAGCGTTCGCGCGCGAGATGGGAGGCGTTGACAAGGTCAAGCGCCAGCGCGACCAGGGCCGGCTCACCGTCCGCGAGCGCATCGACGGACTGGTTGATCCGAACAGTTTTCACGAGATCGGCGCGATATCCGGGGTAGCTGAGTACAGCGAGAGCGGTGAACTCACCAATCTGACGCCGGCGAACTGCGTGTTCGGCCGCGGCAAGGTCGAGGGCCGGCCGGTTGTCGTGGTCGGCGACGATTTTACGGTGCGCGGCGGTTCCGCCGATGCGTCGATCTCGGCCAAGCCGCTGATGGCCGAGGAGATGGCGCACGATTTTAGGCTGCCGATCATCCGCGTCATCGAGGGCTCCGGCGGCGGCGGCTCGGTGAAGACCATCGAGACCAAGGGGGCTGCCAATCTGCCCGGCGGCGTCGGGGGCACTCGCTGGTACTGGTACACGATCGCCAACATGGCCCGCGTGCCGGTGGTCGGCCTCGGGCTCGGCTCGGTCGCGGGTCTCGGCGCCGCGCGGCTCGCCGCCAGCCATTATTCGGTCATGACCAAGACGTCCGCGATGTTTGTCGCCGGTCCGCCGGTGGTAAAGCGGCTCGGGCAGGACCTGACAAAGTGGGAACTCGGCGGCGCCGACATCCAGACCCGCGCCGGCGGCGTCGACCATGCCGTCGACACCGAGGAAGAGGCCTTTGCCTGTGCCAAGCGCTTTCTCTCCTATCTGCCGTCGTCGGTGTTCGATCTGCCGCCGACAATCGCCTGCGACGACGATCCGGAGCGCGCGGAGGAATCGTTGATGAAGGCGGTGCCGCGCAACCGCCGCCAGGTCTACAAGATGCGGCCCATCATCAACGCGGTGGTCGACAAGGGTTCGTTCTTCGAGATGGGCGCGAATTTCGGCCGCTCCGTCATCGCCGGTTTCGCCCGACTCGACGGCCGCGCCGTGATGCTGCTGGCCAGCGATCCCTTTCACTACGGCGGTTCGTGGACGGCGGAGGCGTGCCAGAAGGTGGTGCGCTTCGTCGATCTCGCCGAAACCTTCCATCTGCCGGTGGTCTATCTGATGGATTGTCCGGGATTCATGATCGGCCTCGACGCCGAGAAGGCGGCGACCATCCGGCACGGCGTGCGCGCCATGGCCGCGGTCAACCAGACCACGGTGCCATGGTGCACCATCATCGTGCGCAACGCGTTCGGCGTCGCCGGCGTCGTGCATCAGCCGGCCAACCGCTACTCGATGCGCTACGCCTGGCCGTCGGCCTATTGGGGCTCGCTGCCGCTGGAGGGCGGCATCGAGGCGGCGTATCGTGCCGACATCGAGGCCGCGGACGATCCCAAGGCGAAGCTCAGCGAGATCGAGGACCGTCTCAACAAGCTGCGCTCGCCGTTCCGCTCGGCCGAGCGCTTCTGGGTCGAGGAAGTGATCGATCCGCGCAAGACCCGTTCGCTGTTGTGCGATTTCGCGAGGCTGGCTGAGCCGTTGCGCACGCCGGGACCGCCGAAGAATTTCTCGATCAGGCCGTAAAAGAAATTGTAGGGTGGGCAAAGGCGCGTTTGCGCCGTGCCCACCATCTAATCTATCGTCCTCGTGAATCCTCATGGTGGGCACGCCATCGGGCGCGCGCATTCGCGCGGCCCGCCGGCTCTGCCAACCCTACGAGGGCGTCTACTCCCCGTGAAGAACGGGGCGAGGGGACGCACTTACGTCGCCGCTGCCACCTTCACCGGCCGCGCGATGATCAAAATGATCAGCGCGGCGAATACGCACAGCGCGCCGGCGACGAAGAACGCCGGCAGATAGCTCTCCAGCAGGGTGCGTGACAACCCCGCGCCGAAGGCGGCGACGCCGGCGCCGAGCTGATGGCCGGCAAAGATCCAGCCGAACACCAGATTGGCGCGCTCCGGTCCGAATTTCTGCGCGGTCAGCCGTACGGTCGGCGGCACCGTCGCGATCCAGTCGAGGCCGTAGAACATCGCGAACAGCGACAGCCCGTAGAACGAAAAGTCGGAAAACGGCAGCAGCAGCAACGACAGTCCGCGCAGGCCGTAA
>JAZJYY010000188.1:0-13152 GCA_040390145.1 Pseudomonadota bacterium
TCGCCCGCGGCGATGCCGTGGTGGTGCGCGGCCCCGATACCCACGAGATCGGCCGCGGCCTGGTCGCCTACGATTTCGAGGATGCCGAAAAGATCAAGGGCCGTTCGTCACCGGACGTCATGATCATCCTCGGTGTCAGCGGCCGGGCGGAAATGATCCATCGGGATGATCTGGTCATGGGCACGTCGCGTGGATGAAGTTAGCGCATGTCGTCGGCGTCGATGTCCTGTCGAGCGTGCATGACACGAACGATTTCAACGCCGTCTGATAGAGCGAAATAGAATACGATGTAGTTGCCAACTGTAACACTTCGCAGCCCTCGTGCCAGGTCGGCGCGCGCTCGACCAGCCAACGGGTTTTGAACAAGCATCTTGAACACGGTCCCGATGCGAGCAAGGAGGTTATCTGCGGCTTTGATATTATCCGCCGCTATGTAGCTCCAGATCGAATCAAGATCAGCGTCGGCCTGCGACCGTTTGCGAAAGCTATTTGGCATTTTTCTCGGCGGCCAGGCGTTCTCGCCCGCGCGCCTTCACTGCTTCGATCATTTCGTCGATATCGACCTCCTCGGCGGGGCCGCTATCGAGCCCTTTCTGGATTTCGACACGTAAAGCTTGCAATTTTGCTTGGCGGCGTTCTTCACGCTCCTCGATCAGGCGCAGCCCATCGCGCATCACTTCGCTGGCCGTGCTGTAGCGACCGCTTGCGATCAGGGCTTCAATAAAGCCTTCGAAATGCTTGCCTATGCTGTAACTCGTGGCCATGGCACCCCTCGTTCCTCAGCACAAAATACTATTTAATGCTATATTCGCAAGTGGAGGCTCACTATTCCAGCGGCGCAGCCCGTCCACCGGCCCACTTCCATTTGCCGAGTTGCACCGGCAGCCATGCCCTCTCCGCCCTTCGCAGAACCGGGATTTCCGTGCTAGGACATAGCCTTAATTGACCAGGGAACCGCCATGAGCGCGCCGCTGAAGGCGATCGACGGCAACGCCGATCTGCCCGCCTTGATGACCGAGCTTGCCTCCCGCGCACGCGACGCCGCGCGGGTGCTGGCGCTTGCCTCGCCGGAGCAGAAGAACCGGGCGCTGGAGGCGATCGAGCGCGCCATCCGCGCCAATGCTCCAGCGATCATGGCGGCCAATGCCGAGGACGTCGCGGAGGTCCGCCATGGCGGCGCGACCAGCGCCTTCATCGATCGCCTGACGCTGACGCCGGCACGGATCGAGGCGATGGCCGATGGTGTCGCTGTTGTGCGCGGGATCGCCGATCCCGTCGGCCTCGTCACCGAGAGCTGGCAGCGTCCGAACGGCATGACCATCGAACGCGTGCGGGTGCCGCTCGGCGTTGTCGCGGTGATTTTCGAAAGCCGCCCCAACGTCGCCGCCGATGCCGGCGTGCTGTGCCTGAAATCAGGCAATGCCGTGATCCTGCGCGGCGGCTCCGACAGTTTTCGCTCCTGCCGCGCGATCCACGATTGCCTGGTGCAGGGTCTGCGCGAGGCTGATCTGCCGGAGGCTGCGATCACGCTGGTGCCGACGCGGGATCGCGCCGCGGTCGGCCTGCTCCTGACCGGACTGAACGGCGGCGTGGACGTCATCGTGCCGCGCGGCGGCAAGAGTCTGGTGGCGCGGGTCGAGGCCGAGGCAAGGGTGCCGGTGTTCGCCCATCTGGAGGGCGTCAACCATGTCTATGTCGACGCCGCCGCCAATCCCGAGATGGCGAAATCAATCGTGCTGAATGCCAAGATGCGCCGCCCCGGCGTCTGCGGCGCGGCCGAAACCCTGCTGATCGATCGCGCCGGCGCGCCCACGATGCTCAAGCCGCTGGTGGCGATGCTGATCGACGCCGGGTGCGAGGTACGCGGCGACGACGCCGTACAGCGCGCCGACCCCAGGGTTAAGCCGGCCTCCGAGGAGGACTGGGACACCGAATACGAGGACGCCATCATGTCGGCCAGGGTTGTCGACGGCGTCGCCGAGGCGATCGCGCATATTCAGAACCACGGATCGCACCACACCGATGCGATCGTAACCGAAGACGCCAATGCCGCGCGAAAATTCCTCAACGAGGTCGATTCCGCGATCGTGCTGCACAACGCGTCGACCCAGTTCGCCGATGGCGGCGAGTTCGGTTTCGGTGCGGAAATCGGCATCGCCACCGGGAAATTTCATGCCCGCGGCCCTGTCGGCGCCGAGCAGCTGACCAGCTTCAAATATCGGGTTCATGGCACCGGACAGACGCGGCCGTGAAGACAACTTTGCGGTGGCCGCGTTGAGTGAAGTTTCGGTCGCATCGCTTTCAGTGGCCCAATCCATCCCGCTCTATACCAATGGCATGCGCATCGGCCTGCTCGGCGGCTCGTTCAATCCGCCGCATGTCGCGCATCGCGCCATCAGCCTGTTCGCGATCAAGCGGCTGAAGCTCGACCGGGTATGGTGGCTGGTGACTCCCGGCAATCCGCTCAAGGAAAACGGCGGATTGCACGATCTCGACGCACGCGCCGAAGCGGCGCGGGAAATGGCGGACGATCCGCGCATCGATGTCAGCTGTCTCGAATCCGTCATTGGAACGCGATACACTGTCGACACCATCAGCTACCTGCGCCGCCGCGCTTCCGGCCTGCGCTTTGTCTGGATCATGGGCGCCGACAACCTTGCGCAATTTCATCGCTGGCAGAACTGGCGGCGTATCGCCTCCGAGATGCCGATCGCGGTGATCGACCGTCCGCCGCAAAGCTTTCGCGCGCTCGCCGCCCCCGCGGCCCAGGCGCTGGCGCGCTATCGCCTGCCCGAAAATCAGGCCGTCCGGCTGGCAGACCAGCGCGCGCCGGCCTGGGTGTTTCTGACCGGCCTGAAATTGAACCTGTCATCGACCGGCCTGCGGAACCCGGACGGCAGCTGGAAGGCAAAGAAGTAACAGTCGGAGTTGAAGTGAAAGCCGGGGTTCACTGGAATATTGAAACCATTAACCCCACATGCCTAGAATAGCCCGTGGACGTCAGGATTCGGCGTTCGCGATACAGTGAAAGGAATGGTCCCTGACCACATCTGTATTGTCCAAGTCTGTTTTGCCCAAGGTTTCGAAAACGGCCGCAAAAACCGCACCCAAAACCGCGCGCAAGACATCGACCCCAGCGGCGGCCTTGAAGGCGCTACCCGACGCCGACAAGACCCTGAACCTGATCCTCTCCCGCCTCGACGACATGAAGGCGGAAGAGACGGTCACCATCGACCTTCGCGGCAAATCGGCATTTTCCGACTACATGATCGTCACGTCAGGCCGGGCCAACCGGCATGTCGGCGCGATCGCGGAAAATGTCGCCAAGAGCCTCAAGGAAAACGGCGTCAAGAAGCTCCATATCGAGGGCTTGCCCAATTGCGACTGGGTGCTGATCGATTCCGGCGATGTGATCGTGCACGTGTTCCGACCCGAAGTGCGCGAATTCTACAATCTCGAGCGATTGTGGACCCAGGGCCCGACGGCGGTGGCAACGTAGTCTGATCGGTTGCGCCGATGTGGATCGGCTGAACGCACGGCAACGTGCGGCGCGCGAATGCGCGTGGAAATGCATATATGCGCCTCGTCGTCATCTCAATCGGCCGGCTCAAGCAAGGTCCGGAGCGGGAACTCGCCGAGCGCTATCGCGAGCGGTTTGGCGACATCGGCCGCAAACTCGGCTTTCGCGGGCTCGAAATTCATGAAATTGCGGAAAGCCGCGCGCGCGACGCCGCAACCCGGATATCGGAGGAAGCCGCGGCGATATCCGCTGCGATCCCGGAGAAATCCGTGCTGGTGGCGCTGGATGAGCACGGCGACAATATCGACAGCGACAGGTTCGCGCGGCATCTTGGCCGCTGGCGCGACGAGGGGATCGCCAATACTATTTTCGCGATCGGCGGCGCGGACGGACTTTCGCCCGATTTGCGGCGCAAAGCCAAGCTGTGCGTTGCGTTCGGCTCCGCGACCTGGCCGCACCAAATGGTCCGCGTGATGCTTCTGGAACAGATTTACCGGGCCGCGACCATTTTGGCCGGCCACCCTTATCACCGCGTTTGAAGCTTGAAATCTAGAGAGCACTGAACGGGATCGATGCAATCAGGGCGGAACATTCAATCGTACCCAGACACCGCCCGTCGCGGTCAGCTGTGTTCGACCCGTCTGCCGCTTTCCCTCGCCTTGCTGACCGCCGGCTTCGCCGGCCTCCATCTGGCTCCGGCGGCAGCCCAAATCGCGGCCGCCCCGCCGCAGACCACGTCACCTTCACCCGACGCCATCAAGCAGCGCGAGCAGGAACTCGAAGCCACCCGTGCGCAGCAGAAGAGCGCCGCGGAATTGCAGGCGAAGCTCAGGGCCGATATCGCTGTCATCGGACAGGATCGCAGCAAGCTCAACGCGCAACTGATCGACATCGCCGCCCAGGTGCGCGGCGTCGAGACCAGGATCGACGATGCCGAAGCGCGGCTGCGCCCGCTCGACAGCCGCGAGCAGCAACTGCGCGGCTCGCTGGATTCGCGCCGTGCGGAAATCATCGAAGTGCTGGCGGCGCTGCAGCGCGCGGGACGGCGCACGCCGCCGGCGCTGCTGGTGCGGCCGGAAGACGCGCTGCAATCGCTGCGTACCGCCATGCTGCTGGGGTCCGTGGTCCCTGAGTTGCGCGGGCGCGCGGAAAAACTGGCCGGCGACCTCGCCGAACTGGTGGCGTTGCGCAAGACCATCGCCACCGAGCGCGACCGGCTTGCTTCCGACCGCGACAAGCTCCGGGATGACCAGACCCGGATGGCCGCCCTGGTCGACGAGCGGCAGCGCAAGCAGAGCGCAGCCGAAAGGGACATGGAGGCGGAAGGCGCGCGCGCCATCGCGCTGTCCAAACAGGTCGACAGCCTGCAGGGCCTGATCGGCAAAATGGAGCAGGACCTGAAGAGCGCCGCGAAAGCGGCCGCGACCGCCAATCTGCAGGGCGCCCCGACCGGCAAGCCCAATCTGGGGGCGCTGAAGGACCCCGCCCGGATGAGCCCGGCCATTGCCTTTGCGTCCGCCAAAGGCTTATTCGCAATGCCGGTTAATGGCAGCAAGATTCGCGAATTTGGCGGTTCCGATGGCGCCGGTGGCGTAGAAAAAGGCATTTCTTTGGCAACCCGGGTCGGCGCCCAAGTCACAACACCGTGTGACGGCTGGGTTGTTTACGCCGGACCCTTCCGCAGCTACGGACAACTCTTGATCCTCAACGCCGGGGGCGGGTATCATGTGTTGATCGCCGGGATGGAGCGCATTTCGGTTAACATCGGCCAGTTTGTACTTACAGGGGAGCCGGTCGCGACCATGGGAACGAGATCCCAGGTTGCATCCATCCTCGCCACCAACGCCAGTCGGCCCGTGCTCTATGTCGAGTTCCGTAAAGACGGCACTCCAATCGATTCAGGTCCATGGTGGGCCGCAAGTGAAGGCGAAAAGGTTCGCGGATGATGCGCAAGACTTCTGTAATTCTCCTTAGCGCCGCTACCGGCGCGGCTTTGACGCTGTTCGTGACCCAGCCCCGCGCCATCCTGATGGGATCGAGCGCGCGTGCCGCGACATCGGACACCTATCGCCAGCTCAACCTGTTCGGCGATGTCTTCGAGCGGGTCCGCAGCGACTACGTCGAGAAGCCCGACGACTCCAAGCTGGTCGAATCCGCCATCAGCGGCATGCTGACCGGCCTCGATCCGCATTCCAGCTACATGGATGCCAAGAGCTTCCGCGACATGCAGGTGCAGACCCGCGGTGAATTCGGCGGTCTCGGCATCGAAGTCACGATGGAAGACGGACTGATCAAGGTGGTCTCGCCGATCGACGACACGCCCGCCTCCAAGGCCGGCGTGATGGCCAACGACATCATCACCAATCTCGACGATGAAGCCGTGCAGGGCCTCACCCTCAATCAGGCCGTCGAGAAGATGCGCGGCCCGGTCAACACCAAGATCCGGCTCAAGATCATTCGCAAGGGTCAGGACAATCCGATCGACGTCACCCTGGTGCGCGACAACATCCGCGTCCGCTCGGTGCGCGCTCGCACCGAAAGCGACGATATCGGCTATATCCGCATCACCACCTTCAACGAGCAGACCACCGAAGGCCTGAAGCGGGAGATCGCCAACCTCACCACGCAGATCGGCGCCGACAAGCTGAAGGGCTTCATCATCGACATGCGCAACAATCCCGGCGGGTTGCTGGAGGAAGCGGTGACCGTTTCCGACGCCTTCCTGGAGCGCGGCGAGATTGTCTCGACCCGCGGCCGCAACGCCGAGGAAACCCAGCGCCGCGCCGCGCATGCGGGCGATCTGACCAAGGGCAAGCCGGTAATCGTCCTGATCAATGGCGGCTCGGCATCGGCATCGGAAATCGTCGCCGGCGCGCTGCAGGACCACAAGCGCGCGACGCTGGTCGGCACCCGCTCGTTCGGCAAGGGTTCGGTGCAGACCATCATTCCGCTCGGAAGCGGCAACGGCGCGCTGCGTCTCACCACCGCGCGCTACTTCACGCCGTCGGGCAAATCGATCCAGGCCAAGGGCATCGTTCCCGATATCGAGGTGCTGCAGGACGTGCCCGATGAGCTGAAGTCGCGGACCGACACCAAGGGCGAGGCCTCGCTGCGAGGCCATCTGAAGTCCGAGGGCGACGAGAAGACCGGCTCGCAATCCTACGTGCCGCCGGACGCCAAGAACGACAAGGCGCTGAAGATGGCGGCCGATCTGCTGCACGGCATCAAGGCGAATGCCAGCGCGCCAACCGGCGACAAGGCCGCGATCGACAAGCCCGCCAGCAAGGTGGCGAACTGATTAGACCCCGCAGGGTTTTGCGAACAGGGCGGCCTCCGGGCCGCCCTTTTTGCTGGATCGTCCCCACCGGTCTCCGGGCATTCTGATAGGGGCTTTCGCCGAGCTCTCGACATGGCGTATCTGCCGCGGCTTTGCCCTGCCGTGGTATCGTCGAATCAGTTGATTCGGGGAAACCTATGGCAGAGACGGCCGACGATCTGAGCACACCGCTCGGACAGCAGGCGGCGCGCCGGAAGCGCCGTTTCCGGCTGCCGTTTACCGTTACCCAGGCCTTTGCCGTGTTGCTGGGCCTGTTTTTGGCGGTTTTTGCGGGCTTCGCCATCTTCGGCGACAATCCGCTGGGCGGCGAGCCGGTCGCACGCATCGCGCTGCGCCCGCCCGCCACGCCCGCCGATCCCTCGGAAAAATCCGCCCTGGCGCCCGCGCCCGCCGCCGATCCCGGCGCCAAATCCGCAGCCAGGCAGGCCGCCCCGGCCGAGCAAAAGACCGTCACGATTATCGACGGCTCCAGCGGCAAGCGCCAGGACGTCGTGATCGGCGGCGACGCCGCCGACAAGACCGACACCGACAAGACAACCGCCATGGCCGGGGTGGATTCGCGCCTGCTTGAAAAGTCGCGCTACGGCATGATCCCGACGATGTTCGAAGGGCTGAAGCCGTTCACGGTCTACGCCGCCGAAGCCGACCGCGCCAAGGCGGCCAAGATGCCGGTGGTGGCGATCGTTGTCGCCGGCCTCGGGGTCGGCGCGGCCAAGACCACCGACGCGATCGTGAAGCTGCCGTCCGCAGTGACGCTGGCATTTACGCCCTACGGCTCGGATCCCTCCAAACTGGCCGAACGGGCGCGGGCGCAGCGCCACGAAATTCTGCTGCAGATTCCGATGGAGCCGTTCGACTATCCCGACAATGACCCCGGTCCGCAGACCCTGCTGACGACGCTGTCGACCGACGCCAATCTGGACCGGCTGTACTGGCATCTCAGCCGCTTTCAGGGCTATGCCGGCATCGCCAATTTCATGGGCGCGCGCTTCGTCGTCACCGACGCCGTGATGCAGCCCATCATGCGCGAGGCCGCCAAGCGCGGGCTCGGCTATCTCGACGACGGCTCGGCGCCGCGCTCGGCCGCACCGGCGCTGGCGGCTGCCCAGGCGGTGCCGTTCGCCAAGGCCGATTTCGCCATCGACGTGGTGCCTACCGCGGTGGAGATCGACCGGGCGCTGGCCAAGCTGGAGAACCTGGCGAAGGAACGCGGCATCGCCATCGGCGTCGCCTCGGCGCTGCCGGTTTCAATCGAGCGGATCGGTGTCTGGACCAAGGCGCTCGAGAGCCGTGGCATCATGCTTGTGCCATTGACAACCGCGATGCTGAAATCAAAATCGGGCTGATCACGGACTGGCGCGACTTCGGACCGGAAGTCCTGGGCCAGATCAGCACCTGTGACTGCAAGAGGTTCGACGACAAAGGCTTGAATGTAATGGCGCGCTACGAAGACCTGCCCTATCGAACATGCGTCGGCATGATGCTGATCAACGCAGCGGGGCTCGTCTTTATCGGTCGCCGCGCCGGCGGCATCGAACATGTCGACGAGACCCACGTCTGGCAGATGCCGCAGGGCGGCGTCGATCCCGGCGAGGACACCTGGGAAGCGGCGAAGCGCGAACTCTATGAGGAAACCAGCGTTCGCTCGGTCGAGAAGCTCGGCGAGGTCCAGGACTGGCTGATCTACGACATTCCGCGCACCGTGGCCGGCCGCACCTGGAAGGGCCGCTATCGCGGCCAGCGCCAGAAATGGTTCGCGGTCCGCTTCACCGGCGAGGACAAGGAGATTAATGTCGCCAGCCCCGGCGGCGGCCACAAGGCGGAGTTCGTCAACTGGCGCTGGGAGCCGATGAAGAATCTGCCCAACCTGATCGTTCCGTTCAAGCGCCCGGTCTATGAGCGCGTGGTGAAGGAATTTTCGAAGCTTGCCGGCAGCTAGGTTCGGATGTCCGGGAGCAAACCCTACCGCCCCAATGTCGGCATCGCGCTGTTCAACGCCGCCGGCCAGGTCCTGATCGGACGGCGCTTCAGGGACGACGGGCCTGAAATCATTCTTCCGGGGCTGGAATGGCAGATGCCGCAGGGCGGCATCGACGCCGACGAGAACCCGCGCGATGCCGTGCTGCGCGAATTATGGGAAGAGACCGGCGTCAAGCACGCCACCTATCTCGGCGAAACCGGCTGGCTGACCTACGAGTTTCCGGCCTATGACGGACCGCCATCGCACCGGCTGGCGAAATTCCGCGGCCAGCGCCAGAAATGGTTCGCGATGCGCTTTGCCGGAGATGACGCCGACATCGATCCGCTGACGCCCCGCAACGGCCAGCCGGCGGAATTCGATCAGTGGCGCTGGGAAGGGCTCGATCGCGTCGCCGACCTCGTGGTGCCGTTCCGGCGCGAGGTGTACCGGGCGGTGGCGCAGGAGTTTTCGAAGTTCGCGCGGGCATGAAGCGTCTCTTACCTCTCCCACTTGCGGGAGAGGGGGAAGAGGAGCGCGTCTCGTTTCTGCTTAATGCATCGCCGTCGAATTGAGCTGATGCTGGATGCTCTTGAAGTGGTCGAGCTGCTCGATGGCGCGGTCGAGTTCGGAGCCTTGCTTTTCGGTCAGCTTCGTTTCCATGCCGGAAATGGTTTCGGCGAACTGGCCCTTGTCCAGATCCTGCACCGAGGTCGCCACGTCGGCGAGCACCGTGAGGCCTTTTTCGGAAACTTCGGCGAGGCCGCCGAGCACGATGATCTTCTGCTGCGTGCCGCCTGCCGTCACCGTCAGGATGCCCGGGCGGATGATCGCCACGACCGGCGCATGGCCGGCGAGCACGCCGAAATCGCCCTCGATGCCGGGCACGTCGACCTGATCGACTTCGCCGGAGAAGGCGAGTTTTTCGGGCGAGACGAGATCGAAGTGGAAGGTGGCCATGGTCGCTACTCTCTCAGCTGTCACCCGCGGGCTTGACCCGCGGGTCCATCAATCAACGAATCCCTAGCGATGGATTGCCGGGTCAAGCCCGGCAATGACGAGGGTTAAATTAAGCTGCTTCAGCCGCGAGCTTCTTGCCCTTCTCGACGGCTTCCTCGATGGCGCCGACCATGTAGAAGGCGGCTTCCGGCAGGTAATCGTACTTGCCTTCGCAGATGGCGCGGAAACCCTTGATGGTGTCGGCGAGGTCGACGAACTTGCCGGGCGAGCCCGTGAAGATTTCGGCGACGTGGAACGGCTGCGACAGGAAACGCTCGATCTTGCGGGCGCGGGCGACCGCGATCTTGTCCTCTTCCGACAGTTCGTCCATGCCGAGAATGGCGATGATGTCCTGCAGCGACTTGTAGCGCTGCAGCACCTGCTGAACCATGCGCGCGGTCTGGTAGTGCTCCTCGCCGACGATCAGCGGCGACAGCATGCGCGAGGTGGAGTCGAGCGGGTCCACGGCGGGATAGATGCCCTTTTCCGAGATCGCGCGGTTCAGCACCGTGGTGGCGTCCAGATGCGCGAACGAGGTGGCGGGCGCGGGGTCGGTCAAGTCGTCGGCCGGCACGTAGATCGCCTGCACCGAGGTGATCGAACCCTTGTGCGTGGTGGTGATGCGCTCCTGCAGCGCGCCCATGTCGGTGGCCAGCGTCGGCTGATAGCCCACCGCCGAAGGAATACGGCCGAGCAGCGCCGACACTTCGGAGCCTGCCTGCGTGAAGCGGAAGATGTTGTCGATGAAGAACAGCACGTCCTGGCCCTGGTCGCGGAAATGCTCGGCGACGGTGAGACCGGACAGCGCGACGCGCATGCGGGCGCCGGGCGGCTCGTTCATCTGGCCGAACACCAGCGCGCATTTCGACTTGACGCTCGGATCCGGATTGTGCGGATCGGCGTTGACCTTGGACTCGATGAACTCGTGATAGAGATCGTTGCCTTCGCGGGTCCGCTCGCCGACGCCGGCGAACACCGAGTTGCCGCCGTGCGCCTTCGCGACGTTGTTGATCAGTTCCTGAATCAGCACGGTCTTGCCGACGCCGGCGCCGCCGAACAGGCCGATCTTGCCGCCCTTGGCGTAAGGCGCGAGCAGGTCGACGACCTTGATGCCGGTGACCAGAATTTCAGCTTCGGTGGCCTGGTCGGTGTAGGTCGGCGCTTCCGCGTGGATCGCGCGCATGCCTTCCGATGCGATCGGGCCGCCTTCGTCGATCGGCTCGCCGATCACGTTCATGATGCGGCCCAGCGTGCCGGCGCCGACCGGCACCTGGATCGGGCCGCCGGTGTCGCTGACTTCCTGGCCGCGGACCAGACCCTCGGTGGTGTCCATCGCGATGGTGCGCACGGTGGATTCGCCGAGATGCTGGGCAACTTCCAGCACCAGACGGTTGTTGCCGTTCATGGTGGTGATGGAGTTCAGAATCGCCGGCAGATGTCCTTCGAACTGCACGTCGACGACGGCGCCGATGACTTGCGTGACGCGTCCGGTCTGGTTGGCGGGTGTGGCCATAAAACTATCTCCTTGAAGTCCGAATACTTAAAGCGCCTCGGCGCCGGAGATGATCTCGATCAGCTCCTTGGTGATCATCGCCTGACGGGTGCGGTTGTAGATAAGGGTCTGCTTGCGGATCATGTCGCCGGCGTTGCGGGTGGCGTTGTCCATCGCGCTCATCTGCGCGCCGTAGAACGAGGCGTTGTTCTCCAGCAGCGCGCGAAAAATCTGCACTGCGAGATTGCGCGGCAGCAGGCCGCCGAGAATTTCGTCTTCTTCCGGCTCGTATTCGTAAGCAGTCGCCGGACCGGCATTGGCGGCGGGCGCTTCCACGACCAGCGGAATGATCTGCTGGGCGGTCGGGATCTGCGAGATCACCGACTTGAAGCGCGAATAGAACAGCGTGCAGACGTCGAACTCGCCGGCTTCGTAACGCGCGATGACCCTCTTCGCGATGTCCTCGGCATTGACGAAACCGAGCTGGCGCACCGAGCGCAGCTCGATGTTTTCGACGATCTGCCGCTCGAAGGTGCGGCGCAATTGCTCGTAGCCCTTGCGGCCGACGCAGAAGAATTTGACTTCCTTGCCCTGGTTCATCAGGGCCAGCGCTCGCTCGCGGGCGAGCCGCACGATCGACGAGTTGAAGGCGCCGGACAGGCCACGCTCCCCGGTGCAGACCAGGAACAGGTGCACCTGGTCCTTGCCGGTGCCGGCCAGCAGCGCCGGAGCGCCGGGCGAACCGGCCGCAGCGCTGGCGATATTGGAGATCACCGCATCCATTTTTTCGGCGTAGGGCCGCGCCGCTTCGGCGGCGCTCTGCGCGCGCCGCAGCTTGGAGGCCGCGACCATCTGCATGGCCTTGGTGATCTTCTGCGTCGCCTTGGTGGAGGCGATGCGGACCCGCATGTCTTTCAGTGAAGCCATTCTCAGTTCACCCCGGCGATCCGGCCCATGACCCGACCGCAAGCCCCTTTTTCGTCACGCCCGGCGTTGCACCGGGTCATGACGGCAATCAACAAACTTCGCTTAAGCAAACGTCTTGGCGTAACCCTCGACCACGGCCTTGAGCTTGGCGGCGGTATCGTCGCTGAGATCGCGGGTGTCGCGGATGGTGTTGAGGATGTCGACGTTCTTGCCGCGCAGCAGCGACAAGAGGCCGTCTTCGAAGCTGCGAACCTTGGCGACCGGCAGCGTGTCGAGATAGCCGTTGACGCCGGCGTAGATCACCACGACCTGCTCTTCCATCTTCAGCGGCGAGAATTGCGGCTGCTTCAGGAGCTCGGTGAGGCGCGAGCCGCGGTTCAGCAGGCGCTGCGTCGAGGCGTCGAGATCGGAACCGAACTGCGCGAACGCCGCCATTTCGCGGTACTGCGCCAGTTCGCCCTTGATCTTGCCGGCGACCTTCTTCATCGCCTTGGTCTGCGCCGACGATCCGACGCGCGACACCGAAAGACCGACGTTCACCGCCGGGCGGATGCCCTGGAAGAACAGGTCGGTTTCCAGGAAGATCTGGCCGTCGGTAATCGAGATCACGTTGGTCGGGATGTAGGCCGACACGTCGTTGGCCTGGGTTTCGATGATCGGCAGCGCCGTCAGCGAGCCGGAGCCCTGGGAGTCGTTGAGCTTGGCGGCGCGCTCGAGCAGGCGGGAATGCAGATAGAACACGTCGCCGGGATAGGCTTCGCGGCCCGGCGGGCGGCGCAGCAGCAGCGACATCTGGCGGTAGGCGACGGCCTGCTTCGACAGATCGTCATAGATGATGACGGCGTGCATGCCATTGTCGCGGAAATACTCGCCCATGGTGCAGCCGGTGAACGGCGCGATGTACTGCATCGGCGCCGGAT
>JAZJYY010000189.1:0-34616 GCA_040390145.1 Pseudomonadota bacterium
AACGGACGCGGCGGAAAATAGACGTTGGCGCAGGCGTCGCAACGCTGCAGGCGCAGCTCGCCGGCGGCGGTGCCATCCCAGAAATGCTGGGTTTCCGGGGTCGGTTTTGGTTTGGCGCGGACAGGGGTCGACATCGAGCGGCTTCTCCCGGATCGGAGCCTTTGAAGCTCTCGACGGCTTGAACGCAGCGGATTTGCCATGGGTTCTTGTAAATGTCAAATTTGCGAAATAGGATTTCGCAAACGACACGACGTCGTTCATCACAAGGGCAATCATGATACCGCAGACGATTTACGCCGGCAGCGAACACCAGGCATTCCGCGACACCGTGCGCCGCTTCATCGATCGCGAGATCGCGCCCTATCACGACCAATGGGAGAAAGACGGCGTCGTCAGTCGCGCGGTGTGGAATCGGGCGGGTGCGGCGGGCCTGCTATGCCCGGCAATTCCCGCCGAATACGGCGGTGGCGGCGGCGATTTCACCTACAGCAGCATTGTCACGGAAGAATTGTCGCGCGGCGTCTTCAACGGCCCCGGCTTCAGGGTGCACTCCGATATCGCGGCGTTCTACATCCTGCATCACGGCAGCGAAGCACAGCGGCGCAAGTGGTTGCCGCGAATGGCTTCGGGCGAAACGATCGCCGCGCTGGCGATGACGGAGCCCGGCGCGGGCAGCGACCTGCAATCGATCCGCACCACGGCGATCCGCGACGGCGATGATTTCATCGTCAACGGGTCCAAGACCTTCATCACCAACGGACAGCTCGCCGATCTGGTCATCCTCGCCTGCAAGACCGATCCGCGCAGCGGCTCCAAGGGCATCAGCCTGCTGCTGGTGGAAGCGAACCTTCCGGGCTTTTCGCGCGGGCGCAACCTCGAAAAGCTCGGCATGAAGGCTCAGGATACTTCCGAACTGTTCTTCAGCGATGTCAGGGTATCGGCCGAAAACCTGCTTGGCGAGGAAGGCCGGGGCTTTCGCTGCCTAATGAACGAGCTTCCCCAGGAGAGACTGCTTGTCGCCATCACCGCGGTGGCCGGCGCTGAAGCAGCGCTCGAATGGACCCTCGACTATACGCGGCAGCGCAAGGCCTTCGGCCAGGCGCTCGCCGATTTTCAGCACAATCGCTTCAAGCTCGCCGAGATGAAGACCGAGATCCAGATCGGCCGCGTCTTCCTGGACCGCTGCATTGAACTCCACCTGGACGGCAAACTCGATGTCGAGGCCGCAGCCATGTGCAAATACTGGCTGACCGAGCTGGAATGCCGGGTGGTCGACCAATGCGTTCAGATGCATGGCGGCTATGGCTACATGCTCGAATATCCGATCACCCGCGCCTATGCCGACGCCCGCGTGCGCCGGATTTATGGCGGCTCAAACGAGATCATGCGCGAGCTCATTGCGCGGTCGTTGTAGCGCCGGCACGGCGAACCGCTTCATCATCAACGCCTGCCCCGACTGACCGCTCCGTTCGGCATCGTTGCGGCGGGGTTCCTTCGAGAACAGGCGCGGCATCAACCCGCCGGACGGGAGATCATCATGGCCATATCCAACGGCATCATCAGCGGCTCGCGCGCGCGGGGCTTCGATGAAATCGATCGGCGGGTTCTGCTGATCGCCGGGGGCCTGCGGGTTCTCGGCGTCAGGGAGGGCGACTGCGTTTGCATCCTGATGCGCAACGACATTGCCTTTCTCGAGGTGAGCTACGCGATCATGATGCTGGGCGCCTACGCCGTTCCGATCAACTGGCACTTCAAGCCCGAGGAAGTCGACTACATCCTCAAGGATACCGCGACCCGCGTGCTGGTCGGCCACGCCGACCTCTTGAATGCGCTGCGCGAGGTTATTCCGGACGACCTGACCCTGCTCAGCGTTCCGACGCCCCCGGAGATCGCAAGCGCCTATCGAATCGACCCGTCGCACCACGGTCTACCGCCTGGCGCAGATGATCTTGACCCATGGATGCGCCAGCAAAAGCCCTACGACGGTCCGAAACTCCCGCAGCCGCAGAGCATGATCTACACGTCCGGCACCACCGGACGACCCAAGGGCGTGCGCAGGGACGCGCCGACCCTGGCCCAGGCCGCCGCAGCCGAAGCCATGCGGGCGCGCGTCTATGGGCTGAAGCCGGGCGTGCGCGCGATGTTGCCGGGGCCGCTTTATCACTCCGCGCCCAACGTTTTCGCCCTGCGCGCCGGGCGTCTCGGCGGCGCGCTGTTTCTGATGCCCCGGTTCGATGCGGAAGAACTTCTCCAACTGGTTCAGGCGGAGGCGATCGACACCATCTTCATGGTGCCGACGATGTTCGTCCGCCTGTTGAAATTGCCGGCAGCAATTCGCGAAAGATACGACGTCTCCTCGTTGCGCCACATCGTGCATGCGGCCGCTCCCTGCCCACCCGACGTCAAACAGGCCATGATGAAATGGTGGGGCCCGGTGATCCATGAGTATTACGGCAGTACCGAATCCGGCGCGGTGACCTACGCGGCGCCCGAAGATGCGCTCCGCAAGCCCGGCACGGTCGGCAGCATCCTGGACGGCGCCATGCTGCGGATTCTGGATGATGCCGGCAACATTCTGCCGCGCGGGACCATCGGCGAGATTTATTCGCGCTCCACCGGAAGTCCCGATTTCAGCTATCACAACAAGCCGGACAAACGGATCGAGATCGAACGCGACGGCTTCATCACCAGCGGCGACGTCGGCTATATCGACGACGACGGTTATGTCTTCATTTCGGACCGCAAGCGCGACATGGTCATCTCGGGTGGCGTCAATATCTACCCGGCGGAGGTCGAAGCGGCGCTGCACGCCCTCCCCGGCGTCCATGATTGCGCAGTGTTCGGCATTCCCGACGACGACCTCGGCGAAGCCCTGATGGCCGTGATCGAACCGCAGGCCGGCATGACCATCGATGTCGATGCCATCCGCGCGCAATTGAGGACGGCGCTGGCCGACTACAAGGTGCCACGGCGCATCGAGGTGCGTTCCGAGCTGCCGCGAGAAGATTCAGGCAAAATCTTCAAGCGGCATCTGCGGGATCCCTACTGGGAAAAGTCCAACCGTCGGATTTGAGCGCAACCCCAGGCGTCTGAAGTTGCCGCTCAGGCCGCCACTTCGGCCCGGCCATTGTTGATGACGACGAGGTCGCGCTCCTTCACCTTGGCGCGGAACGAGACCACACCGCCGGCTTCCTTCCAGAACTCCGTCACGACGGTCTCCCCGGGATAGACCGGCGCGCTGAAGCGGACCTGCATCTTGCGCAGTTTTGACGGATCATTGCCGCAAACCGCATCCAGCAACGCGCGGCCGACCACGCCGAACGTGCAGAGCCCATGCAGGATCGGCTTTTCGAAGCCCCCGCTGCGCGCCACGGCGGGATCGGCGTGCAGCGGGTTATAGTCGCCGGACAGGCGGTAGATCAGCGCAGCCTGCGGCAGTGTCGCAATGCTGACGGCCTGATCCGGCGCACGGTCGGGCAATGGGTGCGGCGCGGGCAATGGACCCGACGGCCCCCCGAAGCCGCCATCACCCCGCAGCATGGTGGTCGAGGTCAAGCGACAGAGCACGTCTCCATTGGACTTATCGATGACGTCCCGTTCCGACACAAGCACGGCGCCCTTGTCCTTGCCCTTGTCGAACAGGCCGGTGACGCGGGATCGGCCGATCACCGTTGCCGCTGTCGGCAGCGGTTTGAAGATTTCAATGACTTGTTCGCCGTGCAGCACCTTCTGCCAGTCTGCCCCGGTGCGGGGATCGCCGATCCAGAATCCGGGATAGCCCAGCACCACCGCCATCGACGGTAACGCCTTCAGCCGTTCCTCGTAAACAAACTGGAGCTGGTTCTCATCCATCGGATCCGCCCCGCAGCCCAGGCCGAGCGCGTAAAGCATGGTGTCGCGCGCGGTGTAGCTGTGCTCGATTTCGGCGATCGGCCATTGCCGCAGGGCTTCCGGGTCGATAGGCATCGTGGACATTTCCTTTGTGGTTGAGGCCGCGAAATTGCCATGCCGTCACGGTTGTGGCAATATGCGAAAATGATTTCCGCAAATGATGCGAAGGTCGACGGAGCGACTTTTTTGCCGCGAACTGATATTCGGATCATCGCCGCGGCGGCACTCCGGCCCGCGCTCGCGCGTTAGCCGCGTTCGGCGTCAAACGAGAGGTTACATGATGGACGACGACAAGACGCGCAGGTCCCGCCCGGCCGGACGCAGCGCAGCCGGAAAAACCAAGGCGGGCGCGCGTGCTGCCAAGAGTTCTGGTCGCACTGCTCCCGTGGCGAGCGACGAGCGGGCCAAGAAGAAGAGCGCACGGCTGCTGTTGCAGCGCGCGTCGCGCAGACCGCGGGCTTCGGAAAAGGGCGAGGTTGCGGAAGACGCAGGAGGCCGGCTGTTCGTCACGGCGCTCGCGCGCGGGCTTGAGGTGCTGAGCGCATTCCGGGCCGGCGATGGCGCGCTTGGCAATCTGGAGCTTGCCAGGCGGACGGAGCTTCCAAAGCCTACAATCTCGCGCATCACCCACACCCTCACCCAGCTGGGCTACCTTGCCTACAACAGCCGGCTGGGAACCTATGAACTGGGCGGCCGTACCCTCACCCTCAGTTATGCCGCACTCGCCAACCTCGATATCCGGCGGGTGGCGCGGCCGATCATGCAGCACCTCGCGGAAAAGCATAATTTGCACATCGCGCTCGCGGTGCGCGACAAGCTGATGATGCTCAATGTCGAAACCTGCGAAGGCCACGGCCTGGTCGGCTTGCGGCTTGCGCCGGGCTCGCGGGTGCCGATCGCCGTCACCGCGATCGGCAAGGCCTATCTCACGGCGATTTCCGAGGACGAACGCGACCGCGTCCTGGATGCCATCCGCCGGCAATACGGCGACGATTGGCCGTTGATCAAGCGATCGATCGAAAACTCGATTCGGGATGTCGAGGAGCGCGGCTTCTGCGTTTCGACCGGTGAATGGCGCAAGGACATCAATGCCGTCGGTGCGCCGATCGCCGCACCGGGCGGAGGCGCCATCTATGCGCTCAGTTTCGGCGGCCCGGCCTATCTGGTCTCGCAAGACCAGCTCGAACATGAATTCGGCCCGGCGCTTGCGGCAGCGGCGAACGAGATCGGTACCTCGCTGGGCCATTCGAAGATTTGAGCGCGATCGGACGGTTGCAGGTCAGTTGACCCGACGCTCCTGCCCGCTCCAGAACGGCGCGCGCAATTCGACCTTGTTGATCTTGTTGACGCTCGACAGCGGCAGCGGCTCGTCGCGGATGTCCACGCTGCGCGGACATTTGTAGCCCGCGATCAGGCCGCGGCAGTGCGCGACGATATCCGCGTCGGTCGGCGCCGTGGCCGGCCGGCGAACCACCACCGCATGGACGGCCTCGCCCCAGCGCGGATCCGGAATCCCGATCACGGCGCATTGCAGCACGTCGGGATGCGAACAGATCGCATTTTCGACCTCGGTCGAATACACATTCTCGCCACCCGAGATGATCATGTCCTTGATGCGGTCGGCGATGTAGAGATAGCCGTCGGATTCAAAATAGCCGGAGTCGCCGGTGTGCATCCAGCCGCCGCGCAGGGTTTCCGCGGTCAGCTCCGGCTTGTTCCAATAGCCCTGCATCACCATGGGACCGCGCACCAGGATTTCACCGACCTGGCCGCAGGGCAGTTCGCGATCCTCGGCATCGACCACCTTCACTTCCGCCGACGACACCGGCCGCCCCGCCGAGCGCAGCCGTCGCCTGGGCGCCTCCGGCATGTGATCCTCCGGCCCGAGAATGGTGGCGACCGGCGACAGCTCCGTCATGCCGTAGGATTGCGAGAACCGCACCGAGGGAAAGCGGCGCAGGCATTCGCTCAACACCGCTTCCGGCATCGGCGAGGCGCCGTAGGTAATCATGCGCAGGCTCGACAGATCGTAGCGGTCGAGGTCGGGAAGTTCGAGCAGCATCGACAACATGGTCGGAACGAAAGTCGCCACCGTGACCTTGTCGCGGGCGATGGCCTGCAGCACTTCCACCGGCGAGAAGCGGGGTATCACGACGTGTTTGCCGCCGACCACCGCCGTGGTGTACACCCTCGCGCCGGCGGCAAGATGAAACAGCGGGCCGGCATGCAGGCTGACCAGGTTTTCGTCGAAGCCAAGCCGCGCCGCGGTCACCACCGCATTGCTCCACAGATTGCCATGGCTCAGCATCACGCCCTTGGAGCGGCCGGTGGTGCCTCCGGTATAGAAGATGCACGCCAGATCGTCCCCGCCCCGCATCCTGTCGTCGATCGGCCGCACGGCGGCGAGCGCCTGCTCATAATCGATCGCACCCGCCGGCGCCGGGTCCACACCGGCGTACAGCAGCGACTTGATCGACGGCGCGGCCTCGGCGAGCTGAGCGCCGATCGAGCCGAACGCCGTATCGACGATCAGAACCACCGGCGAGGCATCACAGGCCTGATCGATCATTTCCGGCAGGGCAAATCGCGAGTTGATCGGCACGATCACCCCGCCGCCCCACAGCACCGCAAAGTAGTACTCGATGTAGCTCTGGCCGTTGGCCGCCAGCATCGCCACCCGGTCGCCATCGGCCATGCCGAGGTCGCGCAGCACCGACGCGAGCCGCGCAACCCGATCGACAAAGCTTCGCTGGTCGAGCCGCACGTCGCCGCAGACCAGCGCCTCCGTATCGGCGCCGAACCTGACCGCTTTGCGAAGACCCATCGTCAGGTTCATCGTTTCCTCGAACTGCTGCTTGTTGCCGGGCATCCTACACATCCGGGGCTCGGACTCAATATGCGAAATTGAGTTTCATTTTTGTCGAGAGCTGTCTAAAGTCCGGCGACGCTCGGGAAAACTGCGGGCCAACACCGCGGAAAAATCGTCGAAGGAGCAGACTGATGATCACGCAGGACAAGACCGCCAAGGCAAACGACGCCGTCATCGTCGAACATTTCGACGATGTCGCCTTGATCCGTCTTAACCGGCCCGCCACCCGCAACGCGCTGGCGGTGGAGATCAAGGCTCAACTCGAAACCCGGATCCCCGCCCTGATGCAAGACAGCGCCGTGCGCTGCCTGGTGATAACAGGTGCCGAGGAGTCGTTCTGCGCCGGCGGCGATATCAGCAACATGGCCGATCGCAGCGCACCGTCGGTGCGGGCGCGCATGCATCAAAGTTATACCTGGACGAAATCCATCCTGACCGGCGACAAGCCGGTTGTGGCGGCGGTCAACGGCGCGGCCGCCGGCGCCGGCTTCTCTCTGGCGCTGTTGTGCGACATCGTGATCGTTTCCGACAAGGCGTTCTTCCGCGCCGCCTTTCCCGGCCTCGGCGCCGCGCCCGATCTCGGCCTCGCGCTTACATTGCCCCGCAGCATCGGCACCCATCGGGCCAAGGATATTCTATTGACGAACCGGCAGATCGACGCGGCTGAAGCGGTAACGCTCGGCATTGCCAAACGCATGGTACCTGCCGCGTCGCTGCTCGACGATGCCCTGCAGTTGGCGAAGGAGCTGGCGGCAGGTCCGGCTACTTCGTTCGGCCTGACCAAGATGCTGTTGAACAGTGCTTATGGTCCGATCGACGATTTCTTTGCCAGCGAGGCGATGGCGCAGGCGGTGGCGTTCGGAAGTCGCGAATTCGCGGAAGGGGTCAGCGCCTTCCTGGGCAAGCGCAAGGCCGACTTCAGGAAAGCCTGATCGGTTGGGCCAGTTCCGGCCGGCAACCGACAAAACACCGGGAGCTACACCTTCTCGCGCCGGTTCAAGGCGGCAGGATTCGCAGCTCCGTCCGGCGCGAACCCGTGCAGGAACAATTCGACCGCCATATCGGCAAATTCCCGCGGGCCGATGCCGCCCTTCGGATCGTACCAGGTGTAGGTGTAGTTGATGATGCCGAACAGGATCATCGTGTAGATTTTCTTGGTGCGCTTGCCGATCCGGCCCTCGGCGTCGAGCCTGAGCAGGAGATCGGTGACGATATCGACCAGCTGCCGTTCGAGATCCTTGATGATCTGCTGCTCGTCTTCGTTCAGGAACGGGAGGTCGTGAATCAGCACGCGCTGCTCGTGCGGCGATTTGGCGTTGACCTCGACAATGGCGCGAATGACGTTCTGGAATTGCGTCAGTGTCGGGCCGCCCGCAGCGACGGCGGTTTCGACGCGCTGGATCATCTCCCTGATGTGGGCATCGAGGATCGCGAACAGGATCGCTTCCTTGGAGTCGAAATAGTGGTAGAGCGCGCCGCGCGACAGCTTGCAGGCATCGGCAAGATCGGCGATCGAGGCCCGCGTATAACCCTGCGCCGAAAACAGCCGGGCGGCATTGGTCAATATGCCGAGATGAATGCCGTCGTAATTCTCAGAGCGTGTTCGCGCCATAGGATGTTATCCGCTTCATTTCAGCCTTAGCTCGTATTTCCAACGCCATGCATAGCTGATTCAGCAGCTTTGTTTCAGATATCGGGCCGTTGCTCCCGCCATGCCTCCCGGCTGAGCAGCTCCAAATCCATCGTCGCCTCCATATCGCAAGAAATTGTTTGAACGGCCAGTCGGATTATAATACATTGATCTAAATCAAGGACAGCCCGGAATCAACCGAGCGGCACTTTTTGGGAGGTGGGATGACGGGTATTCGAGCGGATGCTGTCGTGATCGGGGCTGGCGCCGGCGGGCTGTGTGCGGCCGCCCGGCTGGCCCATGCCGGGCTCCATACAATCGTCGTCGATGACAAGGGCCGGCTCGGCGGGCGGGCCTCGACCGAGGAAATCGACGGGTTCATCGTCAATATCGGCGCCATCGCCATCGAACTCGGCGGGGTGTTCGAGGAGACATTCAATACCGTCGGGGCGCCGCTCGACATCCGCACGCCCGAGCCTGCCAGTTCCTTCTTCATCGACGGCAAGCTGATCGATGTCGGCCGCGGCGGCTGGTCATTGTTGCTCGGACAACTGACCAAACAGGCATCGCGCATCCTGGAAAAATTCGCCGACGCCCGCTCCGGCAACCTTCCGGACGGGCGGCAATCGACCGAGGACTGGCTCAAGACCTACACCAGCAATGCCTCGGTGCACGCAATCTTCCGTAACCTCTGTGCCGCGATTTTCGCCTGCAATGCCGATGAGCTGCCGGCCCGCGCCTTTCTGACCTATTTCACCAGCAAGGGCGCCTTCAAGCGGTTCGGCTTCTGTCCGCAAGGCACCATCGGCGTCTGGAACGCGCTGGGCTCGGTGATCCAGCGCAACGGCGATATCTGGCTGGCGACCCCGGCTGTGGAGATCCATACCGCCGGCGGCCGCGCCGAGGGCGTGACCGTCATTCGCGACGGCCAGAAAGTCCGGATCGACACTGATCTGGTCATCAGCAATGCCGGCCCGAAAACCACGGTCGCGCTCGGTGGTGAAGCCGCCTTCCCCGCCGCCTATGTCGAACAGGTCCGCAACGGGCTGCGTCCCGCCGCCAACATCGTGATCAATATCGCCAGCCAAAAGCCGCTGATCGCCCATCCCGGCATCGTCACGTTTGGCAAGACCCGTCGGCTCTGCAACATGGCTAACCTCACCGCCACCTGCCCCGAACTCGCTCCATCAGGCTGGCATCTCTATGTCGCCTACGCGGTGCCGGTCCCGGCGCTCGGCGATTTCGACTCCGCCGCCGAAGTCGAACTGGCGATGATGGATCTGCGCGAGCAGTTCCCTGACTTCGATCAGGCCAAAATCCTCTCGGTCCGCGTGATGCGCGACGATTGGCCGGCGCAACGCAGCTGTGCGGGTTACGACCTGCCGCGCGAAACCGGCATCGAAGGCCTGTGGTGCGTCGGCGACGCGGTGAAGCAATATGGCAATGGCGGCACCCAGGCCTGCGCCGAGACCGCGAAGCTCGTCACCGATGCGATCCTCGCCCAGCGGCAGGGCCTTTCGCGCCCGGCCAGAGGCCAGATATGACACTCGCGACCGAGGCAGCGCCACCAAACGAGCAGACCGCGCCTGGCGCCGCGCACCTGCTCGAATTTCGCAACGTTCGCATCGTCTATGACAACGCCATCGAAGCGATCCGCGATGTCAGCATCGCGGTGCCCGAAGGCCGTATCGTTGCGCTGCTGGGCTCCAACGGTGCCGGCAAGTCGACACTGCTGAAGGCGATGTCCGGCATTCTCCATACCGAAGAAGGCGTGCTCGAGAACGGCGCCATCCGGTTCCGCGATCAGGAGGTCCATCGTCTCGCTCCGGATGAGCTGGTGCGGCGCGGCATCGTGCAGGTGCCCGAGGGCCGCCGGGTATTTCCGGCGCTGACCATCGACGAGAACCTGCAAATGGGCGGTTACACCAAATCCGCCGCGGAGGTCCGGGACCGCCGCGACAAGGTGTTCGCGCTGTTCCCGCGGCTGTTCGAACGGCGCGACCAGATCGCCGGCTACATGTCCGGCGGCGAGCAGCAGATGCTGGCGATCGGCCGGGCGCTGATGACCGATCCGGTGCTGCTGGCGCTCGACGAACCCTCGCTCGGATTGGCGCCTCTGATCATCGACCGGATCTATGAAGTGATCGCGAAGCTGCGCGACGAGATGAAGATGACGGTGCTACTGGTCGAACAGAACGCGCAGCGCGCGCTCGATATCGCCGACTACGCCTATATCCTGGAGACCGGGCGCGTCGTGCTCGACGGCACGGCTGCAAAACTGTCCTCCAACGAAGACGTGCAGGAATTCTATCTCGGCGTTTCCGGATCGGGGCGCAAGAGCCTGCGCGACGTCAAGCACTACAAGCGGCGCAAGAGGTGGCTGTCGTGACCACGCTCCTCGCGGTCGATAACCTCAGCAAGAGCTTTGGCGGTCTCAAGGCCGTTGCCGACGTCAGCCTTGACGTGACGGCGGGCGAGATCTGCAGCGTGATCGGCCCCAACGGCGCCGGCAAGACCACGCTGTTCAACATCATCAGCGGCGTGCTGCGTCCCACCGCCGGCCGCGTCATCTTTGACGGCACCGATATGGCCTCCGTGTCGCCGTCGCGCTTCGCAGCCAAGGGCATCGGCCGCACCTTCCAGAACCTGGCACTGTTCAAGCACGGCACCGTGGTCGAGAACATCCTGACCGGGCGCCATACCCATCTGCGCTCCAGCGTGCTCGATGCCGTGCTGTTCTTCGGCCGCACCCGGCGCGAGGAGATCGAGGCCCGGCGCCGGGTCGAGGAAATCGTCGAATTCCTCGAGATCGAACATGTCCGCGACGCCATCGTCGGCACGCTGTCCTACGGCCAGCAGAAGCGCGTCGAACTGGCCCGCGCGCTGGCCTGCGAACCCAAGCTGCTGCTGCTCGACGAAATGGTGTCGGGCATGAACCAGGAGGAGACCGAGGACATCGCCCGCTTCGTGCTCGATATCCGCGACGAGCTCGGCATCACCGTGCTGATGATCGAACACGAGATGCGGATCGTGATGGACATCTCGGATCGCGTTCATGTGCTCAATTTCGGACGCAAGATCGCCGAAGGCACGCCGGACGAGGTGCGGCACGATTCCGCGGTCCGGGAGGCCTACCTCGGCGGCCAGCGCGCGCCGACGGCTGCGGAGAACAAGGCGGTGACCCATGTCAGCGCTTGACAGCATGCGAACCGCGCATCCGTCGATCTCCGCCGACCCGCCGCGCCGTGCTGCGGCGGACGACAGTAACTCACTGCGGAAGGCGCTGCGGGAAGCCGCGATCACCATTCCGCAGCTGCTGCGCAAGCGCGCCGAACTGCATGGCGACAGGCTTGCGCTGCGCGAGAAGGATTACGGAATCTGGAACCGGTATTCCTGGAACCATTACTACCAGACCGCGCGGTCCGTCGCGCTCGGCCTGATGTCGCTCGGCATCAAACCGGGCGACCGCGTCGCCATCGCGGGCGAGGATACGCCGGAATGGTTTTACGCCGATCTCGGCACCCAGATGATCGGCGCCATTGCGGTCGGCATCTATCCGACCAATCCATGGGTCGAGTTGCAATATATCGTGCGCCACTCCGGCTCCCGCGTCGTCATCACCGGCGATCAGGAGCAGACCGACAAGGTGCTCGACGCCATCGCCAGCAATGACGGCCTGCCGGCGCTGGAAGCCATCGTCTGCGTCGACATGAAGGGCTTGCGGCATTACCGCCAGTCCCAGCTGATGTCGTTCGACGCTCTTTGCCAGCTCGGCAAGGCTTACGCCCTCGAGAATCCGGATGCCGAAGCCGGCCTCGACCGGCTGATCGCGCAGGCCTCCCCAGACGATGTCTGTATCCTCGTCTACACCTCGGGCACCACAGGTCCGCCCAAGGGCGCCATGCTGACGCATCGCAACCTGATTTACGCGTCCTACATCTATGCCGAAGCGGTGGGCATTGCCGACAAGCCGTTCGAATCGGTCTGTTACCTGCCGCTCTGCCACGTCGCCGAGCGCTGTTATTCCGAGGTGATGCAGCTGGTCCTCGGCGGCACCGTCAGCTTCGCCGAATCGATTGATACCGTTGCCCTCAACATCCGGGAGATCGCGCCGACCTTCTTCGTCGGCGTTCCCCGCATCTATGAAAAGCTGCAGCAGAACTTTCTGTTCAAGCTCGGCGAGAGCGGGCGGCTGCGGCAGGGCTTTGCCAGGGCCTGTTTTGCCTGGGGCCGCAGATTGTCGGACCGGCGGCAGAACCGCACCGACGGCTGGCTCGACCGCGCGGCTTACGCCCTACTCTACGTCCTCCTGTTCCGCAACATCCAGCGCCATCTCGGGCTGGCGCGCAGCCGGCACCGGCTTTGCGCCGGCGCGTCGATCTCGCCCGAAACACTGCGCTTTTTCGACATCATCGGCCGGCCAGTGTCGCAGGGCTACGGCCTGACCGAAAGCGGCGGCGTCGCCTTCATCCAGACCGGCAGCCACCATCGCCTCGGCGGCTGCGGCCTGCCCCTGCAGCACACCGAATGGAAACAGGATAGCGACGGGGAAATCCTCCTGCGCAATCCCGGCGTCTTCAAGGGATATTTCCTCGACGAGAACGCGTCGACCGCCACGCTGGAGGCGGGTGGATGGCTGCGCACCGGCGATATCGTCGAGGTCATGGACAATGGCGAGATCGCGGTGGTCGATCGCAAGAAGGCGATCATCATCACCGCCGGCGGCAAGAACATCGCTCCGTCGGAGATCGAGAACGCGCTGAAGGACAGCGAATTCATCAAGGAAGCGATCGTGGTCGGCGAGGCCAAGAAATATCTCGGCGCCATCATCCAGGTCGATTTCGACAATGTCGGCCGCTGGGCGCGCGACAAGGCCCTGCCCTATACCAACTACAAGTCGCTTTCGCAGCTCGCCGAAGTGCATGAATTGGTCGAGCGTATCGTCAACGAGACCAACAAGCGTTTTGCCCGCGTCGAGAATATCCGCCGCTTCGCCATCCTCGAAAAGGAACTCGACCACGACGATGGCGAACTGACCGCCACGCAGAAGGTCCGCCGCGCCATGATCGAGAAGAAGTTCGCGCGCGAGCTGGCCATCATCTACAAGGCGGACTCCTGATGCAGTACTTCATTCAGCTCCTGATTTCCGGCCTCGCGATCGGCGCCATCTATGGCCTGATCGCGATGGGCTTTGCGGTGATCTACAAATCCACCGGGCTGGTCAATTTCGCGCAGGGCGAGATGACCATGATCGTGGCCTATATCGCCTGGACCATTTCGACCACCGTCAGCGGCAATGTCTTCGTCGTCGCGGTCGGCGCCATTCTGGCCGCCATCGTGCTCGGGCTGGTGATCGAGCGCGTGGTGATGCGGCCGATGCTGGGCGAACCGGTATTCGCCACCGTGATGGTGACGATCGGCCTCGCCGTGATCCTGCGCTCGTCGATCAACTTCATCTGGGACGCCTATCCCCACGGCCTCGATCTCGGCGTCGGCCGCGACATCGTGCGCCTCGGCGATATCGGCGTTCGCACCGGGCAGATGGCCGTGATCGCGACGCTGCTGCTGCTGCTCGCGGCGGTCTGGGCGTTCTTCCGCTACAGCAAGTTCGGCATCGCGATGCGCGCGGTCGCCGCCGATGACCGCACCGCGCTGCTGATGGGCATCAGCGCGACGCGGGTCCATGCCATCGCCTGGGCCGCATCCTCCGTAATCGCCGGCATCGCCGGGGTATTTTTTGCCATCTCCTACGACCTTTCGCCGGCGATGTTCCAGCTCGGCCTGAAGGCGTTCCCCGCCACCATCCTCGGCGGCCTCGACGCGGTGCTCGGCTCGGGCGTCGGCGGGCTCCTGATCGGCATCACGGAAAACCTGGCCGGCGGTTATCTCGGCTCGGGCATGAAGGAAGTCGCGGGCTTCGCCATGATCATCGTGGTGCTGATGATCCGCCCGTTCGGCATTTTCGGCGAACGCGACATCGAGAGGGTCTGACGGCGATGCGCAGCGGCGATTTCAAGGAAACCTATGGCGAGCTTGTCGCGTTGACCGATTCCAAACCGGTCTGGCTGTGGTCGGCTGCGCTGGTCGCAGCCCTGATCCTGGCGCCCTATCTGCTGAACTCCTACATCCTGTCGTTCCTGATCATTATCCTGATCACGGCGGTCGGCGCGCTCGGCCTGAACATCCTGACCGGCTATACCGGCCTGATTTCGCTCGGCCATGTCGGCTTCCTCGTCACCGGCGCCTATGCCTATGCCGTGGTGGTGTCCAAATACGGCATGCCGCCGCTGGTCGGGTTTCTGGCGGCCGGCATCATTCCGGCGCTCGCCAGTCTCATCGTGGGCGCGCCTTCGCTGCGGCTCAAGGGTCTCTATCTCGCCATCACGACGCTGGCGTTTTCCTTCATCATCAACACCGTGATTCTGGAGGCGCGGACGCTCACCAACGGCGCCCGCGGCATTTCGGTGCAGCGCCCCGAGATATTGGGCGTCAGTTTCGACAGCGACGTCGCCTTCACCCATCTCTGCCTCGGCTTTGCCGTTGTGACGCTGTTCGCCACGCTCAACATCCGGCGCAGCCGGGTCGGACGCGCCTTCGTCGCGATCCGCGACAACGATACCGCCGCCCGCGTCATGGGCATCAACCTGCACGCCTACAAGCTGTTCGCCTTCGTCACCTCCGCCTTCATCACCGGGATCGCCGGGGCGCTGTACGGAATCTATCTCTCCTTTGTCAGCGTCGAGGGCTTTCCGTTCCTGCTCTCCATCGAGGCGCTCGCCATCCTGATCGTCGGCGGGCTGGGGTCGGCGCTTGGCGCCGTGCTGGGAACGATCCTGATCGTGCTGCTGCCGGAAGCCACGCGGTTCGTGTTCAGCCTGTTCAGCGCGCAGATGGACGCAATGTTCTCGACCGGCGCGCAGGAGCTGAAAAGCATGCTCTACGGCCTCGTCATCATCCTGTTCCTGCGCTTTCAGCCGCGCGGCCTGGTCGGCGCGTGGCACGACATCCGGCGGCTATGGGTGAACTGGCCGCTGCGTTACTGAAAAACAAAAGCAACCAACCAAGGAGGAAACGATGATCAAGTACCTGGCGACCGCGTCGCTCTTGCTCGCGGCCGCGTATCTGACTGGCGGGCAGGCCTTGGCGGCCGAGCAAGGCATCACCGACACCGAGATCGTGATCGGCGATGTCGAGCCCCTGACCGGTCCCCCGGCCCTGCTCGGGGTCGCGGCATCGATCGGCCACAAGATCGCGATCGCGGAGGCCAACGCCGCCGGCGGCATCAACGGCCGCAAGATCAAATATGTGCTGGAGGACGACGGCTACGTCACCGCCCGCACCATCCAGGGTGTGCGCAAGGTCATCGATGTCGACAAGGCTTTTGCGATGCTCGGGATCTCGGGCTCGGGTCAGTCGATCGCCGTCATGCCGGTGCTGGAGAAGGCGGGCATTCCGACCGTGATCGACGTCGCACCCGTCAAATTCCTCTGGGAGCCGCCGCGCAAGAACGTGTTCGTGGTCGGACAATCCTATGAGGAAGGTATCATCCATCTCGTCACCTATCTGGCGGAGAAGAACCCCGGCAAGAAATGGGGCCTGATCACCCAGGATGACGACTACGGCATCACCGTGCGCGACGGTTTCGATACGGTGGTCAAGGCCAAGAAGCTCAACGTCGTCTACAGCGGCAATTACAAGAAGGGCCAGCAGGATTTTTCCTCCGACATGCTGCAGCTGAAACAGTCCGGGGCGGAAGTGTTCCTCGCCGGCGGCATCATCGGCGAGAACATCGCCATGATGAAGGAACTGGAAAAGCTCAACATCAAGCCGGTGGTCGGCATCTTCTGGCCCGGACGTGTCGAGCCGGTGCTGAAGCTGATGGGCCCGGCCGGCGACGGCATCTACGCCGTCGACTATGTCGAGCCGTTCGCGGGGCCGGCCGGCAAGGCCTTCCTCGACAAGGCAAAAGGCCTGATACCGGAAGCCGAGATGAAGGGCATCAACCGCTATTCCATGACCGGCTATGCCGCCGCCAAGGTGATGATTGCCGCGATCGAGCGCTGCGGCAAGCAGCCGACCTGGGCCTGCACCATCGCCGAACTGGAAAAGACCAGGAACGTGGAAACCGGCATCATGGCGCCGATCAGCTTCGGCCCCGGTGCCCGCTTTTCGAACCAGAAGCTGCAGATCATGCAGTCGGAGTTCTCGACGCTGAGCTTCAAGCCGGTGAAGTAAGCGAACGACAAGTCACAAAAGGGACCGGCGCGCCAAATGCGCCGGTCCGGACGCCATCCGCCATCAGCTCCGGCTTTAATTTCGAACGGACGTCCGGATTATATTGCCGCAGGCCAAAAGCGGAGCTGGTGGAGAGCTGAATGTCGACCGGACGCGGCGGGCTCAAGACCGAACGAGACAGATCAATCACAACCACAATTTAAATTTATGAGAGGATGAAGATGATGAAGCGATCTGCCCTTTATCTCGCGACAGGCCTGTTGTGCCTGCTCGCGGCCGACAACGCATTCGCGCAGAAGAAATATGACGCCGGCGCAACCGACACCGAAATCAAGATCGGACAGAACGCACCGTTCAGCGGTCCCGCATCCAGTTATTCCATTCTGAACCGCGTCCAAAGCGCCTATCTCAAGGCGATCAACGATCGCGGCGGCATCAACGGGCGCAAGATCACGCTGCTGTCGCGCGACGATGCCTACAGCCCGTCGAAAACCCTCGAAGTCATTCGCCAGCTGGTCGAGGACGATCAGGTCCTGGCGATCGTTTCGCCCTTCGGCACACCGACCAACGCCGCCATCCAGAAATATCTCAACACCAGCAAAGTGCCCCAGCTTCTGGTGCAAAGCGGCGCTTCACGCTGGAATTCGCCAAAGTCCTTCCCCTGGACGACGCCCTACTCGCCGTTCTACGACACCGAAGGCGAGAACTTCGCGAATTACATTCTGAAGAACAAGCCCGACGCGAAAATAGCCGTGCTTTATCAAGCTGACGATATCGGCAGGGATTACCTCAAGGGCCTGCGCGAAGGATTGGGCGAAAAGGCTGCGGCCATGATCGTCAAGGAAGCAAGTTATCAAACGACCGACCCGACCATCGATTCCCAGGTCCTCATTCTCAAGGATTCCGGCGCGGACGTCGTGTTTCTGGCCGCCCAGAACAAATTCACCGCCCAGGCGATACGCAAGATTCACGAATTGGCCTGGAAGCCCCAATTGTTGCTGACCTCTATCGCAAACTCGGTGAGCGGCGTGCTGGCGCCGGCCGGTCTTGAGGCTTCGACGGGCGCCATAACCACCACGATCTACAAAGTGCCTGATGATCCGGCCTGGGCCGACGACAAGGGAATGAAGGACTACATCTCGTTCATGAAGGAGCATTTGGCCGGCAGCAACCCCAACGACATTACCGCAATCACCGGCTATGCCGCGATCGAAGTCGCGGTGGAGATCCTGCGGCGTTGCGGTGACGACCTGACGCGCGCCAATGTGCTCAAGCAGGCGACCAACCTGAAAGGCCTGCAAGTGTCGATGCTGATCAACGGCATCACGATCCAGACCAACCCCGAAAATTATGCGGCCGTGGAGCAGACCCGGTTCGCGAAATTCGACGGAAAGAACTGGGTCTTGTTTGGCGATCTGGTCGCAAAGACCCAATCGATCTCAAAGCGCTGACGCAGGCCTGCCGCGATAGCCGCCCTCGAAACGTTCGGGGGCGGTTATCCGCGATCGGGCCCGGCCTGCGTCGGGTCGGATTCCTCGCCCGTCGCAAGCTCATGGAACATCGACTTGGCCATGATCGAGATATCGATTTTAAGCTGATCACGAATAATATGCCGTAGCGTCGACTGTATCAGCCTCGCCCGGTCAGGATCGAGGTCAGCGCCGGCGCCCGAAGTCCACTTCAACAACTCCCCGAGCTTGCGATCGCCGTCGTTGCGCAGCCGCTCCAGCTCAGCACTTTCGGGTACGCCTGGCAGGACCCTGGGGCCGGCAGGCACATCGGGATGAGCCAGCCCGGCGCCCAAGCGGGCGAATTCGGCAAAGGCCTTGTCCTGCAGCGCGATCTGGTCCCGCAGCGGAGTGATCGACCAATCGGCCGAAAGCTTGAGGCCGTTCAGGGCGTAGATGATGCCATAGGCCTGACCGCGAACAAAGTCGTCGTCCAGTTGCGGCAGGATGCGGGACCGTACGGTCTCGATGATGCCGTCGATCAGCAGGTCGAAGGACTGGCTCATGCTACCGCCTCGATCGCCTTGTCCAGGGCCCGGACGATCGAGGCCATCTGGGTTGACATCGCCGCCATGCGCATGTCGTTGAAGTCCGCGACCTCGAAGGCGTGAATGCCGCAGATCTGTATCGCGGCCATCTGATAGAGCGCAAAGGCCTCGTAGTAGGCAAGACTGCGCGCCGAAAGGGTAATTCCGGACTTGTTCTGATAGCGATCGATCACTTCGCTTCGATCCATGACGCCATACAGCTTGCGGCTGCCGCCGTTGAAAGTGGGGACGAGCGCCCATCCAAGATCCTCATGCGGGTCGCCAATGTGAGTGAGCTCCCAGTCGAGAATGGCGGTGATCTTCCCGTTTTCCTCGAGGAAATTTCCAACGCGATAATCGCCATGAACGATCGTCATTCGCGGCGGCGTCGGGCAGTTCTCGTGAAGCCACAGCCCGGCCCAATCGAGCAGCGGGTAATAGCGAGCGAGCGGCCGCGCCACCAGTTCACGCCAGGCGGTGAGCGACGCGCGTTCCACTCTCTCGCCGGAGGGAATCTTATCCAGCAGTTCGCGCAGCGGCAGATGGTGCCAATCGATCGTGTGCAGTTCGGCAAGGATATCCAGAAACTGTATGACGATCCCGCGCCGATGCTCCTCGCTGGCTCCGCTGCCAAGCCAGGGGGCCGCAACATCGCCGGCGACATGCTCGCTGATGAAGAACGGGAAGCCGATATTCGCGCCTTGCTGCGAATAGGAGACAAGGCCGGGTGCCGGGACGCGCGACTTCTCCATCGAGCGCAACGCATATACCTGGGGCAGGACCGAATAGGGCGCGAACAAACCGTTGGCCGGCCCGACCCTGAGGATCAGCTTGCGCCTGTGGCCGGAATGGTACCTTGCCGTGAAGCTGTAGGTGATCCAGGAAAAACCCGGCGAGCGCCGCTCGAAGGTCTCCACCTCGACGGGCGCCCCCGCCTCGGTGCAGAGATATTGGGTTAGCCGTTCGCGCATTGCGGCATCGTCAATTGCCGGTTCGGCGGGCTTCATTGGCCGACCCGGCGCCTTCAGCGTGGGGTCGAGGCGCGGCGCAACCTTCCCGGTCATCTAATTGACCGAACGGGAAAGGCCGCGCCATTTTTCGTCGCGCAGGCTCGATTTCATGATCTTTCCACTGCCGGTTAGCGGCAGCGGTTCGAGCCGCAACTCGACCGAGCGCGGACATTTGTACCCGGCGATCAGCGTCCGGCAATGCGTGATGACGTCCTCCGGCGCGAGCTGGAATCCTTCCTTCGGCACCACGATGGCATGAACGGCTTCGCCCCATTTCTCGTCGGGCACCGCAATGACGGCGCATTCGCGAACGCCGCCATGCTGATAGATCGCATTCTCCACCTCGCCGGAGTAGACGTTCTCCCCGCCGGAAACGATCATGTCCTTGACCCGATCCACGATGTAGATGAAGCCGTCCTCGTCCATCCAGGCTCCGTCACCGGTATGCAGCCAGCCCTTTCGAAGGGCACGTTCGGTTTCCTCCGGCTTGCGCCAGTAGCCCAGCATGACGCCTGCGCCGCGGATCGCAATCTCGCCGACGACGCCGCGCGGCACCTCCTCGCCGGTCGTGCTGTCGACGATTCGAATCTCGACCCCAGCCGCCGCCCGGCCCGCCGATTTTCGCTTCTGTGCAATCGGCCCTTCCAGCGCGTGATACTTCCACGGCAGCAGGCAAGCGAGAGCGGCGCACTCTGTCAGGCCGTAACCCTGATGGAAGCGCCATGACGGCAGTTTCTTCATCAGATCGACCAGCAATGCGTCAGGCATCGGCGAGGCGCCATATTCGCAATCCTTGACGCTGCCCAGATCGTACCGGCCGAATGCCGCGTGGTTCAGCATCATGTTGAGCATCGTCGGCACGAACAGGCAGTAATTCACCCGCTCGGTCTCGATGGTTGACATTGCTAGTTCCGGCTCGAATTTCGGAATGGTGACATGGGTCCCGCCCACCATCGTGAGCGCGACCATCGGCGAGGCACCGGCAAGATGAAACAGTGCGGCCGAGTGCAGATAGACGGTATCCTCACTGAAATTGAGCGAATAGATCCACACCACCGACTCGTAGACGACGTTGCGGTGAGACAGCATGACGCCTTTCGGAAAACCCGTGGTCCCGCCGGTATAGAAAATGCCGAGCAAGTCGTCATACGCACCTGAGCGGTCTTCGATGCGCTCTCCCGATTCGGCGAACGTTTCGTAATCGAGCATTCCATCCGGCAGCGGGCCGTCACCAACATAGATGATGGCTTCAAGGATGAACCGCCTGCTCAATTCCGGAACTTGTGAGACGAAGTTCTCGTCCACCAGCAGGATTTTCGGGCTGGAATCCTTGAGCGCGTATTCGTTTTCCGCAACGGCCCAGCGGGTATTGAGCGGCACAATGACGGCACCCGCCCAGGCGATGGCAAAGAACGACTCGACGTAGCGATCGCTGTTCAGGGCCAGGATCGCGATCCGGTCACCCGCTCCGACCCCGAGTTTCCCGAGGCCGCCCGCCACCCGGGCAACTCGCTCGGCGATTTCGCCCCAGGTCCGCTTGCGGCCGCCATGAATGGTTCCGACGTGATTTCGGCGCAACTGCGCGGCGGCATTCAACGTCTGCGTCAGCCTCATTGTAGATTCCCTGGGTTTGTCCGCGCGTCAATTTGTTGAATTTTGGGGTTGGCATTCCCGCCAAACCGGTTCAATAATAGTCCGATTGGTCGGTTTATCAATTGCCGATCTTGGTCTACCCATCAAAATCGCAGCAATGCGGGCGTCTACCCCGCATTTCCCATGAAATCGCCTGACCGGCGGTACGTGCCTTTTTTCAGCGGGATGAAGTGATGCTCACACCTCAAGATGACCTTCTCGGCCACCAGTTGCCGACCACCTTCGACCATGTTGGAACGAGCGACGTACGCTGGACCGAACGCTATTGGTACACGGCCCATCCCAGGAGCGGCGAGCTGATCTTCGATGCCGGTCTCGGTTACTATCCCAATCGCAACGTGATGGACGGCTTCGCCGGCGTGACCATCGGCACCACCCAGTATAATTTCCGGGCGTCACGGCGTTTGCGACCCAATCCGCTGGATACAACGATTGGACCGCTTCGATTTCAGGTGCTGGAAGGCCTGCGCCACCATCGCGTGACGCTCGCGCCCAACGAGTCTCCGCTTTCATTCGAACTGGATTATTTTGCTACCCTGCCGGGCGCCGAAGAAGCCCAAAGCTACCGGCGGCGAAACGGCTGGCTGGAAGAAGATCTCACGCGCATGAATCAATTCGCGCGCTGGCGCGGCTGGCTTGCGGTCGACGGCAAGCGCTACGAAGTCGACGAAGACAATTGGTGGGGCCAGCGCGACCACTCCTGGGGGGTACGCTCCGTTCACAATACGGATCCCATGCGCCCTCCCGTGGCGACTCACCGCAATTTCTACTGGATGTGGTGCATGTTCCAGTTCGAGGAGTTCGGTATCTCCGTGTTCCTCAAGGAGCGCGCACCGGGAAAACTGATCTACCTGTCCGGAAGCGAAGTGAGCAAAGAGGCCGGCGTCACGAAGGTGCGTCATGTCGTCGCCGTCGAGCATGACATCGTTTGGGCGGACGATCCGCTGGGCCAGTCATGGGAGCGCGCCGAATTGTTGCTGCGCTTCGCCGATGGCGGAACGCGGACGCTGGACATCACGACCATCACGCCTCGATTCTATCTGAAGGGCGGCATGTATGGCGGGTTGAACGGGTGGCATCACGGCGACGATCGCGGCGCGCTGTTCACCGATCATGACATCTGGGATCTGACTGATGCGGCCACCCGCAAGACCGCCTGCACGCTGTCGGATCATGTCTGCAAGGTCACCTCGGAAGGATTGTCCGGCATGGGCATCGCCGAATACGGCGTCGCCGCCGGATATCCGCGCTACGAAGGGCCGCAGCGCTTTCCGGCGATCTGACGCGGCCATCTTCGCCAGCCATCCGGCTCGGCGGCGATCCCGCTCACATTCGCTTGGCGACTTCCTCGAGCATGACTTCGGTGGCGCCGCCGCCGATGGTCAGGACCCGGGCGTCGCGAACCATCCGTTCGATCGGTGTGCCGCGCATGAAGCCGGTGCCGCCATGCAGTTGCAGGCAGCCATGCACGACCTCGTGCAGCACTTCCGGCGACAGCGCCTTCACCATCGAAACTTCGCGCGAAGCGTCGCGGCCGGCCTCGACCATCTCCGCGGCGTGATAGGCGAGCTGGCGGGCGGCCGCCGCCTTGCTGGCAAGCATCGCAAGCTTGAGCCGCACCGCCTGCTGGTTCCACAGCGGGCCGCCGAACGCCTGCCGGCTTCGCACGTAATTCGCGGTCAGCTCGATCGCCTTGGCGGATTCGCCGGCGCAGATGCCGCCGATGCAGATGCGCTCGTTCTCGAAGGTTGACATGATGCCGTAGAAGCCGCGGTTTTCCTCGCCCAGCAGGTTTTCCAGGGGGATGCGGACGTCCTGAAAGCCGATCTCGGCGGTGTCGGAGCAAAGCCAGCCGTGCTTGTCGAGTTTTGTCACGGAGATGCCGGGCGTGGTGCGCTCGACGATGAACAGCGATATGCCGCGGCTTCCCTTTGCATTCGGATCGGTACGCGCGGCGACAATGAGGATGTCGCCGTACACGGCATTGGTAATGAACATTTTCGAGCCGTTGATGACCCAGCTGTCGCCTTCGCGCCGGGCCCGCGTCTTCAGGCCGGCAACGTCCGAGCCGGCATCGGGTTCGGTCACCGCGATCGAGCAGATCGTCTCGCCGCGGATGATTGCCGGCAGATATTTCTGCTTCTGCTCGGGCGTGCCGCGCAGCGAAATGTGAACGGCCGACATATCGGTATGCACCAGCACCGACGAGGTGAACCCGCCGAAGGTCGAGCGGCCGAGTTCCTCCGCCCACACCATCGACGCCAGCGGCCCCATGTCGGTGCCGCCATATTCGGCCGCATGGCGCATGCCGAGGAAGCCGAGCGCGCCCATGCGGCGGTAGATCTCGCGGGGGATCTTGCCGTCGCGCTCCCATTGCTCGCCATGCGGCACGACTTCCTTTTCGACGAAACGGCGAACCTGCTCACGCAGCATCCGCAGTTCCTCAGGCAAGCCCGGCTGTTCCGAGAAATGGAATTCATGGTCGGCGAGCCGATCGGCTGGGACAACGTTCATTGTGGTCTCCTGTCGGCCTCGATGTGCAAATGCTGGCGAAGAAACCCGGCGACGGCATCGACCGCCCGACGCGCCTCGGCGAGTTCGGCGAACATCTGGAACACATGGATCATGCCGTCCCACACCTGCAACTCGACATCGACGCCGGCGGCGCGCGCCTTTTCGGTAAACATGGTTGAGTCGTCCAGCACCGTTTCGCGGTCGCCGACCTGGATCAGCAGCGGCGGCAGGCCGGCAAGGTCGGCATGGAGCGGCGACGCCAGGGGATGCCGCGGGTCGCCGTCCGGGCCGAGATAGTTCTTCGCCAGCGCCAAAATCATCGGCCGCGCGTGAATCGGATCCGCGTCGGCACGGCTGACATAACTCGCACCGGCCGCCGCCAGATCGGTCCATGGCGACATAAGCACCCCCGCCACGGGAAGCGGCAGCCCGTGTTCGCGCAGGCGAAGCATCGCAGCGAGCACCAGATTGCCCCCGGCGGAATCGCCGGCGAATGCGATATTCTCCGGCTTCAACTCCTGATCAAGCATCCAGCCATAGGCCGCGAGGGCATCGTCGAGCGCCGCCGGGAAGCGGTGCTCCGGCGCGAGGCGGTAATCGATCGCGAGCACGCGGCAACCGCTGGCGGCTGCGATGCGCGCGATCAAGTCGCGATGCGACGCCACCGAGCCGAGACGAAAGCCGCCGCCATGGAAGTAGAGGATGGCCTTGTCCTGCGAAGCTCCGCTTGGTGCGATCCATTCGCCGTCGACGCCGCCGGCGGAAACGCGCTCACAGGATGCCGCTACGGAGCTGTTCTCGAAGGCCGCATCCCAATCGCTGCGCATCTGCGCCACCGAGGTATGTCGGTTCCAGCCGCGATAGACACGCCGGATGCGTTCGATCGCGAGATCGATGGGGGCCACGGCGACGTTCTCGTCTGCCTGCGTCATGCTAACCGCCCAGCCCCATGCCACCGGAGACACCTATGGTCTCGCCGGTAATGTAGCTCGCCTGATCCGACGCCAGGAACAGCGCCGTCGCGGCGACCTCTTCGGGCTCGCCGAGGCGCCGCAGCAACGTGGAGCCCGTCATGGCTTCGAGGATCCTGTCGCCGCCCCTGGCGACCGCCTGCTCCAGCATCGGGGTGCGGATCGGCCCGGGCGCAATCACATTGGCGGTAATGCCATAGCGCGCATTTTCGCGCGCGATGCTTCGGGTGAACGCGACCACGCCGCCCTTGGCAGCTGCGTAGACCGCGCCGCCCCTGGACCCCAGCCGCGCCGCCTCCGAGGCGATGTTGATGATCCGCCCGAAACCGGCCGACTGCATTTCCGGCAGTGCGGCGTGGGTGCAGGCGAACACCGAAACCAGGTTGACCGCCAGCAACTTCGCCCAGTCTTCCGGCGTGGTGTCGGTGAAGAACGCATGCTGATCGACGCCGGCATTGTTGACGACGATATCGAACGGGCCGTGCTGCGATATCACCTGATGCACCAGACCAGTGTCGGTGACATCGAGTTTTGCCGCGACCGCACCTACCTGCCCCGCCAGTTCGGTCGCGGTGGCGATATCGAGATCGCCGATCACGACATGGCATCCGGCGGCGGCGAAGCTCCGCACGATCGCGGCCCCGATACCCTGCGCGCCGCCGGTGACAAGAGCGCGGCGGCGATCCAACCGTCCGAAAGGCAAGATGCCCGCTGCCGGCATCTCCTAGCGTCCCGTGAAATTCGGCTTGCGCCGTTCGATCACGGCGGCAAGACCTTCGCGCGCGTCGGCCATCCCGGACAGTTCGGCGACAGTGCGGGCTTCCTCCGACAGACATTGCTCGATGCTGATGGCAGTTCCGCTCCAGACCAGCCGCTTGGTGGCCGCGAGCGCTTTGGGCGCCCCGGCGGCCAACTCCCTCGCAAGTTCCAGCGAGGCATCGGCCAGTTGCTCGTCGGGAACGACCTTTGTCACGATGCCGAGATCCAGGGCTTCGGCCGCGCCGATCACCGGATTGGTGAGCAGGATATTCATCGCCCGGCGCAGGCCGACCAGCCGCGACAGGGTAACGGAAACGCCGGCATCCGGCGCCATTGCCACGCGCGTTGCCCCCGCCAGGAATTTGGCCGACGCGCCGGCAATCACGATATCGGAGGCACAGACGAGGCCGAAGCCGCCGCCGCCCGCGGCAAAGCCCTGCACCGACGTGATGACCGGTGCCTGCAGCCGCATCAAGCCCGTCACCGCGTTCTGCAGATAGGCGGTCGCCTGACGGATATAATCCGGCAGCGCCTCGCCCTTCGAGGCGAAGGCGTGCACATCGCCGCCGGCGCAGAAATTCTTGCCCTCGCCGGTCAGGAGCAGGACCCGGACATCGGGCTGGCCGTGGCAAACCATGATGGCGTCGCACAACGCCTTGAGCAGTTCGGCGCTCATGCCGTTCGCGGCATCGGGGCGATTGAGCCGCAGGCGCGCGATGCCGTCGGCGATATCCAGCAGAACAGGCCCGTTGTCGATCATCGCAAACTTTCCATTTTCACGTGTAGGGCCGGTCGAATGAAACGATCAGATCAGGAACGACAGCGTAAACAGCGCTTTCTCGTTGTTGACCAGCGTGACCTTCTTGTACGCCATGCGCAACTCGTCATCGACATAGCGCAGGCGATATTCGTTGCGCGCGGCCCAGATGGTGTCGTCGCGGAGACTGGATTCGAACACCATGCTGTTGCTGGCGACCGCGATGTCGCCGCCAGGCTGCCCGTCCAGAAGTTCGATATTGGACACCAGCCGGCGCAGCCGCGACTGCGGCGTCTGGGTGTGGCGCTTGCCGGTCAGCAATTGCCTGATACGCAGCGAGATGCGGGAGCGATTGTCGTAGATGACCGACATCTCCTTTTCGGGATCGATGTCGGCGCCGTTGGCGGGCACCCAGTAGACGCCGTCGTCGGTCCACAGCGCCTCCCAGGCCTCGTACTGATGCTCGTCCTGCAGCCTCGCCTCCTTGTAGATGAAGGCGGTCACGGCGCTCATCAGCGTGGTACTGCTCTCGCGCGACAGCATCAACGCGCCTCCATCAGGTCGCGATAGTGCCGCCAGATGCCGCGCGAGGGAATCTCGTCGGTGACGTGGCCGACCTTGAATCCCAGTTCGTCCTGACGTTCGCGCTTTTCACCGCGGCCGAGAAATATCCATTCAGGACTGCGCGCCAGCACGCCGCGATGACAACGCTCATACATTTCGGAATCATCGGCCAGCAACAATCCGGCCGGACCCACCGAACCCATGGTCTGCTGGCGCAGACGGCGGTTCATGTCCGGCGCGCCCTTGAACTGCAGGGCGGTGACATGCTGCACGCTGTCGTCGACCGCGAGCGGCTGGATCACGAACATCTGGATCTCGGCGATGAACAGGTTCGGGAAGATCATCACATGCGGCGTACCGTCGATCATGATTTCGCGCGCCTCGGTCTCGCCATAGGCGGCTTTCATCCGCGACGTGTAGTCCGGCAACCGTTCTTCGGTGGTTCCGAACCAGCTCATCGGCGCGTCCCGTTTGCGGAACTCGGGCCGCAGATCGATTTCGGTATGACCGTTGCCGTAATCGCGCGTCACCGCGGTCGACGCGCCGCCATAGAGCTTACCGATCGCGCTGTCGGCGACGCCGAAGATGGAGGAATGAACGAAGGCCGGATGATAGCCGTCGCATTCGTTCTCCAGGATGAATTTCCAGTTGGCCTTGACCCGGTGCTTGAGGAAACCCGCCGTCACCTCGACCTCGCCTTCGGGCGAGGAACGAACCAGACGGTCGATCGTCTCCCTGGCGCCGCCGAGGTGCTCCTCCAGGGTCGGACCTTCGGCCGCAAACGAGCCGAACACGAAGCCGCGATAGGATTGCACGCGCGTGACGCGGCCAAGCCCCAGCTTCGACTTGTCCTGGCCTTCGTAGCCGTCCGGAAACGCGTAGCCGACCAGACGGCCGTCATTGGAAAAGGTCCAGGAGTGGAACGGACAGGTGAAGGAACGCGCGTTGCCCTTGTCGTAGGAGCAGACCTGATTGCCGCGATGCGAGCAGCGGTTGAGCAGCAGGTTGACCTTGCCCTGCTCGTCCCGGGTCATGATCACGGATTGCGGGCCGATCGACTTGACGACGTAGTCGTTCGCCTTCGGCACCTCGCTCTCGTGCCCGACATAGACCCAGGTGCGGTACCAGATGTTCTGCAGTTCAGCTTCGAAGATCGCGGGATCGCTGTAGAGCGAGCCATGCACCCGGTCCGGCCGGATCAGTTCACTCCATTGTGACGCGCGCGGCACGACGTTCATCGCTGCATCTCCCGTTTGGCTTTGCCCCGGCTCTCTTGCGGAGACCTGCGGACCGGGTTAAAAATAATCCGACCGACCGTTCGAATAATAGCACTGGCATTTTGAGGCTTCAAGAACATTATTTAGCGGGGGCGCTTCTCGCTGCGCTTTGCCGGGGTCAGCCCCAGCAAGGCCTGCAATGCTGCAGCGATTTCGTCGGAGGGCCGTCCTGCGAGGCTCACGGCATTGAGCGCGCCAAGAATGAGATCGCGCAACAGGCGCGGATCGGGTTCGGCGGCCAGCACGCCTGCACCTTGCGCCTCCGTGACGAGTTGCGTCCATCGCGACACGTAGCTGCGCCGCAGTTTGCGGGCCACGGCTCCTGCGGAATCCCCCGGGAAGGACGACCCGAGCACCGCGACGGTATAATTGCTGAGTTCACGCACCGCGGCGGCATGCGCACGGATCGCGGCACCCAGGCGCGTGGTGGCATCGGCATGGTCGGGAACCGCCGACAGCGCCTTGTCGAGGTAGGCGAGCGAGGCCAGCAATCCCTCTTCGAGCATGGCCTCGACAAGCTGGTCCTTGGACTCGAAGTGGAAATAGACGCTGCCGGTCTTGAGGCCGGCAGCGGCCGCAATCGCATTGATGCTGGTGCCGGCAACGCCATGGCGCGCGACTTCGGCGGCCGCGGCATCGAGCAGCCGCTTGCGGGTCCGTCCGCCCTTCGATGCCTGACTTGAATCGGCGGCGGGCTGAATGTCGTCGCGTATCACCGCAGCCCTCACGATTCGAAATTCCCTTCTCAATTAATACGACGATCGTAGCCGCGCCAATAGGGTTCACGCAGCACGTGCTTGAGCACCTTGCCGGTCGCCGTGCGCGGCAATGTGCTTGCGATATCGACACTGGTCGGGCATTTGAACCCGGCCAGCCGCTGTCGCACAAAACCGATCACCTCGTCCTGGCTCACGTCAGCCCCGGGCCGCGGAACCACGATGGCCTTGACGGTTTCGCCCCAGCGCTCATCGGGGACGCCGATCACGGCAACTTCGGCGAGTTGCGGATGCGTCGCGAGAACATTCTCGACCTCCACCGGATAGACATTTTCGCCGCCCGAAATCACCAGATCCTTGGCCCGATCGACCAGAAAAATGCGGCCCTCCGCATCGACGCGGCCGAGGTCGCCGGTCCGCAGCCAGCCGTCCTGCGTCAGCGCTCTCGCGGTTTGCTCGGCGTCGTTCCAGTATCCGACCAGGTTTTGTTCCGAACGGGTCCAGATCTCGCCGATGTCCCCGGCGGGAACGTCCGCCCCCGATGTCGAGACCACGCGGACTTCGACCCACGGATAAGGCCGGCCGGCGGAAAGCAGCAGATGCGCCAGCGGTCCGTTCGGATCATGTTCATGGGCCGGCAATTGGGCGAATGCGCCGGTTGCTTCGGTCAGCCCATAGATCTGGATGAAGTCGCAACGCAACACCGCCATCGCCCTGGTCAGCGCGACCGGGCTGATCGGTGCGCCCGAGTAGAACACCCGACGCAGGCTTCCCGCACTGCCGTCAGCGGCGGCGCAAACCGCGGCGAGCATCGCCGGAACGAAGAAGGCGACACTCACCTTCTCCGACTTGATGGTATTCAGGACCGCGACGGGCTCGAAGTCGCGCACCACGACACAGCGGGCCCCCCGCGCCATGCCGGCCAAAGCCCAGGCGAGTCCGCCCATATGAAACAGAGGCAGCGCGACCAGGCTGACGTCGTCCTCCGCAAAACCCCACTCGATCGAAATCTTGTCGAGCAGAACGCGGAGATTGGTGCCATTGGCAAACATCGCCCCCTTCGGACGTCCGGTCGTGCCGCTGGTGTAGAGCTGGAATGCGATATGCCCGGGTTGCGGCTGCACTCCGGGATCTTCCGAAGGACCGCACCATTCCCCATAAGGTATCCAGCTCGCATGCGGCCCGAGCGCGACGACCGCCTTGAGATTGCCCCTGATCGCAGGCACCACACTGCTGTCGACGAATGCGATCGTGGCCTGGGCGTCCTCGATGATCGCCGCCAGTTCATCGGCTGCAAGCCGCCAGTTCAGGGGCGTCAACACCGCGCCGGCCAGGGCACAACCGAACAGGATCTCGAAATAGCGCGGATCGTTCTTGCCGAGGTAGATCACGCGATCCTGCGGCTTGATACCGTCGCGCACCAGCGCCGAGGCGACGCGACATGCCTGCTCGTGCAGGCGGGACCAGGTGAATTCGGCGCCATCGGCGCTGACCACGACTTTATCCGGCGCATTGGCAACACCTGCCATCAGCAACGCACGCAAGCTCCCCGTCATCGCGTCCTCCCTTTTTTCAATTGAGAATAGAGCCGCCTATCGTGCGCTGGCGCTGCGATAGAGACCGATCTGCTTCATCAGGCCGAGCAGGTCATAGGTCGCATAGAGACGGCAGGCCCGGTCGCCGCGGAAATCGAACACCTCGTGTCCCGCGAATTCGAACGCGCGGCCTGTGCCTTCGATGCCCGGCGGATCGATCCGGCCGCTGAAGTGGCCCGTGCCACGCCAAGTGTAGGCTGCGCGTGCCATATGGTCCGCGAACATCGGCGGCTCGGTGACGTCCCATTTGAGGTCCGGATAGGCCGCCAGCACGTAGCGGATGTAGTCCATCGTCGCCTGATGGCCCTGCACCCGCCAGCCGGTGTGACGTGTGGTTGGACTGTCGAGCACGAAGTCTTCGGTGAGGATATCCCTGACCCGCTCCGGCCGGTTGCTGTTCCAGCAATCGATCCAGCCCTCGGCGTACCACTTCACGGCAAAAGCCCTGTCCAGCGGCGCCTGATCGGGCTCTGCAACGTGCAAGTTCATGACATGCTCCCTCATAATCTAACTAGTATTAGAAACTAAGTCCTGTTAGATTTTGAGTCAAGCCGGTTGCGCCATCGCAATGCTTGTGACAATGCCGAATGAAATGGAGGAACAAGGGAATGGAACGCCAGAGCTCTGCCGATCTCGCCCGCGCGCTCTACGCGGCGCTCGCCGCCGGCGACCGCGATCAGCTCGACGCGCTGCTGCATCCGGAATTCACCGGCCGCACCGCCGAGGGCATGCCGTTCGGCATCGGCGGCGACCACGACAGTCCCGGCGCGATGCGGCGCAACGGCTGGGGCAAGATTGCCCGTCATTTCGAGGCCCGGGCCGAACCGGAACGGTTCCTCGATCTCGCGGACGGCCGGCTACTGGTGACAGGCCGCTATCGCGGCCTGGGCAAGCAAGGCGGCGCAGCGCTCGACGCGGCCTTTGCGCATCTGATCACCATCGACCAGGGGCGCATCAAGGCGCTCGAACAATACACCGACACGGCGCGCTGGCATGAGGCCGCCGCTCCGCTGCGAACGGTGCTGCTCGATTTCACCGCTGGTGTCGCGACGCTGCGGCTGAACCGTCCGGACCACGGCAATGCGATCGATACCGACATGGCCGCCGATCTTGCCGAGGCCGCGACCCGGATTGCCGAGAGGCACGATGTCCGCGCCGTGCTGATCGCCGCCAACGGGCCGAACTTCACCGTCGGTGGCGACCTCGGCCTGTTCGCGGGAACGGCGCGCGAGAAATTGCCGAGCAGGCTGCGCCGCATGATCGACAGCTATCATCTGGCGATCGAACGCCTGACCAGCATCGATGCACCGGTCGTCGCGGCGGTGCGCGGCGGCGCCGGCGGCGGCGGACTGGGCCTGCTCTACGCCGCCGACATCGTCGTTGCGGCCGACGACGCGCGGTTTGCGCTGGGTTACGGGGCGCTCGGCCTGACCGCGGATGGCGGCAATACCTGGTTTCTTCCGCGCATGGTCGGGATGCGGCGCGCACAGGAGCTCTTTCTGCTCAACCGCCGCCTCAACGCACGCGAAGCACTCGAATTCGGATTGGTGTCGCGGCTGGCGGCAAGCGATGCCGTTGAAACCGAGGCCGCCGCCCTCGCCGCCACGCTCGCCGCAGGGCCGACGCGCGCCTTTGGTGCGGTCCGGCGCATGCTGCGACAGTCGTTCGAAACCGGCCTGTCGGATCAGCTTGAGGCCGAAAAGGATTCGATCGTCGCGGCCAGCCGCTCGGATGACGCACAAGAGGGAATCGCGGCCTTCGTCGCCAAACGCCGCCCGCAATTCCGCGGCGAATGAGCGGATCGAATCACAGGTTTGGTTCGCTGGATCATTGCCATGAGTTGGGCGCAGCCGGCGATGGCCGCCCAGCGTCGCCGCCTGCGCGCGCAATATCCGCAACCGTCCCGAGGCGGCGTTTCGACCATGGCGGCCTGCGTAGACCGGGGATTGACGGGCTGGCGCCGGTGATGGCTCAACACGGACTGCCAACAATGAAAATCCAGGGAGAGATGCATGTCGGAGAAGGTCGCGGTGATCGGGATGGGCCAGATGGGATCGGGGATGGCGGGACGCCTGAAGGAGTCCGGTCTCGATGTCGTCGGTTATGACGTCAACGCCGATCAGCGCGCCCGCCTCGCCACAGACGGCTTTCAGATGGCGTCCGGTATCGCTGACGCGCTCGCCGGGCGAACGCTGCTGCTGACCAGCCTGCCCGATCCCAAGGCCGTGCTGGAAGCATGGCTCGGCGCCGACGGGATCGTCGCGCACGCGGCCAAGGGTACGCTGTGCATCGAACTCTCGACCATCGACCCGCAGACGATGCGGCAGGTCGCGGAGGCGGCCGCCGCGCGCGGGTTGGCGGTGGTCGATTGCCCCGTCAGCGGCAGCCCCAACGAGGCACGCAGCGGCAAGCTGATCTTGATCGCCGGCGGCGAGATGGCGGACGTGACCCGCGCCGAACCAGTCCTGAAACTGCTCGGCACCGACTGGAAATACACTGGGGGCGTCGGCACCGCCAAGGTCGTCAAGATCGTCAACAACATGATGTCGATGGGCAACGTGCTGGTGGCGGCCGAAGCGTTCGCGCTCGGCGTCGCCGCCGGCGTCGAACCGGACAAGCTCTACGACGTGTTGTCGGTGAGCGGCGGCCGTTCGCATCACTTCACCAAGCGTTTTCCGAATGCGCTCAAGGGCGACTTCTCGCCGGGATTCAAGCTCGAGCTCGGCGAGAAGGATCTGGCGCTCGCGGTCGAACTCGGACGGGCGACGCGGATGCCGACGCCCTCGGCTTCGTCGACCCGCGAACTCTACGCGCTGGCGCTGGCCGAGGGATTTCGCGGCCAGGACATCGTCTCGCTGCTGGCGATGTATCAGAACTGGGCCAAGCCTCCCGGTGGCAATCAATGAAGGCCGTCGTCGTCGAGAACTTCGATTCCATCGACAATATCCGGCTGCAGGACGTTCCACTGCCGGACGTGCCGGCCGGTGAGGTCCGCGTCAGGATACAGGCTGCCAGCGTCGGCTTCGTCGATGGCCTGAAGGTGCAGGGCTTGTATCAGACCAGGGATCCGCTTCCGTTTACGCCTGGAACGGAATTCGCCGGCATCGTCGATGCGGTAGCCGCCGATATCTCGGGATTTCCGCCTGATACGCCTGTCATGGGCATGGCGCGATCGGGCGGGCTGGCGGAATACATCACCGTTCCGGCGGCGGCGCTCGAGGCGATGCCTGTAGGTATCGCGCCCGAAGTCGCGGCCTCGTTTCGCGCCAACTACCTCACCTCGCTCTATGCGCTGAGCGAGCGCGCTGCGCTGCGCGCAGGGGAACACCTCCTGGTACTGGGCGCTGCCGGCGGCGTCGGCATCGCCGCGGTCCAGCTCGGCAAGCTGCTGGGCGCCCGCGTCATCGCCGCGGCCTCGACCGAGGAGAAGCGAAATTTTGCCGTGCGCTTCGGCGCCGACGCGACGGTGGACTACACCCAGACCGATTGGCGCGACACGCTCAAGGCGCTGACCGACGGCCATGGCGCCGACGTGATCTTCGATCCCGTCGGCGGCGAGGTCTCGCTGCAGGCATTCCGCTCGATCGCCTGGAACGGGCGTCATCTGGTGGTCGGCTTTGCCGCCGGCAGCATCCCGGCGCTGCCGTTCAATCTGCCGCTGTTGAAGGGCGGCGCGCTGCTGGGCGTCGACCTCGCCCAGATTCCCCGCCGCGAGCCGGAGGCGTATCGGCGCGTGATGGCGCAATTGTTTAGCTGGCTCACGGAAAGGAAACTGGAGCCGGTCGTCGGCCAGGTCTTCGCATTCGAGGATTTTCGCGATGCGTTCCGGACCATGCAGAACCGCGCGGCGCTGGGGAAGATGGTCGTCAGGATCGGTTAGCAGTGTGCGCCAACCCATCACCGTCATTGCGAGCGCAGCGAAGCAATCCATCTCACAGCGGTATCGGTGGCAGGATGGATTGCTTCGTCGCAAGAGCTCCTCGCAATGACGTTGTGGGATTTTTGAATCCATTCAAACACCAGATACACGTCCGCATTCTCGCGGCAGCTATTGCCCGAGGTTTGCCCGTCGTTTCTCCCTCAACACACGGAGGGAGCAGGGAATGCCGGATGCGCGCTGCACCCGCGGTCTCGTGTGCG
>JAZJYY010000190.1:0-22343 GCA_040390145.1 Pseudomonadota bacterium
TGCCGCGCGCTCGACTTCCCGGTCGTGTCCGGCAACGTCTCGCTCTACAACGAGACCAACGGCCGCGGCATCCTGCCGACGCCGTCGATCGGCGGCGTCGGGCTGCTCGACGATTTCACCAAATCCGCGACGCTGGCGTTCAAGGCCGCGGGCGAGGCGATCCTCTTGATCGGCGAGACCCATGGCTGGCTCGGGCAATCGGTCTATCTGCGCGACATCTGTGGCCGCGAAGAGGGCGCGCCGCCGCCGGTGGATCTGGCCGCGGAAAAGCGCAACGGCGACGTGGTGCGCGGCATGATCCACGCGGGCACCGCGACCGCGGCGCACGATCTGTCCGACGGCGGGCTCTTGATCGCGCTGGCCGAGATGGCGATTGCCGGCGGCATCGGCGCGCAGCTTTTGGCCGCGCCCGCCGCGATGGTGCCGCATGCCTGGTGGTTCGGCGAGGACCAGGCGCGCTACCTCGTGACGGTGCCGGAAGCCGAGGCCGGCCTGGTGCTGGCGAAGATGCGGGGCGCCGATATTCCCTGCGCAAGGATCGGCACGACCGGCGGTGATGCGATCGCGGTCGCGGGCGAGGCGGTGGTGACGGTGAAGGCGCTCAGCACTGCGTTCGAGAGCTGGCTGCCGGCGTATATGAACGCGAAGCCCTGACAGCGTCATTGCGAGGAGCGCTTGCGACGAAGCAATCCATGCGGCAGCCCGCAAGCTGCTGGATGGATTGCTTCGCTGCGCTCGCAATGACGTGGAGAGAGCTCACAGTATCCGCTTCGCCCCCGGAATCATCCGCAACGCGCGCGTCAGGGCCCAGCTGAACGCGACCGTCAGCACGAATCCGATCGGTGCTTTCACCGTCGCCGGCAGGTGATTGAAGTCGAACAGCCAGTATTGCAGCCACAGCGCGATCGGATAATGCACCAGGAATATGCCGTAGGCATCGGCCTGCATCGCATCGAACACGCTCTTGCCCGAACTGGCGAACCTCAGGAAATAGGCCAGGATCAAAAACAGGATGGCGACGCTGAAGACCGTGAAGCAGATGGCATAGCTGCCCTCATACCAGTCCGGCAGATCTGCCGGATTCCCCAGTATGTCGCGCTTGATGGTGATCAGCACCCACATCAGGTAATACGGAACCATCGCCAGCACCAGCCAGTCCCAGCTCACCTTCGCCATCCGGCCCTCCGCCGACAGCAATCCGCGATCCATATTCATGACGCCGATGCCGGCGCCGAAAAAGAAGTAGGTGGCGTACAGCAGCACGCGCCCGTGCTGGACCGAGAACGGCCCGAACTCGAACCAGCTGCCGGCGCCGTAGTGAATCCGCCCGGGGATGTAGAACGCGGCGGTGACCGCCAGCATGACCAGGAAGAACACCGCCGGCCGGCGGCGACCGTGCAGCGAGAGGCGATTGATCGGATCGAGCATGTGGGGCGATAGCCGGTACAGGATGCAGGCCACCACGTCGAAGCTGAGCAGCACCCAGAGGAACCAGATCGGCCCGCTCGGCCACGGGCCCTTCGTGACCATGTTCCACCAGAATTCCGCAAAGCCGATTTCGGGATGCTGCCGCAGGGAGATGGCGTAATAGGCGAGCGGAATCACCGTGAACGCACAGATCGCGAAGGGCAGGCCGAGCCGGAGCAGGCGATCCGACAGATAGCTCAGCGGGCCCTTGCGGGCGATGCCCGGCCACGCGAACAGGCCGGAGAGGAAAAAGAACATCGCCATGAAGAAACTGTCGGTGGCGAGCACGATCATGTCGAAGCCGAAGAACGACGTCGGATCGGTGTGACCGTAATAGGTATAGGGGATGACGGCGTGGTGCAGCAGCACGATCAGCGTCAGAAACGTGCGGGCGCGGTCGAGCGAAGGATTGCGCGTTTTCGGCTTTGGCGCGGCGCTGATATCAGCGGCAGACGCGGTGTCGGATATCGTCGTCATGGGCGCCCCAGCCGAAGTGATTGCGGCTCATGTTGCAATCGGGAACCGGATTGAGCAAGGCCTAATGTCGCGGCACAAGACAGCGCAAGCGCTCGCATCCGAACCGAGGGGGCTTTATTCAATTTCAGCAAACATGACCTCGCATTCTCGCGGCGCATTCCGCCCGAGCTTTGCTGTCGATCGCCACCCTCGGAAACAGGAGGGCGCCGGGAAAGCCGGGTGCGCGCTGCACCCGCGGTCTCGTGTGCGATAGGGTGGAGGTAGGCGGCACACGAGCATACAGGTGAAGCGGAGGCATCCGGCTTTCCCTGCGCGATGGCTTTACGGATTATGTCGCGCTCTCCTCGGTGAGCCATGCACTTTTGCCACCGTCATTCCCGGGAAAGATTCCCGCGAACTTGACACCTGCCCTTGGGGTGTCGGGACCACACGTGTTTTCCGTACGCAATCGACACGCCCGTCTCGCGCGCCGCCGCGTCCACCGCCACCCGCCCCGCGTTCGTGACGTCCGCGAAACGCCCCTCTTGAGTGGGACGGGATGGCTGTGCTTATAGATCATTTTTAATTTCTGATAAACAGAAATATTTTGATGCGAAGGGCTTGACTTTCAGTTTCCGATATTCGGAAGTGATTTGCCCGTCGGGTGAATTTGTTGAATCGGTTCGACAAATCGGCGATTCGCGCGGGTTTGTTCATCAAGATTTTTTTGCGCGGACCCGCGGATGCAGGCGCCGGAATTGATCCCTCTTGTCGTCACCCGAGAAGGCGGGTGACCCAGTATTGCAGAGGCGCTTGAGAGTTATCGAGAAGCCACGGCGTACTGGATCGTCCGGTCAAGCCGGACGACGACAGCAGTGGTTGTCGAGGCGGATCGCCTCCAACGGCCAAATCGGACCGCGTAGGATGGGGCGAGCCCTTGTGAAACCCATCGCATGCCGCGACTGCCTCGATGGGTTTCGCTTGCACTTTCGCCGCCCTTGCCCTCAGCCCACTTCCTCGATCGTGACCTTGTCCGGATAGAACGCCAGATGGCCCGAGATTTCCGCCATCGCCGGGAATGGCGTCTCATAGCTCCAGATCGCGTTTTCCAGCGTCTTGCCGCCGGCGCTGACGCTGAAATAATTCGCATCTCCCTTGTAGGGGCAGTGCGTGACCCGCTCGGTGCGCGCCAATAGCGCCATATTGGCGTCGCCGCGCGGCACATACTGCACGGCGGGGTAGCTCGCTTCCTTCAGCGTCAGGGCATGGGTGGTGTCGGCGATCACGACGCCGCCGGCGGTGACGCGGACCCGCTTCGGGTTCGCGGTAATGGTGATGGGGTGGTCGGGGCCGGGGAGTTTCATGGGGACAGCCTCTTTTTCGGTCGGCCCGTTGTGATCGTGGAGCACGATCCCGGGATTTTGCCAGCATTGGACCGCGAATATAGTGACGGGGAGCGTGACGTAGAAGGGCGGCCGGGTTAAGTTGTCTGCCGCGCCGCAGCGAAGCCGGCTGCGATTCGAAACGACTGAATGGAGAGCTGTTGGATGCCGATGGACGCCCACGATATCGAATCGATGATCAAGGCAGCGATCCCCGACGCCGAGGTGACGATCCGCGATCTGGCGGGCGACGGCGACCATTATGCCGCGACCGTGATCTCGGAGTCGTTCCGGGGCAAATCCCGGGTCCAGCAGCACCAGATCGTCTATCAGTCGCTGAAGGGCCAGATGGGCGGGGTGCTGCACGCCTTGGCGCTGCAGACCGGGGTACCTGAGGGCTAATCCGGGCTGGGCGCGCGGGGGCAGGGCGATGGCGGCCAACGAGCATCGCGGCGCGCTGTACCGGGTGCACGCGCCGCATCAGCACGCCCGCGTTACCTATGCCGAGCTGTTTTTCGACCTGGTGTTCGTCTTCGCGGTCACCCAGATCTCGCACACGCTGCTCGCGCACTTCACCCCGCTCGGCGTGCTGCAAACCACCCTGCTGTTCCTGGCGGTGTGGTGGGTGTGGGTCTACACCTCCTGGATCACCAACTGGCTCAATCCGGAAAAGACGCCGGTGCGGATCCTGCTGTTCGCGCTGATGCTCGGCGGATTGGTGCTTTCCACCTCGATTCCCAAGGCCTTTGAAACGCGGGGGCTGTGGTTTGCCATCGCCTTTGCGTCGATGCAGGTCGGCAAGACCGTCTTCCTGTGGGTGTCGACGCCCCATTCGCAGCCGGCGGCACGCAGGAATGCGATGCGCATCACCGTATGGCTGTCGCTGTCGGCCATGTTCTGGATCGCCGGCGGCCTTGTTGAAGGACAGGCGCGGCTGCTGCTGTGGGCGGTGGCGCTCATCATCGAATATTCCTCCGCGGCGGCGCGATTCTGGATCCCGAAATACGGCGCGTCGCAGGTCGCCGACTGGGAGGTCGAGGGTGGCCACATGGCGGAGCGCTTCGCGCTGTTCGTCATCATTGCACTCGGCGAATCCATCATCGTCACCGGTGCGACATTTGCCGAACTGAGCTGGACCCTCGAGACGGTCGGCGCTTTTGCATCGGCCTTTATCGGTTCGCTCGCGATGTGGTGGATCTACTTCCACAAGGGCGCGGAGGCCGGCTCCGAGCAGATTTCACGGTCCAGCGAGCCGGGCCGGCTGGCGCGGATCGCCTATACCTACCTGCATATGCCGATCGTGGCCGGCATCATTGTCGCGGCGGTCGCCGACGAACTCGTGCTCAAGCATCCTGGCGGCCATTCCGATCTCAAGACGGTTATGAGCGCGACCGGCGGGCCGCTCCTGTTCCTGCTCGGGACCATCCTGTTCAAGCACACCATTCGCGGATTTCTCCAGCTGTCGCACGGCGCCGGCATCATCGCGCTCGGCATCGTGGCCTGGTTCGCGGGCGGAATGTCGCCATTGCTGCTCTCGATCCTCACCACGGCCATCATGGTCATCGTCGCGATATGGGAATCGATCTCGCTGAAATCGGGCGCCGCCGGGGTGAGGCCTGCGTCCCACTCCTAGGTCACGGGCGCGTGAACCCTGCGAGGGGCGGACGACGCGCCGGCGGGCCCAGAGAAGCTCTTGAAAACCGGCTGGTATTGGCCCTCGATCTGGCCTAGTGCTACAAAGTGTCGCGCCCCGACCGGGGCCGGGATGCGCGCAATGGGTACCAGCATCCACGCCCACATCTGATCACGGGAAGTTTTTGGTTTATGGCGCTGTCGCTCGCTGCCACCACGTATTTGCATCGACCGGTCGCAGCGCTGCTTGCCATGGTGCTGACGGCATCGTTTGCGGCGGCCGAAGGCACCATGAAGGGGGCTGATTTCGTCCGTGTCGTCGCCGATCAGATGCACCAGCTCGAGGTGGTCAAGGTGGTGCCCCATGCTTTCCTCGACCAGCGGTCGGCGATCGGCCAGATCGCGTTCAACGAGGATGCCAGCACCATCGTGCTGACGCCGTTTTCCGGCCGGGTCACCCGCCTGATCGCCAAGGTCGGCGATCAGGTCAGGCGCGGCGATCCGCTGCTGGAAATCGACAGTCCGGAGCAGGTGCCGCCCCAGAACGACTTCATCGCGGCGCAGGCCGCCAGGAACAAGGCGCGCTCCCAGCTCAATCTGGCGCAGATCGCCGAGAAACGTGCCCGCGACCTCTATGAGGGCAAGGCCACCCCGTTCAAGGAATTGCAGCAGGCCGAGGCGCAACTCGCCGCCGCCGAGAACGATATGCGCGCGACCGACACCACGCTCGAAGCCGTCCGCATCCGCTTGCGCATCCTCGGCCGCACCGATGCGGAAGTCCTCGACCTCGAACAGAACGGCACGATCAGCCGCGTCACCCGGATCAGCGCCTCGATCGACGGCACCGTGATCTCGCGCAAGGTCGGCCCGGGACAATACGTCAAGGCCGATTCCGGCGAGGCGCTGTACGTGATCGCCGACCTCAAGACGATGTGGCTGAAGGCCCAGATTTTCGAGCAGGACATCGCGTTCGTGCGGGTCGGCCAGGAGATCGAGGCGAAGGTCGCCGCCGCGCCGAACCGCGTCTTCAAGGCGCGTATCGCCAATATCAGCTCGGCTTCGGACCTGACCACGCGACGGGTCATGGTGCGCTCGGAGATCGGCAATCCGGACGGCGTGCTCAAATCCGAAATGTTCGCAAGCTTCAAGATCGGAACCGCGGAGCCGTCGACCACGCCGGCGGTGCCGACCGACGCGGTGATCCGCGAAGGCGACGTCGCCACCGTGTGGGTCGAGCCCGAGCCCATGCTGTTCAAGCGCCGCGTGGTCGAGATCGGAATGCAGCAGAACGGCCTGACGCAGATTCGCAGCGGCCTTGCCGTCGGCGAAATGGTGGTCGCGCGCGGCGCGATCTTCGTCGACAACGAGTGGCGGCAATGAGCAGGTTGGCCGTTCATGCTGCGTAGTCTGATTGCGTTTTGCCTCTCCCGGCGGCTGCTGGTGATGGTCGCGTTCGCGGCCTTTCTCGGCATCGGCTACGTGGCCTTCCAGGCGCTGAACATCGAGGCCTATCCGGATCCGGCGCCGCCGATCATCGAGATCATCGCCCAGCAGGCGGGCCAGTCGCCGGAGGAAGTCGAACGCTACATTACGATCCCGATCGAGGTCGCGGTCGCCTCCACGCCGGGACTGAAGTTCATCCGCTCCAACACCGTCTACGGGCTCGGTTTCGTCCGCCTGCAGTTCGAATACGGCCGCGACTATAATTTCGTGCGCCAGCAGACCCTGAACCGGCTGAAGGATGCGGTGCTGCCGGCCGGTGTGCTGCCGGTGATCTCGCCGGCCGGCGGCATCAGCGAGATCTTCCGCTACGAGCTGGTGGGGCCGCCGGGCATGGACGTCATGCGGCTCAAATCGCTGCAGGACTGGGTGGTCGAACGCAAGCTGCGCATCGTGCCCGGCGTCGCCGACGTCGCGGTGCTTGGCGGCAAGACCAAGGAATTCCAGGCCGAGATCAATCTCGACCGCATGATGGCCTACGGGCTGACGCTGCCGCAGATCATGGCGGCGATTACGGCCAGCAATTCCAATGTCGGCGGCCGCACCATCTCGATCGGCGAACAGTCGGTCAATGTCCGCAGCATCGGCGTCATCACCTCGATGGACGATATCGGCAATATCGTGCTGACCCAGCAGGGCGGCGTGCCGGTGCTGGTGTCCGACGTCGCCAAGGTCCAGGTCGGCTTCGCGCCGCGGCTCGGCCTCGCCGGCCGCGACGACAAGACCGACGTCGTCACCGGCATCGTGCTGATGCAGAAGCTCGAACGCACCATGGACGTGGTCAAGCGCGTGCGCGCGGCGGTCGAGAAGATCAATACCGACGGATCGCTGCCGGCGGGGGTCAAGATCGTGCCGTTCTACGATCGCGGCGACCTCGTCGCCATCACGGTGCAGACGGTGCTGCACAATCTGCTGTTCGGCGTCGCCCTGATCTTCCTGATCCAGTGGGTGTTTCTCGGCAATCTGCGCTGCGCGATCATCGTCGCGGCGACGATTCCGGTGGCGCTGTTCCTGGCTGTCATGATCACGGTGATGCGGGGCGAGTCCGCCAACCTGCTGTCGGTCGGCGCCATCGATCTCGGCATCATCGTCGACGGCACCGTGATCATGGTGGAGAACATCTTCCGCCAGATCGCCCATCACCATGCGCGGCTGCAGGGGGATCGTCCGGCAACGCTCAGCGACAAGCTGAGCTGGATCCTGACCGGCGCCATCGAGGTCGACAAGGCGATCCTGTTTTCGGTGATCATTACCATTGCGGCCTTCCTGCCGCTGTTCACGATGCAGGGCGTAGAGGGCCAGATCTTCGGGCCGATGGCGCGGACCTATGCCTATGCGCTGATCGGCGCCGTCATCGCCACCTTCACCGTGACGCCGGTGCTGGCGTCGATCCTGCTGCCGGCCCATGTCCAGGAAGTCGAAACCTTCCTGGTCCGTCATCTCCGCACCGGCTATCAGGCCGTCCTGGTGCGCGCGGTGCGCAATTATCGCCGCGCCGCCGTGATCCTGACGGTGTTTCTGGTGCTGTGTCTCAGCCTCAGTCTGCGGCTCGGCACCGAATTCCTGCCCAAGCTGGAAGAAGGCAATATGTGGATCCGGGCGGTGATGCCGCCGACCATCACGCTGGAAGCCGGCATGGATACGGTGGCCAGGATCCGCAACATCATCTCGACCTTTCCGGCCGTCCAGACCGTGTTTTCCGAGCAGGGCCGCGGCGACGAAGGCACCGATCCCGACGGTTCGTTCCTCGCCGAGTTCTTCGTCCCGCTGAAACCGGCGGACAAGTGGCCGCCGGGAACGACCAAGGAGCAGATGGTCAAGCAATTGAGCGAACGGCTCAACCGCGAGTTCGTCGGCATCGACTTCAATTTCTCGCAGTACATCCAGGACAACATCGAGGAAGCCGTTTCCGGCGTGAAGGGCGAGAACTCGATCAAGATTTTCGGCAAGGACCTCAATGAACTGGAGCGGCTGTCCAAATCGGTCAAGACCGAACTCGCGGGCGTTCGCGGCGTCGCCGATCCCGCCAGCTTCAACCTGCTCGGCCAGCCCAATCTGATCGTCGGAATCGATCGCGCCAAGGCGGCGCGCTACGGCTTCTCCATCAGCGACATCAATTCCGTGGTGCAGGCCGCGATCGGCGGCCAGGAAGTGTCAAAAGTCTATGAAGGCGAGATGATCTTCGCGCTGACGGTGCGTCTGGCGCCGGAATTCCGCCGGGATGTCGAGGCCATCAAGAGCATTCCGGTGGCGTTGCCGAATTCGGATTCGAAGGCGCCGACCGCCTATATCAGGCTTGGCGACCTTGGCGAGATCAAGCTGGTCAGCGGCGCGGCCTATATCTACCGCGAGAACAGCCAGCGCTTCATTCCGCTGAAATACAGCGTTCGCGACCGCGACCTCGGTTCGACGGTGGTCGAAGCGCAGGAGCGGGTCGCCAAGAACGTCCCGCTGCCGCAGGGCTACTCGATGGAATGGTCGGGCGAATATGGCGCGCTGCAGGACGCCAAGAAGCGGCTCGCGCTGATCGTGCCGCTCAGCCTGCTCCTGATCCTTATGCTGCTGTACAGCCTGTTCAACTCGATCCGGGACAGCCTGCTGGCGCTGTCGGGAATCCCGTTCGCGGTGGCCGGCGGCATTTTGGGGCTTTACATCGGCGGCCTGAACTTCAGCGTCTCAGCCGCGGTCGGCTTCATCTCGCTGTTCGGCGTCTCCGCGATGGATGGCATCCTGCTGATGTCGTACATCCGCCGCGACATCGACGAAGGCATGGGGACGGAAGTGGCCATCATCCGCGCGTCCGAGACCCGGATGCGGCAGATCTTCATGACCGGCCTGTCGGCCTGCATCGGCCTCGTCCCGGCGGCGATCTCGACCGGGATCGGCTCGCAGGTGCAGCAGCCGCTGGCCTGCGTCATCGTCGGCGGCATGCTGCTGTCGCCGATCTGCAGTCTCCTGGTGATCCCGGTGCTGGCACGGCTGTGGATGCCGACGATCCAGGAAACCGGCCTGGCCCGCGAGGATCATCAGTCCGCGACCAGCACGTGAACCGAGAACATTTTTGCCGCGTCCGTCCATGACTGGCGGACCGTCCAGCCCGAGCCGCGCGCCAGCGCGGTGAAGCGGTCGAGGCTGTATTTGTAGCTGCTCTCGGTATGAATGGTTTCGCCGGGACGGAACGCAAAATTGTGGCCGAGCACCCGCACGCTCTGCGCCTTCTTGGCGATCAGGTGCATTTCGATGCGGTGACGCTCGCGGTTGTAGATCGAGCGATGGGTGAATCCGGAGATGTCGAAATTTCCGCCGAGTTCGCGGTTGATGCGCACCATCACATTGAGATTGAAGCGCGCGGTGACGCCGGCGGCGTCGTTATAGGCGTCATACAGCACGCGCTCGTCCTTCTCGAGATCGACGCCGATCACCATCTGCGCGCCGGCCCCGAGAATCTCGCGGGCGCTGCGCATGAACGCGCTGGCTTCATGCGGTTCGAAATTGCCGAGCGTCGAGCCGGGGAAGAATCCGACCTTCGGCATCGCGCCGACGGCGTCGGGCAGCGCGAACGGCGTGGTGAAATCCGCGGCAACCGGATAGACGCCGAGATCGGGGAAATCCCGGCGCAGCGCGTCGGCCTGGCCCTTCAGGAAATCGCCCGAGATGTCGACGGGGACGTAGGCGCCGAACGCGCATTGCTCAAGCAGCAGCCGCACCTTGGTGGTGGCGCCGGCGCCGAATTCCACCAGCGCTGCGCCTTCGGGAATCATGGCCGCGATCTCGCCGGCGCGATCGCGCAGGATTCCGAGTTCGGTGCGCGTCGGGTAATATTCCGGCAACACCGTGATCTGTTCGAACAGTTCGGAGCCCGCGGCATCATAGAAATATTTCGGCGACAGCCGTTTCGGGTGCTGCGACAGCCCTTCGATCACGTCGCCGGCAAACGCCGAGGCCTGCTCGTCGAGGCGATGCGCTTTAGCCAGAGCATGCACATTCATGACAGTCTCCTGATCGCGCGTTCCGGCGCGATGAAATTTGAAAGATCAGTTGGCGTAGTCGGCGAGCCGAAGTCCGGTGAATTGCCAGCGATGATGCGGATAAAAGAAGTTGCGATAGGTAATACGGCTGTGGCCGTCGGGAGTTGCAATCGAAGAGCCGCGCAGCACCAGCTGGTTGACCATGAACTTGCCGTTATACTCGCCGAGCGCGCCCTCGATGGCGCGGTAACCGGGGTAGGGCGAGTAGGCGCTGCGGGTCCATTGCCACACGATGCCGAAGGCGTCGTTGAGCTGCCCGGCCTTCGCCGCGACTTCCCATTCCATCTCGGTCGGCAGATGCCTGCCGCTCCAGCGTGCGAACGCATCGGCCTCGTAATAGCTGACGTGGCAGACCGGGGCTGACGGATCGACCGGCTTGAGCCCGGCCAGCGTCATGATGTGCCATTGCCCGTCTATCTTGCGCCAATGGCCCGGCGCCTGCCATTCTTCCCTTTCGGCGGCGGCAAAACCATCCATCAGCCACAGCGTCGGCGTCGTGTAGCCACCGTCCTGCATGAAGGCGAGCCACTCCGCATTGGTGACGAGGTTGCGCGCCAGTTTGACGGGGCCGACCAGGGCGCGGTGCGCGGGCTTTTCATTGTCGAAATGGAAGCTGTCATCGGAATGCCCGACGGTGTGGATGCCCTCGTTGAGGGTGGCCCATTCCTCGCCGCTTCGGGTAGCGGCCGGGAAGGCCCACGCCGGATCGTAGGCGGGCGGAATCGGGTTCTGCGCGAAGGCGTGCAGGATGTCGGTCAGCATCAATTCCTGATGCTGCTGTTCGTGGTTGAGGCCGACCTCGACCAGCGGAGCGATCTCCTTCAGCGCGTCCTCGCCGGCCTCGTGAAAGAACTTCACCACCGCAGCGTCGACATGCCTGCGGTAGGCACCGATTTCCTCGGCGCCGGGGCGGGTCAGATGGCCGCGCTGGTGGCGGGCGTGGCGCGGCCCGGCGCTGACATAGTAGGAATTGAACAGGAAGGCGTAGTCGGGGTGAAACGGCCGGTAGCCCGCGCAATGCTCGCCGAGCAGGAATTGCTCGAAGAACCAGGTGGTATGGGCGCGATGCCATTTGGCCGGGCTGGCATCCGGCATCGACTGGATCAGCTGGTCCTCCGGCGTCAGCGGCGCGGCGCGGCGCTCGGTCTCGTTACGGACCGTCAGATAGGCTTCCACCAGATTCTGGGCGAGGCTGCCGGAATCGGAGAATAATGACGGGCAAGGGGCGGCAGACGCGGCCGCTGCGGATGCTGGTTTCGTCACTGGAATCTCCGATCGGGGGAGAGAACGTTGCACCGTCGTTTGGGTTCCCCGATATCAGTCTGTCCTAGATAGGGGGTCCGGCGCGGGATAAAAAGCCTTCCGAGGCTATGATATTGCTGCCGTCAGGCTATGGCCGGCCGGCGGGATATCCCCGGCCGGAACGCCCCGCATGCCAGCTCCCCGCCATTTTACTTTGGATGCACAACGGTTTGGGGTACATATATGGGCAATGTCGGGTTTAACGGGCTGATGCCGGCCCGAAGGGCCGAGCCGCAAAGGACGCGAAAATGAGCATCGAGCAATTTATCGACAACGAAGTGAAGTCGAACGACGTCGTGCTGTTCATGAAGGGCACGCCACAGTTTCCGCAGTGCGGTTTTTCCGGCCAAGTGGTCCAGATCCTCGACCACGTCGGGGTCGGCTACAAGGGCCTGAACGTGCTGGAGTCCGCCGACCTGCGTGACGGCATCAAGACCTATTCGAACTGGCCGACCATTCCGCAGCTTTACGTCAAGGGCGAATTCGTCGGCGGCTGCGACATCATCCGCGAGATGTTCCAGGCCGGCGAGCTGCAGCAGCTGTTGGCCGACAAGGGCGTCACCGTCAGCGCGGCGGCTTCCGCCTGAGCCTGACGGCGCGCCAGCTCGGCGCGGCGCGTCTCGAAACCGTCGTCGCCGATATCACGACCCTGAGCGTTGACGCCATCGTCAACGCCGCCAATTCGTCCCTGCTCGGCGGGGGCGGCGTCGATGGCGCCATCCACCGCGCGGCGGGGCCCGAGTTGGTGATGGAATGCCGCAACCTCCGTGGCTGCGAGACCGGCGGCGCCAAAATCACCAGGGGATACAGGCTGTCGGCACGGCACGTGATTCATGCGGTCGGCCCGGTCTGGCGTGGCGGCAGCGCAGGCGAAGATGACAGCCTGGCGTCGTGCTATATCAACGCGATCGAGCTTTGCCGAACCCACGGCCTGGCCTCGGTCGCCTTTCCCGCGATTTCCACCGGCATCTATCGCTTTCCCGCCGATCGCGCGGCGCGCATTGCCGTCTCGGCCACCGTCGACGCGCTGGCCGCGGCGCCATCGGTCAACCGCATCATTTTCTGCTGCTTCTCGAGCGAGAGCGCCGTCCTGCATGATCAGGCGCTGGCCGAATTTGGGGTCGCTATCTCCTGAGCTAAACCCTGTTGGCCGCCGGCCATCCCGTGATCCAGGTCAGGACCGGGAAAGGCGAAAAGTACTGCAGCAGCAGGACGGCGATCAGGATCAAGGCGGCGTAGAACACGGTCCCGCGCAGCATGCGATGCCGCAGCGGCGGGTACGGCGGGCAATTGTCGGGCGGCCAGGCGAATCGCTCTTCCCATTCGCGCTGAGGAATCTCGGCAGGTCTGATTCGCTCCAGCGGCACCCACGCGCGGTAGGCCCCGATGCCGCGCTCGCGCGCGATGGCGCTTCTCAGGTAGAACAGATTGTGACGCCCGGCGAAGTCGATCGTGGCGACGGTCAAGAGCCGCAGGAACCAGAGCACGATCGACCCGGCCAGATACACATACGCAATCATATATCCGAATGTGAGCCAGGACCGGGTGAAGGATTTGACGGTGAAGACCGCTGACGTCGCCTGCACCGTCGATTCCACTGCTTTGTCGAGCCCGTAAAACACGCGACCGGGCATCGATTTATCCTCGGCCGCCTGCAGCCAGAGAATAAGCCCGATCGCGATGGCAAGCTGAACCAGGGGAAACCGGAGCACGGCTCGCAGCGGCGCCGAAATCAACTTGAACATCGGCTGCATGCTCCCGGAAGCGGCCCGCACTTGCATTCAGGGCACATAACGAACATAGCACGATTTGCCCATGTGCCGCTTGGCTCTTTCGATCGCCGCACCATCGCGTTCGCCAGACCGATAACCCCGGTTCCGTTGCATTCCCGCCCGTTCTACTGCGGACCGCGGCCCTTGTATTCACAGGGTCATATGACTGCACTTGCGAGTGCGGTTGCTGCCCGAACGGGCATTAGCTGCCTTCGGCAGCCCTTGCGCAGGCCAAGGTCCGGGTTACACTCTCCTTCGAATTCCGGAGGGGTCCAATGAATTCTTGTCAATGGCTGCGCGTGCTCGCCTGCTGCGCGCTGATACTCGCGGTAGCGGCGCCGGTCCGCGCCGAAGGCACGTTCGATATCCCCGCCGGAGCGCGTTTCGATCAGGCGAAGCTTGCGAAGATAACCGAGTTCTTCAAGAACGAGGTGACGACCGGGAAGATCGCCGGCGCAAACGTCCTGATCCGGCAGCGCGGCAAGGATGTCTATCACGAGACCTTCGGCGTACAGGACGTGGTGTCCAGGACGCCGATATCGGACAAAACCATCTTCCGCCTGTCTTCGCTGACCAAGGCGATCACCTCCGTGGTGGCGATGCAGCTGATCCAGGACGGCAAGATCAAGCTCGACGACCCCGTCTCGAAGTACATTCCCTCCTTCGCCAACATGAAGGTCGGTGTGGAGCAAAAGGCCGAGGACGGCAGCAAGACGCTCGAACTGGTGGCGCTGACCCGGCCCATCAGCATTCTCGACCTGATGCGACATACCTCCGGCATCACCTATGGCTTCTATGGCGACAGCCTGGTGCGCAAGGCCTACAAGGACGCCAATCTCTATGCGGGCGAATTCGACCTGGCCGAGTTTGCCGAGCGGATCGCCAGGCTGCCGCTGCACAACCAGCCGGGCGCGCTCTGGCAGTACGGCCACTCCACCGACATCCTGGCGCGGATCATGGAGATCGTGTCCGGAAAATCATTGCTCGCGATCGAGAAGGAAAAGCTGCTCGACCCGCTCGGCATGACCGACACCAATTTCTTCGTCACCGAGCCGGAGCGGCTGACGCGGCTCGCCCAGCCGGTGCCGAACGACAGCAATTTCCGGGTCGGCCGCGAGTACAGGACCGAGGTGCGCCAGAAGTGGGAATCGGCCTCGGGCGGCATGGTTACGACGATGTCGGACTTTTCGCGCTTTGCGCAGATGCTGCTCAATGGTGGAACGTTCGAGGGCAAGACCTATCTCAGTCCCAAGACGTTCGAACTGATGACATCGGACCACGCAGGCAAGGGCTCCGGCGTCGAGCGGGACTATTTCTATTTCCCCGGCGATGGCTTCGGCATGGGCCTTGGGCTTGCCGTGCGCACCGATCCGGGCAACGCCAAGCCGCCGCCGCCGGGATCGCTGGGCGAGCTGAAATGGGACGGCGCCAGCGGCTGCTATATGGTGATCGACCGCAAGCAGGAGATGTTCTTCGTGGTGCTCGAGCAGACCCCGACGGAACGCCAGCGCGTCCAGCGCACGCTCAAGCAGCTTGTCTATGAAGCGATGGAGAACTGACGGTTTTGCGCAGCGCTGCCTTTCGGCGGCGCTCGCGGTTGCCCTGGTTGCCGGAGGGGCGCGCGAGGCATGCGCCCAATCCCGGGCGCCATCAGCGCCAACGTTCTCACGCGCGGCGCTCGATCGGATGGACGACACCATTCGCAGCGAAATCGCGACGGGCAAGATTCCCGGTGCGATCCTGCTGATCCAGCAGCACGGCAAGCCGGTCCATTTCGAATGTTTCGGCGTGCGGGACCCCGACACCCGGCAGCCGATGACGCCGGACACGATTTTCCAGATCTATTCAATGTCGAAAGCCGTCACCTCGGTCGCCGCGATGATGCTGGTCGAAGACGGAAAGCTGTCCCTCGATGATCCCGTATCGAAATACATTGGTTCCTTTGCGGATACCAAGGTCGGCGTCGATCTTTCCGATGAAGCAGGGCAATATCCGCTCAAGCTCGAGCCGTTGAAGCGCCCGATCACGATCAGAGATCTGCTGCGGCACACGTCGGGTATCACTTACGGCTTCTTCGGCGAAGCCGCGGTGACGAAACTCTACAATAATCCCCTCTTGTACGCCGGCGATTTCGATAACGCCGAATTCGCCGACCGGATCGCAATCCTGCCGCTCGCCGATCAGCCCGCGACGCGCTGGAACTACAGCCATTCCACCGACGTGCTCGGCCGTGTCATCGAAGTGGCCTCGGGGCAGACACTGCTTCAATTCGAAAAGCAGAGATTGTTCGATCCGCTCGGTATGTCCGACACCGCGTATCATGTCGCGGATGAAGCGAAGTGGCCGCGTATCGCGGGGGCATTTCCCGTCGATCGCATGCGCGTGGCCGGTATCAGGGATCCGAGGGTGCCGCGGCGCTGGGAATCCGGCGGAGCGGGGCTGGTCTCGACCACAGGGGACTACGCCCGCTTCCTGCAAATGCTGCTGAACGGCGGCCAGCTGGACGGCATGCGGTACCTCAAGCCCGAGACAGTCGCATTGATGACATCAGACCAGATCGGGCCGGAGACCGGAATCATTCGCGACCCCTTCTATTTTCCGGGCCCGACCAGCGGCTTCGGTCTCGGCTTTGCCGTGCGCACCTCGCCGCCGCTGAACACGGCATGGCCGCTCGGCGAATACCGCTGGGATGGCGCCGGCGGCAGCTTCTATTTCGTCGATCCGAAGGACGACATGCTTGCTGTCTTCATGGTGATGGCGCCCACTCAGGGGGGGCGGATTCAGCTGACACTGAAGACGATGATGTATGAAGCGCTGGGCAAGGGCCTGCGCAAGGATTGATACTTTTCTCCCCTCCCTCCACGCGCCCTTGCGCGTGGCGGGGAGGGGGGTTCTACGCCACGGCGTTTCGCGCGATCGTTTCGCGGTAGAACGACGCGCTCAGCTTCGGCGTGCGACGCCTGGTATCGAAGTCGACGCGGTAGAGACCGAAGCGTTGTTCAAATCCGTCCGACCATTCAAAATTGTCCATCAGGCTCCAGAGAAAATACCCCAGTACGGGCACGCCCTCCGACGTCGCCCGCTGCAACTGCGTCAGGTAATTGCGCAAATACATGATGCGATCCACGTCATAGACGGTGCCGTCCGCGGCCGGTTGGTCGCTCCCCGACGTACCGTTTTCGGTGATATAGATCGACTTCACGTTCCACAGCCTGGCGACATGGCGCGGCACCCAGTACATGGCCTCTGGACCGGGCCTGAGCCAGGTCGCCTTCATGTGCGGAAACGAAGCGGGAAACGGCGCCAAGGTGAAGCCGCGGTCGTTGTCGGCGGCGACGACGTAATGGTCGGGCGTGTAGATATTGAGTCCGACAAAATCGATCGGAGAGGAAATGATCCGCAAGTCTTCTTCCGTGTATTTCGGGGCATCCTTGCCGGCCTGTGCCAGGAAGGCATCGGTGTATTTTCCTTCCAGCATCACGGTCAGATAGCCGGCATTGAGCTCGCGGGTCGCCATCTCGGCTGCGCGGATGTTCGCAGGCGTTTCGATCGCGGGAATACAGCTCACGGCATTTTCCGCCGGACCGACCCTGGTCCCCGCGCGTCCGTGGGCCTGGACCGCCTGCACCGCCAGGCCGTGTCCCAGCGCGACGTTGTGACGGACCTGATTCAGTTCCGATGGGGACAATTTGAGGCCCGGGGCATCGGCGCCATATTGATGCCCGAGGTGAACGAGCCGGGAGCATTCGTTGATCGTGAAGAAGTGCTTCACGCGATCGCTCAGGTGCTGCGCAACGTAAGCCGCATAATCCGCGAAGGCCTTTGATGTGTCGCGGGAGGTCCAGCCGCCGAAGCGATCCTGAAGCCCCTGCGGAAGGTCCCAATGGTACAGGGTCGCAAACGGCTCGATGCCCTCAGCCAGCAACTCGTCTATCAGACGGTTGTAGAAATCGAGGCCCTTCGGGTTCGGCGTGCCGGTCCCTTGCGGAAAGACGCGGGGCCACGCAATTGAAAAACGATAGGCCTTGGTGCCCAGCGCCTTCATCAACTGAATGTCTTCCTTGTAGCGATGAAAATGGTCCGTTGCGGTGTCGCCATTGCTGCGATCGGCGATGGTCCCGGGCATATGGGCGAAGCGGTCCCAGATCGAGGCGCCCCGGCCGTCTTCGTTGACGGCGCCCTCGACCTGATAGGCGGAGGTCGCCGTTCCCCACAAAAATCCACTGGGAAAACCGGTGGAGGCCGCCGCCTCAGCCCGGCCGGATGCCGTCGACAGCGCCGATAGTCCGAGGACCGACCAGCCGGTAATCCCTGCGAATTGGCGACGGGAAAGTCCTTTGAATGCCATCAGGTCAGGTGTCTCCCGCTGGGACGAAAAAATGCGGCGGACGCAATTTCGCCCTTCGCACCCGGCCTTGATGCAGGCTGGAACCGGATGGTACAAATTCCTGCTATACGGCGCAAACGCCTCCCGCCAACGACGTTGCTTGCCGAACGATAGGACCATCGCCTTGCGTACGCCAATGGCGCTCTTCGTCATCTCTCTGGGTATTATTGCGGCGGTCTGGTCGTGGTTGGCCACGCCGGTAATCCTTGCGCGCGCGTCGATTGATCCGGTGGCGAAAGTGCAATGTGTTTCCTATGCGCCGTTCAGGGGCGAGCAAACGCCGCATAACCCGGCCCTGATCGTCAGTCCGCAGCAGATTGCCGAGGATCTGGGTGAACTCGCCAGGATAACCAACTGCATCCGCACCTATTCCATCGATAACGGACTGGACAAGGTGCCCGAACTCGCCTCCCGGGTCGGATTGAAGGTTCTGCTCGGGGTCTGGATCGGGCGCGATCGCACCAAGAACGCTCTCCTCATCGACACCGCGATTGCGCTGGCCAAGCAGCACCCCGGCGTCGTCACCGCGATCATCGTCGGCAGCGAGGTGCTGCTGCGCGGAGAGATGACCGTGGCCGACCTGCGGGAAATCATCCGCTCGGTCAAACCGCGCGTGGATGTGCCGGTCACCTATGCCGACGTCTGGGAATTCTGGCTGCGCTACCGGGAGCTCGGCGCCGATGTCGATTTCGTCACCGTTCATTTCCTCCCTTATTGGGAAGACGTTCCGCACCGCGCCGAAGACGCGGCGGCGCATGTGGATCACGTGCGGCTGCAGGTGGCGGCGGCCTTCCCCGGCAAGAACATCCTGATCGGCGAGACGGGTTGGCCGAGCCACGGACGGATGCGCGACGGCGCTCTGCCTTCCCGCATCAATCAAGCGCGCTTCATGTCCGAGATTCTCGATCGGGCGAGGCGGGACGACTTTCGCGTCAATCTGTTCGAGGCCTATGACGAGCCGTGGAAGCGCCGGTGGGAAGGCACCGTTGGAGGGTATTGGGGCTTGCTCGACGGAACCGAGCGCAAGCTGAAATATCCGGCCGGGGCTGCCATCAGTAACCACCCCTACTGGAAGCTGCAGATGGCGTGCGGGATGATTCTTTGCACGTGCGTTTTCGCAGCCGCATGGCTGACCCCGAAGGGCCGGTCATCGCCGCCGCGGTTGGCGCCATGGGTTGCTGTGGCGATATCGGCGGCAACAGGCGGGATTCTGCTGGGGATAGGCGCCGAAAAGGTGCTTCTTGAAAGCTACGGGATCGGCGGCTGGCTGTTGAAAGGTTTACTTCTGGCCGCGGGAATGGTTGCGCCGCTGCTGTCCGCCAGTGCCCTGATTTCGGGGCGCGGGCTTCCAACGTTCGCTGATGTGCTGGGGCCAGCCGATGGCCGACCCCTATCCGTTGTTACAAAAATCCTGGGCATAACGCTGGTCGTAACCACGCTTGTTGCAGCGGAAACCGCGCTAAGCCTCGTGTTCGACGCACGCTGGCGTGATTTTCCGTTCGCCGCCCTGACCATGGCCGCGGTGCCGTTTTGCGCGGTTGCGTTTCTCGACCGTCCAAAGTCAGGGATACGCCCGCTTGCGGAGGCCGTGTTCGCGGGATTATTCGCAGTTACCTCGCTCTACATTATCTTCAGCGAAGGCTTTCACAATTGGCAGGCATTGTGGACCTGCGCGGCATACCTCGTGCTCGGTGTGGCGCTATGGCGGCCGCGCACCGTCGCGGCGGTCGAATCGGCGTTGATCGCCACAACTGCCGCTTTGGGTGATGCGGCATCCGTGCCGCAACCTCAGGGACAGGCCGCCCATTGATCCGCGGGGCGTTCGGAAGTCGATTGCGATCAAGGGCGGAACAGGCGGAGTCTTTGCTGCGATGCAAAGCGGTATCGATACGTTTCAGCGCCGGCTGGCGGGCGCGGGCAAAGCTGCTATCATTCTCACATAACAAGAAATGGAAGGAAGCAACGCCATGGACGCCGTGACCCCGAAGGGCTCGCAGACCACCGAGCCGCATTCCCATCTCGTCCGCCCCGAAACCATGGAATGGCAGAAGACCCGCTTTCCCGGCTGCGAGGCCAAGACGCTGCTGTTCGATCACAAGACCGGCCTGATGACCGCGCTGATGCGCTTCGAGCCCGGCGCAGTGCTGCCCGACCACGAGCACGTCAACATCGAGCAGACCTACGTGCTCGAAGGCAGCTTGGTCGACAAGGAAGGTCCGGCGCAGGGCATCGAATGCAAAGCCGGCGAATTCATCTGGCGCGAGCAGGGCAGCCGCCACGTCGCCTGGTGTCCGCAGGGCGGGCTGATGCTGGCGATCTTCCAGGTCCCCAACAAGTTCTTCGAAGCCGACGGCCGCGTCATCGACGCCGCCGGCCAGGACTGGGACGAGACCTGGGGCCATACCCGCAAGGGGTGAGGCTGTTCGCTACGCCGCCCGCACGATCTCGCGCACCAGCCCGACCATTTCCTCGATCATTCCAGCGGAAACGTCGAGATGGGTGCAGGCCCTGATGCGGCCGTCCATCATGGCGAGCAGCACGCCGCGCTGGCGCAACGCCTTGATCATGTCGTCGCCGCTGACGCCGGCGCCGTCGGGCTTGAAGAACACCAGATTGGTTTCGGGCTGCTGCACCTCGATGCCCTGGACCTGCGACAGTCCCCGCGCCAGCGCGCGGGCATTGGCGTGATCGTCCGCCAGGCGGTCGACATGGTGGTCGAGGGCATAGACGCAGGCTGCGGCGCAAACGCCGGCCTGGCGCATCGATCCGCCCAGGCGCTGCTTCCAGCGCCAGACCTCGTCGATGAAGTCGCGGCTGCCGGCTATCACGCCGCCGATCGGCGCGCCGAGGCCCTTTGAAAAGTCGATCCAGGCGGAGTCCCAGCCCGCCGTCATGTCGCGGGCGCTGACGCCTGACGCGACGCAGGCGTTGAGCAGCCGGGCGCCGTCCATGTGGGTCGCCATGCCGTTTTGCCTGGCGATCTGCACGACCTCGTCGAGCGCGGCCTTCTTCCAGATCGTGCCGCCGCCGATATTGGCGGTCTGCTCGACGCTGACCACCGTCTGCGGCGGCTGGTAGCGGCTGCGCGGGTGAATGGCGCCACGAAGGGTGTCCGGCGAAAATTGTCCGTCGGCGCCGGGCAGCGGCGTGATCTGGAAGCCGCCGAGGGCGGCATGGGCGCCGCCTTCGCGCGCGATGATGTGGGCGGTTTCATGCGCCAGGATTTCGTCGCCGGGCCGGCAATGCACCAAGGTGGCCGCGACGTTGCACATGGTGCCGGAGGGCATGAACACGGCGGCCTGCTTGCCGAGCAGATCGGCCACCCGTTCGCACAACAGGTTCACGGTCGGATCATCGCCGATCTGCTCGTCGCCGACCTCGGCGCGCGCGATCGCCTCGCGCATCGCCGGTGTCGGGCGGGTCTGCGTGTCCGACAGCAGATTGATACGGACCGGCGTTTGCTTGAGATCGCGAAGGGGGGGAGTGTAATGCATTGACGTTTCTCGTTGCTGCTGCAGAAGGTTACTCGAAGAGCTGCGGTCCGATGTCTTTGGCGCGATGGTAGATCGCTCTGATCAACACGTGAGCCGCTTCCTCCGTGTAAAGAATGGTGTGCGATTGGAAGCGAAAGCGGCGGTGGCCCGGTGCCAACTCTTCCACCAATTGGCCTACGCGTGGAAAGTTAGCGAGCAGATCAAAAGTACGCTCCAGACCTGCTATGTAAGCTTCGGCCTGATACGGGCCAAAGGTCGCAACTGAAAAATCATAGATGTCGATGAGTTGCGAACGGGCCCGAGTCGAGACGCGATATTCAGCCATTTGAGCGGGCAGCCACTCGCCTTCGGGCGGCGGCCAAAATATCGCTCATGCTGCCGCTTGTCGGTGTGCTGCAATCAGGGTGAGCCAGGGCTTCCTGATAGCGCCGCACCTGTTCGTCACGCGGAAGGGCTTTCCAAGCGGCTATCTCCCCCTCGGTCGGAGTGGCTGACGGCATTACCCGGGGCGGTTTGTCGGTGTTCCTGGACATAGCGGACTTATAACATGAAAAAAGGCCCCGGAGAACCGGGGCCTTTGATCTCGCAGAAAACGCCGATGCTAGAAATCAGCGCGAATAGAATTCGACGATCAGATGCGGCTCCATCTGCACGGCGAACGGCACGTCGGACAGATGCGGGATGCGGGCAAACTTCGCCGTGAACTTGGAGTGATCGACTTCGAGGAAGTCGGGCACGTCGCGCTCGCCGAGCTGGCTCGCTTCGATCACCACGGCGAGCTGCTTGGAGCTTTCCTTGATCTCGATCAGGTCGCCGACCTTGACCTTGTAGCTCGCGATGTTGACGCGGCGGCCGTTGACCTTGATGTGGCCGTGATTGATGAACTGGCGCGCGGCGAACATGGTGGCGACGAACTTGGCGCG
>JAZJYY010000191.1:0-36329 GCA_040390145.1 Pseudomonadota bacterium
CCGAGGTCGAAGGTTTCATCTCGATCGCGCCGCCCGCCAACCTCTACGACTTCTCGTTCCTCGCGCCCTGCCCGTCCTCGGGCCTGATCGTGCATGGCGAGAAGGATGCGGTGGTGCCGCCCAAGGACGTCAACACCCTGGTCGAGAAGCTCAAGACCCAGAAGGGCATCGTGATCGATCAGCAGATCATCCCGGGCGCCAACCATTTCTTCGACGGCAAATTGCAGCCGCTGATGGAGACGGTGACGGGTTATCTCGACATGCGGCTCGCCAACGTTCGCTGAGCGACGCGTTCTTGTAGCCCGGATGTAGCCAAAGGGCCGCGCAAGGCGGCCCGACGGCGCAATCCGGGAAGCCGCCAGCCATACATGCACTGTCCCGGATTGCGCCAGCGGGCGGCGTTTTCACGCCGACCGCTGTCTCCGGGCTACTACACCTTACGCCGGCGCCAGCTTCAGGGCGACGATCCCGATCATCACCAATGCGATGCCCGCGATCTTCATCGGGTTCAAGGCTTCGCCGAACAGCAGCACGCCCATGGTCAGCGTGCCGACAGCGCCGATTCCGGTCCAGACCGTATACGCCACGCCGATTTCCAGCACCTGCAGTGCGCGCCCGAGCAGGAAAACGAAGGCCGCAAGCAACGCCAGTGAGACGATGCTCCAGCCGGGGCGCGTGTAGCCCTCGGCATATTTCATCGAGATCGCCCATCCGACGTCAAGGACGCCGGCGGTCACAAGCGCGACCCAGGCAAGCGACGGCGACATCCGGCGTTATGCGGCGAGCTTCAAGAGATGCGCGTCATGACGGACCAGGAAAGCGCGCAGCAGTTCGGGATAGTCAGGCCCGACCGCGGCCTGAACGCTCGGTCGTTTTGCCAGTTCCGCCCGCCACTTCCGCAGCTTCGGCGTTGTCGCGAACACCGCGAGATCGATGACCTCATCGAACACATCGAAATAGCGGAAGATCGGCGCAAACACCGCATCCACCAGGCTGAAGTTTGAGCCTGCGAAGAACGGGCCGGCACCGAGCGCCGCCTCGACTCGCGCAAATTTCGCGGCAACCGCCTCGCGCTTGCTCTCGAAAACAGCGGCATCGGCGGTGGTTTCGAGACCCCATAGATCGCTCAGAATGGCCGAGCCGAATTCCATCCATGCCCGGTGCTGGGCGCGCTGCAGCGGATCCTGCGGATGCAGTCTTGCGCCGCCTTGGGTCTCCTCGATGTATTCGCAGATGACGTTGCTCTCGAACAGCGCCACCTCGCCGTCATCGGAGGCAACGGTCAGCACGGGCACCTTGCCGAGCGGCGAGAGCTTCAGGAACCAGTCGGGCTTGCTGGCGAGATCGATATCGACCCGCTCGAACGCGACGCCCTTCTCGTTCAGCGCGATTACCGCGCGCTGCACATAGGGACAGAGTTTGTGGCTGATGAGTTTTAGCGCCGCGGCCATGGTCATTCTCGCAGTTTGATGCAGGTGCATCAAACTAGATGCACCTGCATTGACCTGTCAAGATCGATGCAACTGCATCCTGATCACGGCCGCGCGATCACGCCGCCGGTCATCGGGATCGGCACGCCTGTCGTGGCGGGATAACTCAGCGGCAGGCCTTTCAGGCCGCGCGCGGCCAGGAAGCCGAACGCCTGCGCCTCGATGGCGTCGGCCGACCAGCCCAGCGCGTCGGCGGACTCCACGGCTGCAGGCGCAAGACGCTCGCGCAGCATCCGCAGCAAGGTGAGGTTGCGGGCGCCGCCGCCGGCCACGATCCAGCTCTTCGGCTGCTTCGGCAGTAGCGGCACGATGCGGGCGATGGCTTCCGCCGTGAACGCCGTCAGGGTCGCCGCGCCATCGGCGGGCGGCATCTCGCGCAGCACCAGCGAGGCAAAATCGTTGCGGTCGAGCGATTTCGGCGGCGGCAGCGTAAAGAACTGATGCTCCAGCGACCGCATCACCCAGGACACGTCGACCGCGCCCTGCGCCGCCAGCCGGCCCTCGCAATCGAACGGCTGGCCCATCTTGCGGAACATGTAATCGTCCAGCAGCGCGTTGCCGGGCCCGGTGTCGCAGGCGATCAGGACGTCATTGCCGTCGATATAGGTGATGTTGGAAACGCCGCCGATATTGACCACGACAATCGGGCCTTCGCGATCCAGCGATTGCGCCAGCGCGCGGTGATAGACCGGCACGAACGGCGCGCCCTGCCCGCCGGCTTCGACGTCGGCGGCGCGGAAATCGTACATGACCGGGATATGGATGGCCCTGGCCAGCGCCGTGGCGTCGCCGATCTGCACGGTCAGTTTCTGCGCCGGCCGGTGCAGCACGGTCTGGCCGTGGAAGCCGACGATATCGATGTTTTCCCTGACGATATGGTGCTGCGAGGCGAAGTTGGCGACCGCCTCGGCATGGGCCTGGGTCACGGCACGTTCCGCCTCGCGCAGGATGCCTGGGCGGGCATCGCGCTGCGACAGGTTGACGGCCTCGGCCAGGGCCTGGCGCAACAGACCGCGCTCATGGGCGGTATAGGCCCGGTAACCGGACGGGCCGAACGACTTCACCCGCTTGCCGTCGGTTTCGATCAAGGCGACGTCGACCCCGTCGAGCGAGGTGCCGCTCATCAGACCGACTGCCGTCAGCATCATTGCCATCGTGCCTGATTGAGGCACCCCTCCGGTGAAGCCCTGCTTGTGTCAAACCAGCACATCTTATAATGCCACAGCGCACAGGGTTGCGGCAGCCTAGTCCGTCCGGGTTCCGCAAACAGTTACAATTACCGTGAAATAAGAATGATCAGAGTCGCACACAAATGACTGCTTTTAAATCTGATTTTCTGAACATCCTGCAGGAACGTGGCTTCGTCCACCAATGTTCCGATTTCGACGGCCTCGACGCCCTCGCCGCCAAGGGCCAGGCGACGGCCTATGTCGGCTACGACTGCACCGCGCCGTCGCTGCATATCGGCAACTTCCTCACCATGATGATGCTGTACTGGCTGCAGCAAAGCGGCAACAAGCCGATTACGCTGATGGGCGGCGGCACCACCATGGTCGGCGATCCCTCCGGCAAGGACGAATCGCGCGCCATCCGCTCGGTGGCGGAGATCGAGGCCAACAAGGCCAGCATCCGCGGCGTGTTCGCCAAGGTGCTGCGCTATGGCGAAGGCGCCAGCGACGCCGTCATGCTCGACAATGCCGAATGGCTGACAAAACTGAACTGGATCGAGATGCTGCGCGACATCGGCCGGCATTTCTCGGTCAACCGCATGCTGACGATGGACTCGGTGCGGCTGCGTCTCGAGCGCGAGCAGGAGATGAGCTTCATCGAATTCAACTACATGGTCTGCCAAGCCTATGACTTCGTCGAACTGTCGCGCCGTGTCGACTGCCGGCTGCAGATGGGCGGCTCGGACCAGTGGGGCAACATCGTCAACGGCGTCGATCTCGGCCGCCGCATGGGCACGCCGCAGCTGTTCGCGCTGACGACGCCGCTGCTGACGACGGCGTCGGGCGAGAAGATGGGCAAGACCGCCCAGGGCGCGGTCTGGCTCAATGCCGACCAGTTCAGCCCCTATGATTTCTGGCAATACTGGCGCAACGCCGAAGATGCCGACGTGATGAAATTCCTGAAACTGTTCACGATCCTGCCGATGAGCGAGATTGCGAAACTGGCGGCGTTGCAGGGCGGCGAGATCAACGAAGCCAAGAAGGTGCTGGCGACGGAAGCGACCGCGCTGCTGCATGGCCGCGATGCCGCCAACACTGCAGCGGAAACCGCGCGCCAGACGTTTGAGGAAGGCACGCACGCCGAGAACCTTCCGACCATCGAAGTCTCGCACAGCGAACTCGAAGCCGGGCTTGGCGTGCTGGCGGCGTTCGTCAAGACGGGCCTTGTCGCCTCCAATGGCGAGGCGCGGCGCCAGATCAAGGGCGGCGGTTTGCGCGTCAACGATACCGCCGTCAGCGACGAGAAGATGTCGCTGACGCCGAGGGACCTCACCCCCAAAGGCGTGATCAAATTGTCGATGGGTCGCAAGCGCCACGTCCTGCTCAAGCCTGCATAGGCTCAAAACTGCATAGGCCTGAGCCTGCATGGGCGTATTCGCTATACGCGCTTGCCAGGCACCGCGGAAACGCGCTCCCTGCTCCCATGGACCAGAATACGCCACGGGAGGATGCGCCGACAAAACCGCTGAAGCCGACGCGGGTGGCGCTCAACGTGCTCGCTTTGTGCTTTGCCCTGTCGGTGCTCGGCCGCGGCCTCGGCGAGAGCTTTACCGTGTTCCTCAAGCCGATCTCGGAGGAGTTCGGCTGGGATCGCGCGGAGGTGGTTTCGGTCTATTCGCTGACCTGGCTGGCGGGGGGACTGACCGCGCCCGTGGTCGGCCGCCTGTTCGACCGCTCCGGACCTCGCGCTGTCTATTCGCTCGGACTGTTCCTGCTCGGCGCCGCGTTCCTGATCGCGGCGCACGCGCAGCAGCTCTGGCAAGTTCAATTGAGTGTCGGCCTCTGCGTCGGGCTCGGCATCGCCCTGATCGGCAATGTGCCTAATTCGATCCTGCTCGGCCGCTGGTTCGGCCCGCGGCTGCCGACCGCAATGGCGATCCTGTATTCGGCGACCGGCGCCGGCATCTTCGTGCTGCTGCCGGCCTCGCAACTGCTGATCGACCGGATCGGCTGGCGCGACGCCTACCAGCTGTTCGGAACCGTGGCCCTGTGCCTGCTGCTGCCGCTGCTGGTGCTGCCGTGGCGGCTGTTCGCCACGGGCTCGCCGCACATTGCCGGGAAGACCGATGCCGGTTTCGTCGACAATGGCTGGACGCTCGGCAGCGCGATGCGCCATCACGCCTTCTGGGCGCTGTTTTGCACGTTCTTCTTCACCGCGGTGGCGATGTACGCGATCACGGCGCAGATCGTCGCCTATCTGATCGACGCCGGATTCCCGCCATTGCAGGCGGCGACCGCGTGGGGCTTTTCCGGCATCCTGACGCTGTTCGGCATGCTCGGCATCTCCACCCTCGACGGTATCATTGGCCGCCGGCCGTCGGTGCTGTTCAGCTATGGCGTCTCGATCGTCGGACTGATCCTGCTCTGGCTCATTCAGTATTATCCGAACTACTGGCTGCTGACCGGCTTCATCATCTGCTTCGGCAGCATGATCGGTTCACGCGGGCCGCTGATCACGGCGACCGCGCTCAACATCTTCAGGGGCGAGCGGGTCGGCACCATCTTCGGCACGATTTCGATCGGCAGCGGGCTCGGCTCGGGCCTCGGTTCCTGGGCCGGCGGCCTGATCCACGACTGGACCCAGGGCTACAACTGGCTGATCGCCTTCGCGCTGGTCAATGTGGTGCTGGGACTGATCCCCTTCCTGGTGGTGCCGGCGCTGCGGCGGTAGCCACTGCCGACGTCGATCAATTGTTCGGCGGAAACTCGACCGGATTGTTTTGCTTGCCGGTGTTGAACTCGAAGATCTTCCGGAGCACGCCGGGCGCCATCGCCGAAATCGGATTGACGCGGAGCACCGGCTGGCTGGGCGTGCCGACGATCTCGTAGGTCATTCCAATCAGGCCCTCATTGCTGCCGCCGCCGATGATCAGGCCGAGCAGCGGAATCTGGCCGAACATATTGTTCAGCCCATACATCGGCACGAAGGTGCCGCTCATCCGCACCTGGTTGCCGGGGAAATCCAGGCTGCCCTCGATCGTGCCGCCGATCATCGGGCCCTTGAGGACGCCCTCCCGGATCGAGAGCTGCCCGTGCTGCCGGGTGAATTCCGCGCGCACGCGCGAGAAGGAAACGCCGCTCTGCGCGCCGGCCGGCCCGCCGGCCACCGCGCGATCCAGCGAAGCCTCGCCCTTGATGGCGAAATCGCGGACGTTGATCAGGCCCTCTTTCGCGCTGGGCTCGACCGTCGGCGGATCCATCGCCAAAGTGAGCTGGCCGCCGACCACCTTGCTGTAGGTATCGGAGAAGCGGAGGAATGCGCCGGCGTCGGCGGTTTCGAGATAGATCAGTTCGCGACCCTGCGGGCGGCGCAAATCCGCCGTCAGCGGCGTATCGCGGCCAAGCTTGCCGCTCAGCGTAAAGCTCTTGATCGCGCCGTTGCGCCGCGAGAACTTGACGTCGACGCTGCGCAGCGCCTCGCCATAGAAGCCGGCCACGGCGCCAAGCTTGAGGTCGACATCGAAGTCGATGCTCTTGGCCTTGTTCTTGACGTCGGTGTCCTTGCCGGAAATGGCCGACTTCAGGAAGCCGCGACCGTCGAACACGTCGCCGCGCATGGTCACTTTCACCACCCCGTCGGGGCTGCGCTCGGCCTTGAGCGAGGTCTTGTCGCCCTCGGACGGCGAATAGGTCGGGAAGCTGGCATTGAGCAGGTCGCCGTTCTGGTCGACTTCCAGCGCGCCCTTGATCGAAACGCCGCCGCCGTCGATGACGATGTCTTCGAGCCGGGTGGATTGCTGCTTCTGCACCACGTTGAAAACCGCCTTGCTCGCCCTGCCCGGCAGCTTGACCCAGCCCGGCAGGATGTTGTCGAGCTTCAGCGCCGTCAGATCGGCCTCGATGCCCATGCGGCTGGTTTCGCCGATCTTGCCCGACAGCTTGAGCGGAATGTTGCCGGTGACGGCAGGCCCGAGGTCGAACCCGAGCCGGGCGCGGCTGGCGTCATCGAGCGTCGCCTGCATTTTGATGTCGGCATCGCCCTCGTTCGGCTTGCGATAATCCAGCGAGGCCGATTGCCCGTTGATCTTGACCTCGCCCTTGACCTGATAGCCGGCATTGTTGGCCATGACCTTCAGCGCATTCGATTCAAGCTTCTGGTTCATCACCAGTTTGTCGGCCGAAAAACCGGTCAGGTCAGCCGCGATCGCAAAGGTGGTGTCGGCCTTGCTCAGCGCGCCCTTGACCGGCAGGCCGAGCGTGACCAGCGCGCTGACCGTGCCCTTGCTCGAATTGGGATCGATCAGGGTGCCGGAGAACTCGCTGAGGCGGTCGGAGGCGAGAATTTCGGCCATCGCGGGCACCGGGCCGTCGATCCGGAACCGGATCTTCGCCGGTGACGGTTTCGGCGCCATGTCCGGCACCTCGAAGACGAAATCGGTGATGTTCAGCTTGCGGCCCGCCGGCGTATCGGACGCCGCCTGCCCGATGGTGACGGTCGCCGTGCGGCCGGTCACCCGCGCCTTCAGATCGGCGTCGCGGACCAGCGGCATCTCGTCCACCGGCCGCAAGGTCACGCCTGACGCGACGATGCTGACGGCAAGGCCGTCATCCGGAATCGGCGGTCCCCGCCGCGACAGATTCTTGACCGGCGAATTGACGCCGACCTCGATGCGCTGCAGCGCGCCGCGTTCGACCCGCTCGATCACCCATTCGCGGACTTCGGGGACGATCAGGATCGGCCACATCCGCTTCAGCGCCGACGCCGACATCGGCGTTCCCGCAAAACCCAGTGTCAGGCGCGGCTCGCCCGAATATTCGACACTGCCGGTACCGGCGACGCCGATCTCGCCATTGCTGATATCCGCCTGCGTCAGCAGCACGCGCTTGCGGTCGGTGTCGAAGCGCAGGCCGATGGCGATGCGGTTGAAGATCAGGGGTTGTTCGTTGTCCGCCCCCGCGAGCACGATGGTGCCACCGGAAAATCCCAGCTGCCATTCGGTGGTGCTGCCGTTCGGCGGCTCAAGATGCGCCAACAGGGTCACCCGGTTCGCACCGGACACGATCTTGAACGGCGCCACCAGCACGCGCCGTCCAGAATCCCATTCGACCGTGATGTCGGCCGAATCGATCGCCATCGGATAATCCGGCGTATCGCTGTCGATGATGTGTCCGGCACCTGCGGCGATCTTGCCGCGGAAATAGGTGGGCAGGCCGTCGCGGCCGAGTTCGCCCTTCAGCTCGCCGGTCAGCGGCAGGTCCGCGCTGTAGGTCAGGTCCTTCAGCCGCATCGCCAGCAGGATATTGGCTGTCGGGACCTTGTCGGCGCGGATATCGACCGATCGCACGCCGTTGGAGGGCGCTCCGACCAGGACGCGAAGCGACCAGGCTCGGCTGCCTTCTTCGCCAAGACTGAGCGCCACCCCGCCGCCACTCGGCCGGCGCAGACTGAGGCTGATATTCTCGAACGTCCATTTATTGCCGCGCTGCTGGTCGTCGACGACGAGGTTGCCGTTCTTCAGGCCGATCTCGTTGAGGTTTTGCCCGTCGAGCCCGGTCAGGCTCAGGCTGTCGAGCCAGTCGAGGCCGGCGAGCAGGCCGCTCTGCGCGGTGTCGGGTGCCGGCGCGGACGGACTGCCGGGCGGCAGCGGCGCAGCGGTGCCGAGCGGCTGCGGCACTCCGGGGATCTGGCGCGGAAATGTCGGCGCCAGTCCTGCGTCCTTTTTCGAGGCCACACCGGTGGCGATCGGCTTGGCGGTGTCACCGGCGGAAACCGTCACAGTGCCATCGGGCGATATCCGAACCGCGAGTTCGGCATCGACCAGATTGAGGCTTTCGGCGCGAAGCCGGCCCATCAACAGCGCGGTGCCGGAGAGCTTCACCTCGGCCTTCGGCGCGGTGGCGACGACGGTGCGGTCGTGGTCCCTGACCACGATATCGCGGATGCGGACGGCGATGCGGATTCGCCCGGCGCGCTCGATCTGGGTGCCGCCGACCTCGACAGTATTGCCGTGGCCGATATTTTCCTCGATCGCCGCCGCCAGCCAAGGCGTGGCCATATCGAGATTGATGGGACCGGCGCCAAGCCGCCACCACAGCCCGCCGAAGCAGCCGGCGAAGATCACCAGCAGGACCGCGCCTGTGACAGCGAGGCGCTTGACCCAGCGCTCGCCCGAGACCCAGCGCCGCAACCTCCCGAATCGATCGCCGACCCGGTGAAAGCCGGAGCTCGACCGCGACAACAGCCGACGCGCACGGTGACGCGCCGCTTCGTCATGGTCCTGATCCCAATCGGCATCGTCCCACTGCGAGGACTGCACGTCAGCACGCGGACTGGCCTCTTGGGGCGACGTTCTGGGCGACGTTTTCCTGGCCATTGCCTCTCGGTGCTGGCGCTCATTGTAAGATGGATCGCCGCCAGGGCCGCGCTCGTCCACATGGTACGCGCGCTGCCGTGTCGGCACTGCTGCCAATCCTCGATTAATACTGTTACTCGTCATCGGGCCCAAGGAGCCTATTCAACGAGGGGTCGGAGCTTGCGTCGAATTCCCTGTCACCATACTCCGGGGTCATCAGATTTGCCCAGATGCAGGACCCGTTCCCGCATCCCGGAACATGATCCGCAATACCCCCATGATTGATCCGCCGAAAGCGACGAAAGGAAGGCGTATGTCCAAGAAAACGCGCAAGAAATCCCCCAAAGCCCCCTCCGTGAAGCCAGCCGGCGCCAAGACCGCCGGCAAGCTCAAAAAGACGTCAAAGAACTCGTCCAAGGATTCGCCCAAGGATTCGCCCAAGAACTCATCCAGCAAACCGGCCGGCACATCGGCCAAGAAATCAGCCAAGAAATCGACCAAGACCGCATCGGCGAAAACCACCAAGGCGACGGCTACAAAATCAGCCAAGGGCGCCAGCCAGAAACCCGGCAACATTGCCGTCAAAGCATCGCATAAGGCCCCATCGAAACCGTTAAAGGCGATTAGCCACAGCGAATCGGTCGCGCCCGTCGTGGCCGTCTCGAAGGCATCAGCCCCGAACCCGCCGGTCGTGAAGCCTGCGGCTGACCAGGCGCCGGCCGCCAAACCCGTCGCGGCAGCGCCGCGGCAGCTCGGCATCAGCGAGGGGGCCAAGGCGCCGGCCTTCCGGCTGCCGCGCGACGGCGGCGATTCGGTCTCGCTCAGCGACTTCAAGGGCAGAAATCTGGTGCTGTTTTTCTATCCGCGCGCGGATACGCCGGGCTGCACCAAGGAGGCCATCGACTTCAGCCGCCTATCCGGCGCGTTTACCGAAAACCAGACCGCCGTGCTGGGCGTGTCGGCCGACCCGCTGAAGGCCCAGGAGTCCTTTCGCGACAAGCATGAACTCGTTACTCCTCTGGCTTCAGACGAACAGCATGAGATGCTCGATGCGTATGGCGTGTGGGGCGAAAAATCGATGTATGGCAGGACCTTCCTCGGTATTCTTCGCACGACGGTACTGGTCGGCGCGGACGGCCGAATCATCCGGATCTGGCGCAATGTGAAGGTCGACGGCCATGCCGACGAGGTGCTCGCGGCCGTGCGCGCTTTGTAGGATTTATCCAGTTCCATTCGCTGAAAATTAACCATGAGCCGGTCAAATCACCCCCGTCAATTCAGCCGTACGGAACTCATTTCCGGGCGGCGCGGGAGTGCCGATGTCGTACCGTTCCGGTCATTATTCCGAATATCCCCAGCACCACCCGCATGACCATGGCCGGGCTTCCCCCCGCCGCCCGGCGTCGAGCCGCACGGCGGTGGCCCCGGCGCCGAAGGAGCAGGACGGCTATACGCTGGTCCATGCCGGCAAGCAGGTCCGCTTCGGGCCGGTGGCGTTCTGGATCGTGGTCGGCACGGTGACCGTGCTCGGGATGTGGTCGGCGGCAACCGCGACCTATTTCGCCTTCCGCGACGACGTTCTGACCCGGCTGATCGCCCGTCAGGCGGAGATGCAATACGCCTATGAAGACCGAATCGCCGAGCTGCGCGCCAGGGTCGACCGCACCACCAGCCGCCAGCTGCTCGATCAGGAACAATTCGACCAGAAGCTCGACCAGATCATGAAGCGCCAGACCACGCTGGAATCGCGCGCCACCGCGCTCGGCGCCATTCCGGATGCCGCCGTCACGGGCTCGATCCGTCAGCCGGCGCGCGGCGCCGCGGCCGGTGACGCGTTGCCGTCGGGAACGCCGAAACCGTCGCCGATCAGCGACACCGTGATCTTCGTGGCGCCGCCCGACCGCGAAGCGCGGCTCGAATCGCGTGCCCCCATGGTCGCCAAGGCCCAGCCGAATCAGTTCGCCAAGGTGCAGGGTTTCGACAACGTCCTGCTGCGGCTGCAGTCCTCGCTCGACAAGGTCGAGGGCCGCCAGATGGCGGCTCTCTCTTCGGTCGAGGAGAGCATGGAATCGCGCATGCGCCGGATGCGCGGCGTCATCACCGATCTCGGGCTCGACATGGCGCAGCTGGAAGCTGCGACCCCGCGCGCCGGCGTCGGCGGTCCCTTCGTTCCGGTCAAACTGGGGCCGGATGCGAGCGCGTTCGAGCGCCAGCTGTACCGGATCCACACCACCCGTACCCAGGTCGAGCGTCTCAACCGCACGCTGGCGCTGGTGCCGTATCGCAAGCCTGTGATCGGCGAGGTCGAGTTCAGTTCGGGCTTCGGGGTCCGCAGCGATCCGTTTCTCGGGCGTCCCGCGATGCATACCGGCCTCGATTTTCGCGCCGCCATGGGCGACCCGGTACGCGCCACCGCAAACGGTAAAGTCGTCACCTCGGGCTGGCAGGGCGGCTATGGCCGCATGATCGAAATCGACCACGGCAACGGCCTGTCGACCCGTTACGGCCATCTGTCGGAAATCAACGTCAAGGTCGGCGATCTCATCAAGATCGGACAGGTGATCGGCGCCGTCGGCTCGACCGGCCGCTCGACCGGCCCGCATCTCCACTACGAAACCCGCATCGACGGCGACGCGGTCGATCCGCAGAAATTTTTGCGCGCGGGCATCCGGCTCAGCGCCGGCTGAGATGGCTGCGGGGAAACGCAAGTTTGGTGCCGTCGTACAATCTGCCGGTGCAGCGTGACCCCTGAGAATCCGAAACGGTGGCGAATCGAGAATGCCGGGCATCTCAAAGGGGTTCGACTTCAATTCCGCCCGTACACGCGCCGGAGCGAGAGTTGGGATCATGACCATTGCTCGGGCTGCTGGGCGAAGTTCGCCGCGTCCGGGGGGCCTGACATCCATCGTCAAGGCTACACTACTTGTGAGGACTACAAGCTCGGCGCCGGATACGAATGGGTATGCCAGGAGTGCTTCGACGACTTGAAGGATGACTTGAGATGGGCGGTATCCCCGGGATAGACGGAGGCAAAAAATCCCTGGATTCGATGTCGGCAACCGGGAAGCTCAGGCGTCCTTGCAGCAGAACGTCGAGCAAATCCGCTCAGCCAGGGAATCAACATCATGTCCGAACATACCGTCCGTCTGCATCGCGTCTTCGCCACCAAGTCGGAGAAGCTGTTTCGCGCCTTCCTCGATGCGGACGCCATGGCCAAATGGCTGCCGCCGCACGGCTTCACCTGCAAGGTCCACCAATTTGACGGCAGGGTCGGCGGCACATTCCGGATGTCGTTCACCAACTTCACGACCAGGTCGAGCCATTCGTTCGGCGGCGAATATCTGGAGATCGTGCCCAACGAGCGCATCCGCTACACCGACAAGTTCGACGATCCCAATCTGCCCGGCGTCATGGAAGTCACCGTGATCCTGAAGGCTGTCGCCTGCGGCACCGAGATCAACATCGAACAGTCAAACCTGCCGGCAGTCATTCCGGTTGAATCCTGCTATCTCGGCTGGCAGCAATCGCTCAACCAGCTGCAGGCGCTGGTGGAGCCGGAAATTCCGGAATAGTCACCGCAGCAACCGCTGACCTCATCCCCGCGCAACGGCTTCGCCGTTGTCGCTGGAGGAGCCGCGCGCTTCGCGCGGCGTCTCGAAGGATGGCAGCGGGCGAGTGCCAGATGGTTCGAGACGCGCGCGGTCAGCGCAAATGCGCTGTCCGAGCGCTCCTCACCATAAGGGAGTTGGGCCTGTCGCGCGGGTTTCCGAGCGATCGCCCACTCATTCAGTGCCCGACCTCGCCGTCGATCACTCCGCCGAACAGCTCCCAGGCCTCGCCGTTGAATTTCATCAGTTGCATCTGCTCGATCGGAAAGAAGTCATCGGCCGAGGTGTTGACCTTAATTCCCGGCAGCATCATGTCGGTGTGAAAATCCTTCAGATTAGCCGCCTGTTTCATGATGTTTTCGCGGGTCAGATTGTCGCCGCACTGCTTCAGCACCTGCACCATCGCCTGGGCCTGGACGTAGCCATAGACGTTGTTGGCATTGGCCTTGTCGCCATCGGGATAGTATTTGTCCATGAAGGCCAGCCAGGTTTTCACGCCGGCATCATCCTTCCAGGCGGGGTCGGTGGGGTCCTTCAGGTAGGCGGTCGAGATAATGTCCTTTGAATATGGCAGGCCCGCGGGCTTGAGCACGCCGGCCACCGAGGTCGCAGTGTTGGCGAGGAAGAATTTCGGCTTCCAGCCGAGTTCGCCAACCTTGCGGATCGCCTGCGCGGAACCCTTTGGCGCCGCCCAGGAAAAGAAAATGTCGGCGCCGGAATCGTGCAGCGAGACGATCTGCGAATCGATGGTGGGATCCGAGACTTCGTAGGACCTTTCGGCAATGATCATGCTGGCTTTGGCCCCGAGTCCGTCACGCAGCCCCTTGACCTGGTCCTTGCCGGCGTCGTCATTCTGCCAGAACACCGCGATCTTGCCGTTCGGGAAATGATCGAGAATGTATTTGGCGTAGATTCGCCCCTCGCTCTGGTAGTTCGGCTGAAAGCCCATGGTCCAGGGAAAGTGCTTCGGATCGCCCCATTTGGTGGCACCGGACGCCACGAACAGCTGCGGCACCTTCTTGACGTTCATGTATTTCTGTATTGCCGAGTTGGACGGCGTGCCGAGCGGTTGGAAGATCAGCAAGACCTCGTCGCTTTCCACCAGCTTGCGCGCCTGCTCAATAGCCTTCGGCGGACTGTAGGCGTCGTCGTAGCTGATGAAGGTGATCTTGCGGCCGTTGACCCCGCCGTCGGCATTGATCTTGTTGAAATAGGCAGCTTCCGACTTGCCGATCACGCCGTAGGACGAGGCCGGCCCGCTATACGGCATGATATTGCCGATCTTGATTTCGGTATCGCTGGCACCCGGATCGTATTTCTTCTGCGCATTGGCCGTTGTCGCCGTCACCGCCGCCGCGGCGACGAGGAACCCGATGGCAACACGGCGTGTGACGGTATCCGGCATCGCTTCTCTCCCGATTGTTGGTTTTGTTATGCGAAGTGTCGCAAGCCGCGCGCGCGCATGCAAGTGCCAGCTTATTCCGTTTGACGAAACTGCATTGTTGCGCGCCGTCATTTATGATTGATGCGTGAGCGATAACCCGCATGCAGGCGCACGATTGAAACCGATCCGACGAACAGGTCCCCGACATCCACGGCTCGGCACCGCCGGATTCCGTGCCGTGCGATGGCTTTGCGCGCGGCTGTTCGCGGCTGCGGGTTTTCACCAGCTCGGCTCGGAATTCGCCGACCGGCGCATCGCGCATGTTCGCGACAAACTGCAGCGCGGTGAGACGGTATATCTGGCCGGCCTGGGGCCGCCCGGCACCCACAATTCCGGCGTGGCGCTGGTCGAGGTGACGCAGGCCGAAGGACCTCGCCTGATCGTCAACAACGAGGAAGAGCGCTTCTCCGGCAACAAGCACACGACCGAGTATCCGCGCCATTCGATCGACGCCATGGTGGCGACGCTGCGCGGCATCGGCCGCGATATCGGTGATATCGACGCCTGGCTCACCAGTTGGGATTATCCGACCCTTTGCGGCACCATTGCGCGCTCGGTGCTGGAGGAAGTGCCGCAAAGTTTAAAACTGCTGCGCACCACGGAAGCCGCCGGTTTTGATGGCCGCCGGCTCGACCAGATGACGCGGACGCCGAAGATCCTGGGACGGCAGCTCGGGCTTGCCGAACGCGTGCCGCTGATCTGCCTGCCGCACCATGACAACCACGCCTGGTTTTCCTTCGCGGCATCGCCGTTCGCCGACGACGGCGAGCCCGTCGCCATCGCGGTGCTCGACGGCACCGGCGACAAAGGATCGATCTCGCTCTATGTCGCCGAAAACGGCGCGATGCGGCAGCTCACCTGCAACGACAGCATGTTCGACTCGCTCGGCGCCTTCTACAGCGTGATTTCATCGACCCAAGGCGGCTGGACCTGGCTGTCCAGCGAGGGCCGCTACATGGGCGCCGCCGCCTGGGGCGACATGAGCCGCGCCAGCAATCCCTATTACAACAGGCTGCGCGAGGTTCTGGATTTCGGTGCGGACGGCAACATCAGGATCAACCGCGCGCTCGCCAACTGGTATTGCGACCCGTTCGACCATCCCTACAAGGCAGCGCTGATCGACATCCTCGGCGAGCCGCTAAGACCTGACCAGCTCTGGAATCCCGACGCGGTGCTGCGGGTCGAGGATATCACGCACCGGCCCGACACCCAGGATCGCCTGGACAAGGCTGCCGCAACGCAGCTGGTGTTCGAGGACGCCATGATCCATGTCGTCGACCATCTGCTGCGCTTGACCGGCGCCAGCCGGCTGGTGCTGACCGGCGGCGTGGCGCTGAACGCCGTCGGCAACATGCGGCTGCTGGAGCATTTCGACGAGGCTTGGTTCGAAAAGAACCAGCAGCGCAAGGCCCGCCTGCATCTGTGGGTGCCGCCGACCCCCGGCGATCCCGGCGTCACCATCGGCGCGGCCTGGCTGTTCGCGCAGCTGGCGGGCGCGCCGCGCGGCGGCCCGATGACGCATGCTTTTTATTGCGGTTTGCCGCCGACACGGAATGACATCGCTGCCGCGCTGCGGGCCGCCGACATCGCGTCACAACAACTCGGCGACATCTCCACGCCTGAGGGACGCGACGCCGTGGCCGATCTGATGGCGTATATGGTGGCGCATAGCGGCATCATCGCGCTGTACCAGGGCGCGGCCGAGACCGGGCCTCGCGCGCTCGGACATCGCTCGATCTTCGCCAACCCCTGCGACCCGCAGGCGCGCGAACGGCTCAACGAACGGGTCAAATACCGCGAGGCGATCCGCCCGCTGGCGCCGATGGCGACGCTGGAGGCGGCGCACCAATATTTCGATCTGCACGACGGTGCCTCGGACGCGGACTACAACGCCTATAATTACATGGTCCTGACCGCGCCGTCGAAGCCGGGCGCGCGCGACAAAATTCCGGCAGTGGTCCATGCCGACGGCACCGGCCGGATCCAGATTGTGCGGGCGGAAGACGATCCCCTCACCTACGCGTATCTGAAGGCGCTCGGCCGCCACATCGGCGTCGAGATCTCCGTCAACACCTCGTTCAATGTCGCCGGCCCGATCGCGCAGACCCCGCACCACGCAATCGATACGCTGCGGCGCTCGAAAGGCCTCGACGCGGTGCTGCTGGTGGCCGATGACGGCACGGTCAGCGCGGCCTGGCACGGCGGCGAGCGCGACAGCGGTCGCTTTACGGGCTGGCTCTCGGAGTGGAAGCAACGCCCCTGATGAGGCCGAACACGCGCCCGTCGATCACCAGCAACGCGCTGCCGATCACCAGCGCGCCCATGATCTCGGGAAGCGTCATGGTCTCGCCCAGGACGAGATAGCCGAGCAGGATGGCGGTGACGGGAATCAGCAGCGTGACCAGCATGACGTTGGTCGAGCCCGACCGTCGCAGGATCTGAAAGAACACGATGTAGGCCAGCGCGGTCGACAGAGCGGCAAGGCCGGCCAGCGCCAGCCACGTGGTCAGGCCGGGCATCGGCAGTTGCCACGGACGCTCGACCACACCGGCGATCACGAGCATCATCAGGCTTGAAGCCATCATCTGGAACGTCGCGGTCGCCAGCGGCGGCGAATTTTGCAGTTTTCGTCGCGCATAAAGCGCCGACAGTCCGTAACTAAAGGCGCCGGCAAGGCAGAGCAGGATGCCAACCCCCTGGCCGCTGCTGAAGCCGAGATGCTGGCCGTGCAGAATGGCGACCCCGATCAGCCCGATGACGACGCCCGCGACGCGGCGCGCTTGCAGCTTTTCATCGCCGGCCACCGCCATCACCAGCACCGTGAACAGCGGCGTGGTCGCATTCAGGATCGAGGCCAGCCCGCTGGATATATAGGTCTGTCCGGTCACAATCAGCGAGAAGGGCAGCACGTTGTTGAGTAGCGCGATGGCGAAGAACGGCTTCCAGCCCGGAAGCGTCTGCGGCAAACAAATTTTGTAGGCCCGCAGCAGCGGCAGAAGGATCAGGGCCGCGAGCGCGACCCGCAGCAGCACCACCGTCAGCGGCGGCAATTCCCGCAGCACGACGCCGTTGAAGAAGAACGAGCCGCCCCACAACACCGCGAGCACGGCAAGCAGCGACCAGTCCCTGATGTCGATGCGCTGGTCGGTCGGCGTCATGGCGGTGGGTGCCTGCGTGATCAGGCCCATCGCTTACCCCGAAAGCCGGCGCATCGGCCACCCGATTTCCCGCAACAAGCCAAACCTCATGCTGAGGCCCCGCGCGCGCTTCGCGCGGCGCCGCGAAGCATGGCAGCGGGCAATATGCCAAATGGTTCGAGACGCGCGCCGGACCGCGCAGGCGCGCTGTCCGGACGCGCTCCTCACCATGAGGCAGCGGCGCGTGCCGCTACGGCTTGCGCAAGCAAAGACCGATGGTCGGAGGCGTCGAGCATCTGGCGCCGTCTACGGCGCCCCCGCCGGGACAGAACACCGACACCAGCGTCTCGTTCGCTTCGCAGCTCGCCGCGCCGTCTCCCTGCACAGCCCTCACGCCCGCAGGACCGGCGTCGCCCTTGTCGCCTTTGTCACCCTTGGCGCCGGGGGCGCCCTGAGGTCCTTGAGGTCCCTGCGCACCTTGCGCACCGGGCTGTCCTTGCGGTCCCGCCGGACCTTGTGGGCCAGGCTGGCCCTGGGGACCGGCGACACCCTGAATGCCTTGCGGGCCCGGCAAGCCATCCTGCCCCGCTGCGCCCCGCTCGCCTTTCGGGCCGGGATCCCTGCCGCATCCGGCAAGCGCAAGTGCAATTCCAACAACCAGGACGGAAACAATTTTCATGACGGCTCCCCACGCGAATGAATCGATTGGCTGCAAAACAGCACCACGATACTAGGCCGTGGAACGTGACAGGTTCAAATAGAACTAAAGCCGAAACGAAGATTTGGTGCGATGCAATCAGCGCGCATTGTCTTTGGGATGCGACACGATCTCGATCATCTTGCCTTCGTCGTCGTCAGGCGCATGAACTTTGGCGCGGTCGTAGGACGCCACCGCGGCGCGCCCCATGATGGGGGCGTCACGCAGCAGGCTCTCGGCCAGTTCCACCGCGTAAGCCGCATCTTTTTGGCGCAGCGCGGCCGTAAATGTCGCGCCGGCAAAATTTCGCTCCACCATGCGCTTGGCGTGCCGGATCACCTGCGGACTGGCGGCAACGCCTGACTCCACCGCCTCCAGCACCAGCTTCATGTCGAGACCGGCCTGCTCCGCAATCGCAAGGCCCTCGGCGATCCCGGCAATCTGGATCGCGCCCATGAGATTATTGATCAGCTTGTAGACCGTGCCTGACCCGACCGCGCCGAAATGCCGGATGACCGTCGACAGCGGAACCAGAAAAGGCCGCGCCCGCTCGAGATCGGCCGGATCGGCGCCGACCAGCAGCGTCAACTTTCCGCTGGCCGCAGCGTCCGGCAAACCCGTGACGGGGCTGTCGATATAGACGATGCCGCGTTCGCGAAGCACCCGCGCCATGTCCAGAGCGTGGCGGTAGGAAACCGTCGAGCATTCGATGGCGAGCGTGCCGGCCTTCATGGTCGCGGCGGCGCCGTCCCTGGTCAGCCACACTTCGCGCGACGCCGCGTCGTCGGCCACCATCGTCACCACGGCGGCGGCGTCGATCGCGGCATCCTCCGGCGACGTCGCCCATCGCGCGCCGCGCGCGATCAGGTCCTCGGCCTTGGCCTTGCTCCGGTTCCACACCGCGACGGTAAAGCCGCTGTCGAGATAACGGCCGGCCATGCCATGGCCCATGCGGCCCAGTCCGATGAAAGCGACTTTTGTCATTTAGTCCACATCGTCGATGGCGGGAGGCGCGGTGCCGAAGGCGCGCTGCGCCAGCGTCGCCGCCATGAATTCGTCGAGGTCGCCGTCGAGCACACCCGAGGTGTCCGAGGTCTGCACGCCGGTCCGCAGATCCTTCACCATCTGATAGGGCTGCAGCACGTAGGAGCGGATCTGATGGCCCCAGCCGATATCGGTCTTGGCGGCCTGGTCGGCGGCGGCCTGCGCCTCGCGCTTCTTCAGCTCGATCTCATAGAGCCGCGCGCGCAGCATGTCCCAGGCCTGCGCCTTGTTCTTGTGCTGCGAACGGCCGGCCTGGCAGACCACGGCGACGCCGGTCGGAATGTGGGTCAGCCGCACCGCGGACTCGGTCTTGTTGACGTGCTGGCCGCCGGCGCCGCCGGAACGCATGGTGTCGACGCGCACGTCGGACTCGGCGATGTCGATCTTGATCGAGTTGTCGACCACCGGAAAGATCGCGACCGACGAGAACGAGGTGTGCCGCCGCGCGTTGGAGTCGAACGGCGAGATGCGCACCAGCCGGTGCACACCGGCCTCGGTCTTCAGCCAGCCATAGGCGTTGTGGCCCGAGATCTGGATGGTGGCGGATTTGATGCCGGCTTCTTCGCCTTGCGTCTCCTCCAGATATTCGATCTTGAAACCGTGCTTCTCGGCCCAGCGCGTATACATGCGCAGCAGCATCGAGGCCCAGTCCTGGCTTTCGGTGCCGCCGGCGCCGGCATGCACTTCGAGATAGGAGTCGAACCGGTCGGCCTCGCCCGACAGCAGCGCTTCCAGCTCGCGGCGGGCGACTTCCTTCTTGAGCGCCTTCAACGCGTTCTCGGCCTCGGTGACCACGCCTTCGTCGTTCTCGGACTCGCCGAGCTCGATCATGCCGACATTGTCCTCGAGCTCGCGCTCGACCTTGCCGATGCCCTGAAGCGAATCCTCCAGCGAGGTACGCTCCTGCATCAGCTTCTGCGCCTTCTGCGGGTCGTTCCAGAGATTGGGATCTTCAGCGAGCTTGTTCAGCTCCGCGAGGCGCGCCGTGGATGCATCGACGTCAAAGATGCCTCCTCAGCAGCCCGACAGACTGCTTGATCTCTTCAACGAGGCGTTCGACTTCAGCGCGCATGGTTTCTCTGATTCTGCGGTGAATGGGCCGCTACTGAGAACAGTTGTCGTGGGATGTAACGGCAGCGGCCGCAAAGTGCAATCGGCTACCAGAGCCCGCCAGTTCCGGGACGCATGATCGAGCCGGCGTCGGGCGGCGCCATCAGCGGACGATCGCGGCCACCGTCGGCATCGGCGACACCGATGACGCTGTAATTATCCGGCGGCGCGGTGCCCGGCTTGAAGGCTTCCAGAATGCCGCCGCCGCCCGGACCGCTGCGCATGCCGGACTTGGCGTCGACGCGGATCAGCTTGATGCCGGCGGGCACCTTGAACGGAACCGCCGGCTTGTCGGCGAGCGCGAGCTTGAGGAAGTCCTTAGCGATCGGGGCCGCCAGATGGCCGCCGGTGGCGCCCTTGCCGAGCGGGCGCGGCTTGTCGTAGCCGACATAGATGCCGACCACGACATCTGGCGAGAAGCCGATGAACCAGGCGTCCTTTTCGTCGTTGGTGGTGCCGGTCTTGCCGGCGATCGGTTTGCCGACTTCCCTCAAGACGGTGGCGGTACCGCCCTGCACGACGTCTTCCATCATCGAGGTGATCTGGTAGGCCGTCATCGCATCCAGCACCTGCTCGCGGCGGTCGACCAGTTGCGGCTCGGGCTGGTTCTTCCAGCCGCCAGGGGCGTCGCAGCCGCGGCACTCGCGCGCATCGTGCCGGAAGATGGTGCGGCCGTAGCGGTCCTGAATGCGGTCGATCAAGGTCGATTTCACGCGCCGGCCGCCATTGGCGAACATCGAATAGGCCGTCACCATCCGCATCACGGTGGTCTCACCGGCGCCGAGCGCATAGGACAGGTAGTTCGGCAGATCGTCATAGACGCCAAAACGCTTGGAGTATTCGCCGATCAGGGGCATGCCGACGTCCTGCGCCAGCCGCACCGTCACCGTGTTGAGCGAGCGCTTCAATGCGTTGCGCAGCGTCTGCGGCCCGTAATACTTGCCGGTCGAATAGTTTTCCGGGCGCCAGACACCGGCCCCCTGCCCCTGGTCGATTTCGATCGGCGCGTCGACCACGATGGTGGACGGCGTATAGCCATTGTCCATCGCCGCCGAATAGACCAGCGGCTTGAACGACGAACCCGGCTGCCGATAGGCCTGGGTCGCGCGGTTGAACTGGCTCTGGTCGAACGAGAATCCACCGACCATCGCCAGCACGCGGCCGGTCCAGGGATCCATCACCACCATCGCGCCGGACACTTCCGGCAGCTGGCGCAGCCGGAACTGGCCCTCGACGATCGAGCCGTCCTTGGCGAGCAGCGGATCGGCATAGATGACATCGCCCGGCGCCAGCACTTGGGAGACAGTGGTCGGCGCCTTGCCGCGGCTCGGCCCTGCCGCCGGCTTGGCCCAGCGCACGCCTTCGATCGTGACCAGGCCGGTCTGCCGCTCCTTGGCGACGGCGCCGCCGAGTTCGCGGCCGGGCTGGAAACCGATTCGCGCCGACTGATCGCTGGTTTCCAGCACCACCGCCATCCGCCACGGCGAAATATCCGACAGCGACTTGACGTCGGCGAGCTTGACGCCCCAGTCGCCTGAAAACTCGAGCTTGCTGACGGGACCGCGATAGCCGGTCGCTTCGTCGAACTTCACCAGTCCGGCGGTCATGGTCTTGCGCGCCATCACCTGCATCTTCGGATCGAGCGTGGTCCGCACCGACAGGCCGCCTTCATAGAGCTTCTTTTCGCCATAGCGCTCGAACACGTCGCGGCGGACTTCCTCGGCGAAATACTCGCCGGCGAAGATGTGCGCGGCATTGCTCCGGCTGGTGACCGTCATCGGGTCCTTGCGGGCCTTCTCGGCGTCGGCCTGCTTGATCCAGCCGTTTTCCACCAGACGGTCGATCACGTAATTGCGGCGTTCGATGGCGCGATCGCGGTTCTTCACCGGGTGGAGCGACGACGGAGCCTTGGGCAGCGCGGCGAGATAGGACGCTTCGGCAATGGTGAGTTCATTGACCGATTTGTCGAAATAGACCAGCGACGCGGCGGCGACGCCGTAGGCGCCGAGGCCGAGATAGATTTCGTTCAGATAGAGTTCAAGGATCTTGTCCTTGGAATAGGTGCGCTCGATCCGCATCGCCAGCAAGGCTTCCTTGATCTTGCGGGTGAACGACACCTCGTTGGTCAAAAGGAAGTTCTTCGCGACCTGTTGCGTGATGGTAGAGGCGCCCTGCGGCCGCCTGTTGGAACCGAGATTCTGCGCATAGAGCACCGCGGCGCGGGCCATGCCGGTGAAGTCGATGCCGCCATGCTCGTAGAAATTCTTGTCCTCGGCGGCCAGGAACGCGTTGATGACCATCTTCGGCACCGCCTGGATCGGCAGGTACAGCCGGCGCTCCTTGGAATATTCGCCGAGCAGCGCACCATCCGACGCATGGACTCGCGTCATGACCGGCGGCTCATAATCCTTCAGCTGCGAATAGTCCGGCAAGTCCTTGGAATAATGCCAGATCAGCCCTGCTGCGGCGGCCACGCCCACCAGGAACACGACGGTTCCGGCGGCGAACAAGAAACCCATGAACCGAACCAGCAAACGCATTATCGAAGTTCCGTTCCAGCCCTGGCGCCGCGATTTCCGGCGCTTCCTCAGCAAAGTGCCCGCTTGCGATCAGCCGTCGCGCGCAGGCGGATCAAAAAGGACATTGGCCGCAGGCGAATTTAGCGTGATTCCAATGTTCTCGCAGTCATTTCTATAATGCCGCCGCTGTGGCCAAACTAGGGCTTCCGCCACCGCGAGGCACCTTTTCAGCGAGGCTCTCCCGTCAGTTGGCTGCCCCGGCCGTCGCCAGCCGCTTGGCCAGGAACGCGTCGATCGCCTGCGCCATGGCGCCGGCGGTGCGGTTGCGCCAACTCTCGGAGACCAGGTGCTCGAAGTCGGCCTTGTTCGAGACATAGCCGAGTTCGACCAGAACGGACGGCACGTCAGGGGCCTTGAGCACCTTGAAGCCGGCCGACTTCAGCGGATGCTTGTGCATCCGCACAGTGGTCTTCATCTCGCCCATTAAAATACGGGCGAACCGGTTCGAGAACGTACGGGTCTCGCGCTGCGCCAGCTCAATCAGGATGTCGGCGACCTCGGTCGGCTCCTCGGTCAGGTTGACCCCGCCGATGGCGTCGGCCTTGTTTTCGGCTTCCGCCAGCCGCTCCGCCTCAGCATCGGAAGCCTTGTCGGACAGCGTGTAGATCGTGGCGCCCTGGGCGTCGCCCTCGCGCCGCGGCAAGGCGTCGGCATGGATCGACACGAACAGCGCCGCCGACTGGTTCCGGGCAATCTTGACGCGGTCGGTGAGCGGAATGAACGTATCGTCGGCGCGGGTCATGACGACGCGATATTTGCCCGATTTCTCCAGCCGATCGCGCAACGCCAGGCCAAATCCCAGCACCAGCTCCTTTTCACTGGTGCCCCCGGCCTGGGTGCCATTATCGATGCCGCCATGTCCCGGATCGATCACGACCACGGGGCGCGCATCCGCCGATGCGGCGGACTTGGCGGCGACGTTCGGCTCGACGGTGATCGAAGCCACCGTGTCCGAGATCGCGGGCTTCAGCTCGGGCCGGTTTTCGGCGCCAAGCGATTGAACGAAGGTGGTGCGGTCGACCTGTTCAAGTTCGAGCACCAGCCTTGGCGGCTGGCCATTGGCGGCCTCCAGGACGTAGGAATTCGCAATTTTGGCCGGACCGACCAGATCGAACACGATCCGCGAGCCGCCGGGCATGACGAGGCCATAACGGAAGGCCTTGATCAGCCCGCGCCCGGCGGTGCCCGCCCCCGCCTTGAGCTGAAAATTGACCTGGGGAATATCCACCACCACCCGATAGGGATCGGCCAGCGCGAAGGCGCGGAACTGGATCGGCCGGTCGAGATCGAGAACGAAGCGGGTCTGCTTGGCGTCACCGGCCAGCCGGACCTCGGAAGCGACCGGAAAATTCGGGGGCGCGGCTGGATTCGGCGGGTCGCCCTCGGCTGCGACGCCGATGCCGGCGGATGCGCACAGCAATGCTGCGGCGCACAATAGCGTCCAACCCCTAAGAACACGATGATTTGCGCGGCTCGCCAACGAATCCGTGCCTCCGAGCAGCCCTCTTACCGCAATAAAGCCACAGGGTTAACGAGAGCTTAAGAGACTGGCGACGAATAAGGTGCGGTGTTGCCGCGCTGCGACGCTCCCTTTCACTTCCCTTGCACAGGGCCCCCAATCCACGTATGTACGAGGTGCTGACGACTAAAACTCCCGGTTGTGTCGCGTTCAGCCTCCCGGTGCAGCGCCGGAACTCTCTGAACCCAGAGGCTTCCAGCGTCTTTCCGATCCTTCCACAGGCCAGCGCAGCGCGCGGCTGAACGGAGGGCGGTTTCGAGCCCGAGCGGCGTCGGTCCCAGGTTACGATCTTGTTCCAGGGACGGCTTCAGACACGGCATAACTGATTATCCGGGTTCGATTGGGCCCGATATGCGATGGCCGGCGAGCGCCTAGGCGCCACGCCGGGTCTTCAGCGATAGACAAGGCGGCGATTCTTGCCGCCCACGTGTTCAGACGGGCCGACGCTTGATGCGCCAGACTGAGTTGCCGACCATGATCCCCGGTAGAATCGCGCCGCCGCGAAGCGAAAGCTCCGCGCGTCGTTTTGCGCCGACAGGATCCCGTTCGGCCCGGCGCCCCGGGTTGCGTTTTGGCCTTCCCCTCACCCCCGAATCAGGTGGACCGTCGCGTCACCCGGCGGCGCGACATGCGCCCACGGTCATACGCGCCCGCCGCCGTCATGAGTTGCAAAATGCCCAACAAAATGTTGATCGATGCTACCCACCCGGAAGAGACCCGGGTCGTTGTGATCCGCGGCAATCGCGTCGAGGAATTTGATTTCGAGACCGCTCAGCGCAAGCAGCTGCGCGGCAATATCTACCTCGCCAAGGTCACCCGCGTAGAGCCATCGCTGCAGGCGGCCTTCATCGAGTATGGCGGCAACCGCCATGGCTTCCTGGCCTTCAGCGAAATCCATCCCGATTATTACCAAATTCCGGTCGCCGACCGCCAGGCACTGATCGAGGCCGACGAACGCGCCCATCGCGAGGCCGAGGAAGAGACCGAGAACCGTTCGGCTGGCCGTGGCCGCCGTCCGCGTCATCGCAACCAGCGCCGCCGCAGCAGTGGCGAGCGGGTGCAGAGCGAAGTCGTCGAGAACGCCAGCCCCGACCTGATGCAGGTCGCGCCGCCGCAAGAGGGCCAGGAACATCAAGAGCATCAGGAGCACCCTGAAGGCCTGCACGCCGAAGCCGGCCATTCGCACGAGCACGACGCCGAACGGACCCCTGCCGACGCCGCGCATCATGATCATGATCATGACGGTCACGGGCATGACCATCATGCCCATGAAGAGCATGCCCATGATCCCCAACCCCAAGATCACCATGCCCATGACGAGCACGACCATGCGCAGGAGAAGGGCACCGAGACCCATGCCAGCGAGACGCTGGCAGCGGTAACCCTGCCCGATACGGCCGCCGTCGAAGCCGCCGCGGCAGAGGCCCACGATGACACGTCGCATGACGCGCTCACGCACGCCGAAGAAAACGCGGCCCATGCCGAGGACGCGGCGCGCGCCGCACAGGCCGGCGACGAGCATGCAGCCTTGCCCCATGACGAGCATGCCGCCCAGCCGCAGGGCGACGAGCATCACGACGATGAGGAAGAAGAAGACGACGACGCCGAAGAGGAAGTCGTCGAATCCGTCGGCGGCGACGACGTCATGGAAGAGGTGCCGGAGCGCGCCTTCCGTCCGCGCCGCCAGTACAAGATCCAGGAAGTCATCAAGCGGCGCCAGGTCATGCTGGTGCAGGTCGTCAAGGAAGAGCGCGGCAACAAGGGCGCGGCGCTGACCACCTATCTCTCGCTGGCCGGCCGCTACGCCGTCCTGATGCCCAACACCGCGCGCGGCGGCGGCATCAGCCGCAAGATCACCTCGGCGCAGGACCGCTCCAGGCTCAAGGACGTGGTGCAGGATCTCGACGTTCCCGAAGGCATGGGCATCATCCTGCGCACCGCGGGCGCCTCGCGCACCAAGCCGGAAATCAAGCGCGACTTCGAATATCTGATCCGGATGTGGGAAACCGTCCGCGACATGACCCTGAAATCGCAGGCCCCGACCCTGGTCTACGAGGAGGGGTCGCTGATCAAGCGCTCGCTGCGCGATCTCTACAACAAGGAAATCGACGAAATCCAGGTCGCCGGCGAAGCCGGCTACCAGGAAGCCCGCGACTTCATGAAGATGCTGATGCCGACCAATGTGCGGGCGGTGAAGCAGTATCGGGACGGCCAGCCGCTGTTCTCGCGGATGGGCGTCGAGAGCCAGCTCGACGCGATGTTCTCGCCGACAGTGCAGTTGCGCTCCGGCGGCTACATCGTGATCAACCAGACCGAGGCGCTGGTCTCGATCGACGTCAACTCGGGCCGCTCCACCCGGGAGCACCACATCGAGGATACCGCGCTCAAGACCAACCTCGAGGCATCGGAAGAAGTCGCCCGGCAGCTCAGGCTGCGCGATCTCGCCGGCCTGATCGTCATCGACTTCATCGACATGGACGAAAAGCGCAACAACCGGTCGGTCGAGCGCAAGCTGTCGGATTGCCTGCGGCAGGACCGCGCGCGGATCCAGGTCGGCCGTATCTCGCATTTCGGCCTGCTGGAAATGTCGCGCCAGCGCATTCGCGCCAGCGTGCTGGAGAGTTCGACCGAGCCCTGCCCGCAATGCGGCGGCAGCGGCCACGTCCGCTCGGTATCTTCGGTGGCGCTGCAGCTGCTGCGCGGCCTCGAAGAAATCCTGATGAAGGGCGCCACCCACAATCTCGTGGTGCGCACCCGGACCGACGTGGCGCTCTACGTGCTCAACCACAAGCGCGGCCATCTGCGCGATCTCGAAAACAGCTTCAAGGTGACGCTCGCCGTGATCGCCGACGCCACCGTCAGCGCCCAGCAGTCGTTCATCATCGACCGCGGCGAACAGGTGCATACGCTGGAGGCGGCCAAGGCGCTGCTGGCGGCGCAGGTTGCCGCCTTCCCGCCGCAGATCGAGGAAGCCTATGACGAGGAAGAGCCGTTCGACATCGAAGTCGAATCGGAAGTGGAAACCGAAGAGACCGAAGGTCTGACCGAGGAAGCCGCGGCCGGCGAGGAAGCCGGCGGCGAAACCGATGCCGAGGGTCACAAGCGCAAGCGGCGGCGACGGCGACGTGGCCGTCCGGGCGAGCCGCGTGAAGGCGGCCCCGCCCGCGACAGCACGGATGCCCCGCGCATGGCGCCGGACCAGATTGCGATCGCAGGCCCTGCCGATGAAGCCGAAGGCGACGAGGACGAATCCGAGGAACAGCCCGGTGTTGTCCGCGCCGATCAGGGACCCGATGGCGAGCGGCGGCCTCGCCGCCGTGGACGCCGTGGCGGACGCCGCCGGCGTGGTGGGCCGGAAGAAAGTGGCCTGATCGGATCGATCGCGGACGAACTCGGACCGACATCAGCGCCCGAAGTCTCCGAGGCGGTGGCCGATTTCGATGGTTATTCGATCGAACGAGCCGCGCCCGCAATGCAGCCCGAACCGCCGGCACCAGTGCCGGAACCGCAAACCATCGCTCCCGCTGCTCAGCCCCAGCCCGAACCGGTGCGCGCATCCAGCGAAACGGAGAGCGCCCAGGAAGCCGAGAGAGCCGCCGCGCGACGGCGTTCGACCGTGCGCGAGAAGGTGAGCTTCCTGGCGGCCGCGCAGCCTGAAGCGCCCGCCCCCGTGACGCACAGCCCGCCTGAGCCGCCGGCACCCGCCCCGGTACAGTCCGCCGCCGAGACGACGACCGACACCCAGCCGCGCAAGGCCGGCTGGTGGTCGCGGCGTTTTGGTAACGGCGAGTAAGCCGAGCAAGCCGGGAGCTTTTGAGCCCGGCGATTTGCGAGACAGAAAAACCGCCCGGCAAAACCGGGCGGTTTTTTATGGCTTCCCGGCGACCGCTTGCGCGGTCGCGATCGCCTCAGCTATCCGCGACGATCGAACAGGCGCCTGCTCGCCGGCACCAATGCCGCGCCGAGCGCATTCTTGACCAGCGAGGCCGCGAGGAACGGCACGATTCCGACCAGCCACGCCTTCTCGGCGCCGAGTTTCATGCCGAAGGCAAGCCAGCCGAACCCGGCGGCGAGAATGACGATGTGCCCGAGCGCCATCGCGACGAACAGCAGCGGCACCGAACGATCCCAGCCGCGCTCGCTCAGCCATCCCGTGATGAAGGCGGCGCCGACGAAACCGGCAAGATAGCCGGCCGTCGGACCCATCAGCGGCGCAAGGCCGCCCACCGGGCCGGCGAACACCGGCAGTCCGATGGCGCCTTCCGCCAGATAGGCGATGACGGTGGTGCAGCCGAGGCGCCAGCCGTAGACGGCGCCGATCACCAGCACCACCAGCGTCTGCAGCGTCATGGGCACGAAAGGAAGCGGCAGGTTGATCTTGGCCGAAAGCGTCAGCAATGCCGTTCCCAGCGCGATGAGGATCAAACTGCGCAGCACGAGGGAAAAGCCGGCGGCCGGCTGCGGCCACGCCACGGCGGCGAGCGGGGAATGCCTGACGGCGACGAGCCCGGGTGTTGATCTGACTGACAAGAAGTCCTCCTTGATGTGTACGGGTGTTGGGCGTGAATGGCGGCGAACCGAAGCGTTCGCGCCGTTATCCGAGCCATTTCGAGATGCGCGCGACAGCTTCGCGCATCTCGTCGGCGGAACGTGCGTAGGAAAAGCGAATGAACTGACGGCCATGGACCGGATCGAAGTCGACCCCGGGAGTGGCCGCCACGCCCGCCTTTTCCAGCATCAGGCCGGCAAAGGCAAAACTGTCGGACGTGAATTTGGAGACGTCGGCGTAGAGATAGAATGCGCCGTCGGCAGGCAGAAATTTTTCCAGCCCGGCCTTCGGCAAGCCTTCGATCAGAATGCGGCGGTTTTCCTGATAGCCGCGCTTGATCGCTTCCATCTCGGCGCGGCCATCGAAGGCGGCCTCGGCCGCGATCTGCGACAATGTCGGCACCGAGATCGAAAGATTCTGCTGCAGCCGCTCGATCGGCCGCACCAGCGGTTCCGGCACCACCATCCAGCCGACCCGCCAGCCGGTCATGCAGAAATATTTCGAGAACGAATTGATCACCAGCGCATCGGGCGAAAGCTCTGCCGCCGTGACCGCGGGGAACGCATAGTCGAGGCCGTGATAGATTTCGTCGGAGATGAAGCGGATGCCCGCGCTCTCCGCTGCCGCCATCAGGCTGGTGAGCGCCTCGCGGGACATCATGGTCCCCGTCGGATTGGCCGGGCTTCCGACCAGCACGCCCTTCAGCGGCGTCGCGTGATGGGCCGCCAGCAGGGCCTCGCCGGTCAGCGCGTGACGGGTCTCGCTCGAGGTCTCGATCAGCACCGGCTCGCAGCCGAGCGCGGTCAGGATGTGGCGATACGGCGGATAGCCGGGAACCGTCACGGCGACGCGGTCGCCCGGCTCGAACATCGCCAGAAAGCCCAGGATGAACGCGCCCGACGATCCCGTCGTGATCACGATCCGCTCGGGATCGACGGCGCAGCCGTAGGTCTCGCGGTAATGCCTGGCGATCCGCGCGCGTAGCGAGGGCGTTCCCAGCGCCGAGGTATAGTCGATCCGCCCCAGTTCGAGGGCGGCGTGAGCAGCCGCGATCGCGGGCTTCGGCGCCGACGCCGAGGGTTGCCCGACTTCCATGTGAATCACGTGGCCGCCGGCCGCCTCGATGCGGGCGGCCGCCGCCATCACGTCCATCACCATGAACGGCGGAACATTACTTCGCGCCGACGCCGTCAGCAGGCTTTTGGCGCGGTCTCTCAGTGTCGCATCAAGCATCGATATCTGCTATTCGAACCAAAGAAAAACGAGACCAAGACGGGGGCCCAGGAAACGCCCATGGCCCCCGACTTGGCCCCAGACAAGCCGCATTCGGCGGTTTGTTAGGGCATATATCGTATCCGGTCCGCCGCCAATCCCTTGAGAACGCCATGCTGCCCCGCATCGCCCTGCGCCAGAAAATGTCGAGACTGACCGCCCTTGCCACCGCGGTCGCGCTCGTCATTGCGCCGATGCCGGCGCTGGCGCAGGGAGGTGGTCTGCGCGTTCTCCGCGATACCGAATCCGAGCAATTGCTGCGCGACTACACCCGCCCGATCCTGCGCGCGGCGGGACTGGAAAAGCAGAACATCCAGATGGTCATCATCAACGAGAGCGCTTTCAACGCTTTCGTCGCGGACGGCCGGCGCATCTTCGTGAACTACGGCGCCATGATGCAGTCGGAAACCCCGAACCAGATTATCGGGGTGATGGCGCATGAAACCGGCCACCTCGCCGGCGGCCATCTCTCGAAGCTCCGCGATCAACTGGCGACGGCGCAGACCCAGATGATCATCGCCATGCTGCTCGGCGCCGGCGCACTGGTCGCGGGCGCGCGAGGCGGCAACGCCAATAGCGGTCTCGCCAATGTGGGTGCTGCGGCGATGTCCGCGCCGCAGGAGGTGATCCGCCGCACCCTGCTCTCTTATGTGCGCCAGCAGGAGGAAAACGCCGACCGCGCCGGGGTCAAGTTCCTGACCGCCACCGGGCAGTCCGCCAAGGGCATGTACGAAACCTTCAAGCGCTTCACCAACGAGAGCCTGTTTGCCGCGCGCGGCGCCGATCCCTACGTGATGTCGCACCCGATGCCGGCCCAGCGCGTCGAAGCGCTCGAAGGCCTGGCGCGCTCAAGCCCCTATTGGGACAAGAAGGACGACCCAGCCCTGCAATTGCGCCACGACATGGTGCGCGCCAAGATCTCGGCCTTCATGGAACGGCAGGACACCGTCTACCGGCGCTATCCGCTCTCGAACGACAGCCTGCCCTCGCGCTACGCCCGCGCCATCGCCACCTACCGGCACGGCGATCTGCGCAGCGCGATCGCCCAGATCGACGGGCTGATCCAGCTGCAGCCGGCCAACCCGTATTTTTATGAATTGCGCGGCCAGGCGCTGCTGGAAGGCGGCAAGCCGGCGGAGGCCATCGTGCCGCTGCGCAAGGCGGTGCAGCTGTCGAATCATGCGCCGCTCAACGAGATGTTACTTGGGCAGGCGCTGGTAGCGACTAATAGTAACGCCCACACCGAGGAAGCGATTGCGATTCTGCGCGCGGCGGTGGCGCGCGAGACCGAGGCGCCGATCGGCTATACCCAGCTCGCGATGGCCTACGGCCGAAAAGGAGATCTTGCGCAGGCCGACCTTGCTTCCGCACAGGCCGCTTTCCTGCGCGGCGACAACAAGACCGCGCGCGACCTGGCCTCGCGGGCAAAGACCCGGTTCGCGATCGGCACCCCCGGCTGGGTCAAGGCCGACGACATCGTCTCTGCCAAGCCGCTGCCCGGCCAGAAGAGCAACTAGAAATAAACCGGCCGGGCCTAAGGTCAGACCGGCTCCCGCAACAACTTAGCCTGCTCAATTCGTCCAAGAGGATTTGCCAATGCCCTCGTTCCGCCTGCTCGCCCCCGCTTTGTTCGCGCTCGCACTCTGCGGAGCGCCGCCGGCCTCCGCGCAGAAATTTTCCGACACCCAGCGCGGCGACATTGAAGTCATCGTCCGCGAATATCTGCTCAAGCATCCCGAAGTGCTGGAAGAGGCGATGGCCGAGCTCTCCAGGCGCCAGACCGCGGCCGAGGCTCAAAAGCACGAAGCCAGCGTGGCCACCAACAAGGAAGCAATTTTCAACTCGCCGCGCGGCGTCACCGTCGGCGCCAGGGACGGCGATGTCACCATGGTCGAATTCTTCGACTACAATTGCGGCTACTGCAAACGCGCCATGACCGACATGATGGAGCTGATGAAATCGGATCCGAAGCTGAAGGTGGTGCTGAAGGAATTCCCGGTGCTCGGCCCCGGCTCGGTCGAAGCCGCCCAGGTCGCGGTTGCCGTGCGCATGCAGGACCCCAGCGGCAAGAAGTATCTCGACTTTCACCAGAAGCTGCTGAACGGCAAGGGCCAGGCCGACAAGGCGCGCTCGATGGCCGCCGCCAAGGAAGCCGGCGCCGACATGGCGAAGCTGGAGAAGGATCTCGCAAGTCCGGAAGTGCGCGCCACGCTGGAGGAGAACTTCAAGCTCGCCGAGGCGATGGGCATGAACGGCACGCCGAGCTACGTGATCGGCAAGCAGGTGGTGATCGGCGCGGTCGGCGTCGAAGGCCTTCGCGAGAAAATCAGCGTCGCGCGCTGCGGCAAGGCGACCTGCTGAGTTCGATCCCGCCGGCAACTTGCCGCATTGCTCAAAAAGGCCGGCTCTCAAGCCGGCCTTTTTCGTGTCACCTCGAACGCAGCGCGGTTCATCACGCGTTCATCAAACTAAATCGATGGAACCTTGAAACACCGGGAACATCGCCTCTCCGGCGCCGTTGTTGGCGCGGGCAATGCAATTCAGGTGAGGAGACATTCCAATGGCTAATCGTTTTATGATTTCGGTTGCGGCTGCGGCGTTGATCGCGGGCAGTGGATTTGCCTTTGCGCAGGGCGCCGGCGGTGCCGGTGCGGGCGGCGGAGGGGCTGCGGGCGGCAGCGCCGGTGGTGGTAGTGCTCCGACGGCCCAGCAAAATCCCGCCCCCTCGGGCGGTGCCATGAACCGTGATTCCGGCAGTGCTCCCGGCATGAGCAGGGACAGCGCGCAGTCGAAGGACGGTATGTCCAAGGACGGCATGAGCAAAGACGGCGCCAAGAACGCGCAGTCCAAGGACGGCATGTCGAAGGATGGCATGAAGGACAGCGCTCAGTCCAAGGACGGTATGTCCAAGGATGGCATGAGCAAGGATGGCGCCAAGAACGCGCAGTCCAAAGACGGCATGTCCAAGGACGGCACGAAGGACAGCGCCCAGTCCAAGGATGGGATGAGCAAGGACGGCATGAGCAAGGACGGCGCCAAGAACGCGGGGACGGACAGCAAGTCCGGCGACACGACCGGCAACGCCGCGACCTCGGCAACCGCCGCCCCGCCGCCTGAAAAGCGCTCCCAGATCACGACTGCCATCAAGTCGGAGACGAGCATTAAGGCAACCACCAACGTCAACTTCAATATCTCGGTTGGCACGCGGGTTCCGACCTCGGTGACGTTCTATCCTCTGCCGCCGCGGATCGTCGAGATCTATCCGGAATGGCGCGGCTATCAGGTCATCCTGGTCAACGGACGCTACGTCATCGTCCGGCCCCAGACCCACGAGATCGTCTACATCATCGAAGGCTAAGCGAGCCTGTAGACTACGCATCGGGGCGGGCAGCAATGCCCGCTCCTTTTGCATGCGCCAGCGGGGGCTGGAAGTGCGTCGCCCGGAAGCGGTATGACGTCGAAGAAAGCCGCCTGCGACACTCGGATCAATACGTCTCGACGCATCTTCCTGAAGACCGGCACGCTCCAGCGAAGCCAGATTGTCGCGCTGCTCAGGAGTGCGCAGGCCATCGTGCACCCTTCCGGAAAAACGACTGAGGGTTCAACTCAGCCATAGCCTTCCGCTACCGGCGTATGCCGGTTGCGCAAATTTGCCGGTACTGGCGATATGGTCGCCGCATCCGATGCGTCCATGGAATGGACGCACTGATGCCGAAAACCAGCGGAAGCCATCACGACTTCTCATCCCCGCAGCCGGAGCGAGGCCGTCCTTGCGATTTTCCGATGAACGATTCGAAGCGTTTCCGGACCCTGCCGACAACTGGATCGTGTGGGACCGGCAGGAAGATGATTTTGCCGAAGTCGGAACACACATCCTCCGTTCACTCCCGAGGTCGCGGGCCCTGGCGCTTTGCTTTCTGTTGAACAAGCAGCTTTCGAAAGTCGATCGATCAGCCTGAATCTACTCGATGGTGTGCGGCCCCCACTTGGCGCGCGGGCTTCTGGCCGCACGGCTTGGACTCGAACGCGCGGGCACTGCCATCAAAACGCTCGAGGTGAGCGGTGTTCCCGCCTCGGTGTTGAACGGCGCCGGGCGGATGCTGGCGACGAACGCACGGCTGGAAAAGACATTCAACGCGCCTGAATGCCGCTGTTGCGCGCGCTGTTCGATCTGTCACCCGCGGAGGCAAAGCTTGCCGCTGCACTCTCATTGGGAGGGACACTGAAGCAGGCCGCGGACGACGCCCGGGTTGGCATCGGCACCGCGCGATCCAACCTGGAAAACGTCTTCCGCAAGACCGGGCGCACATCAGCAGAGCCAACTGGTCGCGCTGCTCAAGAGTGCGCAGCCGTTGAACGTACCGGATCGGGAATAGCTATCCACAGACGCGAGCTGCATCTCGCTATAATCGAGACCCTCGGTTTCAATCTTGGTTTGGTTCGCAGTCAACCGGCGTCAATGGTCTGAATGTAGCCCGAGGGCAACACCCCACAGCAAACGGCCAAAAGCACCGGCATATGCCGGTATCGACGAATCCCGACGTCAGGATACTGGCCACGGTTCAGTTTGAACCTCGATCAGTACGGAGTTGCGGCGGCCGAACTTCTGAACGGTCCCGAAATTGGACGGGCGTCAACGAGTGCGGGCTCACGCAAAATTCGATTTGGAACGACAGGGGATGGACATGACGATGAATTTTGGGATGTCGAGGATTGTTTCCGGGTTGGCGGCATTTGGCGTCGCCGCAATGATCGCCAGTTGGCCCCTGGACACTGCATTCGCACAGGGCGCAATCTGCGTAGTCAGTCCAGCGAATACCGTCGCCGCAGGTACTGCCACCGACCTCTCCCAGACAGCGTGCGGCAACACCGCCAGCGCCACGGCCCTCGGTGCGACAGCGGTCGGGGGCGCCGCCACGGCAAGCGGAGTCGGAGGCACGGCGATCGGCAACGGCGCGACCGCCAGTGGAGCCGCCTTTGGGGGAACCACCTCTTCCACCGCCATCGGTACTGCCTCAGACGCAGCCGGCACCAGCACGCTGGCCGCTGGCGGTTTTGCCCAGGCACTTGGAGACAACTCGATCGCACTTGGCGCCACCTCGATAGCGAGCGGTCTGGGCAGCGTCGCGATCGGCAGCGCGCAGGACACCGGCGCCACAGCCACCAGTTCCGGGGGCAACTTCGCGACCGCCATCGGCGGCGGGGACACGGCCAGCGGCGTAAACGGTGCTCACGCGGACGGCAACTTTGCGTTTGCGGTCGGCGGCAACTCGCAGGCCAATGCGGTGAATTCGATCGCGATCGGCGGCAGCGCGGCAACCGGGGCGGGCAACGCCGCATTCGTGGACGGCGCTGCGACCAATGGCATCGCGTTCGGCAACGGCGCGCAGGTCGGTGCCGGCGGCACCAACGCAATGGCGCTCGGTAACGGTTCCAACGCCGGCGGGGCCAACAGCACGGCAGTCGGAAACGGCGCGGCTGCAATCTTCGCGAATGCCGCGGCCTTCGGCAGCGGTTCAACCGCCAGCGGCACCAGCAGCATGGCGCTTGGCAACGCCGCGAGCGCGACCGCCGCCAATGCGACGGCGATCGGCACCGGCGCCTCCGCCGGCTTCGCCAACTCCACCGCCGTCGGCAATGGCGCAACCACCACGGCGGCCAATCAGGTCGCGATCGGGACCGCGTCGAACACCTATCGGATGTCCGGCGTCACCTCGGCGGCAAGTGTCGCCGCGCAAACCGGTCCAACCAGGGTCATGACCACCGACGCCGCCGGCAATCTCGCGGCAGCGAGCTTTTCTCCCCAGGACATCACCAGCCTGCAGTCGCAAACCAGCTCGCTGCAGACCCAGCTCGGCAACCTGCAGTCCCAGGTCATCTACAACCAGCGCGAGGCACGCTCCGGCATCGCCTCGGCGCTGGCTGCGTCCAACCTGCACTATGACCAGCGGCCGGGAAAAGCCTCGGTCGCGCTCGCCGCGGGTAACTTCAGGGGCCAGTCCGCCCTCGCCGGCGGTCTCGGTTATGCCGTGTCGGATCGTTGGCGCGTCAATGCCTCGTTCTCGACGTCGACCTACCAGGGGGATTTCGGTGCGGCCGTCGGCAGCTCGTGGACCCTGAATTGACGAATGCGACATTCTTGCAAGCGATACGGCTGGCGAATTCTGACGGCAGCGGCCGGCCTGTTGGTGATGGCCTCCGCCAGCCACGCGCAAAAGTCTGAGCCGGCGCCGAAGCCCGCGCAGATCGACCGCAACGGCGTCTTGATCCTGATCCGCTCGGCGCTGATTGCGCTGGATCAGGGCAACAAGACCGGCAATTACACCGTGCTGCGCGAGATCGGCGCGCCCGGTTTTCA
>JAZJYY010000192.1:0-38162 GCA_040390145.1 Pseudomonadota bacterium
CGCGGTAATGCACGATGGCGCCGTTCGGCCCGGTGCCGGCGATGGTCGGGAACGAGACGTCCTTCAAGGCGCCGGTGTCGCGGCGAAAGGTTTCCAGTGCCTCGACGGTGTCGATCTCGGTCAGCACGCCCTTGGGCGCCTCACGGTCGATCCAGGCCAGAAAGCGTGTCAGCGCCACCGCATCGCGCCGATGCGCCGATCGGGTGCCTTCGATCTCGGTGGAATTCTTCACCGCCTTGAGCAGGCTGACCGGATCGTTGCCGCGCACCGGCTTGCCGCCGGCAGCCAGAATCAGGCGGCTCAGCGCGTCGGCGGCGGTGGCGGCGTCGAGCGCGATCGACGCACCGGCCTGCGCCAGCGCGGTGAGCTTTGGCGTCAGCGCATCCGGCTCCTCGACATCGGCCGACTGTTCGAGATGATCGCGCGCGCTGTTGGACAGCTTGCGATGGTCGATGAAGACCGTGGGCCGGCCTTCCCTGGGCACCAGCGCGTAGGACAACGGCAGCGGCGTATGCGAGACGTCGGCGCCGCGGATGTTGAAGGTCCAGGCCACCGCGTGCGAATCCGACAGCACCAGCGCCTCGACGCCGAGCCGCGCGATCTCGAGCCGGATCCGCCGAAGCTTTTCGGCTTCCGCCTCGCCCGAGAATTGCGGGCCGTGAATCGCCACCGGGCCGAGCGGCGGGGCAGGGCGCTCGGTCCACACCGAATCGAGCGGATGGCTGTCGACCGCGACCAGCTCCGCGCCGGCGCTGGCGCAGGTGCCGGCCAGCCGCTCGGCTGCCGCGGAAGTATGCAGCCACGGATCAAATCCGAGGCGGTCGCCGGCGGCCAGGTGCCGCGCCAGCCAGCTTTCCGGCGGCGGATCGGCCAAGGGCTCGACATGCCAGGCCTTGCCATCGACCTGTTTGGCGGCCTGCAGGGTATAGCGGCCATCGACGAACACGGCGGCCTCGTGGGTGAGAACGATGGCCATTCCGGCGGATCCGGTAAAACCGGTCAGCCAGGCCAGCCGTTCCTCGGAAGGCGCGACATATTCATTTTGCTGCTGATCGGCGCGGGGAATCACGAACCCGGTCAGCTTTCGCCGCGCCAGCTCCTCGCGAAACGCCGCCAACCGCGCCGTCAGCGCGACGCCGGCTTCTAGGTCTTCGAACGTCTGGAAATGGGCTTCGAACATCGTGTGGTCACCTTAGGATTGCGGGGAGAACTCCGCAATCTGATCCATATCAAGACGATTTGGCACAAATTGTGCTTGAATGTCAGTGCCTGCATGAGACGGGATGGAACGATTGTTGTCACAGGCACTTGTTCCAGACATATCCGGGGGAGTGCCGGGAGTGTTTCAACTCAACGACGAGGGGATACACAATGCCTTCTTTTACGTTTGAGAAAATCTCGCCCCCGGTTCGCCGCGGCCCGATTCCGTCGATCGAGCAGAAGCAGCGCGGCGTCATCGTCCAGATCATGGAGCGGTTCGTAGAGGCGCGCGCCAAACGGGCCAGGCGTGCGGAAAACGGCGTGATCGCCCGCCACGAGCCCAAACCCAAAGACTAGATTTTTCAACCGACGCGCTGCATCAGCAGGCTGCTCCAGCCTTCGATTTGCAGATGCTTCCTGAGAACGAGGCCGCGCGTGCGATAGGCCGCGACCACGCTCCGGGCCTGCTGAGGCAACAGCCCCGACAGGATCACCAACGCCGATGGCGCCAGATGCTGCGCCATCGGCGTTGCCATTTGCCGCAACGGGTTGGCGAGAATATTCGCCAGCACCAGGTCGAACGGCGCTCGCTCCAGAAATTCCGGGGCTGAAAAGCCAGTGGCGTGAACCGCCTGCACCAGGTCGCGAGCGCCATTGAGCCCGGCGTTTTCCTTGGCCACCCGGACCGCCAGCGGATCGATGTCGCTCGCCAGCACCTTTATTCGCAGCGCCTTGGCGGCGGCGATGGCGAGCACGCCGGTGCCGGTGCCGAGATCGAGCACGCGGCGCGGCAGGTGCGCCTTCAGCACCTCGTCGAGCAGCAGCAGGCAGCCGCGCGTGGTGCCGTGGTGGCCGGTGCCGAATGCCAGCGCCGCCTCGATTTCGATGCCGAGCTTATTGGCCGGCACCTTTGCGCGGTCATGCTGGCCGTGTACGACAAAGCGCCCGGCGCGGACCGGGACCAGGTCCGCCAGCGTCGCCTTGACCCAATCCTTGGCCTCGACGGTATCGAAACTGATCTGCTGCGCGACCTCGTCCCCGGCGGCGAGGCCGACCAAATCGCGGATCGCGCCTTCGTCCGGCGGCTCGGCGAAATGTACGATGATATCCCAGCGTCCGCCGGCCCCCTCGAACGCGGTGATCGCGGCCTGGCCTTCGGGAAAACTCTCGTCCAAGAGATCGACCACGCGCTTGGCGGCCTGCTCGTTGCCGATCGCAAAGCTGGCGCGGCGGGTCGCGGGGGTGATGGTGGGGGTCATGGAGGATCCGGAATGAGCGGCAGAGCCGCGTGAGCCTGTCGGTACCAAACGCGGGGGATGTCCGGTAGTGGCTGCGTTGGAATTCCTTTCCCCGATCGCCGGACTTATGCCGCCTTGTTTGCGATGCTCGGCGGAAAGGGAACGGAAAGGACGCCGCCATGACCGCGATCAATCGACAATTTTACCAGAGCTGGCGCGGGCCTGCCCCGGCCGATCAGGATACGTGGAGCCTGGTGTTTGACGAGGCCGCAAGGCGCCTGCTGGTGCGGCACCAATGGCAGGCTTCACGGCACAACGGCTGCGACGAGTACGAGGTCGCGGAATTCCTGAAGCAGACGGGCGCCGCGCAGACGGCGCTGATCGAGAGCCTGTTTCTGGTGCCGGCCGACGCCTAGGTGTGGCCTAGGCGGCTGAAGGGCAGGATGAAAGGAAGTGACGTTGCCGGGCGACCAAAGAGGCGAAGAAGCCTGTGGTCGTCATTTGCGCTAGCGTCTCAGTTTGAATTCAAGGCCTTCTGGCGCGAAACCTCGCGATGATCCACCCGATAATCAAACCCACGATCAGCGTTATCGATGGCAACACAACCATGCTGCCCAACTGCTGAACAAATGCTTCGGGTGGACATTGAGGCGAATCCCGCCAAAAAAACAGCGGACACCAGTACTTGCCGGTCAGCAAAAGCAACACAATCCAAATGATCGTCAGCACGATCCATATTCGCCATAGACCGCGTCTGACGCTCACTTATTCGCTCCCTTCGCCTCTTCAATCGTTGCGAGTTCCCGCGCGACGGCGTCGATGTGCTTCTGGCGCTGGTTCCGGACGTACCAGAAAGGAAGCCCAAAACTAATGAGAACCACAATGCCTTCGGCCAGCGCCGATTTCTCGCGGTCGATCCCGGTGAACGTTGTGACCAGGATGATGAGCAGCACCGCGCCAAAGGCGAACATGGAGCCCACTTCGCCAGGGCGGTATTTGGGCTCAGGCGCGTACCGGCTGGCCCGTTCCTTTGCGGCGACCTGATCCTCAACAGTCATGGCACCCCGCTCCGCGCCAAGCCCTTGACGCATCAATGTTCGGCGGCACGCTACCGGAGTTTTCCCGGAGGTCATACAGCGAACATACCGGGATTGTGCACAGGCCAGCGGCGAGAATGTGCACAGCATATCCCGCGCCATGTTCACGGAGTGATCAACAGGTTTTCCACAGCCTATGCACAGACTTCTCAACCGGTTGTAGCTCAACCACCCGCTGGCGGCCGCCAAGACAGGTCGTCCGACCACAGATAGATCGCGATGGCGGCCAGGCACAGCACGATGCCGATCCAGAACATCGGTGAATGGTGGATAGGCCGGCGCTCGCGAACGGGAGACTTCATCTGGATTCACCTCATTGGCTTGGGTCGTCGCCGTCGACGGAGCCCGACGCAGTACATAGCTCGCAGGCATCGACATCAAAGCCAATCGATATTTCAATACCCGGCGGTCATTCTGCAATGTCCCGTTCACAAGCCCGCGCATGTCTGCGCCAGCCCAATACGGAGAAGTGCAATGTCGTCGTTCACGATCGCCCTGTTATCCACCGGCCTTCTGGCCGTGGCGGCGTCATCGGCCATGGCGGACGGTTTCCGCTACGCCGGTTCACCCAAATTCGGTCAGTTCTACGTTCGCGAAAAATCCAGCGTGGCAAACCCGCTGCTGGACGCACGCGCACAACTCGTCGAAGTCCCTCGATCCATGCCCAAAGGCGGTATCGCCGCCCGCGGACCGTAGCCGTGCGGAAGGGCACCGGCGCGGCGCCTCACTTGAACAATGCACGGTGATCGCCCAAAATCACCCGCGCGGCGTTGTGGCCGGGGGCGCCGGTGACGCCGCCGCCGGGATGGGCGCCGCTGCCGCAATGGTACAGGCCTTTCAGGGGGCCGCGATAATCGGCATGGCCGAGCATCGGCCGTGCCGAGAACAACTGGTTGAGCGTCAGCGCGCCGTGAAAGATATCGCCGCCGAGCAGCCCGAACTGGCGCTCCAGGTCGAGCGGCGACAGCACCTGGCGGCCGACCACGCTTAAGGCAAAACCCGGCGCGTATTGATCGACGGTGGCGATCATGAGATCGGCGACCTCGTCGCGAAAATCGTCCCATGATTTGCCGCCGGGCAATTCCGGCGCGACATGCTGGCAGAACAGGCTGGCGACGTGCTGGCCCGGCGGACACAGCGTGTCGTCCAGCGTGGAGGGGATCAGCACCTCGACGACGGGCGCGCGGCTCCAGCCATGTTCGCGGGCGTCCTGCCAGGCGCGGTCCATGTAACCGAGGCTGGGCGCGATGATGATGCCGGCCGAGAGATGATCGCCTTCGCCCGGCAGCGCGCTGAACGAGGGCAGCGCATTCAAAGCGACGTTCATCCGGAAAGTGCCGGAGCCGTTGCGCCAGTTCTTGATGCGGCCGAGGAAATCCGCCGGCAGCGCCTCCGCCGGCAACAGCCGCGTGTACAGCAGTTTGGGGTTGACGCTGGAGGCGACGTATTTCGCGCGTACGATTTGTCCGTTGTCGAGGATGACGCCGACCGCCCGGTCACGTTCGACGATCACCTCGCGCACGCCGGCATCGGTTTCGATCTCGACGCCATGGCCGCGCGCGGCTTTCGCCATCACCTGCGTGATCGCCCCCATGCCGCCGATAGCATGGCCCCAGACGCCCTTCTTGCCGTTCACCTCGCCGAACGCATGGTGCAGCATCACATAGGCCGAACCCGCCGCATACGGGCTGGCGTAATTGCCGACGATGGCATCGAAGCCGTAGAGCGCCTTGACCAGATCGCTCTCGAACGTCTCGTCCAGCATCTCGCCGGCCGAACGCGTGAACAGGTCGAGCAGTGAGCGCTGCTGCGGCAGCGACAGCCGGTTCAGGATGCCGGCGGTCCCGAGCGCGTTGAAGGCTTCGCGGATCGTGCCCACGCCGAAACCTTCGGCGATGTTCGGCGGCGCCCGCAGCACGAAGGCGCGCAGCACGTCGGCGATTTCCTCGAGTTCGCGGTTGAAGGCATCGATCCTGGCGGCGTCGCGCTCGCTCAGTTTTGCAACCGATTGATGGGTTCGGCCTTCGCCGGTCAGCAGATAACGGCCATCGGGGGAGGGCAGAAAATTTTGGGCGCGGCGTTCGACGATCCGCAAGCCGTGCTCGGCCAGTTTCAGGTCCGCCATGATCTGCGGATTGAGCAGGCTGACGGTGTAGGCCGCGACCGAATTGCGGAACCCGGGATGGAATTCCTCGGTCACCGCAGCGCCGCCGACCACCTTGCGGCGCTCCACCACTTTCACGCGCAAGCCGGCCATCGCCAGATAGGCCGCGCAGGTGAGGCCGTTATGGCCGGCTCCGATGATCAGGACGTCGGTCTCGTTCATGTCCGCTTCAACAATGAGGTGTCATTCCGGGATGGTGGGTTGGCACCAGGCCCGGAATCTCGGGATTCCGTGTTCGATGCGGAGCCCGTCATCGGGCCGGCCGAAGGCCGGACCCGTTGGCATCGCCCCGGAATGACGCTTCCCTCTTAGCGAAGATGGGTGCGGTCGCACAGCATGAAGTGGCGGGTGGGGTTCCGCATTGCCCGCAATGTTACCCTATGCTCTATCCTGTACCTCCGGTCCTTTGCCGGTATCCCGCCTCCGGCCTTCCGCCGGGTTCAAGCCGGAGCTTTCATGAGTCTTTCTGATTCATCCGCCGTCCCGGACGCCGCTTCCGTTGTCCGGAACCGGCTGGTGCTGGTGGTCTATACCGCCGCGATCTTCGTCAGCGCGCTGCTGCTCTTCTCGGTGCAGCCGCTGTTCACCAAAATGGTGCTGCCGCGGCTCGGCGGCTCGCCGGCGGTGTGGTCGGTGGCGATGGTGTTCTTCCAGTCGCTGCTGCTCGGCGGCTATGCCTATGCGCATTATTTGATGCAGCTGAAGAACCGCATGTGGCCGGTTGCGATCCACCTGGTGCTGCTGGTGGTGGCGCTGCTGACGCTGCCGCTGTCGATCGCGGGCGGCTGGGGCGAGCCGCCGACCTCGGGCTATGCCGTCTGGCTGCTCGGCCTGTTCGCGGTCTCGATCGGGCTGCCGTTCTTCGCGCTGGCGGCCAACAACCCGCTGCTGCAGGCCTGGTTCGTGCGTACGGGCCATCCCAACGGTCCCGACCCGTATTTTCTCTATGCCTCCTCGAATATCGGCAGCTTCCTGGCGCTGCTGTCCTATCCGGTGCTGCTGGAGCCGATGTTCACGCTGCGCACGCAGAACCTGATCTGGACCGGCGGTTATGGCCTGCTGATCGTCCTGATCGCGGCGTGCGGCGTGCTGCTGTTGCGCTCGCCGGTAATGGCCGTGGCTGATACGGCTGCCGAGGACGCCGCCGCTCCGGCGCCGCCCTGGATCCTGCGTGCGCGCTGGATTTTCCTCGCCGCGGTGCCGTCGGGCCTCCTGATCGCGGTGACCGCGCATATTTCCACCGACGTCGCCGCGGCGCCGCTGTTGTGGGTGCTGCCGCTGTCGCTGTACCTGTTGACCTGGGTGCTGGTGTTCCAGTCGCGACCCCTGCTGCGACATAAGTTCGTGCTATTGGCGCAGCCGCTGGCGATCGCGGGCGTGATCGTGCTGCTGGCGGTCGGCGGCGAGCAGAACCTGCTGCTGACGCTCGGCGGCCACCAATTGTGTTTCTTCATCATCGCGATGGCTTGTCATGGCGAATTGGCGCGGACCCGCCCGGCGGCCAAGTACCTCACCGGTTTTTATGTCGCGCTGTCGTTCGGCGGCATGGTCGGCGGCCTGTTCGCCGGACTGATCGCGCCGTTCAGCTTCTCCTGGATCGCCGAATACCCCATCCTGCTGGCCTGCGCGGCCTTGTGCCGGCCGCCCGGCGGCAAAGAACGCTTCGCGCGCTGGAGCTGGTGGTATTGGCCGTTGCTCGCCGTGCTCGCGGTAGTGCTGATCGCGCCGGCTTTTTCCGACGGGAAGGTGATGCAGTGGCTGGATGAGCACCGTTTGCTGGTGATCAGCGACGTGGCGGTGCTCTCGGCGCTGCTGGCGCTCGGGTTGAACGCCGGCCGCTGGAAGATCTTCGCCACCGTCGCGCTGGGGCTGGTGCTGATCCGAGCCTATCCGTCCGATGCCGGCCGGGTGGAAACCGTGCGCAGTTTCTTCGGGGTGCACAAGATCGTGGTGACGCCGAACGGGCAGTATCACGTGCTGATGCACGGCACCACGATCCACGGCGCCGAGAAATATCTGAACGACGACGGTACGCCGATGACCGGGCGGCCCGAGCCGATCACCTATTATCACCGGGACGGCGGCATCGGCCAGGCGATCGCGGCGATGCGCGAGCGCAAGGGCGGCCCGCTGCGCGTCGCGGTGATCGGGCTCGGCTCCGGTTCGCTGGCCTGCGCCTCGGAGCCGGGGGAGACCTGGAAGTTCTTCGAGATCGACCAGACCATGGTCGATACCGCGAAGGATCCGAAATATTTCAGCTACATCAGCAAGTGCGAACCTGACATGAAGCCGGTGATCGGCGACGCGCGGCTGACCTTCGCCAAGGAACCCGCCGGCATCTACGACCTGATCATCGTCGACGCCTATTCGTCGGATGCGATCCCGATTCACCTCGCCACCGAAGAGGCGATGGAGATCTACAAGGAGCGGCTGGCGCCGCAGGGCGCCGTGGCGATGCACGTTTCCAACCGGCATCTGGAGCTGTCCAGCGTCGTGGTCGGAATCGCCGACGCCAACGATCTCAAGAGCTGGGTCTACAGCGAGGATACCAACCGCGATGCCGAATACATTTTCTCGACCACGGTGGTGATTTCCGCGCGTGAGGAGGCCGATATCGGCAAGCTGGCGTCATCGGACCAGTGGGCACTGACTGAAGCCGAAGAGAGCCAGCGGGTGTGGACCGACGATTACTCCAACGTGCTCGGCGCGGTGTGGCGGCGGCTGAATAAGGGCGAGGAGTAGGTCTGAAACCAACGATATATCGCCCCGTGCGGAACCATTCCCGGTTGGGTCTGTTGGCTGCCCGACACAATCAACCGGAGATAACAATGAAAAAGCTCGCAATCTCGCTCATGGTCGGCGCAGGCGCACTGCTTGCCACCTCTGCTTTCGCCGCCCCGCTCTCGAACGGCATCACCGCGCTGCCGGACAGCAATATCGAACAGGTTCGCATGGTCTGCAACGAAAACGGCCGCTGCTGGCGTGAGCGGAGCCAGCGCCGTGTTGTCGTCCGCGAGTCCTATGGCTATGACCGGGGTCGCCACTATGGCCATCGCGATCGCGGCTATCGTCGCGACGGCGTCGGCATCCGCGCTCCCGGCGTCAGCATCGGCATCGGCTCCGGCCGTTACTGAACGATAGGCTGATATCAAGGCCCCGGCTCGTTACTCGCCGGGGCCGTTTTCTTTTGCGTGACGAGATGTGAGCAATATTGATCACGGCCGCGGGCGAACCGCCGATGTCACCGATCGATTTTGATCAGACGAACGGAGGCCACCTCGCTTGGCGGCCTCAGCAATGCGTCAGAAACTTGTCAGTCCTGATAGGTAAACAGGCCGCGTGGCTGATACTGCTGCCGCGGCTGGTAATAAACCTGCGGCGGAGCGTATTGCGGCGCATAGCCGCGATCCTGGTAATACTGCTCGCGCGGATAGACCTGCGCCCCGTAAACGCGCCGGCTCTGCGGCGCCGGATAGCGCGCCTCGTTGGACGAGCCGTCGGCCGGATAGATGTAGCCGTCGTCGGCCTGCGCTTGCGGCTGAATTGTCTGCGGCATGACCTCGCCCGGCATGCCGGGCCGCGGCGCCAGCACGATCGGATCGCCCGCGGCATTATATTGTGGCGCGGCGTCGCGACGCGCCACCGCGGTGTTGGCGCGGGAGCGCGGGTTGCGCGCCAGGGCCACCTGCGAGGAGCCGGTCAGCGTCACGGTGGCGTTGAGTACGCCGTCTTTCTGAACCAGCGCATACAGCGTCGCGGCGTTGGCGCGCGAAAGCCGCACGCAGCCATGCGAGGCCGGGTTGCCGAGACGGTTCACCGAGTCGGTGCCGTGAATGGCGTGGCCCTGCTTGGTGAAGAAGATCGCGTGTGGCATCGGCGCGTCGTCGAATTCCTTGGAGTAGTGGTCTTCCTCCATCCGGAAGGTCTTGAAACTGCCGTTAGGCGTCTCATAGGCGGGCAGGCCGCTCGACACCGGCCACTGGTAGCGCTCGACGCCGTCAACCGCGACGGTCATCAGTTGGGCATTCTTGTCGACGGTGATGGCGATCTTGGCCTGCGCGCCGCCGCTCAGCGACAGCATCAAACCGGTGGCAGCAATCAGAAAGCAACGCATTTTACCTTTGGCCTCCAGGCCCACAAATCCAGTGCCACCGCACGCCCGCTCTCACCGTCCCCCCGGCATCACTATGCCCGGAATGGGATGAAGGTTCCAGCGGCCTGCAAGCGCATCGTTAATGGTCCGCAGGGCGCGAGCAAGGCGGCGGCGGGCTCAATTAGGACAGACACTTGCAATTTTTGGTGACTGCCGGCCGTCCCGCCGCGGATTTGCCGTGGCGAGGCAACCTTTCGGCCGCAACGGCGTTGCATAATCCCGCCCGGTCGTGGCCAGCATCGAGGAATTCAGATGAAGACGAAAATCCGCACCGCCGCATTGCCGGCCGGCCTGCCCGCCAAGTTCATTCTGGCGGCGGCGGCGATCATCCTGGCGCTCCTCGCCATGCCGCAGTTCGGCAACGCCCAGGGCATCGTGCGCGGCGCGCAGGAAGGCTCCCGGGAAGGCAACCGGGTGGCCGGCCCGATCGGCGGCGTCGTGGGTGGCGCGGTCGGCGCCGGTGTCGGCGGCGCCATGGGCGCGGTCAAGGGCGTGTTCGGAATCAACGACCGCGGCCATCGCTGCCGCGGCTATTATGACCGCCGCGATCGTTTTCATTGCTATCGGTGAATTCTAAGCCGTCATTCCGGGGCGCGCGCAAGCGCGCCCTCAGCGACAATCGCTATGCGATTGCGCGAGGGATGGCTCGCTTTCGCGCGTCAGTTCTTCAGCCGGTAGCCGGTCTTGAAGATCCACCATACGAGAACCATGCATAGAGCAAAGAAGCCCAGCGTCATGCCGATGCTGAGGCCGATGCTGACGTCGGCGATCTCGTAAAAACTCCAGCGGAAGCCCGAGATCAGATAGACCACGGGGTTGAGCAGCGTGATGGTGCGCCAGCCCTCCGGCAGCATGTTGACGGAATAGAAGCTGCCGCCGAGGAAGGTCAGCGGCGTCACCACCAGCATCGGAATCATCTGCAGCTTCTCGAAGCCGTCGGCCCAGATGCCGATGATGAAGCCGAACAGGCTGAAGGTGACCGCGGTCAGCACCAGGAAGGTCAGCATCCACCAGGGATGCATGATGTGCAGCGGCACGAACAGCGCGGCGGTGGCCAGGATGATCAGGCCGAGGATGATCGATTTGGTGGCGGCGGCGCCGACATAGCCGAGCACGATCTCGAAATACGACACCGGCGCCGACAACAGTTCGTAGATGGTGCCGACAAATTTCGGGAAGTAGATGCCGAACGAAGCGTTGGCGATGCTCTGGGTCAGCACCGACAGCATCACCAGCCCCGGCACGATGAAGGTGCCGTAGCTGACGCCCTCGACTTCGGCGATCCGCGAGCCGATCGCGGCGCCGAACACCACGAAGTACAACGAGGTCGACACCACGGGCGAGACGATGCTTTGCAGCAGCGTGCGCCAGGTGCGCGCCATTTCGAACAGATAGATTGCGCGGACGGCCCTGAAATTCATGACGCCTTCACCAAACTGACAAAAATGTCTTCCAGCGACGACTGGCTGGTATCGAGATCGGAGATGCGGATGCCGGCAGTTCGGAGGTCGCTGAGCAGGCTGGTGATGCCGGTGCGCTCGCCCTTGGTGTCGTAATGATAGGTCACGCTGCGGCCGTCTTCCGACAGTTCGAGGTCGTAAGCGGCAAGGCTGTCGGGGATCGCCTCGACCTTGGCCTGCAGATGCAGCTTGAGCTCCTTCTTGCCGAGCTTCTGCATCAGCCCCGCCTTGTCCTCGATCAGGATGATCTCACCCTTGTTGATGACGCCGATCCGGTCGGCCATCTCCTCGGCCTCTTCGATGTAATGCGTGGTCAGGATGATGGTGACTCCCGACGCCTGCAGCGCCCGCACCACTTCCCACATGCCCTTGCGCAATTCGACGTCGACGCCCGCGGTCGGCTCGTCGAGAAACAGGATCTGCGGCTCGTGCGACAGCGCTTTCGCGATCATCACCCGGCGCTTCATGCCGCCGGACAGCGTGACGATCTTGGAATCCTTCTTGTCCCACAGCGACAGGTCCTTCAGCACCTTCTCGATATGGACCGGGTTCTTCGGCTTGCCGAACAGGCCGCGGCTGAAAGAGACGGTGGCCCACACCGTTTCGAAAGAGTCGGTGTGCAGTTCCTGCGGTACCAGCCCGATCATCGAGCGCGCCGCGCGATAATCCTTGTTGATGTCGTGACCGTCGACGGTGATACGGCCCTCGCTCGGATTGGCGATGCCGCAGATGATGCTGATCAGCGTGGTCTTGCCGGCGCCGTTCGGCCCCAGCAGCGCGAAAATCTCGCCGCGGTTGATTTCGAGGTTGATGGCGTTCAGCGCCTTGAAGCCGGAGCCATAGGTCTTCGACAGATTTGCAACGGAGATGATGGGAATCATGCGATCTGAGGTCTGAATTGAAAACGCGGGAAGCACCAAAGCGGCACGTTGGCCAGCTTCAGGCATGAGCAGGGGCGAGCAGGCTCAGATAGGAATGTTCGGGCTGTGGCGCAACCACTGCCTCTGCTGAAACTCCGGGGTCAAATGCCCGCCAAATCGCCCGGATCCCTGGCCGCCTCGAAGCGAGCGACGAGGTTGGCAGGCAGCGCCACCAGTTGCGCCGAACGGTCGATGGAGCCACCAAGGATAGCAGCAGCGGCGATCTGTTTTGCCAATCGCGTGTATTCCGACCAGACAAGGTGGAGCATCAGCGGCGGTTGTTCGCCGTTGGCGAGCATCTGCCCGCAGCGCTCGATGGCGCCTTCGGTCAGCCACCATCGCTGCGCCAGTGTCACGAGTTTCCGGAAATGACGGATGGTGCCGGTTTGTTGCGACAGCGGGACGCCGGCCAGATGCGCGCAATGGGTCAGCCAGTTCAGGCCGGCCACGATGGCAATCGAGAAATCCGCCGTCGCGGTGCCGGTGAAATCGATCACGGTGTTGTCATGAGGGCGCTGGAATAGATAGCTGTCGATCATGTCGAGCTGACGGGCGGCGTCGATCAACAGCCCGAATTCGCCACCGGGCACCGCCATCACATACTGCATGGCTTCCAGCCTGGTATGATCCCAGACCGAGGCGACATCGCCGCTCGCGTCCGCCAGCGTCCGCTTGCAGGCCGGATGGATCAGCCTGTCCTGGTCGATGTCGGCGAGATAGCGAGGAACGCGCTCACGGAGATCGCCGAGCAGCGCCTCGGGTTGGCCGAGACCCGCCGGCGGTTGCTGCACCGCCGGGCTCTTCTGGGTTTTCGAATTCAGCCAGCCGAACAAGTCATGGTCCCCGATCAAGGCTTCGTCCCGATGTTAGACGGGCCCGACGAAATGATCGATGGTCTTTTTTCGCTAGGCTTCGAAAGCCAAGGGGCTACCGTAGTAGCGCCTCTACTCCGCGAAGTTCGATGAGCGCGACGATGTAGGCCCTGATATCGTCGGCGATTTCCGGATCGGACTTTAGCTCGGTCAAGCTTCGCGGGCGAGGCAACCGCTTGCCGTCTGCCTCAAAACTTTCGGCGTACAATTTCAGCGCCTCCGGCGCGTTGCGTAACGCCTCGTCAATATCGTCGCCCGCGGATGTGCAGCCGGGCAGGTCCGGAAACCAGAGACCTGCGGCATGATCCGGTCCCGTGTCCTCAATGATGGCAATGTAGTATGCCATGGCGAACCCTAACCGGCGTCAGCGGGAAATTCGACGAACGCGATCACCGCGTCCTTCGCATCCTCCAGGAATTCCGGATCGCTGCGTAACTGCTCGATCGTGCGTGGCGGCTTGAAGCCCGTCGAACCGTCCGGATTGATCCAGTCTTCAGCCGCAAATGCCAGCACGTCGGCGGCCTCCTCCATGGCTTCGTCGAAAGTGTCACCGCCGGTGATCACCCCCGGAAGATCGGGAAACGACACGCCGTAGCACCCGTCGGAGTCCTTGTGGACCAAGGCGACGTATTGCGGCATCGTGGTCTCCTACACCCGCTCCACGAAACTATCGACCACCTTCTTCTCGCCGGCCTTTTCGAACGCGATGGTCAGCTTGTTGCCGTCGATCTTCACCACTTGGCCATAGCCGAACTTCTGGTGAAACACGCGGTCGGCCAGGGTGAATTCCGAGGTGGTGCCGGTGGATTTCGCGATCAGCTCGCCCTCGATGGTCATCGGGCCGCGCTTGGTGGCGAAGCCGCTGCCGCGCGTGCCTGACGTATCGCTGCGCGAAGAGGAAGCATCGCTACGCGAGCTTGAAAACGGTGACTGGCTTTCGTTGAAGCCGCCGCCGGCCTGGCCGCCGCCGCGGCCGCCATTCTGGTTGCGGGCGCGGTTGGCCTGGGCGCGCTGCCAGCCCGGGGTCGAATAGCTGGAGCCGAAGGATTCGACATTGTCGAAGCGCGAGGGGCCGTAGCCGCTGCTGCCGCCCCAGCCGGAGCCGCCCTTGGACTCCGTGATCTCGACATTGTGCGCCGGCAATTCATCGAGAAAGCGCGACGGGATGGTGGTCGACCACGTGCCGTGGATGCGCCGGTTGGTGGCGAAATACAATTTGGCGCGGCGGCGGGCGCGGGTGATGCCGACATGGGCGAGGCGGCGTTCTTCTTCCAGCCCGGCGCGGCCCTGTTCGTCGAGCGTGCGCTGGCTCGGAAACAGGCCTTCCTCCCAGCCCGGCAGGAACACATTGTCGAATTCCAGCCCCTTGGCCGAATGCAGCGTCATCAGCGACACCGCGTCGTCCTCGGCGCCGCCTTCGCGGTCCATCACCAGCGAGATGTGTTCGAGAAAGCCCTGCAGGTTCTCGAACTCTTCCATCGAGCGCACCAGCTCCTTGAGGTTTTCGAGGCGGCCGGCGGCGTCGGCGGAGCGGTCCTTCTGCCACATCTCGGTGTAGCCGCTCTCGTCGAGCACGATTTCGGCGAGTTCGGTATGCGTGGTGACCTCGCGCCGTACCCTCCAGCGGTCGAAATTGGCGATGAGGTCGCGCAGCGAACCGCGCGCCTTCGGCTTCAGCTCGTCGGTGTCGACCACGGCGCGGGCGGCCTCGAACAGCGGCATGCGGCGCTTGCGGGCGTGGTCGTGCAGCATCTGCACGGTAGCGTCGCCGAGGCCGCGCTTCGGCACGTTGACGATGCGCTCGAAGGCGAGGTCGTCGGCCGGCGAATTGATCACGCGCAGATAGGCCAGCGCGTCGCGGACTTCGGCGCGCTCGTAGAAGCGGGGACCGCCGATCACGCGGTAGGGCAGGCCGAGCGTGACAAAACGGTCTTCGAATTCGCGCATCTGGAACGAGGCCCGCACCAGGATCGCGATGTCGTTGAGCTTGTGGCCGTCGCGCTGCAGCTGCTCGATCTCCTCGCCGATGGCGCGGGCTTCCTCTTCGGAATCCCAGGAGCCGGTGACGGTGACCTTCTCGCCGTCGACGTCCTCGGTGCGCAGCGTCTTGCCGAGCCGGCCTTCATTGTGCGCGATCAGATGCGAGGCGGCGGCGAGGATGTGGCCGGTGGAGCGGTAGTTGCGCTCCAGGCGAATGACCTTGGCGCCAGGAAAATCGTGGTCGAAGCGCAGGATGTTGTCGACCTCGGCGCCGCGCCAGCCATAGATCGACTGGTCGTCGTCGCCGACGCAGCAGATGTTCTTCGGGGCGGTGAGGGGGGAGGGCGTCCCGTCATTCCGGGGCGCGCCGCCAGGCGCGAACCCGGAATCTGGAGGAGATTGCGCTCCTTCTCGAGATTCCGGGTTCGCGTCTTCGACGCGCCCCGGAATGACGGCGGAGTCGGTCGCCCCGGGAATGATCGCCGACAGCGGCGCCCCCGCTCTCGTCGGCGCCTGCGACAATAGCCGCAGCCACAGATACTGCGCGACGTTGGTGTCCTGATATTCGTCGACCAGAATGAACTTGAAGCGGTGCTGGTATTGCCGGAGCACATCGGGGTGCTCGCGGAACAGCCGGATGTTTTCCAGCAGGAGATCGCCGAAATCCGCGGCGTTGAGGATTTTCAGGCGCTCCTGATAGAGCGCGTAGAGCTTGCCGCCGCGGCCGTTGCCGAACACGGCGGCTTCGCCCGGCGGCACCTGTGACGGCGTCAGGCCGCGATTCTTCCAGCCGTCGATAAGTCCGGCCAGCATCCGCGCCGGCCAGCGCTTGTCGTCGATATTGTCGGCGGCCAAAAGCTGCTTCAGCAGGCGAACCTGGTCGTCGACATCGAGCACCGTAAAATTGGATTTCAGCTGCACCAGTTCGGCGTGGGTGCGCAGGATCCGGCCGCCGATCGAGTGGAAGGTGCCGAGCCACGGCATACCTTCGACGGCCTGGCCCAGCATCTGGCCGAGCCGCAGCTTCATCTCGCGCGCGGCCTTGTTGGTGAAGGTCACCGAGAGGATCTCGCCGGGGCGGGCGCGGCCCGTGCTGAGGATGTGGGCGATCCGGCAGGTCAGCACCTTGGTCTTGCCGGTGCCGGCGCCGGCCAGCACCAGGACCGGTCCGTCCAGCGTTTCCACCGCCTCGCGCTGCTCCGGATTGAGGCCGGCGAGAAATTGCGGGACCGCGGTCGCCCGGGCGCGCGCAGCAATGCCGCCCGCTGCAGGCTGGTGCGCGGGGACGTCGTGGTGGGGCAGCTTGTTCGGCTCGGTCATATGCGAATCGTCTTCCGCCCACGATGGCACCGCGGGGCCGTGAAGGGGAGCCTTCTTAGCAGGATTGATGGGCATATAGGGCGTTGGGGATGGATTTGACAGGCTTTATCCCGTGCCAAAACCGGCGCTGTGGTGCCGTCTGGACGTAAATTTGTTCCCCGCAGTATCGGCAATTTGAGTTCGTTTCGCCCCTTGATCCCTAGGGAACTTCCGTTTCCACCCCGGATTATTTCCACAGCCGATGCGCGATAACTCAGTCGCGCGGATGTTGAAACGGAAGTGGAAACGAGAGGAGCTGACCATGCTGAGCTGGGTTGTCACATTCTTGGTCGTCGCGCTGATCGCCGGTATCCTGGGTTTCGGCGGCATCGCCGGAGCTTCCATCGAAATCGCCAAGATCATCTTCTTTGTCGCGATCCTGCTGTTTCTGGTCTCGGCCGTCGTCGGCCTGGCGCGCGGCCGAACGCGCGTTTGACCTGAGCAGCTATTTCGAGGGCATCGCGACCTTGCGGCCGATGCCCTCGGGACGGGCTACCCCGCTATGGGCTTTCGCCAGAGCGTCGATGCGGGCGCGAATGTCCGGCGGAAACGGTGCGGTTTTTCGCACATTCATGTCCATGTGAAGGGTCATGTTTTCCGACGTGGCGGACAGCCAGCCTTCGGTGGCGTGACGCAATTCCTTGAAGGTGTGCAACCGCTTCTCGTCGGCGGCGGCCAGCAGGATCGACACCTGCACGGGATCGCCGAGATGGACTTCCCGCAAATAGCGCACATGACACTCGGCGGTGAAGGTGGAGCAGTTGCGCTCCTTCATGTAGCCGGGCCCGATCCCGATCCTGAGCCATAATTCGTCGATCGCCCGGTCGAACATCACATTGTAATAGGCCATGTTGAGATGGCCGTTGTAGTCGATCCATTGCGGCTCGATCTGCATCACCGAAGCGAGAAAGGGCGCGGGCCGCCGCAGCACGTCGTCGCCGGCATCAGTCATCGTCATCGTGCATTCCCGTCTATTCGATCCATGCTCTCTTGACCCCTCATATATCCTTTGCCACGGTCCTCTCAAAGTCGGGAGGAATTTGGCGTGGCGACAACGATTACCAACCATCCGAAGCGGCCGGAGCCGCAGGCGCTGAAGGGCGCCCTTGACGCGCTGGCGGCGCGGTTCGGCAACCGGCTGATCACCTCGCAGGCGGTTCGCGACCAGCACGCCCATACCACGACCTGGCTGGCCTCGCAGCCGCCGGACGCGGTTGTCATGGCGCAGGAAACCCCTGATATCCAGGACGTGGTGCGGATTTGCGCTCAGTTCGGCGTCCCCGTGATCGCCTTCGGCACCGGCACTTCGCTGGAAGGGCAGGTCAACGCGCCGGCCGGCGGGATCTGCATCGATCTGCGCGACATGAACAAGGTGCTGGCGGTCCACGCCGAAGACCTGGACTGCGTGATCGAGCCCGGCGTCACCCGCAAGGCGCTCAACGAGCATTTGCGCGACCAGGGCGTGTTCTTTCCGATCGACCCCGGCGCCGACGCCTCGCTGGGCGGCATGGCGTCGACGCGCGCCTCCGGCACCAACGCGGTGCGCTACGGCACCATGCGCGACAATGTGCTGGCGCTCAAAGTGGTGCGCGGTGACGGCGAGATCATCACCACGGGCACACGGGCGAAGAAATCCTCCGCCGGCTACGACCTCACGCATCTGTTCGTCGGCGCCGAAGGCACGCTCGGCATCATCTCCGAGCTCACGATCAAACTGCGCGGCATTCCCGAGACCATCGCGGCGGCGGCGTGCTCGTTCGAGACCGTGCGCGGCGCCTGCCAGGCCACCATTCTGGCGATCCAGACCGGCATTCCCGTCGCGCGCATCGAACTGCTCAACGCCGAACAGGTGCGCGCCTGCAATGCCTATTCGAAACTGACGCTGCCGGAGACGCCGCTGCTGCTGCTGGAATTTCACGGCAGCGAGAACGAGGTCGCCGAGCAATCGAGGAATTTCAGCGAGATCGCCAAGGAATGCGGCGGCGGCGATTTCACTTGGACCACGCGGCCGGAGGACAGGACAAAACTGTGGCAGGCACGGCACGATGCCTATTGGTCGGTCAAGGCGCTGCGCCCCGGCGCCGGCGTGGTGGCGACCGATGTCTGCGTGCCGATCTCGCGGCTGGCCGATTGCGTCACCGAAACCGAAGCGGACCTGAAGCGCCTCAATTTGCTGTCGCCGATCGTCGGCCACGTCGGCGACGGCAATTTCCATTGCTCGCTCGTCTGCGACGTCGACAACGCCGAAGAGATGGCGCGCGGCGAGGATTTCATGCACCGGCTGGTCGAGCGCGCCCAGGCGATGGGCGGCACCTGCACCGGCGAGCACGGCATCGGGCAGGGCAAGCAGAAATACTTAGAAGCCGAACTTGGGCCTGAGGCGATCGCCGCCATGCGCGCCGTGAAGGCGGCGCTCGATCCGCAGAACATTTTCAATCCAGGAAAGATATTGCCGGCGGTGTAGAGGTCTCAGGCGTAGCATCACCGGCCGCAAGACTGCCCTTTGCTCATCCAGACGGGCAGATATTCGGGGCGCGTGGCGATGCAGTGGTTTGGCAACGAGCGCAACGAAATCTGGGACGAGGCGATACAATGGCCGATCGGCGACATCGAGGCCGCCAAGAAGATACGCGACATCTGCCGATCAGCGGCCGACAGCGCCGAAAAGGTTCGCGGGCTCGCCGGTCCGCCGGCCAGCCGGAAAGACAAGTACCACGCCGAACGATATGAACGCGCGGCCAGGGCCGCGATGGAGATCGCGATGAAGATCTCCGACGATCTCATGCGCGACGCGTCGGTCCGCCAGATCGTGGACCTCTGCATGAGCGCGAACAATCTGAAGACGGCGCGCATCCTGTTCCGCGCGATCCAGGCGGTCTCGATCCGGGAAGCCGCGTTCGTAGACCATCCGGCGCTGCGGGAGTGATGCGTACGGTGTCATGATCGGCGGGCCCCCGTAATATCACGGGGCTTCGCCACGCATCGGCAATCAGCTGGTCAAGTCTGCTCATACGGGCATTGTTTGCAGAGACATATTTGTCACCTGCGTCGATATAAGTTGCCGCGTTCGATAACGCGTCGCTTTGTTCTAGGAGAAACGCCGAACAGGTGTAGCGTTTTCTTTGACAGCATCTCAGTTCGAGGCGTCGGCTGGGGAGCGAGTCAACGCAATCTCGGATTCTCCCACCCTCGGCATGCGCGACTCGGGGGAACCGATGACCAAGACTCGTCTGACCAAGACTCGCCTGACCAAGTCTCGTCCGACAAAGACGCGCCTGACCCGTTCGCGCAAATTGTTTCTGGCTGCCCTCGGCCTCACGGTCTTCGTCCCGACTTCCAGCCGGGCCCAGGCGCCGCCTCTGGGGACCACCGCGAACTTCGCGGTGCTGTCCAATGCGGGTATCACCAATGTCGGCAATACGATCATCATCGGAACCGCCGCGCTTCCCGGCGACATCGGCACCGGCACGGCGACCATTACCGGATTTCCGCCGGGATTGGTGACGCCGCCCGGTGCGATTCATCCGATCGGCGATGCCCCCACCATGACGGCGATCAACTCGCTCGGAATCGCCTACAACAACCTGGCCGCCCGGAACCCGACGGCCAACCTGACCGGCCAGGACCTCGGCGGCCTGACGCTGATCCCCGGCGTCTATAATTTCAATTCGTCGGCGCAACTGACCGGGACGCTCAACCTCAATGCCCTCGGAAATCCCAACGCCATATTCATCTTCAACATCGGCAGCACGCTGACCACCGCCAGCGCCTCGTCCGTCACGCTGCTGAACGGCGCGCAGGGCGGCAACGTGTTTTGGCGCGTCGGCAGTTCCGCGACGCTCGGCACCACCACATCCTTTGCAGGCGACATTCTCGCGCAGGCGAGCATCACGCTGGATACCGGTTCCCGCATCACTTGCGGCGCAGCCTGGGCAAGAACCGGCGCGGTAACGCTCGATTCCAACACGATCACGGTGTGCGATCTGATCGCAGCCGGGATCGGGCCGGTCGGTGCACCGCTGATCGCCTCTCTTTTGTTGCCGTCCGCGACAGCCAATCAGGCCTCGGTCGCTAACGCCATCGACGGCTTTGTCGGCAATGGCGGCATGCTGCCGTTGCCGTTCCTGAATCTCTTCAATCTGTCGGCGGGGGATCTGGGAAATGCGCTGACCCAGCTGTCCGGCGAAAACAGCACCGGCATCGCGCAGGTCGGCACCCAGTCGATGAACTCGTTCCTGTCGCTGGTGACCAATCCGTTCGCGGACAATCGCGGCTGGACGCCGGTCAATCCGCCGTCGCGGCCGCCGCTCTACGCCAAGGTGCCGTTTTACAAAGCCGCCGCCGCCGGTCCGGCCGCCGATCCGCGGCGCTGGAATATCTGGGGCGCCGCCTATGGCGGCCAGACCAACACCAGCGGCACTGCACTGGACGGAAGCCACGACCGGTCCGCGCGCAGCTATGGTTTTGCCACCGGTCTCGACTACCGGGTCTCGCCTTACACCGTGGTGGGTTTCGCGCTGGCCGGCGGCAACACCAGTTACGGACTGTCCGACGGCCTCGGCGGCGGACACAGCGACATGTTCCAGACGGCGGTCTACAGCCTGACGCGGGTCGGCGCGGCCTATGCGTCCGCCGCGCTCGCCTATGGCTGGCATCAGGTCGCCACCGACCGGATGGTCACCGTGGCGGGCCTCGATCGGCTGACCGCCGCTTTCGCCGCCAACAATGTTGGCGGCCGGATCGAGGGCGGCTATCGCTTCGCCATTCCCGGCGTTTACGACCTGCCGGGATTTGGCTTCACGCCCTACGCCGCATTTCAGACGCAGGCCTTCCGCACGCCGTCCTACAGCGAGATCGCCGTCTCCGGCTCCTCGATGTTTGCGCTCGATTATCAGGCCCACACCACGACCACGACACGCACCGAACTGGGCGCCTGGGTCGACCGTTCCATGTTGTTGTACCCGGGGGCGGTGCTGGCGCTGCGCGGCCGCGCGGCCTGGGCTCACGACAACTGGTCCGACACCCGCATGATCGCCGCCTTCCAGTCGCTGCCGGGATCGACCTTCACGGTGCTCGGTGCCACGCCGGTGCACGATGCATTGCTGGCCTCGGCGGTCGCGGAGGTCAGCTTCCGGAACGGCATCTCGGTCGCCGGCAAATTCGACACCGAGCAGGCTGCGCATTCGCAGACCTATGTCGGCACTGCGCGGCTGCGTTACGCCTGGTAGCTGAACAGTCGAAGAACCGACATCAGGAACAAAAATGCCGGCGGCATGCACTGCCGCCGGCATTCCTGGTCTAGCGTCGCTATCGGATTCAGCGCGTCGTGCTGGTACCTTCCTTCACGGCGCCCGGTGTCGTGGCGTCGCCACGGCTGTTGACGGCGGCGCCTGTGGGAGCGCCCTGTTCGCTGGCTCCCGTGCCCGGCCGCATCATGGCGCCGCTGCCGGCGCCCGTCGTGGCACCGACATTGCCGTTGTTCATGGATGCGGCCCCGCCTGCCGAAGTGCCGCTCTTGACGGCTCCCGGGGTAGTGCCGCTGCCCATGCTGTCGACGGCCGCGCCGGTCGGGGCGCCCTGTGAACTCGGTTGCTGCATGCCTCCGCTCTGCGCCAGGGCGGCGGTTCCGAATAATGCCAGTGCCGAAGCGAAGGCCATGGTTGCGATCTTCATGTTTCTCTCCTTTGATGTGTCTGGTCCCACCTAACCAAGCGAACAGGCCCTGCATCGTTCCTGATTTCGTCGTCCGATGCGGCGATCGACCGCATCGATGAATCGACGGCGGGCAGGGGCCTTGACGCCTTGCTCGCGGGATGTTCCGAAGAACCGGGGTTCAACCCGCCCCCTGGAACGACGAGCTACCTATGCGGCTTCCCTTCTTCTACGGCTGGGTCATCGTCGTCGTGACGTTCGTCACCATGGCGATCGGCGTCAATGCGCGCACTGCCTTTTCGCTGTTCTTCCCGCCGATCGTCGACGAGTTCGGCTGGGAACGCGGCGTTACCGCGGGCGCCTTCTCGTTCGGTTTTATCGTTTCCGCCGCGGTCAGCCCGCTGATCGGCCGCATGATGGATCGCTTCGGCCCGCGCGGAGTGATGGAACTCGGCGTCGCGCTGATGGCGGCAGGTCTGCTGCTGGCGCCGCTGACGACGCAGCCCTGGCATTTGTATCTGACCATCGGCGTCATGGTCGGCGCCGGCAGCGTCTGTCTCGGTTATTCCGGCCAGTCGCTGTTTCTGCCGAACTGGTTCATTCGCCGCCGCGGCCTCGCCATTGGCCTCGCCTTCGCCGGCGTCGGCATCGGTTCCGTCACCCTGCTGCCGTGGGTGCAACTGATGATCGAGCAGACCGGCTGGCGTACCGCCTGCACCGCGATGGGCATCATGATTCTGGTCGTGCTGGCGCCGATCAACCTGTTGCTGCGCAAGCGGCCGGAGGATATCGGCCTGTTGCCGGACGGCGACGCCGCACCGACCGCGACATCGGCAAAGCCGCTTTCCAACATCGTCGATCCCGTTTGGGCCGGCACCGACTGGACGCTGGCGCGCGCGCTGCGCACCGCGCGCTTCTGGTGGATCGCATCAGGCTATTTCTGCGGATTGTACATCTGGTATGCGGTGCAGGTGCACCAGACCAAATACCTGCTCGATATCGGCTTCAGCCCGACCGTCGGGGTGTGGGCCCTGGGCGTGGTCAGCCTGCTCGGCATTCCCGGCCAGATCTGGCTAGGGCACCTGTCGGACCGGGTGGGCCGCGAATGGATCTGGGCGGTGAGCTGCCTCGGCTTTGCGATCTGCTTTGCGGCGCTGATCGCGCTGAAATTCTATCCGACGCTGCTGCTGGTCTACCTGATGATTTTGGCGCAGGGCGCGCTCGGCTACGGCCTGACCTCGATCATGGGCGCGGTGGTGCTGGAGATCTTTCAGGGCAAGCAGTATGGCAGCATTTTCGGGACCATCATGCTGGCGGCGCTGGCGGGCGGCGCCGCGGGTCCCTGGCTCACCGGTTGGCTGCACGACCTCACCGGCAATTACACCATTGCGTTTGCGATCGGGATCGCGGTGAGCCTGCTGTCCGCGGTCGCGATCTGGCAGGCCTCGCCCCGCAAGGTGCGCGCCGTTGCCGGCCAGATGCACAAGGCGCACGGCTCCGCCTGACGCCTTCGGTCAGGCCGGCTTGATCCCCATCGCCCGCTGCAGGTCGCCGATGGCGCGCAGAAAACTGTCGGCCGGCGTGGTCTCCGGATCGATCAGGCGGTGCAGGCGAAAGCCGTCCTCCATCGCCAAAACAACCGCCCCCGTCCATGCCGGATTCAGCGCCGGACTTCGGCCGCTGTTCTTCGAAGTGGTCTCGACGATGTCGGCGATCAGTTTGCGGCGGGCGCGCAGCCGCTTGGCGAGTTCGGGCCGGCGCTTTTCGGCGCGTGCCACGAACAGGATCATCTCCATGTGCAGCAGCGGCGAACGTCCGAGCGGATCCTGCAGGCTGCGGTCCATGCTTTTGAGCGCATCGATGAAATCCGGAAGGGTCTTGTGCCTGGCGAGCATATCGTGGAGGCGCCGGATCGACTGATCGACATGGTCCTCCAGCATCGCGATGATCAACTCGTCCTTGCTCTTGAAATTCGAGTAGAACGCCCCGCGCGAAAAACCGGCCGCGGCCGCGATGGCCTCGATGCTGGCCCCGCCGATGCCCTGTTCCTCGAACACGCGCGCGGCCGCCTCGAACAGCTTCTCGCAGGTATCGTCCCGGGTCGGTCGTGTGCGAACTCTTGACATCGCTCCAATTTAGGTCAGAATGCAACTCGATACAACACTGTATCCAATTGCAAGTGGCCCGGACGTCAACCGGTCCCGCCCGAGGACGCCAATCCGCCCCAAATGTGCGGATGGTGAGCGCGAGAACGAATTGAGGTCCCCATGAACGAGCATGTTCAGGCCGCGAGCAGCGCGCCGCTGTTCAATCCCTTGTCGCCCGAGTTCATTCGCGATCCCTATCCGCACTACGCGCGGATGCGCACCACCGACCCGATGCACCTGACGCCGCTCGGCATGTATGTCGCCAGCCGTCACGCCGAGGCCAGCCTGGTGCTGCGCGACAAGCGCTTCGGCAAGGATTATCCCGAGCGCACCAGGCGCCGCTACGGCCCCGACATCATGAACGAGCCGGTGTTCCGCGGCTTCAGCCTGACGATGCTGCAGCAGGATCCGCCCGACCATACCCGCCTGCGCGGGCTGGTGGTGAAGGCGTTCACCGCGCGCCGGGTCGAGGATATGCGCCCGCGCATCCAGCAGATCGTCGACGAGACGCTCGACCGGATCATTCCTCAGGGCAGGATGGAGCTGATCGAGGATTTCGCTTTCCGGCTCCCGGTCACCATCATTTGCGACATGCTCGGGATCCCGGAGGAACACCGCGAGCTGTTCTATACCGGTTCGCGCAACAGCGGACGCATCCTTGAGCCGGTGCCGCTGTCGCCGGAAGAAATCAAGCAGGGCAACGCCACCAACGCGATGACCGAGATGTACTTCCAGCAGCTGTTCGAGCTGCGGCGGAAGCATCCGGGCGATGACCTGACGACGCAACTGGTGCAGGCGGAGGAAGCGGGCAGCAAGCTCACCAACGAGGAGCTTACCGCCAACATCGTCCTGCTGTTCGGCGCCGGGCATGAAACCACGGTCAACCTGATCGGCAACGGTCTTCTGGCGCTGCATCGCAATCCCGACCAGCTGGCCCTGCTCAAGGCCAATCCGGCCCTGATCACCAACGCGATCGAGGAATTCCTGCGTTACGATTCCTCGGTGCAGATGACCGGCCGGGTGGCGCTGGAAGACATCGACGACCTCGGCGGCAAAAAGATCCCGAAGGGGGAAAGCGTGCTCTGCCTGCTGGGCTCGGCCAACCACGATCCGGCGGTTTATCCGGACCGGCCGGACCGCCTCGACATGACCCGCCCGAATGTCCGTCCGCTGTCTTTCGGCGGCGGCATTCACTTCTGCCTCGGCGCCCAGCTGGCGCGGCTCGAGGCGGAGGTGGCGATCGCGACCCTGCTACGGCGGCTGCCCGACCTGAAGCTGGATGACGCCGAGAATCCGGAATGGCGGCCGACTTTCGTGCTGCGCGGCCTCAAGCAGCTGCCCGCCAGCTGGTAAAAGCGTCCTGACGGCTTCCTGCGCGAAGCCGTCGCAGGCAATGCTGTGACTTCGCCATAGTTGCCTCTATATATGGACCTGCTCCGGCGTTGATTTCAGCGTGCGGCGGGTGGGCCGTTCCGGGCCGCCATCGCGCCGGGGCGTGCCCAAAGGGAGACGCCGTGCAGACGACGCTGCTCGGACTGGCGATTGCCTTTATCATTGCGCTGGTGGCCGCGCTGATCGGCCCGTACTTCATTGACTGGAACCAGTTCCGGCCGCAATTCGAGGCCGAGGCCACCAGGGTGATCGGCGCCCAGGTACGTTTCGCCGGCAAGCTGGATGCCCGCCTGCTGCCGGCGCCGTCGCTGCATTTGCGCTCGGTGGTGGTCGGCGGCGCCAATGACCTCGGCAAGGTGCGCGCCGACAAGCTCGACGTCGAGTTCAGCCTGGGCTCGCTGATGCGCGGTGAACTGCGCGCCACCGAACTGACCGTCAATGGCATGGCGCTCGATCTCGGCCTGGATCCGCAAGGGCGGATCGACTGGCCGGCCTCGACCGGAAAATTCAATCTGGGATCGCTGGCGATCGACCGGCTGAACCTGACCGGCCGCATCGCGCTGCATGATGCGACGAGCCGCGGCACGCTGGAGCTGACCGATATCGCCTTCAGCGGCGATGTGCGCTCACTGGCCGGCTCGGTGCGCGGCGACGGCCAATTTGCCGTATCCGGCACGCGCTATCCGTTCCGGGTGTCATCCGGCCAGACTGCCGACGGCAACGGCACCCGCGTCCATCTCAACATCGATCCCGGGGCGCGGGCATTGTCGGCCGATCTCGACGGCGTGCTGTCGTTCGAGGCGCGCGCGCCGCGCTTCGAGGGCGCGCTGGTGCTGGCGGCTCCCGCCGGCCTCAAGGCCGATGGCGGTGTTCCCATCACGCCGTGGCGGATCTCCGCCAAGGGCAAGGCCGATCCGTCCGCGGCGCGGCTGGAGCAGCTCGAGGTGGTCTATGGCGCGGAAGACAGCGCGTTGCGGCTGGCAGGCGCTGGTGACATCCGCTTCGGTGCGTCGCCGCTGCTGCGTGCCAATCTGTCGGCGCGGCAGCTCGACGCCGACAAATTCGCCGCCAAGGCCAACAGCTCCGCCGAGCCGGTTCGGCTATTGCCGGAATTGCGCGCACTGATGGCGGCGATTCCGCAGACCACACCGTTACCGGCGCAAATCGAGTTCAGCGCCGAGCAGATCATGCTGGGCGGCCGCCCGTTGCAGAACGTTGCCGCTACGCTGCAGGCGGCCCAAGCATGGACGATCGACCGGCTGGAATTTCGGGCGCCGGGCGCGACCCGTGTCACGTTAAGCGGCTCGAACCCGCAACCCGGCAGCTTTACGGGCGCGCTCAGCGTCGATTCCTCCGATCCGGACGCGCTGGTGACCTGGCTGCAGGGCCGTGGCGAGGTGGTCTATCGCAGCCAGAAGCCGCTGCGGCTGCGCGGCGATCTGACCGTGGCCCCCGATCGCGTGGCGATCGAAGCCATGAAAGCCGAGATCGACGGCGGCGCCGTCGAGGGGCGGGTTGAGGTGTCGACGGCCAAGGGGACTGGTAAGGGCGGTTCGCGGATCGATGCCGAATTGAAAGCGGAGCGTCTCGATCTCGATGCGGCAACCGCGCTGGCGCGTTCGCTGGCGGGGCCGCAGGCCGAATGGCCTGACGAGGCGCGGCTGACGCTCGATGTCGGCCGCGCGACATCGGCCGGTCAGGAACTGCGGCCGTTGATGGTGAAGGTCGGCTACGGCCCGAAATCGTTCGCGCTGGAGCAGCTGAAGGTCGGTCAGGCCAGCCAGGTGATGCTGGAAGGCGCCGGGAGTTTCGATCGCGTCAATACATCGGGAAAACTGACGCTGAATTCGAGCGCCGCGTCGCTCGGCCAGATCACTGCCCTGATCTCACCGCTGGCGCCGGCGCTGGCGGCGCGGATCAATGCGTTGGGGGCCAGTCCCGGCCCGGCGCGCCTCAAGCTGTCGCTCGACCTGGATAAATCAGCGCAGCCGGCCGATCGCGCCAATGCGCGCGCCGTGTTCGATCTCGATGCGCCCCAGCTCAAGGGCGTGGTCACGATCGCCGCAAAGCCCGTCATCACGGCGCTCAACGGCATCGATCTGGCGGCGCTCGGGCGCAGCGAGTTCAGTCTCGAATCCCGGCTGTCATCGGGGCAGGGCCGTCCGTTGCTCGTGGCGCTGGGACTGGATCGCGCGGTTACGGCGGGCGATGGCCCGGCGCAATTCGAAGGCTCGGCGACCGGTATATGGGGCGCGCCGTTGCGGCTGAAAGTGAAGATGTCGGGTACCGGCCTCGACGCCGAGGCGGAAGGCACGGCTGAGCCGTGGGCGGCCGAGCCGAAGGCCAGCGTCAATCTGAAGGTTCGCAGCGCCGATCTCGGACCGCTGCTGGACCTCAAGGCATCGGACAGGCTGGCGCAGAACATCGGCCTGTCGTCGCGCGTGTCGTTGCTCGGCAACCGGCTGGCTTTCGACGATCTGGAGAGCACGATAGCGGGCTCGCGGCTGCGCGGCCGCGTGGCGCTGGTGCTCGGCGACGAAAAGAATGTCGAGGGCGAGATTGGCCTCGATACGCTCGATCTGGCGCCGGCGTTTGCGCTCGCCATTGGCGCCGCGGGGCACGACGCTGCTGAGCCGCTCGGTTCCGGTTTCTCGAAAGGTTGGCGCGGCCGCATCGCGTTTCAGGCGCTGCGCGGCACGCTGCCGGGCGGCGGTGAATTGCGCCCGTTCAGCGGTGTACTCAAGGGCGACGGGCAATCGGTGAGCTTCGAAGCCATCACCGGAAAGATCGGCGGCGGCGAGGCCAACGCCAGTCTGGACGCCAGGCAGACCGGCAACGGCATTGCCTTGAACGCGCGGGTTCAGCTCAGCGGCGTCGACGGCGCGGCGCTGAGCTATCGCGGGCTGAAGATGCCGGCGGGCCGCGCCGGGGTGCAGATGACGCTGGCAAGCCAGGGCCGCAGCGCGTCGGCGCTGACCGGCGCGCTCTCCGGCAACGGGACGGTGACGCTGGAATCGGCCGCGATTGCCGGGCTCGATCCGCGCGCCTTCGACGCCGCGATCCGCGCCAGCGACGGCGGACAGGCGACCGATGACGTCAAGCTGCGGCAGATCGTCGAGCGGGTGCTGTCGGCAGGCTCCCTGTCGGTCAAGTCGGCGCAGATTCCGTTCAGCATCGGGGACGGCCGGCTCCGCGTCGGGGTGACCACGCTCGATGCGGAAGGCGCCCGCGCCATCGTATCCGGCGGATACGATATTCCGGCCGACCAGGCCGACATCCGCGCCAGCCTCGTTTCGACGGCGGCCGGGTCGGCGAGCGGCCGTCCGGAAATTCAGCTGTTCGCCGCGGGCCCGCCCGACGCGCTCGATCGCACCGTCGATGTCGCGGCGCTGTCGTCATGGCTGGCGGTGCGGGCGATCGACCGCGAAACCCGACGGCTCGATGCGATCGAGCGTGGCGAGCCGCCCCCGCCGCTTCCCGCCGCGCTGCCACCAGCGGCCCTGGCGCCGTCGGGGACGCCGGACGCGGCATTGCCCGGCCTGCCCACTTCCGAGGTGCCGATTCCCGGTCGCGATCCGCGGCGGCTGCAGCCCAAGGCCAAGGCTGCCATTCCTTCTGCGCCAACCGTCGCGCCGGCTCCCGGGGCGGCAATGCCGGCGGCACGAATTCCGGTCGCGCCGAATCCCGGCGCGGCAAGCCCGGTCGTTGCCAGTCCAAATGCTTCCGTCGCGGGACAACAGGCGGCACCGCTGCCGCCCCCCATCGAGGTCAAACCGGCGCCGGGTCCTGCGCGGCCACCGAGGCTGCCGCCGCAGCGGCTGCCGCCGCCGCTGGTACTGACGCCACCACAGTAACCGCCGTTTTGCCGTGGGTTTCCAAAAGCGCCGGGTGCGAACAGCAGAGAAATCGCACCGGTCCCGGCCTGCCGGAGCGCAGGCCAAGGCCGCGTCAGGCGCACAAAGATCAACGAATTCCCGGCAATTTGAGCGAATTTTTAGAGATAATACTTCTTCGCCAACTTTACGGAAAACTCGGGTTTGCGCGGTAGAGTTCCACCGCGCGCAGATTTGCGCGGGCTTGTTGCGATCCAGGGTCTGAAGCAAATGAGTGGGGCAAAGTCGTTTCTAACGGATCTCGACCACGCGGTGTCGCGGGGAACCGCCGAGAGCCGCATCCGGGCATTGTGGCATACCACCGATCTGATGATCACCGGCCGTTACAGCGAAGATGAAATCTGGACCTTCGGCGAGGTCATCGGACGGCTGGCGGACGAGATCGAAGTGGCGGCCCGAGCCCAGCTGGCGCGGCGGCTGGCCCGCTTCGACAAGGCACCGGTCAATATCATCCACAAGCTCGCTTTCGACGATTCGATCGATGTCGCCGGCCCGATCCTGCAGGAGTCCGAAAGGCTTGAGCCTTACGCGCTGGTCGCCAACGTCTGCACCAAGAGCCAACCCCATCTGCTCGCGATCTCGAAGCGGGGATCGCTCGAGGAGACCGTCACCGACGTGCTGGTGACCCGCGGCGACCAGGAGGTGGTGAACTCCGTTGCCACCAACAGCGGCGCCCGCTTCTCGGATTTCGGCTTCCTGCACATGATCCAGCGCGCCGAAGGCGATTCCATTCTCGCCGAGCAACTCGGTCTGCGTGAGGACATCCCCAGGCATATCTTCCAGCAGCTGATCGCCAAGGCCTCCGACGACGTCAGGAAGCGGCTGGAGCAGGAGCGGCCGGCCATGGTCGACGAGATCCAGTCCACGATGTCCGATGTCGCGGGCGAACTGCAATCCAAGTTCGGCCCGGTTTCGCGAAGCTATTTCGTCGCCAAGCGGTTGGTGACGGCGCAGCATCGCCAGGGCAATCTGAACGAAAACAGCATATCGCTGTACGCCAGATCGCATAAGCTCGACGAGGTCACGATCGGACTGTCCTTGTTGTGTTCGTTGCCGGGCGACGTGATCGAGCGCGCCATGCTGGACAAGAATCGGGAGACGCTGCTGATCCTGGCCAAGGCCCTCGATTTCTCGTGGGCGACCACGATGGCGCTGCTGTTTCTCGGCGCCAAGGATCACCGCATTACCGCGAGCGAGTTGCGGGAGCTGGAAGGCGAATTCGGCCGCCTCAACGTCAAGACATCGCGCAGCGTTCTGGAATTCTATCAGTCCCGCAAGAACGCCGGGGATCCCGATGCGGGCCCGAAGCGGCAGCCCGCGGTTGCCGTGCGATGAGCTGGCGATCCGAGACAGGCTGGGGATATCGGCGATGAAGGCGTTCTCATTCGGCCCAGCTTCACGCGAACGCTTCGGCGTTGCTACCGGTGAGCCGAAACCGGACGCTTCCTCCGTGGATACGGCCTGGCTCGTTCTCGAAGCCGCCAACGATCTCGGCGACCACGAGGCCGTCGAGGCATGCCGCCGGGTGATCGATGCGAGCCTGAACGGCACGCTTGCACCGCCTTCCGACGTTCATCTCGTTGTCGATTATTTCAGGTGATTTGAGGCGGCACCGGCGGGACTCTGAACTCCGCTGAGGTCATGCGATCAGACTTCTCGCGCTTCGGATAGCCACCGCTGGCGGGCGGCATCCCAATCCGGAGGGTGATCCGTCGTATACCCCAGTGTCCGACCGGTAGCGATGGCACGGAATGCCTTCATCGCGCTGCGATGCGCACCTGAGACAAGAAACCTTCGCATCGCTTGTTCATCGACCCAGACTGACAGCGTGTGATGGACCCCGTCGATGGTCCGCGTTTCCGCGCTCAGATTTCCGGGCGCCTTCCGCGCCTGGGCCATTGACCGGATGGCGTGCCACCAGAATCGCAGCAGGTGCCGCCGCCGCTTGAGCCGGAGACCGGTGATCGAGACGTAGACGCTAGCGGTGTCCATGGCGATCTCCCGCTTCTGCCGGGATCCGGCACGCCAGCGCGACGCCGCAAACCGCCAGCGCAGCGCCACCGCTTCCCAGCCACGTCATACCGATATGATCGTTGATCACGCCGCCCCAGACAGCGCCGACGCCCTGGCCGAATGAAACCAGCGACCCGCTGAGTGCCAGCGCGACCGGCGTTGCCGGTCCAGCCAATTGCGCAAGCTGGGCGAGATTCATCGGCACCGCGGCAAACATCGTCGACGAAAGCAAGAGGATCAGTCCGGCGACGACCGGTTGCGCGACCGACTGCGGAGGCTGACTGAGCGCCCACGAATAGGCGCCGATAACGAACGTCATCATCACGAAAGTCGAAATCAAGCCAGGCCGGATGAGGTTGCGGTCGGCAGCCATGCCGCCGACGGCGAGGCCAAGCAATGATCCGATGCCGATAAAGACCTGCAGCGCGCCGACGCCCGCGCCTGTCATGCCGGTCAGGCTGTTGATGATCGGCCCGAGGTACGAAACGACCGTAAACGCCGCGGCAAATCCAACGACGATTAAGCCGAAAACGCGGATAATCGCCCCGCTCCTCAACAGCGACGTAAACGCCGCGGGCGGCCCGGGCACCGGATCGATCCGCGGCACTCCGAACAGAACGATCAGGGCCGACAGTGTGCAAACCGCTGCCGAGTAATTGAAAGTCGTGCGCCAGCCGAAATAGCCGCCGACCACCGATCCGATGGGCACACCGAGCGCGAGCGCCACGGTCAGCCCGCCGACGACGATGGCAAAAGCCCGGCCGCGTCGTTGCGGCGGCACCAGCGACGTCACCGCAATGGTCGCGAGCGAGCCGACGAAGGCGGTGAAGATGCCGCCGAGCACGCGCAAGGCAAACAGCCAGCTGAAACTGGGCGCCCATGCGCTCATCGCGTTGCAGAACGCCAGCATTACCAAACCCGCCACCATCACCTCTCTTCGCTCGCGCCTGGATACCAGCGAGGCGGCGAATGGGGCTGCCACCGCAAAGGTGATCGATGCCGCCGGAACCAGCAGGCCGGCGGTGCCGACCGAGACCGCCAGATCGCTGGCCAGTTCGGATAGCAGTCCTGCGAATACGAAACTCTGGGTACCGATCGCGATGTTCACCGCGGCGAGTGCGAAAATGGCGGGGGGCACGCACGGCCTCCAGAGGTTGACACTGTCTACCAAGCCGATATATCATTCCCAGCAAGGGACAGGCAAGCGCGTGGGAGGCGAAATCGCTTTCAAAATCTTCTCCAATGTCAGGAACAGGAAACTCCGCCGGTACAGCCCACCAGCGACGCCTGCGCTCGAAGTATGGGACGTGGGCGCTGGTCACCGGAGCGTCTGATGGCATCGGCAAGGCGATCGCCGGGCAACTGGCGGAAGCCGGGTTGAACCTCGTTCTCGTCTCGCGTCGCCGTGAAGTGCTTGAGGTGGTGGCGGCCGATCTGACGCGACAGCACCGGATTGAAGCAAGGTCGCTCGCCCTCGATCTCGGGCAGCGCACCGCGGTCCCTGCGCTGGTGTCGGCAACGGACGGTCTCGATATCGGACTGGTGGCAGCCGTCGCCGGATTCGGTACATCCGGACCGTTCGTCGGTAACCCGTTGGACCGCGAACTGGATATGGTCGACGTCAACTGCCGCGCGGTCGTTGAACTCTCCCATCACTTTGCCCACAGGTTCGTAGCCCGGCGGCGAGGCGGCTTGATCCTCATGAGTTCGCTGGTGGCGTTTCAAGGCGTTCCCCGCGCCGCCACCTACGCAGCGACTAAAGCCTTCATCCAGACGTTCGCGGAAGGGTTGCGGCTCGAACTGGCCCCTTCCGGCGTTGATGTCGTCGTTTCCGCTCCGGGCCCCGTTCGAAGCGGGTTCGAAGTCCGCGCCGACATGCGGATGGGGTCGGCCGAGAGCCCGGAGGTGGTCGCGCGGCGCGCTCGGCCGCCGCTTGACGGTGCGACCGGGTTTCCTGTCGAAATTTCTCGAAGCTTCGTTGCTTCCCTTGCCGCGGCTCGCCCGCAGCCGGATAATGGGCGTCGTAATGGGGGGCATGACGCGGCATCAGAATGAAGGCAAGGGACAGCAAGACAGCGGATTTGCGTGAGGCCTGCGTAAAGCAGGCGCTCGCGATCATTGCAAAGGGTGGGGTCGATTCCTTGAGTCTTCGGGATGTGGCACGACGCCTCGGGGTGTCGCATCAGGCGCCCTACAAGCATTTCCCCAGCCGCGAGCATATTCTCGCCGAGGTGGTCGGGCGCGCCTATGCGGGCTTTGCCGAGCATCTCGAAAAGCGGCCGCGCAGCGAAGATCCCTATATGGATCTCGGCAATCTCGGCCGGTCCTATCTGGACTATGCCCGAAAGCATCCGCTGCATTATCAGTTGATGTTCGGCACGCCGTTGCCGGACCCCGCCGAGCATCCCGAGATGATGGCCAAGGCGGAGCATGCGTTCGCGACACTCAAGGAGACGATTGCGCGCTTGCCGGGTCGCAAGTCGGATGCGGACGTAGATCTTGATGCGCTGTTCACCTGGTCGGTCGTCCACGGACTGGCCAGTATTCTGCAAACGCGCGCCACGGAACAACTCGGCTTGCGAAAGGCGGCGATATCGGAGGCGACCGCGCACACGCTGGGGCGTATCGCCGAGGCGCTCGGTCGTCCGCACCCCAGGCCGTGACATGGGGAGGCGACCGTCCTGGCGCCGCGGGTTTGCAAATCCCCGGCGATGATGCACCATCAATCATGGACTCGCTCGCGGCCGTTTTTCGTGAGGTCGGCGCTCCCCTCTCGATCGAGCGCATCATGCTGGATCCTCCGGGACCCAGCGAGGTGCTGGTGCGCGTTGCCGCAGTGGGCCTGTGCCGCACCGATTATCATGTCATGCGCGGCGAACGCCGCGTCGCCATGCGGCCGATGGTGCTCGGCCACGAGGCCGCCGGCGTCGTCGAAAAAACCGGCGGCGCGGTCGTCGGCATCCAGCCCGGCGATCACGTCGTTCTGACCTTCATCCCCCGCTGCGGAAAGTGCCACTGGTGCCGGCGCGGACTGCATCATCTGTGCGCGGAGGGCGCGCGCATCACGCAGGGGCCGCAACTCGACGGCAGCTTTCGCCGACGTGACGGCAATGGCGTCGCGGTCGGCGCCTTCTGCATGATCGGCGCCTTCGCCGAGCGCGCCGTCGTCGACCAGGCGTCCGTCGTCGTGATCGGCAAGGACATCCCGTTCGATCTGGCCAGCCTCGTCGCCTGCGGCGTGCCCGCCGGCGTCGGCGCCGCGCGGCAGCGGGCGCGGGTGCAGCCTGGCGAAAGCGTGCTGGTGGTGGGCTGCGGCGGTGACGGGATGAACGTGGTCCAGGGCGCGCGGCTGTGCGGCGCCGCCATGATCATCGCCGCCGATATCGTGCCGGCCAAGCTCGACTGGGCGCGCGAGTTCGGCGCGACGCGTGGCATCCAGGCGGAAGGCGATGCGCTGATTCGCGCGGTGCACGATCTGACGGACGGAATCGGCGTCGATCATGCCTTTGTCTGCATCGATCCGCCCTCGACCTTGCTGCCGGCGTTCCGCGCCACCGCCCGGGGCGGCAACGTCGTGGTCACCGCACTGACGCCGGACACCGTGACGGAAATCAGGATCCCGCCACTGGAACTGTTCGTCAGCCAGAAGGCCATCATGGGCGCGGTGTATGGCTTTGCCAGTCCGCGTCTGCAGATTCCCGAACTGCTGGCGCTCTACCGCAAGGGTGACCTGAAGCTGCGAGAACTTATCACGCGCACCTACCGTCTCGACGACATCAACCGCGGCTATGCCGATCTCGAAGCGGGCAAAAATCTGCGCGGCGTCGTGGTGTTCGATGACTAGCCGATGCAGGCAAGGCACGCCGGTTGGCGGCTAGCCCGCGCCCAGTGCCCTGGCGATATTGTAGGTCGCAAAACTCGCGGCATAGGCCAGTGCGAACATATAGCCGAAGGTGACCCACATCCACGTCCAACTGGCGGTTTCGCGCCGGATCACCGCCAGCGTCGAGGCGCATTGCGGCGCGAAGATGAACCAGGCCAGCAGCGACAGCGCGGTGGCAAGACTCCATTTCGTCGCCAGCACCGCTCCGATTTGTTCGGCCGCTTCCTTGCCGCCCTCGATGGCATAGACGGTGCCGAGCGCTGCGACCGCGACTTCCCGCGCCGCCATGCCCGGGATCAGGGCGACGGCAATCTGCCAGTTGAAGCCGACCGGAGCCAGCAACGGTTCCAGCGCCTTGCCGATCATGGCGGCGAGGCTGTAGTTGATGGCGGGATCCGTGGCGCCGGCCGGCGGCTGCGGAAACGACGCCAGAAACCAGATCAGCACCATCATCGAAAAGATCGTGGTGCCGGCGCGCTGCAGGAACATGACGGCGCGTGTGTAGACGCCGATCGCGATGCTGCGCGGGCGCGGCATCTTGTAGTCGGGCAGTTCCAGCATGAACGGTGCCGGCGCGTAGTCGCGCCACATGAAGAATTTGATCAGGCTCGATACGCCGAGCGCGCTGGCAATGCCCGCCACGTAGAGGCCGAACATCACGAGGCCCTGCAAGCTGACAAATCCCCAGACCTGTCTGGCGGGGATGAAGGCCGAGATGATCAGCGTATAGACCGGAATCCGCGCCGAACAGGTCATCAGCGGCGCGATCAGGATGGTGGTGAGCCGGTCGCGGCGGTTATCGATCACCCGCGTCGCCATGATGCCGGGGATGGCGCAGGCGAAACTCGACAGCAGCGGAATGAAGGCGCGGCCGTGCAGGCCGGCGCCGCCCATGATGCGGTCCATCAGGAAGGCCGCGCGCGCCATGTAGCCGAAATCTTCCAGCAGCAGGATGAACAGGAAGATGATGATGATCTGCGGCAGGAACACGATGACGCTGCCGACGCCGGAGATCACGCCATTCTGCAGAAAGCTCTGCAGCAGCCCCGCCGGCAATGTGTCGTGCACCAGCCCTCCGAGGGCGCCGAACGCCGAGGCCAGAAGCTCCATCAGCGGCGCCGCCCAGGCGAACACCGCCTGGAACATCACGAACAGGATCAGCGCCAGGATCGTGAGCCCCGCCACCGGATGCAGCACCACGGCGTCGATCCGCGCGGTCCAGGTGTCGGGCCGGGCCGGCAGGCTGATGGTCGCCGCGATGATGCGGTCGGCTTCGCGCTGGGTGGCGCGCAATTGCGCCACCGTCAGCGGCTGCCACAGATTCGCCTGTGCCGGCTGCGGGGCCTGCGCGGCGATGAGTTCGTCGGTGCGGCGCAACAGTTCGGATGTGCCGCCCTTGCGCACCGCGATCGACGTGACGACAGGCACGCCGAGTGCCTCGGAGAGGCGCGGCACGTCCACGGTGACGCCGCGGCGGGTGGCGATGTCGAACATGTTGAGCACCAGCATCAGCGGCCGGCCGGTGCGCTTGAGTTCGAGCAGGAGACGGATCGTCAGCCGCAGGTTGGTGGAATCGGCGACGCAGAGCACGAGATCGGGCAGCGCCTCGCCTTTGGTGCGGCCGAGCACGATATCGCGGGTGATCTCCTCATCCGGGCTGCGGCCGCGCAGCGAATAGGTGCCGGGCAGATCGACCAGCGACACCTGGCGCCCCAACGGGGTGACGAACGAGCCCTCCTTGCGCTCCACCGTGACGCCCGGGTAGTTCGCGACCTTCTGGCGGCTGCCGGTCAGCGCATTGAACAGCGAGGTCTTGCCGCTGTTCGGCGTTCCGACCAGCGCGAGATGCATCAGCGGAGCTTCCATGAAACAATTTCCGGTTACGTCAGGCGACAATAATGGCCATGGCCTCGCGCCGGCGCACCGCGATCGTGACGTTCTCGACGCGGATCGCGATCGGATCGCGGCCGACAATGCCCTCGTGCAGAACTTCGACCCTGGCGCCTTCGACGAAGCCGAGTTCGATCAACCGGCTTTCGAGTTCATCGGCCGACAGCGCCGAGCCGGCTTCGCCGGCAGCGAGGTGCTGGATCACGCCCGAAAAGCCGCGCTTGGCCAGTCCGAGCGGCATTGGCAGACGAGCGCCGTTCTGTTCAGTCATGGTTTGTATTTCCAACCGGCGGCGGGCCGGTCAAGCTCGGTGGTCGAGATGAGGCCGCTTCTTAGAGCGATTATAAACAGCCGGTCCGGTTCCGGCCGGCGCCGGTCAATGCAACGGGCTCAGCCCAATCGCCTGAAATCCCTTGGAAGGCCGGAAAGGCGAGGGGGTATTGATCCTGCGCAATCATTCTCCGGCTTGCGAGGCGTATCGGTCGCTGGCTTCAGCGCTCGAAAAGGCTCGGCTCTCGGCGCCGGCCTCGTCTACTGAATTTCCGGTGATGCCGTTCCGCGGGCGCCTCGTGCTGTCCGGGCGCTCGCGGCCGCGGCAAGCGGCTAGGAGGTCTGCGGCGGCTTCGGATCCTGTCCGGCGGCCATGGCGCGGGTGCGAAAGTAATCGAGCACGAACAGGCGAATGGCCGACGACAGGTTGCCCTGCTGGCGGTTGGAGTCGATCTCGCCCACCAGTTCGGACAGCGTCATGTCGCGCAGGCCCGAAATTTCCTTCATGCCGTTCCAGAACGCCTCTTCGAGGCTGACGCTGGTCTTGTGGCCGGCGACCACGATCGAGCGCTTGACGAC